>JAEZKF010000052.1 GCA_023415575.1 Bacillota bacterium
TTACGGGCGGCAAGTAACAGTCTTACGCAGTTGGCAGACCGTATTACGCGTTTGACGCGTCCGCGAAGAACAGAGGGCTATGCCCGCATGTGAAATACCCCCGGCTTTGCCGGGGGATGCTTATTGCTGCTGGCTCATACGTATCCAGAACTTTATTTGGATGCTGTATCGGACTGTGTGCCGCTCGGAGCGCTCTCGTCCATGATAGCACTGCCCATAGAACTGATATCTTCCTCTGCTGTGCTAACCATTGAGGAGACTCCCTCGGTAATCCCTGATGCGATGCTGGCAACCCCGCCGGAAGCTGTCGAAGAAGTGCCTCCCCCCTGCTTGGTGCATCCCGATGCAATTGCGAGCAGTACAAGAGCGGCAGTTATGGGAATGATATATCGTTTCAATGCGTTCCCTCCAAATAGTTTTTTAGTGCACATATAAAGTAAATGTGCCCTGTACCTATTTTTGACGAATATAAGCCGATTATACCGTCTCAAATGCTGTTATGCGAAATGAAAAGGTCTTTGATTTCTGGTTTTGCAGGAATCAAAGACCTTTTTTATTATAAAAATTAATTACGGGTTTACGGATTGTGGTCGGGTTTTTTGCCGAACAAGGAAATTAAATCCTTTGAGACAACCATCGCCTTCGGTACCGCCGCTTCCTTATTTAGCTGTTCAGTTTGAAGCAGCTCGTTACGTACAACGCGGATATCGCGCGGTGCGTTAATGCCAATCTTGACCTTGTCTCCGGAAACATCCACAATCATCAATTCGATATTATCACCGATAACGATGCCTTCATTGACTTTTCTTGTAATAACAAGCATTACAACTCCCCCTTATCAGTGAATAAGGGATAGCGCACAGGGTAATCCGATTCTAAGATACACTGCATCGCACGGTTATTCGTAATATTTACAACAACAGGGCTTTTGAGGTTGATGGTGGATTTCTTTGCGTCTTCGGGAACAACTGCAATGGCAAAGTAGCGAAGATCCTCTGTGCTTTTGGCATCGAGCTCCGCCATGTCTGCGCCGGAGATGGTTGGAACATAATTTTCGTGGTATAAAAACGGGTCAAAAACGATAAAGCAAAGTGCGCTGTTATCCACACATTGAAGCCACATCGGGGTAATATCCTCATGCGGGTAATGAATCAGCACATATCGGTGGTACTCCTCAAACGCAAGGATCCCTTTGGGAAAATAGAGAATGTCGCGCTCGTTGATGTCAATCGTACCGAAATCCCTTGTGGCAATATTCATACTAGTCACTCCAAACCATCTGAAACTTATTGGCGGGGAAACAGGATGCCTTAAAAAAGAGTTCGTTTATCATTAAGACAAAAGTTGCTTAATGATAAACGATAGCTCAAGCTAAGCCTGCATGTCAAAAGCAGGAGGCTGATAGTTGGGGTCTGCACTGGGTGGAACATAGATGGGGCCACCGATGTACTCGATGATGACCGCCGGACGCTCAAGTACAGTCAGTTCAATCGTCGGGGGAACAAACTCAAAGCTTGGTCTTGCCGATTCCCAATCGATGTCATACTCATCCATCTCATATTGAATGTTGAGTGTTCCGTCCTTCCAGGTGATGTTGGGCTTTTGAGACGGAATAAAGCTGAGCATTGTTTCGATGTTGCGGTTAAAGTAGTTCTTCGCAATCTCCGGAATGGGGTTTTGGGATTGCGGGGTATCAGCAAGAGCATTTCCGTCAGCAACGTACCGTGCAGTTGCCTCATAGGCAATCTGGATTCCTTTTTGTTTTGCCTCAAAGGTTCGATCAAGCGGAGACATAATCCCTGCGCTTTTCATCGATTCGTAGGTGTCGATGTTGACCTTGATAGGCTCAGAGGTAATCTTAAAACCGCCCTTCTCCCGTGACATAGAAAGCTTGGGGACGCCCAAAGATTGCTCTCCGGAGGTGTTCTTGAGTTGGGCAGGGGAGGTCTTAAGCTCAATCGAAATCGGCACGGTTGTAATTTTTATCAGTTGCATAATATCACCGCACTTTTCATGATTGTCATTTAATCTGCTTAATATCCAAACCTGAATTAACCAAACCGGTTAACGCAGGTAATCAAACAAAGAATTTTGAATCAGCCTCGGTCCGATTTGCAGGCAGGTCTTGTAAGCAGTTTCTTCTGTCTTTAAGGCAGTAATGGCAGCTGCGGGGTCAAGCTTCTCAAGTCCGTTCTGCGCCTCTTGCAATGACAAGGTGTCCGATTCAAGGCGCTCAAGGTTGTAATCGATATAGTTGATGCGGTTACCGAGATCGGCAATCGCTGTCTGGGTATTGGCATGCATCGTGTTGAGCTTATCAATATACTTTCTGGCCGTATCGCTGTCAAAGTTATCGGCGCGCAGCATCTCAGCAAGTTTGGTAAGCGCATCGCACACATTGTTCTCAAGACCGTCTGCATCAAGTCCATATCCGATGAAATCAAGTCCTGATGTGGATATCTTCAGCGCCGTTTGCGGGTCAAGCTTTCCGGTAACGGGGTCGAATTCCAACCCAAGTCCGATATCAACATAAACATCTTCATTTTTCGGGAACTCAGTCACCGTGGGGTCTGATACCGCAACGCCGTTAAACAATAGACGCCCGGTTGCTTCATCTTTGGTAAAAGGGGTTTCATTACTAGTACCGCCAAAAATATAACGACCAGCAAACGAGTTGTTCATCGTTTTAATTATCTCATCGCGATAGTTTTCAAGCTGTGCCGCCAGAACATCGCGGTCAGAACCGTTGGGGTCGTTTAATGCCTTAACCAGTGTACTCATAGCCTTTTTGATGCTATTGCCCACTGTAGTTGCCGAGGTCTCAGCCGAGGACAAAAGATCCTTTGCATTTTCAAGGTTGGAATCATACATCTCTATGCGCGCAAGCTGTCTTCTGATTAAGAACGCCTTAGAGGCAGCAGCCGTATCCTCCGAAACCTTATTAAAGGCGCGCAGGGTGGTGTTTTGCTCCATCAGCTTAGACAGGCGCCCAAGGCTAGCACTGTAATTCGTTAGGAACCTTCTTTGGGTCATGCTACCCGTAACTCTCATAATCTAATCCTCCATTAAAAGCGGCGGGAGTCAGTTTGCTTATAAGCCGACGCGTCCCATCTTGTTAATCAGAACATCAAGCATCTCATCAACAGCAGTAATCAGTCTTGCCGCTGCGTTGTAGGATTTCTGATAAACCATCATGTTAATGGCTTCTTCGTTTTCCGAAACAGCTGACACAGCGTCTCTTGCATCCAGCAGCTCCAAGGCAACACTGTTGGTTGAGTCACAGGTGCTTTCATAATAGTCCTTCTGATTGCCGAGCTTGGTTTGGAAATGAATCAGATACCCTTCAAAGGTGCCGGTAAACTCGGTGTAGCCACCGCCACCAAAGGATAGGGTATTGTCCTCAAACATTGAAATCATCTTTAGGATGTTCGAGTTTGCAAGCTCTCCCTGCGCGGTGTCATTGTTTATTACAATGAACTGCGGGTCGGCAATCCACTCATCTGAGATGCGGATATTGCCTGCTGTGAAGGTAGCAGAACCATCCGAGGTTTGGAAGAGGTTACCTCCAAGGACAATGGGATCGCCGTTTGCATCGGTTGCGTTAATGGTATTGGCAGCATTGAAGGCAGTAGCTAATGTATTGGCAAAGGAGTTGAGAATCTCTCTGTAATACTCAATGCCTTCAAAGCTGTTTTCGCCGGACGCTGCATAACCTCCCTTACCGTCAAGAAGATTGACATATGCAGTAATAGCGCCGTCCTTGGCCGAATAGTCGGTGCCTGCTATTCCCCATGTAAGGACGTTGGCTCCGTTATTGTCCTTAGAAAGATTCAAAGTATCTGCTCTGGTACCAGACAGAACAACCGCACCGCCGAAGGTTAGGGTGATGGTTCCATCCGACTCGTTCTTTACAGAAATCTCGCCATATGCCGAGAGCTGGTCAAGCAGGAGGTTGCGGTCATCGTACAGCTCATTCGGGCCGTACGGACCAAGCATTCTGCGCTCGCCTGTAATTGGGTCAACCGTGGTATTTGAAAGGCAAGCGTCCTTGATCTGTGCGTTGAGCGATGCGAGCTTTTCTAAGATAGAGTTAACGTTTTGAACACATACATCAAGGGTTGTCTGGTTTTGAGTCACAAGCTGGTCCAGCTTGGAGTTATAAGAATTCATGAGCTGGACAAGGTTTTTAGCCGCCGTAAGCACAGTGTTGGCAATTTCGGGCTTTTCGGCGTCGGTGGAAACACTCTGAAGCTGCTTTAACAGCTTGCTCATTGCGTCCTGCAAGCCGGAGGATGTTACATCATCAAACAGGTTTTCAAGGTCTTTATATCCCGATACAATCGTCTCCAAGCTACCCAGATAGGCCGACTGCTCGCGGTAGCGTGTGTCCAGGTAAGGGTCGCGGATTTGGCTAACACCGGCGATATATACGCCTTGTCCTGCAAGCGTTGTATTTCCAACGGCATAACGGCTGGTAACGCCGGCTACGGACATCGAAATCAAATCGACGCGCTGACGGGTATAGCCTTCCGTATGCATATTTGCAACGTTGTTTCCGACGATATCAAGAGCTTTTTGGCTTGCAACAAGACCGCTACGTGCGGCTTGGAATCCTAAAAATGTTGGGCGCATGACAGGTTCCTCCAACTGTTAAACTTTTTTAGTTATCAGACTCTTGTTGATTCCTGCGTTGTTTTCGGCGGGTGCGCCGGTTTTACTGTAAGTATGCATGTCCTGAATATAGCCGGAACGCTCCAGAGTAGATTCGGTATTCTTAAGCCTGAGTTCTATGAGCTCCATGCTTTTTGCGTTGACGGCTTTAATCTCCTCCAGAATGCCGAGGAGCTTTTGCCGGTAGGAAAGCAGGCGTTCCTTGTCAGCGGGTTGCGCTTTATTAGCCATCTCAAGTAGCGTTAGTCCGTCATCTCCCAGCTCTGTCTGTAGGGAAGAGCGGTTCTTTTCTAAAAGAGAGGCCTTCATAACCATTGCCTGTTCCACCTTGAGCATCTCCTCAAGCTGGGTTATATCCTTATGAACAATTACCTGATATTTTGATTTTACAAAATCCAGCATGTTGGAATAGAGAGTTATGCTCTCATCCAGTATGGAGTAGTAAGGATCGTAGCGGCTCATTGCAAACCATCCTTTCATTGGGTGTTTTAAATGCGATATTCTACCCCAAGCACTGCAGCGGCGATTTTCTCACTCAACACAGAATAGGTTCCGTTTGCAATGCTTTCCTTGAGCTGGGCAAGCCGCTCGGCAGAAGCGCCCGCAGAAACCTCGTGCGAAAGGGAAGCGACGATTGACTGCTGCGGTGTAATACCACTAGCCTCCCTCGACAGCTCCAACCGATCCTGGCGGTCGATTGGAGAAGTCTTGTGCTCAGTTTTTGATTCACTGCACTTTGGCGCAGACACATAAGCCTTGTATGCCTGCGAAATATTTGATGGACGAATCGTCATAACTTAATACTCCATTTCTAAACAGCAGTATTTTCGGAGAACTAACATCTTAACCGAATGTATATAATTATCCTCAATGGTTTTATCGGTTATTGAGTGAAAAACTTTAGCCCCAATACAGGAAAAACCTAAGAAATATATAAAAAAAATCTCACAAAATGCAACTGTATCATCAAGGGAATTGCCAAAACAGAACTTGTCCGCGATGCAAAATCACAAAAATAGCGAAAATGTTTCACTTGTAGAGTATTTTAAAATGCAAATACATGATATATTTGGTCGTTTTATTGACATTTCAATCAAATTCGTGTAACATAACATTAACATAATTAAATGAAATTAATTGCTATTCGGCAATCTGTTTTGGTTTATTTTCCATAAACATGGGGGTCGTGATTGGCAATGGACTATTATCTCATATCATCATTTTGTGTTCACCAGCCTCAGGCATACTTACCCATCGCTTTTTCCCGCCTGAAAAAACTGCGAAGTAACCGAATCAAATCCAAAAACAGAAACCGGATTTATTTTTGGAAAGCACTGGGATGCCGGGCGAGTAATAATCGTCGGTGTCTTGGTGATTTTGTCTTATAATGCGGATTTTTTCAAAAATATTAATATATTTTTCGTTCTGCTTTAGCTATGGTTCATTGCGATTATTGGCGCGGCGGTGCGGTTTTCTTGCAGTAGTATAAAACAATAGGAGGTACAATATATGGATATTTTGGGCGGAGCCTCGATTAACCTACTCCAGCAGGGAATGGACGCGGTGTGGAAAAGGCAGATGGTTACCCTCCAAAACATCGCAAACGTAGAAACTCCCGGTTACAAGGCCAAATACGTGGATTTTGAAACGGTATATACACTCCTAAAGGATTCTGCGGGCAATACAACCGGCAAGGTTGTTTCGCAGATTAAGCCGGTCATCAAGGAGGACACCACTACCTCCATGCGCGAAGACGGTAACAATGTGGATGTTGAGAAGGAGAATATTGAACTCGCAAGAGCTCAGATTGAATACGACTATTTCCAAAGCAAGATTACCCATAAGTTCAACTGCCTTAGGCATGTAATAAGCGAGGGTACTCGGTAAGCTTGATATATTTTATATAGAAGAGAGGGAAGGTAATGTCTTTTCTTAGTTCACTGGATATCAGCGGATCGGCCTTAACAGCGCAGCGGTTTCGCATGGATATTATTTCGCAGAATATCGCAAACTCCAGCACGACAAGAACAGCAGAAGGCGGGCCCTACAAGCGCAAGCTGGTGGTTTTTGAAGAGCGTGCAAGTGTTGCAAATTCATTTGATAACGTGCTATTAGGCAAAATGAAGCGTTACGATAAGCTCGGCGGGGTGCGCGTGAAAGAGGTGCTTGAGGATGATACCCCGGGGACACCGGTGTACAACCCGAGTCATCCAGATGCCGACGAAAACGGCTATGTTATGATGCCGAACGT
>JAEZKF010000011.1 GCA_023415575.1 Bacillota bacterium
TTCTGTGATTGGGCGCAGTACGCCCTTGTGGGTTACTTCAAAACCAGCTTTTTTGGTCAGGCAGGAGCCACTACCTGCCGCTCTTTTGGAGCAATTACAGACACGAACAAATCGCATCCTTACGCCGCTTTTCGGCTTTTCAAGGTATATAAAGCTTTCTTCTCAACCATTCGCACTTTACCTTCCGATTTCTTCGGAAGATAAAGCCGAATGGCCGGAGTTTTACTTCCAGACTTCATGCGCCTGCCTGTCGGCAGGCGCCGGCTGGCGCCGTTTTTTACATTAATTTTTACTACCGCAATCCTTCAGCCTTCGCTCGCGCACTTTGTGCGCTCACTCGCTTTTGACTGCAAGTTATTTTCACCTTCATAATGATTATAGGGACTTTCAAAAAAACCGTTTTAAAACAAAAAATGCCCCGTATAGGGGCATAGAATTATTGGATTCACTTTACAATTTAGGAAATCAACATATAATTACAGTAAGAGGATTTTTGACAGCTTGTGGGAAACTAAAAAGACTATAGGGTGATATCATGACGAAGAAAACTAAGATTGTATTTTCGGTTCTTGCAGCCGTAGTATTCGTAGCCGCAATCGCTTGTTTCGTTCTTGCGAGTTGCTTCCGCAAGGATCCCGAGGCTCCTGTAGTTTCTGAATCCGAGGTAATTGTAGATTCCTCTGATGTAATAAGCGAACCCGTTGTCGAGGACGAGCCTGACGAGTCCGAACCTGTTGTATCTTCCGAACCGGCAGCGTCCGAGCCTGTTGAATCCAAGGCACCTGATACCAATGATGAGACTTCTTCGGAACCAAAGGACAATACTTCGTCCACTTCACCTAAGGCCTCGCCTAAGTCCACTGAGAACCTCAAACCTGGCGACATGTACCAAGACCCCTTCACGGGCGAATGGAGAGTCGCTGAGGAAGGCCCTGGTGGCGGTGGTTACGTAGGTGACATCGATGGAGGCGAATACGTAGGCGCTTAACCGAAACAAGCAACCCCAAGGAGAGCGAAAGCTCTCCTTTTCTTTTAGTGCCGCTTTCTAAACTTCTTAAGTTAGTTTGAATAAGCATCTTGCTTTTTCTCAATATGCGAACGTTCGCATATTGAAACGGCTAAAAACAGGTGAAAACACCTCTTGACACCTACCATAACCCCCTCTTGACCCATCGAAAACAGCCGTCAATATGCTAACGTTATCGGAACGTTCCGATAACGTTAGCATATTGACGGGTAAATTTACCCCTCACAGCATCATTTTGCACTTCTTTTATCGCAAATTAATATGCGAACGTTAGCACGCTAATTAACTAAAGTTTACGCTTTCAATTATAAAGCAACTCCATATAAATGCCCGCACCAATAATGCTAAAGGCCCGTATTGAGCGCCTAACTTATCTTTATTATTCACAGTGCATTTGCACTGTGGGCAGCGTGAAAAGACATAAAAAAGAGGAACTCAGTGTGGGCTGAGTTCCAAAAAATAAGATTTCCATAGTGGAACGTGTAAGCATTAAATGGACAGATATTAAATATTAAACGAAATGGGAATCTGGATTAATAATGCATATCGTCGTTTATTGTAATTAGCGCATGAATCACTTTGACGATTGTCAGTCCGAAGTCAACAAAAAAGCTCTTTTGCTTGTCATCGTAGGAATTTCTTTCTCTAATAGCTTCAGCTGTAGCATGCCGGAAGCACTGCATTTTATTCCTGTAACTGGTAACGGTCTCGTTTGAAATATAATCCAAGCAAATCAAGGAATAATCAAGTCCGATAAAGCGCCCGTTCTTCTTAAGCATATTTTCTATTAGGTTGGCAATCTCGGCAAGTTTCTCATCGATACTCATATTATTAAAGGATGCTTGCCGATTCGAAATCTCAATGAACTTCTGTTCTATCGAATTATCAATGCCTATGTGACTAGACTTTAACTCAAAGGTCAATCCTGCAACAAAGTCTCTTCTTGTTGCGTACCGAACTGTGCCGTTGAAATCGCCACCTTGAGCAATAATTCTCTTTCTTATCTCTCCACAGGTAAATTCATAAGGGTTAACGGGTGGCCTAGCCAGTATCCTCGGAAATTCTTTTACCTCATATCCCAGTTTATATAAGTAATATGTCACGAGGTAAAACCAGCACTTGCTTTCATTGCTGTAAAAGCTTTCATTTGGTTCGCATAGATCCCTGAACTTTGTTATTGCTTCTTCTGCATCAAACACTTCAAACGTATAGTCATAAACTTCTGTAAATCCATTAAAAATGTTATAAACTTTATTCACATTTTTGATGGAATCATAAAAGCGGTAATGATAATCTGATTCTTGGATGTTTTGAAAATAATAGTCTTTTAAATCCATCTTAGCTTCCCCTTAATTATTAAGTAATCTAATATGTCCTCAAATAATCATTAAGTTCAAAATCCTCATTACGACTGCCTTCCGTACACACTTAAGTATACGTCTAAATTATACTAATTTCAACCAAAAATCCCCTTTGCGCTAATGCGTTACCTTGTACCCACATTACCTAACAACTTCAGACAAACGGCCCAAACCTTACGGTTGGGCCGTTTACTACAAAAATACATAGCATTGCTCCCGCAAAATGCCTTATGAATAATCTGCTAATACGAGTAAATTATCATAAACTATCTTTATTTACTCTGTCAATGAAAGACATATTCCGTATTCCGTTAAATTGCATAGCTTCTGAATTTATTATTCTAATTATTGTCTTTGCTTCTTTCCACTTAACATTATCATAAAAAGTTTTAAAACCGAATGCTACTTAACAGAACTATCCATGTAAATGATTGTAACATTAATAGCTGCAACAGAAATGCCAATGATAAGGGACCGTTCCATAAGCGCTTATGATTACAAATTCTTTAATGCATTCCGTGATATTTGAATGGTATTATCTCTTCCGTCCAATTCGGCCTGAACCGTACATTCTTAATCCTGGTTTTTTCTTTATATCTTTAATGTTGATGCGATATGGAATAATATTCTTTGCGACACCCATACATTCTATTGCTTGCTCATAGTCAACAAGCGCAATTTCACCGTGATTCAAGTCATCAGTATAGCAGACTTTTTACCTAACATCTACCAAGTCATTGAACAATTAAACATAAGCTCCTGATGTTTGTTTTTAACGGAGATTCCGATTTTAAAATATATATTAGTTGGTTTTTTTACATCCAAATCATTCAGTGGAACTATAATAGTAAAGGACTGAGATTCTTTTGCTGCATAACTTTGCTTATCATATTCCACACGCACTGGAACGGTCTTATCAAAAGTATCTGTAATAGATGCAATTCCACCGGCAGAACCTTCGTTATAATGGTCCTCCCATTCCATAGCAGTTCCAAATGTAACATCATAGCAATCTATATACAAAACGCCTTCCTTTATATAAGGATTAGAAAAATTCCAATCATCTTCTACACCGTAAGTGATAAAAGTCCATTCGGCATAACTATCTTTACTTATAATCTTGGAAGGTCCCAATGAAACAAGAATTGCAACCTTATCTCCCTTACTAACTCGTTCACCGACATTGGGTGTACATCTTATAGTATTGTCAGCGATGATAGTCTCACTATATTTGTATTCAACCTGTGGAACAAGACCCATGTTAATTAAAACACTTTTTGCATCAGAAATATCAACGTTAATCAAGTCGGGAACTACTATTTGATTTTCATCTTGTATCTGATTGTTATCTTGGGGCGTTGAACATCCACTCAAAACTAAAACTAAAGTAAAAAGTAGTAAATGCGTTGTTACTATAATTTTCTTCATTTTATTGCATCCTTTGATTAGATTTCCATATTATAATAACAAAGAAAATAGCTTTTTTCAACAATATATTGGAAGATTAGAATTTGATATCCATCACAATAGAACTTATCTTTTTCAAAGCCACTAGTTTTTAAGATAATACTGTGATTACAAACCAGAAGCTCGTTACAAGTGATTTCCGACTTTATATATCGGCCTATTTACTAATAACAAGAGGCCCAACCTTACGGTTGGGCCTCTTGCTACAGTAAACACATAGCCTTGCTTCAAGACTTGTGATTATTATTGGTGCCGGTGGTGGGACTTGAACCCACACGATGTTGCCACCAACGGATTTTGAGTCCGTCGCGTCTGCCATTCCGCCACACCGGCATTTTACTCAGGTGAAATTACAGCTTTTTTATTATATAGTATCAGACGCGCAAAATCAAGATAAAAATACATTTTTACGGCATTTCATAGCACAGGATGATACCCGCTGCTCGCCTGTATAAACACTGATTGGCTGGCAACAAAAAGCATCTCCTAACATGCAACACAGCGTTAAACCCAAACGCAAGGATTTTCGCTATACCAGTCTAGCGTCTTTAATCAACAAAGCCTGCCTTCTGATAGGCAGGCTTTTGTAATCATTGTGGATTTCAAGCATGGGTATTTGGGTATCAAGTCCGCATCATTTCGGTGTTCTCTTGTGAAGATGCAGCATGATCCTTCTTAAGCAGCGTAAAGACAATCCGTCCATGGAAAAGAGATGCCAGAGTCATAAAGATATTCGCCATAGGGATAAATAGAAAAGACGGAACCAACACGCGGGTGTACCGATTCGGAGCAGTTTCCTGCTTCCTGACCGCTCGGGCAAGCTGTACCATACAATAGAAAAATCCAATGCTTAAAAACACATATATCAAGGCGTTTTCAAGCAGTGATATCCACGCGTCAGCCGATACGGGTTTAGCGCTGATAAGGTTTAACAGGATAATCATCAGGTAGAAGGCGAGTGTGACAGGGTAGGCAATCGAAATCACATGCAGCATCACACCACCGCCTATTCCGACACCGCCGCCCCATTTGATGCCGGCATGATCGCACCAGCACCGATACATATCAAGGTGGGTCCTGTTCTGTCTACCTTCTATAAACCCGTTGTTGGAAATCACATATAGCGTAAATCGGCATTTATTCTCCTTGCAAAACGCCTCTGCTTGCTCTAAGAACCCCAGCACATGTGACGGTATGCCGTCTACATAGAGCGGCACGGAAAGGACGACTGCATCTACAGAAGGGAGCTTTTTAAGTATCTCCGAAAAGCTATTTTTCTTATGTAGTGACTCTGTACTCACATTGCATCCGCAAAGCAGTACGCGGACAAAGGAGGAAATAAAGCGGGATGCTCCGCCTCTTTTCTTGGGGCTTCCATTTAGAATCAGAACGTTCAAATGCTACACCCCTTTAACTCATCTTTATCGCTCAGGAAAACAAGGTTTGCTTCATCAATGCCGAGGTTAATTCGGTTCATCTCAACAAGCTCCTGTGCCGTATGCCGTTCGAGCTCGCTGCTTGGGCCGTACAGAAAAACGTTCACAATCTGCTTGTCCTTATGCTTATAGCGCTTAACATGGTGTGTTTCCCAATTGCGATATGTAAAAAAGGGAAGACTATTGCTAATACCACGATCTAAAACCCGTTTTACACTGCTGCTGTAACACCCGTAGGTCAGCTTGCTGATGATAGTGATTGTATCACTCGAGCCTATAATGCCGCCGACATGCTGCAAATTATCGCTTATGAAACAGTAGCCTGCGTTTTTCAGCCAGCATTTAAAGCAGCCCTGACACGGAGCAGCTTTGTCGTTAGCGTTGATTACAACAGGCTTTCCGGCGAATTGCAACGACCCAAAAGTATCGTCATCCAAATCGTGTATGATTACCTGCAACAAGATTCCTCCCTGTAGGATTTATAGTGGGATGCTTCGTCAAAACGCGCCCGGCATACTCATACATCCAAAGTATAGCGTTATTGGGATATGTTTTCAACCGGATACAGCCATCAAATACGCAAAAAACCTGCCTGAGTGAAGTGTGATAATTGTCAGTTTTGAAACCTGCCGTAAAGATGGGCGCTGATTATATCGTCATCTGTTTACAAAATGCTTTCTATAAGGTAATGTTAGTTGTAAACAAGGTTGCTTTCGCAATAGACGAAGGAGGGTATAACGATGAAGTTTATATCGTGGAATATCGACTCATTAAACGCAGCACTCATAGGTGCCTCGGAGCGTGCCATACTGTCTCAGAATGTTTTAAATACAATTAAAGGACACAACCCGGAGGTTATCGCAATACAGGAAACAAAGCTATCCCCGGATGGCCCGACCAAAAAGCATTTGGATATCCTAAACGGGTTGTTCCCTGATTATGAAGTTGTATGGAATAGCTCTGCAGAACCGGCGCGTAAGGGTTATGCAGGCACCATGTATCTGTACAAGAACCACTTAAACCCATCCGTTAGCTATCCGCTCATTGGCGCCCCGGGCACCATGGATGCGGAGGGGCGCATCATTACCCTTGAGTTTGATGAGTTCTACCTAACGCAGGTTTATACGCCCAACGCAGGGGACTCCTTAAACCGGCTGGATGACCGACAAGTCTGGGACATCAAGTACGCTGATTATCTTGCGAGCCTTGATAATTCAAAGCCGGTTATCGCGTCAGGGGATTTTAACGTTGCCCACAGAGAGATAGATCTCGCTCACCCGAACAACAACCATCATACTGCCGGCTTTACAGATGAAGAGCGTCAGGGCTTCACAAATCTGCTGGCAAGGGGCTTTACCGATACTTTCCGACATATTCACGGGGACGTGACAGGCGCTTATACATGGTGGGCTCAGCGCGTGAAAACGAGTAAAATCAATAACTCCGGCTGGAGAATCGATTATTGGCTTGTCAGCGACCGGATTGCAGACAGGGTATTAAAATCTGAAATGATTGATTCAGGCCCAAGACAAGACCATACCCCCATACTGCTGGAGGTAGACCTATAGAACATCTTATACACACAATTTGCTCTGAATACATTGACTTACTGCAGCGTAATTAAATTGTAATCAAAAAATCATATATCCCGGCAAAGGCCAGACGTTAGCTTGTACGGCCTTCGTCGGGAGTTTTTATTGATAGGGTAAATCTGGATGGTAGTGGTTGTTTTAAACTGCGTGGACGAACACATTTAAGCAAACATTCGTTTTCAAAACACACGGTACGTGCAATAGGCATCCGGATTTTATAAGGCCCTTTGTATAATTAAAATTTGGTTAAGTTTAATAAATTTATTAACGCCGAAGCCCTATGTTTCACATAAAAATTACTCATTTTTATCATATTTATGTCATGACATTCGTATATAAGATAAGAATAAAAGAAATATTTCAAATTTTTTGTGCGTGCGTGTGTGCGTGCACATTGACTAATTTTCGCAGATATGTTATTGTTACCTCAATAAAAGAAGTATTTATATTTCTTTTCTGGCTAAATTATATTAAGGAGGTTATTAAATGAATTTCAAGAGAATTATGGTCCTCGCTTTAGCTGCGTGCATGCTGTTTTCGTTGGTATCATGCGCCAGCAATGCAGTAACTACCCCGTCTTCCGATGTTGCAGACCCCGGTACTACACCTAGCGATACTAGCAATAAGGTTGTACTGTCTCCGGATAACCCTGTAACAATCTCGGCTTGGATTACCACTGCTGAGACCGCACCCGCACCCGACAACAAGCTGACCAAGCTTCTTAAGGATAAGCTTGGTGTCACCATCGAGTACGAGATCGTTACTCCTGATAACGTTGACCAGGCAATCGGCGTTATGATTGCTGGCGGCGATTATCCCGATCTGGTTGGTACCACAGACCTGAAGCTCCGTCTGTTGGAAGCCGGCGCACTCCGCAGACTGGATGATTACCTTGCAACAGGCAATTATCCTAAGCTCTCTGAGTATGTTGAGCCGTACCTCAAGCAGATGAGCTACAGCGGCACAGCTGTTGAGCCCGGCCTGTACATATTCCCCAACTACAACCGCTTCTTCGGCGAAATCCAGGGTGGTACTCACTGGGGCACAGGTTTCTGGATTCAGAAGCGTGTTCTTGAGGATGCAGGTTATCCCGACCTCAGCAACATGACCCTTGAAAAGTACTTCAGCCTGATTGAGAACTTCATGAAGAAGTATCCTGAGACAGAAGGCCAGCCGACAATCGGCTTTGAGGTTCTTGCTTCTCAGGGCCGTGAGTGGGGCTTAACCAACCCGCCGCAGTTCCTCGCCGGTTATCCGAACAATGGTGGCGTTGTTGTTGACGAGAATAACGTTGCTACCATCTTTGCGGATAAGCAGATTGCTAAGGACTACTATCAGTTCCTGAATCAGATGTATGCAAAAGGTTTGGTTGACCCCGAGTCCTTTACCCAGACCTTTGACCAGTATATTGCGAAGCTCGCAACAGGCCGTGTACTTGGTATGCATGACCAGCGCTGGAACTTTGGTCAGGCAAACGATGCGCTTATTGCAGCCGGTAAGCCCGAACTTACATGGGTTGCTACAATGCCTACTTATGCGGGTGCTGATCCTTGGTACATGGACCGCGACGTTATGAACATCAACCAGGGCTTCGGTGTTTCCGTAAGCACCAAGCAGCCTGAAGTATGCCTTACTTTCTTGGATACCATGCTCACCGACGAGTGGCAGAAGATTCTTTCTTGGGGTATCCAGGGCGAAGACTACCTTGTTGACGATAACGGCGTATTCTATCGCACCCAGCAGCAGCGCGACAACTACAACGACGTTACCTGGCGTTCAAGCAACCGTCTGATGGCTCTGCGCGATGTACTGCCCAAGCACAACGGTTCGTTTGATGACGGCAACGCCTACAGCCCTGATGAGCAGCCCGGCGAGTTCTTCGATTCGCTGCTCGAGTACGATCAGAAATTCCTCCAGGCCTATGGCAAGCAGACATGGCGTCAGTTCCTCAACCAGCCTAAGGACAATCCTCCGTACTATCCTTGCTGGAACATCGCACTCAGCGAAGAGGTTAACCAGGTAAATCAGCAGCTCAACGACACCAGCGTACAGTACCTGCCGAAGATCATCATGGATTCGCCCGAGAACTTTGAAAAGAACTGGGCAGAATATGTTGCTGCTATCGGCAAGATCGACTACAAGAAGTACGAGGATGCTATCAATGCCGGTATCCAGGAGCGTATTAAGAACGCACAGTAATACCTAATAGACCATATTATTATTGGGGGGCAGGCTCTGCCCCCCTTTTGGGGGAATTGGTTTGGACGTAACTGTAGAGAAAAAGAAAGTAGCTTCTGAAGTTACTGTAGCAAAAAAGAAGAATAAGTTTTGGTCAAAGGTTGTTGCGCAGCGTGGGCTCATTGTAATGAGCGTGCCAATCTTACTTTATAAAATCCTTTTTTCATATGTACCAATATACGGATGGCTGATTGCGTTTCAAAATTACAAACCCCAGATTCGCAATATCTTTAAGCAGCAGTGGGTTGGCTTTGACAACTTTAAGACGCTGTTTACCGGCATAATGGGAGAGCGTTTTATCCGCGATATCATTAACACACTCGGACAGAGTATTCTGACGCTCTTAGTGGGCACCATTTGCGCAATCATTCTTTCGTTGATGCTCAACGAAGTGAGAAATGTTGTGTTTAAGCGCGTTATTCAAAATATCGTCTATATGCCTCACTTCCTAAGCTGGATTATCGTTACCGGACTTGTTTCGACAGCCTTGTCGCTGCCTTCCTCCGGTGGATTTATCAACTCTACCCTTATGGCTCTAAACCTCATAGATGAACCGATCCTTTTCTTATCAAAACCGGAGTATTTCTGGGGTGTAGTAGCTGGTAGTAACCTTTGGAAGGAGCTTGGATGGAATACAATCCTTTATGTCGCGGCTATTACGGCAATTGACCCGACTCTTTATGAAGCAGCCGAGATTGACGGAGCAGGCCGCTATAGAAAGATTTGGAATGTCACCTTGCCTGGTATCAGATCCACTATTGTAATATTGCTCGTTATGTCTACGGGACATATATTACAGACAGGCTTTGAGTTACCGTACTTCCTTGGTAACGGCGTTGTTGTTGAAAAGGCTGAAACAATCGACGTATTTGTTATGAGATACGGTTATCAGATGGGTAACTACAGCATGGCCGTTGTTGCAGGTATTTTCAAGACGGGTGTAGGACTGATATTAGTCAGTCTTTCCAACTATATTTCGGGACGTCTTGGCCAAGAGACACTCGTTTAAGGGGGGCGAAGACATGAAATTACACAAAAGATTATGGACATTTGAGAACATTACGTTTACTATAATCAATACGTCCATTCTTCTATTGCTTTCAGCGTTGATGCTTTACCCCCTGCTTAATACGCTTGCAATCTCATTTAATGACGGTTTGGATGCGGTAAAAGGCGGTATTTATCTTTGGCCTAGAATGTTCTCGCTTAGGAACTACGAAATCGTGCTGAATATGCACACGATTTACAACGCATTTATCATAAGCGTATGTAAAACGATTGTCGTAACCTTTACGAACCTTCTGTTTACATCCATTCTGGCTTATTCACTTAGCCGAAGCGATTACATATTCAGAAAGCCGATAACAATTATTATCGTGCTCACCATGTACTTTGACGCAGGACTTATCCCCAACTACCTGCTTATAAAGGACTTAGGTTTGCTCAACACTTTCCAAGCCTACTGGGTACCGACTATCATCAGTGCGTTTAACTTCATTGTTATCCGTACCTATATGAAGACCATACCGGAGTCCTTTATTGAGTCTGCCAAGCTTGACGGAGCAGGTGAGTTCTGCATTTGGTGGAGAATCGTAATGCCTCTGTGTAAACCCACACTGGCGGTTATTGCCCTGTTCGTTGCGGTAGGCAGCTGGAACAGCTGGGTAGACACCTTGCTTTACGCTTCAAGAGACCAGAACCTTTCAACGCTGCAATTCGAGCTGCAGAAGCTGCTTGCCAGCGCAATGAGCTCGAGTGTGGCGCAGGGCGGTATGGCAGGCGCTCAGGCTATTGCAGGTACGGGCGGTCAGGTAACGACGCCTTATGCTTTACGAGCCGCAATTACCATTGTTGCCGCAGTACCAATCTTGTGCGTGTACCCGTTCCTGCAGCGGTACTTCGTTGTAGGTTTGACCATTGGTGGCGTTAAGGAGTAATTTCACCCTAATAAAATGGGAAGGTACAGCCATTTATGCCGCGTGCGTTATGGTCAAGGCAACTTTAAGCCGAACATATCCCCCATACCTATTTCCACAAAAAAGACTTACGCCGCCGGGAGTTTTCGCCCGGCGGCGTTTTTGGCATCTTAGCTCCAATCAAAGATACTGCGATTGGAGGTTTTGCCATATCAACGGGAAATACACGGATTACCGCTTCGGATAAAGGGAAAGCAGTAGGTACGTTGTATGATTAGGCGCTATGGCTGGAATCGAGGGTAACACCGCAATCCCCTTTAAAATAACGAAAACGTAATATATGAATTAGTAGTTGACAAACGATGAGATTTTACATAGAATGAAAATCATACTATACATATATGAAATGCAAATTATAATGCTGCTATCATAATCAACGAATAGGGGGAGACAGGGTGATAGACAAACAACGTCTGGTGGATGAGTTCGTTCGACTGGTTTCTATCGACAGCCCTTCCTTGGGGGAAAGAACAATGGGCGACTATCTGGCAAAGCAGCTGGAGGTGCTGGGGTTTTGCGTCCGCGAGGATGATGCAGCCACCCGAATCGGCGGAAACTGCGGCAATATCTATGGCTTTTTAGATGGTAATCGTGCGCAAGACCCCATCCTATTCTGCGCCCATATGGATACGGTGGAGCCATCCTCGGGCAAGCAAGCCATTCTTGGGGAGGACGGTATAATCCGAAGCGGTGGAAATACCGTGCTGGGAGCAGATGACTGCGCTGGGATTGCAGCGATTCTCGAGGCTGTTCGCATAATACGAGAGCAGCAGCTACCGCACCGCCCCATAGAGGTTCTGTTTACGGTTGCCGAAGAAATCTACTGCAAAGGGGCGGCCCAGTTTGATTTTTCCGCCGTGCGTGCCAAGGAAGCGTACATATTAGATTTAGCAGGCCCTGTAGGTACGGCTGCCCATAAAGCGCCAACCATCCTATCCTTTGACGTCACCGTCCGGGGCAAAAGCGCCCACGCCGGATTTGCTCCCCACAAGGGTGTGCACGCAATCAAAGTGGCAGCCGAGGCAATCACGCTCCTACCTATCGGGCGGATTAGCGACAACACAACGCTCAACTTCGGCAAAATCTCCGGCGGGCAAGCGACCAACATCGTACCGGACTTGTGTGTAGTGAGCGGGGAGATCCGCAGCTACTCGCATGAGGAAGCCCTGCAAACCGCCCAACACGTCAAAGCGCAGTTTGAACGCTCTGCCAAAGAAAAGGATGCCCGGGCGGAGTTTGTGATTGAAACCTGCTGTCGCGCCTACGAAACACCGATTACTCATCCCATTGTGCGAAGATATCAAGAAGCCTGCAAATCTCTAGGGCTTGCCGGCGACCTTGAGCCGACGTTTGGCGGAAGCGACAACAATGTGTTCGCCCAGCATGGTATTGCAGGACTTGTACTCGCATGCGCGATGCACCGATGTCATTCCTGCGAGGAGTTTACCTCCGTAGACGAGTTAACGAAGATTACTGAGCTAGCAATCAACATAATGACAAGCGAGGTTTAACAAAAAGTGATATGAAGAATCCACTTAATTATCAAATCACCGAGTATGACTGCGGTCCTACAACGCTCATGAACGCCATGAGCTTTCTATTTCGGCGGGAGGAGATTCCGCCTGACATCATCAAGCATATCATGCTGTACTGCCTGGATTCCTACAATGTAAAAGGGGAGTTCGGGAAAAACGGAACCTCGCGGATGGCGATGATGTTTCTTAGCGATTGGCTCAACCAGTTCGGCAAGGTCAAAAAATTCCCGATTCGGTGCGAATTTGTAACGGGCCGAGAAGTATTTATCGGGCAGAATAGCCGGATTGTCACCGCCCTGCAGCAGGGCGGTGCAGTCGTAGTGCGGGTACGGTACGGATGCTGGCATTATGTGCTTCTAACCGGCGTCGACGAAACCGCTGTCTACCTGTTTGACCCCTACTACAGAAAAAAGCCCTTTACTCAGGAAGGGCTCGCGCTTATTCTCAATAGGCCGTCTACTGCAAACCGCAAGGTGGCTTATAGCTGTCTCAACAGCACAGGGAACACCCCCTATGCGCTTGGGGAAAAAGACGAGCGGGAAGCCATCATCCTCTTTAACCGCAACACGCAAAAGACACCGGCAAAGACCATCGAGTATTTTATCTGATACAAAGAGACTCCTTTGGGAGTCTCTTTTTTACTGTAAATACATATATTGCATATATGCAATGTAAGATTATTACAACCAAATACAAGCCCAATTTTGGTGCTTGTTTTGGCTTGGAATACAAATCTGCTTTTTCCTTCCAGAAAACTGTTGACATCCAACCTGACAATACCTATTATGTATATATGATAAATATGTTAATCTAAGAAAGGGGAGCACAATAATGGCAGGTAGAGCATTGGCTATACACTCGATGTCTTGTTCCGCTATGGGTATGCAGGCGTGCTGTATGCCTTGTTGTGCTATGCGCAAGAATCAAACCTTTAGCGGATAGGTCTATCCTTATGATTGCTTGGATGCAGTCGGGATTAGAAATATCCCGGCTGCTTTTTTATATGCCGGCAAAGTCAGCACTTAACGAAACCTATATATCAAACTTTCCGGAAAGGAGAGGTACAGGGAGCGCTGTACCGCAGATGGGATATGGATGATTATATCAAGATTACGAATCTGCATAAGACCTATATCACACACGGCGTACCGTTGAAGGTTCTAAAAGGGGTAAACCTTTCTGTGAAAAAAGGCGAGATATTCGGCATTATCGGCTTTAGCGGAGCGGGCAAATCAACACTGGCGCGGTGCGTCAACCGGCTGGAAACACCGGATAGCGGAGAAATCCTGGTCGGTGGGGTAGACATTTTAAAGCTCTCCACAAAGGAGCTGCTAAAGGAACGCCGTAAAATTGGCATGATCTTTCAGACCTTTAACCTGTTTGAGTCGAAAACCGTCTACAAAAATATCGCCTACCCGCTTGAAATAAGCGGCGTACCCAAAAAAGAGATAAGAAAAAGGGTGTTGGAAACAGCCGAACTGGTTGGGCTTTCGGATAAGCTCAAGGCATACCCGGGCGGTTTGTCCGGCGGACAGAAGCAGCGTGTGGGCATCGCAAGGGCCTTGGTAAACAAGCCGAATGTTTTACTTAGTGACGAGGCCACCAGTGCGCTTGATCCGCAAACCACCCTTCAGATACTCGACCTGCTCAAGGAAATCAATAAAGCAACCGGCATCACGATCCTCATGATTACCCATGAGCTGGACGCTATCAAATACACCTGTGAGCGGATGGCTGTTCTTGAGGATGGCGTGATTATTGAATCTGGCAATGTCAACGAGGTGTTTGGTAACCCCTTAAGCAGAACCGGTGAGCTGTTTGCCAAGGTGTTCTTTGAACTCCAAAAGACGCCCTTAAGCGTTGCGGATGGCTCGGGAATATGAGAAAGGAACCGATTTTGGAGGTGATGATATGAGTTTGATGAACACGCCGATTTGGGAGATTATCAAAGGCTCCTTTGCGCCGGAGGTCTGGCAGCGTATCCTGCCCGCGACCCTTGAAACGCTGTATATGACCGGCCTATCTGCCGTTATTATGGTGGTATTCGGGCTTATCTTAGGGATACTCCTGACCGTAACCAATCCGAATGGCCTTGTTCCAATCAAGGCTTTGTACACCGCATCCGGCTGGTTTATCAACGTTCTGCGGTCGCTGCCGCAGATGATTATGATTATTCTCATGATACCAATTGCGCGGTTGATTTTCGGCCGCTCATACGGTACAGATGCCTGTATTATCGCAATCGCCGCAAGCTGTATCCCGATGTATGCGCGCATTGTGGAAAACAGTCTGCTAGAGATTGAAAAGGGCAAGGTAGAGGCGGCAAAATCAATCGGAAGCACAAACTTCCAGATTATCTTCCGCATCCTCTTACCCGAAACGATTCCATCCCTCATCCGCGGCTTTACGGTTGCGGTTATTACCATCATCTCCATGACCGCCCTTGCAGGAATGTTCGGTGCCGGCGGCTTAGGGGATATTGCAGTTCGGTTTGGTTACCAGCGTTTTCAGCACGATATATTGTTTGCAGCGGTGTATGTGCTGATTCTTCTGGTTCAAATAGTTCAGTTCTTAGGTGACTTTACCTCAAGGCAAATCCTTAAAAAGAGAAACTTAGTGTAGCAAAGGAGAAGAGACAATGAAAACAGTGAGAATTCTATCCCTTGTAGTCGCGGCGCTTTTGACAATCGGCCTGGCCGCAGGATGCGCAACTACCCCGGCCCCGGCCCCTGCATCCGACGTTCCGTCCGCGCAAGCTCCCGCAGACCAAAGCAGCACCCCCGAGACGGTGACCATCCGAGGCATCGTTGACCTTGTGCCCCATTCAGAGCTGATTGAGTTTGTAAGACCTACCCTTGCCGAACAGGGCATTATCATCGAGCTGGTTGCCACAGCTGCAGACGAAACCACCAACGAAAGAACTGCGAAAGGCGAGGCGGATTTTAACTTCTTCCAGCACTACCCCTACCTCAACGCCTACAATGAAACCAACAGCACCAAGCTTTTCAACGTCGGCGACATCCACGTTGAGCCTATCACTGCTTATTCCGACAAGTACGACAGCATCGATAAGCTGCCGGAAAACGCTGTAGTAGCTGTCCCCAACAACCCCACCAACGAATACCGCGCCCTGCGCATACTGGCAGAGAACGGCTTTATTAAGCTCAACGAGGCAACGGCTACATCCCTGTCAGCCTCCTTAGAGGATGTGACCGAATACCTAAAGCCCATTAAGATTGTTGAGATTGACGCCGCGCAGATTATCCCCACCAAGGATGACTACGACTTCTTTATCACCAATACCAACAGGGCGCTCGAGGCGAAGATCACCTCTCACAGACTATTCAGTGAGGGCGGCGACAGCCCCTATGCAAATATCATTGCAGTCAGAGAAGAAGATCGGGAAAACCTCGCTATCCTTGCCCTTGTAAAGGCCCTGCAATCAGAAGAGACGCGCAAGTTCATAGAAGAGAAATACAACGGCGCGGTAATTCCCGCCAAGCTGAAATAGGCATTTCCATCTGTTTTATCCCCTGTAAATGTATAGCTGTTGCAGATAAACTCTGCAACAGCTCCTTTTTGAAATCAAAATTAGTATAGTAAGCATATATATGTTATATGAATTTAAAAGGGAGAATCATCATGAACGGCTATTTTGCGAAGAAATCAAGTAAATACGTCTTAATGCGCACACGCTGCAAAAACCACCTATACTGCTGTCGCTGTTGACGACAAACAGGATTTCACAAACGCAAGGCTGTTGTGTTTAAGATAGAGAAAAAACTGTTTAGAAACCGCTTTTCCTTTTGCTCAATAGCTTGGATGTGTGAAGGCGAAAGCGTTTTAACTTATTGATTTAGGGAGGAAGCAAAGTTTTGAAACACTATACATACATCGAATCAGCGCTTGTCCACGGCGGAATCTATGGGGATGAGCGCACCGGGGCGGTTAACACCCCCATCTACCAAACCTCGACCTATATGCAGGATGGGCTGGGCAAGCACAGGGGGTATGAGTACTCCCGCACGGGCAACCCGACCAGAGAGGCCTTGGAGGCCCTGATAGCCGAACTTGAAAACGGAGTGGCGGGCTTTGCGTTTGCTTCCGGCATGGCGGCAATTACCGCAGTTCTTAGCCTGTTTCAAAGCGGCGACCGCATCGTGCTCTCCAGCAACGTCTACGGGGGAACCTTCCGCGTGCTGGATAAGATATTTAAGAATTTCGGGTTTACCTATACCATCGCAGACACCACCGACCTTGCAGCAGTCGAAGCGGTCCTTACGCCGGACGTAAAGGCCATATTGATTGAAAGCCCCGCCAACCCGCTTTTGACCGTCACAGATATCGCGGCTGTCGCAGAGCTTGCCAAAAGTAAGGGCGTTCTTTTGATTGTCGACAACACCTTTATGACGCCCTACATCCAGCGCCCCTTGGAGCTTGGTGCCGATATCGTCATTCATTCCGCCACAAAGTACTTAGGCGGGCATAGCGATCTTATCGCCGGGCTTGTGGTAGTCAATACAAAGGAGCTTGCTGACCGCCTGCACTTTATCCAGAATGCGACGGGAGGCGTACTTCAGCCCTTTGATTCGTTCTTGCTCATCCGCAGCATTAAAACGCTGGGTATTCGCATGGACCGCCATGTAGAAAATGCAGAGATTCTAGCAAAACTGTTGCAGGACCACGAAGCGGTAAGGGCCGTGTACTATCCCGGGCTTGAAGATTCGCCGGGGTATGCCGTCAACAGCAGGCAGGCAAAAAACGGCGGGGCCATGATCTCGTTTGAGCTAAAAGAGGGATATGACATCCATAAGTTTTTTGAGGGTCTTCACCTGATTGCGCTCGCAGAAAGTCTGGGCGGTGTCGAGTCGCTTGTCTGCCATCCCGCCAGCATGACCCATGCGTCGATACCAAAGGAGATTCGCGACAAGGTCGGCATCACCGATGGGCTCATTCGGCTTTCTGTGGGCATTGAGAACGTCAAAGACCTAGCACATGACCTGCTGACAGCGATAGAGGAGGCAAAGCGATGAGTATGTATGGCTCCATGCAGGAGCTAATCGGAAACACCCCGCTTGTTCGGTTGACTAATCTGGGTTTTCCCGAAACCTTAAGGGTGTACGCAAAGCTTGAGCTGTATAATCCAGCGGGAAGTGTAAAGGACCGCATCGGCAAATACATGATAGAGGATGCCGAGCGGCGCGGGTTACTAAAGCCCGGATATACCATCATCGAAGCGACCGCCGGCAACACCGGCCTTGGTATTGCTTTTGCGGCCCTCAACCGGGGGTATCGCCTGATCTTCACCGTGCCGACGAAGTTCTCCCAAGAAAAACAGACCCTGCTTCGGGCTCTAGGCGCGGAGATAATCAACACCCCCCTTGAGGAGGGAATGCTCGGGGCTGCAAAGAAGGCAGAGGAGCTGCGCTCGCAAATCCCCAACTCAATTACGCTTGAGCAGTTTAAGAACAAAAGCAATCCCAGGGCCCATTATGAGACAACCGGCCCCGAGATCTATCGTGATCTGGACGGCAATATCGATTATCTGGTTGCGGGAGCCGGAAGCGGCGGAACCTTTTCGGGCGTGATGCAGTACCTCAAAGAGAAAAATCCCAAGATTCAGGGCGTTTTGGCAGACCCCTACGGCTCAACCATCGGGGGCGGAGAGCATTTTGATTACAACATTGAGGGCATCGGCAACGATTTTATCGCCGACACGATGGATATGAGCATGGTGGATAGGGTCATAAAGGTAAGCGATGATGAGGCTTTCGAGCAGGTCAAGCGCCTTGCGAGGTGCGAGGGGATATTCGCCGGTTCCTCCTCCGGGGCGGCTTTAGCGGCAGTAAGCAAGCTGGCCCAGACTGTCCATTCCAAAAATGTTGTGGTTATCCTCCCCGACCGGGGCGACCGGTATTTCAGCAAACATATCTATGACTGACAATCCTGATGAAAATAGTACCAGTTGTTGAAAAGTCTATATCAATTTTACACAATTGACTTTTCAAGGTAATGGTGCTAATATTTTAACATATTAAACATATAAAATTTATATGTTTAATATGGATATGATGGAGGAAGTACCATGCGTACATATCATGCTAGGAAAGAAAACAGAATGTGCAAAGCGGACGTCATGTGCATGTGTATGATGCGCATGTGTTGTTGCGACAATTTTTATATACCTTAAAGATGTCCGCGTAAATTTTGCGTCTGTGTTTTAGCACAGTCCGGGATTTTCGGACTGTGCTTCTTTTTTAACTACAGGGTGGGTTTGAAACTCCCCAAAACGAAGGGATGACAGTCTAATGAAAAACCGTTTGATTTCTGGTTTTCTGTATATCGTCTTAGGCCTATTGATTGCAATCGGCCCTCAGGTGCTGTTCCCGGTCTGCGGGGTTAGAAGCACAGCAGATGGAGCAGGGCATGAGTCCTCCCAGTCGCAGATGAGTATGGCTGACATGAATTCCGAAAGCACGGGTGGTCATGCAAAGAGTGCTCCAATGAAGTGCCACTGGACGGGGCGAGCAGAAATCGGCATAGGTGCCCTTATCGCTATTGGGGGAACATTGCTTGTTTTTCTTCGTAAAAAACAGGCGCGCTTTGGCTTGACCCTTGCACTCGGGCTTAACGGTGTTCTGGCGCTCCTAATCCCCACAGCCTTAATTGGGGTTTGCGGCAGCACAAAGATGGATTGCCATATCCTCACCCTGCCAGCCCTGATAATCCTGAGCGGATTTGTAATCGTCCTCTCCGTAATAAACGGGGCCTACCTGTACAAAGCCGATAAGGAGGAAGACGCAAGCCATGAAACGCAGGCCGCCGCTGACGACAAGCCGCCTATCGGCGTATAACTTAGGCGCAAACCCCTTTCGCACGGCCGGATTGATTGCGGTTGTTGGGATTCTCGCCTTCACCTTGTTGGGCGGCTCGGTGTTGTCATACAGCCTAAAGAATGGGCTTGACAGCCTAAAAGACCGCATGGGTGCAGATATTGCGGTTGTGCCGCTTGAGCATGAGTCGGAATACGAGGGCATCATCCTCTCCGGAGAACCCAGTCGGTTTTATTTTGACAAGGGCATTGAGGCCCAGCTTGCGCAGATAGAAGGGGTAGACCGGGTTACCTCCCAGTTCTATATCTCGACCCTGTCGGCGGCCTGCTGCTCCGTTCCCGTTCAGGTAATCGGGTTTAACCCGACCACCGATTTTGTGGTACAGCCGTGGATTTCCAAGGTTTACGACAAGGAGATTGGTGAGGGCCAGCTGGTTGTGGGAAGCGATATTGTCTTAAACGAGACCCAAACCCTAACCTTCTTTAACCGTACATACACAGTAGTTGCCCAGCTCGAAAAAACCTCTACCGGTATGGATCACACGGTGTATGCCAACATGCAGACCATCCGCTCGCTCGTAGAAGGGGCGCGCGAGGTTGGCATGAACCTGAGTGTGGATGTGTTTGACGCGGATATGGAAAACTCCATCTCCACAGTGCTTGTCAAAATCGCTGACGGCTACGACACAGAAGCGGTAACCACCAACATCCGCCGAAAGATTTCCGGCGTGGGTTTAGTGCAGTCAAAGAGCATCTTTACATCCGTTTCAAGCCATCTTCTGACACTTCAGACCTTTATCAACACGCTTACCGCAGTGCTTTGGGCGGTTGCCGTCCTTGTGCTGGCTGTGGTGTTCTCGGTCATCTTTTCGGGCCGCAAAAAAGAGTTTGCCCTGCTTAGGACACTGGGGGCAACAAGGGGAAAACTTGTGCGAATCGTGCTCGCGGAAGCCCTGCTCGTTAGTTTGGCTGGCGGAGTATTGGGAACGATACTATCTTCGCTAATTGTTTTCCCGTTTAGTACGAAGATAGGCAACACACTAAGCCTGCCTTACCTGCTGCCGAATGCGGGCGCTGTTCTTTACCTTGTGGCGGTTAGCCTTGCACTCTCCTTTGCAATCGGGCCCATTGCGGCCGCCTACTCAGCAATAAAAATCGGCAGGGCGCAGACCTATGTTGCAATGCGGGAGGGGGAATAGCATGGCAATGAAGATACACAACCTCACTAAGGAATATAAACGAGGTGCTGCCGTATTTCGAGCGGTGGATAACGCAAGCCTCACTCTTGAAAAGGGCGACTTTATCAACATCATCGGGCGGTCGGGCAGCGGTAAAACCACCCTGCTCAACCTGATTGCAGGGCTTATTACCCCCTCGTCCGGCAGCATTGAGGCGGATAATCAGGACATAGCCGCATTAGATGACAGGGCAGTCTCCGCCTACCGAAACACAAAAATCGGCTATATCCCGCAGGGGGCTAGCATCCTCGGCAACCTGACGGTGCTCGATAACGTTCGGCTGCCATATCACCTGCAGCACCGAACCAGCAGCTCACAGGAACGGGCGTTATCGCTGCTCAAGCAGACGGGAATAGGCCACCTGGCAGATGCCTACCCGCGCCACCTGTCAGGCGGGGAGCTTAAGCGGGTAGCGATCGCAAGGGCCCTTATCAACCAGCCGGACTACATCCTTGCCGATGAGCCGACGGGCGATTTAGATGCAAAGACAACAGCCGAAATCATGCAGCTGTTTCGGCAGATTGCAGAAAACGGAACAGCGGTTTTGATGGTTACCCACGAGCTTGATGTATTGGAGTACGGCAACCGCACCTTTGTCATGGATAGCGGCGTCCTAACCGAGCAAACCAATAAAACCATATTCAGGGCGGAAAAATCTGCTGCATACGGGTAATTACCTAACGGCTAAAAGAAACTCATCAATGATTCTTACATAAAGGGGAAGGTACCATGGGCTATGACTTTGACACATTAAAGGTTCAGGCAGGCTACAACGCGGCAGACCACAACAACGCCGTGTCAGTTCCAATCTATCAAACAACAGCTTTTGCGCTCGGAGACACCTATCGCGCTGATAGGCTGTTCTCCTTTTCGGAAGACGACCCGATTTACACGCGCCTATCAAACCCCACAGTGGACGTTTTGGAAAAGCGCATCTCGGCGCTTCACGGTGCGTCTGGGGCCATCGCGCTTGCGTCAGGTATGGCGGCTGTCTCCTACACCCTGCTTAACGCAGCAGGAAAGGGCGGGCGGATTCTAAGCACAGCCCGTCTTTACGGCGGAACGCTAGATAGCTACGGGCACCTGCTGCCCGACCTCGGGGTTGAGTTTGATATTGTCGAAAACCCCGACGACCCGAGCGAGTTTGAAAAGAAAATCACCCCCGATACCAAGGCGATCTTTATCGAGAGCCTCACCAATCCGTTTGCAACAATACCCGATTTTGACGCAATCGCCGAGATTGCCCATTCCCACGGCATACCCTTGATTGTGGATAACACACTGGCTACCCCGTATCTCTTTAACCCCTTTGAGCACGGGGCGGACGTTGTGGTCTACTCGGCAACCAAGGGACTTTCCGGTCACGGCAACGTCATTGCGGGCCTTGTGGTGGAAAGCGGACGGTTTAATTATGCAAACGGAAACTTCCCTCACTTTGAAAAGCCCTTGTGGTTCTTGCGGGATGAGAACGATACCGAGCGCAGCATCCTTGATGTGTTTGCGCAAACCCCGTTTACCGGCAGGCTGAGGGCAATCCACCTTAACTATCTCGGGGCGGCACTTAGCCCCTTTGATGCCTATCTTGTTCTAATCGGGCTTGAGACCCTCTCCGAGCGGGTGGCAAAGCAGGTAGCAAACGCAAGGGCGGTTCTTGATTACCTTGAAAAGAGCCCCTACGTCAGCTGGATTCGCTACCCCTATGCACAGGGCAGTAAATACAGAGAACTCGCAGACCGCTATTTCCCCAAGGGAGCGGGCGCAATCCTTTCCTTTGGTTTTCGGGGTACGGAGGAGCAGAAGAGGAAGTTCCTTGCCGCCACCAAGGTGTTCGGGTATCAGGCGAATATCGGCGATGCCCGTTCCCTGATTATCAATCCCGCCCAGACCACCCATGTGGAGCTCACCAAAGACCAGCGCGATCTTGTAGGTCTCGGCATCGAAACCATCCGGCTGTCACTGGGCTTGGAAAGCGCGAAGGACTTAATCGCCGACCTCGAGCAGGCATTTGAAACAGCGTTTGGAGAATAAAAGACATGAGTAAAACGGAGTTTACGATTCGAAAGGCAGTAAGAGAGGACGCCGAGTTCATCCTCACCATGATACATGAACTCGCCAGATACGAAAGGCTGGAAGACCAGATTACAGCAACAGTCGAGGACATCCGTTCGTCCCTGTTTGACAGAAAAGAGGCCGAGGTCATTATCGGGCAGGTTGGAGACACGCCGGCGGCCTTTGCCCTGTATTATTACAGCTATTCAACCTTCTTGGGCAGGGCAAACCTCTTTTTAGAGGACCTGTTCGTCAAGGAGGAGTTTCGCGGCAGGGGGTACGGTAAGGCGATGCTGCAGCATCTTGCGCAAATTGCTACCGAAAACGGGTGCCGCAGGCTTGACTGGCTGTGTCTTGACTGGAACAGTCCGGCAATCGTCTTTTACAAGGGATTGGGTGCCGAGGTTTTAGATGACCGGCGGGTGTTTCGCATAAGCGGCGAAAGGCTTACGGAACTCGCCCAATCCGGCTTACATTAACGAGGGGGATAATATGGCAAAGATCAATCTACAGATACCCGAGGTATCTATCAGAGAAATACGACTGGGTTCCATCACGGGCTTTCAGGGCGGGGCAGAGGAGCTTGTAAAATGCTTGCGCTGCGGGCTCAAGGACAAAACCCGCTCCTTCTCCCAGTGCCTAGGGTGCTCTACCACACAGGCGGCCTGTATGGTAATCCTGATTCAGGATGCGGCGGTCATCAGCCACGGGCCGGTGGGATGCTCCTCCTGCTTTCACGAGTTTGCCTTTACCTATCGGGTAAACTCTCCGCTGCGCGGTGTGGATAAACCGACACAGCGCAAGATTTTCTCTACTAACCTAAAAGAGACCGACACCGTCTACGGCGGGGCGCAGAAGCTTGCCAAGGGCATTCGCGAGGTGTATGAGCGCACCCATCCAAATGCCATCTTTGTGCTCACAACCTGCGCCGCCGGCATCATCGGCGACGATGTGGAGAGCGTGTGCAACGAAGCAGAACATGAGCTGGGTGTGCCCGTTATCGCCATCTTCTGCGAGGGCTTCCGCTCCAAAGTCTGGACCACCGGGTTTGACGCAAGCTACCACAGCATCGCAAGAAAGCTTATCCAGCCGGCGCGCGAAAGACGCAGCGATATGATTAACGTCATCAACTTCTGGGGTTCGGATGTGTTTGCCGATTGGTTCGAAGCCTTCGGCGCAAAGCCCAACTACATAACGCCCTACTCGACGGTGGAAAACCTCAGGCGTGCCTCCGAGGCTGCTGCGAGCATTCAGATATGCCCGACCTTGGGTTCTTACTTGGGAGCAGCACTAGAGCAGGAGTTCGGTGTACCGGAGATAAAGACCGCACCGCCCTATGGCATCGCCCAGACGGACAGATGGTTCCGCGAGCTTGGTAAGCTGCTCGGAAAAGAGGAAGAGGCAGAGCGCCTAATCGAGGCAAAAAAGAAGGAGTATCTGCCTCGCATCCAAGCGCTGAGAGAAAAACTCAAGGGCAAAACCGCCTACGTTACAGCAGGTGCTGCACACGGTCACGCCCTGCTGACATTGCTCGGCGAGCTTGGCATGAAGGCAACGGGTGCTGCCATCTTCCACCATGACCCCTTATATGACAACGATGATGAGCAGAGTGACCTGCTTGCACACCGCGTAAGGGAGTATGGGGATGTGCCAAACTTCAATGTCTGCAACAAGCAGGAGTTCGAGCTTGTGAATATGCTCAACCGCCTGCGCCCCGATGTTCTGCTTGCAAGGCACGGCGGCATGACCCTTTGGGGAGCAAAGCTCGGCATACCCTCCCTCTTAATCGGTGATGAGCACTTCAGCATGGGCTACGAGGGGATTGTGCGCTACGGCGAGCGGATTTTAGAGACAATCGAGAACGACGAGTTTGTAAAGAACCTAGAAAAGCACGCCATAAACCCCTACACCAAATGGTGGCTCAGTCAGGATCCCTATACCTTTTTGGCAGGAGGCAGCGAAAAATGAGCACAATCATTGAACAGGAGCGCTTTACATGCGCCATCGGGGCGCTGCAAAGCGTGGTGGCAATCCCCAGGGCGGTGCCCATTTTGCACTCCGGCCCCGGCTGCGGAACCATGATACAGGGCTTTTATGAGCGGTCTACCGGTTATGCAGGCGGCAGCACATCTCCCTGCACAAACTTCAGCGAGCAGGAGGTTGTGTTCGGCGGCATCAACCGCCTGCGCGATATTATCAAAAATACCTACAAGGTGCTGGATACCGATTTGCAGGTGGTGATGACGGGCTGCACGGCGGGCATTGTGGGCGACGATGTGGAGTCGCTGGTGGATGAATTCCGCAGCGAGGGTAAGCCCATTGTGTCTGTGGAAACGGCGGGTTTTAAATGCACCAACTACGAGTCCCATAGCCTTGTGGTCAACGCAATCATCGACCAGTATGTCAGCAGGTTTGAGGATGAAAACCCCGCAAGAAGCGAGAAGAACACCGTCAACCTGTTCGCGTCCATCCCCTACCAAGACCCATTTTGGAAGGGCAACCTGCGCGAATACAAGCGCCTGCTGCAGGCAATCGGCCTGAAGGTTCATGTGCTGTTTGGCCCGCAGTCGGATGGGGTCGCCGAGTGGCAGCGAATCCCCAGAGCGAACTTTAATGTGCTTGTTTCTCCGTGGTACGGCGAGCCGATTGTGCAGCATCTAAAGTCGGTCTACGATCAGCCGTACACGCAGTTTTACAACCTCCCGATAGGTGCTAACGAAACCGAGCGGTTTTTGCGTCAGGTCATCGCCTTTGCCATTGAGCAGGGCGCTGACATCGACATAGAGAAAGCCGAGGCGTTTATCAAGCGCGAGCGCGAGGCCTATTACGAGGAGATTGACAATCTCGCAACCTTCCTTTTGGAGTTCCGCTACGGCCTGCCCAACCATGTACATATCCTGCATGATGCGGGTTACGTCGTGGGGCTTTCCAAATTTCTGCTGCATGAAGTCGGCATCGTGCCGAAGGAGCAGTTCGTTGTAGACGGAACACCCGAACGCTACCAGCCGCATATTGAGGAAGAACTCAAACGCACCTCCGACAAGCGGACGATTCCCCTTGTTTTTGAGCCGGATGCGGGCAAAGTACAGGATGCAATTCGAGCCATCCGCCACAACGGCAGAGGACTCATAATCGGCAGCGGGTGGGATAAGGAGCTTGCACGCGAGAAGGATTACGATTTCCTTTCCGCCGCAGTACCGTCGCCCTACCGCCTTGTGATGACGACAAACTATGTCGGTTTTTCGGGCGGGCTGCGTGTGATTGAGGATATTTACGATGCGGTTCTTGCCACATACCGATGATATGAAAAGTCCAATGGTGCTAAGTCAATAGGGAGAGCAAGGAAAAATTCAAGAAAAATCAGTAAAAAGCTACCATGCGCGATAAAAACGGCAGCACCAATCTAAGCCCTGCCCGGAAAGCTTTCAAAAAC
>JAEZKF010000006.1 GCA_023415575.1 Bacillota bacterium
GGGGGTCAGTTTTGTGGTGGTCAGCGGAATATAAAACACGACTCTGCCAAAGGAGAAATCCTTTTTCGGGAAGGTGTTTGTCTTGCGCCTTTCCTGGGCAACGCGCGCAACGTCAATCTCGGTTACAATCAAGCCGTTTTCAAAGGGTACAGTCTCGCTTAAAATCTCGCCCTTTTCGGCAATCAGGTTATGACCTGAGAATACCGTATCGGTAGTGGACTCGCCATCCCCTGCGTCTGCATGTAAATATGCGCATACGAGGCGGGAGGACTGTGCCATCACAAGCTGGCGGCGGTTTTCCTGCTTTGCAACGGTCTCAACGCAGGCACACAGGTTTGCAATCACGGTTGCGCCGGCTGTGGCAAGCGTAAGGGCAGGGGGAGTAGCACCCCAAAGGGTGTCGCCGATATCGATTCCGAGGCAGAACTCGGGGTTCTGACGGCAGCTAAACAGCAGGTGGGGGCCAAAGGGAACCTCCTTGCCAAAGAGGGAGATAACACCCTCTTCGTCATCAGGCTCTGCAAAATGACGCAGCTCGCTTACCGGCAGGTTGTACTTGGGCACAACGCCGAGCACTTCGCCCTTGTAGGCCAGTACGGCACAGTCATACAGCTTGCCCTTATGGTCAAGAGGCATACCGAACGCGATAATCAGCTCAAGATTTGCAGTTTGCTCAACTATTTGTTTGGCGGCACTTAGCGCGCCAGAAAGGAGGGTGTGCTGCAAAAACAGATCCCCCGCCGTATAACCGGTCAAACATAGTTCGGGCAATATTAGTAGCTTAGCGCCTTGCTCTGCGGCATTCTTGGCTATTCGTATGATTTCACCTGAGTTGCACACGCAGTCCCCTATGCGGATATGCGGGGTTGCCGCTGCTACCTTAATAAAACCATGATCCATCTAAGCAATCACCTTCCTTTTAAATTGTGCCGCAGGTTTGTCCTCCGGTTTATTTTTGCTTTTTACTAATTCTATCGCGAAGTGATAGAATTTGGGTTTAATTGTAACATGATTATATCATTATTTCAATTTCTACTTTGATTAATCCTTTTTCGGATTTTCAATCACAAAATAGCGGAATTGTCCTATTTACTGGTGTTAAATTCATCCATATAATGCCCAAGATACGCCGCGAAAGCGGTGGGCAGGGTGTATTCGTTTTCAATCTGGTCTTTTGATGCAAACACAAGCGCGCTCGCTTGAATGCAGTCGCTTACTAAAACAAGATACCCCGTCATATGCCATTCGATATGGGTAAAGATATGCTTAGCGCGCGGCAACGGCAGGATGTGAGTCGGGTCAAACCCCATCTCAGCCACAGCCTGAATACACTCAGCCTCCGATAGTGTTCCTTCCGCGTTCGGCAGCTCCCACAGTCCTGCGAGCAGGCCGTTTTTTGTACGTCTTCTCACCGCAAGACGGTCGCCGCACACGATTACAAATACCGTGCGGTTTTCAATCGTCCGCGGCTTTTTGGGGCTTTTTGCGGGGATAGTATCAGTTAATCCCTCGATACTTGCCCGGCATACTGAAGAGAGCGGGCAGACATCACACCGCGGGGCACCGTTTGGCAGACACACCGTAGCGCCAAGCTCCATCAGGGATTGGTTAAAATCCCCCACACGCGAGGAGGGCAGAATATCAGTAACCTGCTGCGTGATGCGCCTTTTCACACCCGCGTTTGCGATATCATCACTGTTTGCCGTAACACGGCTGATGACGCGTAACACGTTGCCGTCCACTGCAGGCACCCGTACACCAAACGCAATAGACGCAACTGCCCCGGCGGAGTACGGCCCAAGCCCCGGCAGCGAGCACAGGGCTTGAAAGTCGCTCGGGATAACACCGCCGTGTTCGTTTACGATAATGCGTGCCGCTTTTTGCAGATTGCGCACGCGGCTGTAGTAGCCAAGGCCTTCCCATAGCTTGAGCAGAACATCCTCGCTTGCATCGGCAAGGGAACGGACGTCAGGCAGAGTATCCATAAACCGCTCAAAATACGGGATAACAGCCTCTACACGCGTTTGCTGCAGCATGATTTCAGACACCCACACGCGGTATGGGGTCGGCTCGCTGCGCCACGGCAGGACGCGCGCGTATTTATCATACCAGTCTAATAGCAGGGGAACAATCGAAGAAAGCTCAAAATCCATCTATATACCATCCAGTGACTTGATTTTGTGACAAGCGTTTGCTGTGACAGAGAGTCATTTCGCAAAACTCCAAAGTTATTATACCATAATCAAAATGACTCGCTATAGTAAAATCGCGTGCGGTTTGTGTAGCATTGTGTTAGCACCCCCAAATCGTGAATTTTTAGGCAGTGCTCCGTCAACAATATCGGTATCGCAAGACGAAGGAGCCGTTGCCGTGAAGACAGGATATTCCGATAACCCGATAGACAGGGCAAAGATTCCCGACAATCCTGCAAAAAGACGACCGGTTGCATTGCGCAAGAGTACGATGCGGGAGATTAAGACCTTATGGACACTCTACCGCCGCGTGTGCAGGGAACGCACCCGCACCAGCGCGTGGCAGTGGTTATACGATAACTATTATACCCTGCAGGCGGAAGGCCGCTCGGTCGTGCGGGCGCTTAAACAGGAAAACCCGTTGCCGTGCATGGAAAACTCTTCGGTGCCTGTGGTTTATCACCTCATCAGCTCGATTTTTGTCGCAAAGCGCACCGAGCTTACAAGCGAAAACTTAGAGCAGTTTTTATGTGCCGTGCAGAAGAACACCCCGCTTTCGGTGGCGGAGCTGTGCTTTGTGCCCACAGTGCTTCGGTGTGCCTACATCAAGGTGTGCCGCGAGGCCTGCGAGATGGATGCAAAAGACGAGGATGCCGAAAGCCTGATTGCCTACGGTATTACTTCGCTGCGCGCAATCGGCGACATCTGCTTTGAGGATGTCCTCAACAACTGCAGCGTGGTGGAGCAGGTTTTGCAGCAGGACCCCACGGGCGACTACCCGAATATGGATGAGGAGAGCAAAAACCTCTACCGCTTTAAGATTTCGCGCATCGCAGCAGCACAGGGCATCGACGAACTGCAGGCAGCGCAGAACATGTTAAGCTATGCCCAAAAAGGCCAGGCTGGGCGTGAACGCCACATCGGCTATCCCATCTTTTTGGTGGATGATTCCGCCCAAAAGGCACAGGCAAAGGGCCGGTGTGCCTTGATACTCACCGCCGTCATTCCGCTGCTTCTCAGTATTACGTTCGGCTTATTCCTAAAGAGCATATGGGCGGCAATCCTTCTTTACCTGCCGCTTTGGGAGATTGTGCGCCCGCTTATCGAGCAGTTTGCCATGCGCGGCGTGCCCCCAACTGTTATACCGCGCATTGCGCTTGAGCGCGACCTGCCCCCCAATGCCTATACCCTCGTCACCGTGTCTATACTCATGCCGAGACCAGAGGATGCCCCGGCCCTTGAAAAGCACCTGGAAAACCTGTATATCACAAACGGAGGAGCAGGCGTCGGGTTTATGGTGCTCGCCGATTTCAAGGAGGACAAGGAGGCGACAAACCCGAAGGACAAGGCCATGCTGGCTGCTGCGCAGAACGTCATTACCCGCCTTAATGCCCGGTTTGGCGACCACTTTTTTCTGCTGGTGCGCAAGCGCAGCTACAGCAAATCCAGCAAGCGTTTTGGCGGATGGGAGCGTAAACGCGGCGCCATCACCCAACTCGTTCGCCTTATCAACGGGCAGAGCATCCCCCTGAAGCTCTTTTGTGGCAATATGGAAAACCTGCGCCGCACAAGATACATCTTAGCCCTGGATGCCGATACGGGGCTGTTGCTCGGTTCGGTGGCGCAGCTGGTCGGCGCTGCCATTCATCCGCTTAACCGCGCGGAGGTGTCCAAGGAGACGGGCACCGTCACGCGCGGCTTTGGTGTCTTTGTGCCCCGCATCAGCGTTAGCCTTGAGTCTGCCTACAAAACGGGCTTTACCAAAGTGATGGCCGGATGCGGCGGTGTTACCGCATACGGCAGCGTATGCCCAAACCTGTATCAAGACCTATTCGGCTGCGGCGTGTTTTCGGGCAAGGGCCTTATTGACGTACAGGCGTTTTATGAGGTCATGGACCAGCGCTTTGACGAAGGCGTCATCCTCTCGCACGACATCTTAGAGGGCGAGTACCTGCGCACCGCCTTTGTTTCGGATGTGGAGCTGACCGAGAGCTTTCCCAAGAATGCGGCAAGCTTTTTTTCACGCTTGCACCGGTGGATTCGCGGTGACATCCAAAACGCGCCCTTTATCCGTTCTAATATCCGCCGTGGCGGAGCTCAGGAACGCAACGTCCTGCCAGCGGTTTCGCGCTACAAGCTGATTGATAATATCCGCCGCGCAACTACGCCGGTGGCGGCTTATCTTTGTATTGCCGTCGCGTTTTTCGTGGAGTCTCCGTTGCGCTACTCGCTTGCGCTCGGCGGCTTTTTTGCCATGACGGCACCCCAGCTGGTATCGGCTGCGGCAGCCATCTTCTCAAGCCGCGGCTTTGCGCTTTCGCGCGAGTACTATTCCAAGGTTCTTCCCGCAGCGCTCGAGAGTGTGTCGCAGGCCTTTTTCTCGTTTGTGTTCCTGCCCAAGCACGCCTTTGTTGCAGGGGATGCAATCATCCGCTCGGTATACCGCATGACGGTATCACACGAAAAACTTTTGGAATGGACCACAGCAGCCGACTCCGAGCGCGGAGGAAAGCGATTTATTTCCCATGCTCAGGACCTTTTACCCGGCATAATCACCGGTGTAGTTCTGCTGCTTTCATCAGCAAGCGTCTTAAGATTGTTTGGCATATTGTTTTTGCTGTCCCCCTTTATCGCATTCTTCTCGGCACGTGAAATCGGAAGACAGGGCAGAAAGCTCGATGCCCAGACGCAGGATATCCTCACAGCCTACGCCGCTATGATGTGGCGGTATTATGAAAAAACCTGTACGGCGCGCGATAACTACCTGCCGCCCGACAATGTGCAGGAGGCACCCACCTACGCCGTTGCCCACCGGACGTCCCCCACCAACATCGGTCTTATGCTTTTGTGCACCCTCGCTGCGCGTGATTTTCACTTTATCACAACCGAGGAGATGACCCTGCGTATCGAGCGAACCCTTGCCACAATCAAGCGTATGGAGCGGTTTTGCGGCAACCTTTATAACTGGTATGATACTAGAACACTTGCGCTTTTGCAGCCCGCCTTTGTGTCATCGGTGGATAGCGCAAACTTTTTGTGCTGTCTTGTTACTTTGCGCGAGGGGATTAAGGAATATATCACCGACCCCGTAAAGCTTAATAGCCTATGCGAGCAGATTAACACCTTGATTAACGAAGCAGATCTTTCAGTGTTTTACAACAAGCGCAAAAAGCTGTTCTCGGTGGGTTTTGATTGCGAGACCCAGAGCCTGAGCCGATCTCATTACGACCTTTTAATGAGCGAGGCGCGCTTGACAAGCTATTTTGCCATCGCCACCGGTCAGGTGCCCAAGAAACACTGGGGGGCCCTTGCCCGTACCCTTGCCCGTCAGGGTACCTTTGCGGGGCCAATCTCGTGGGGCGGCAGTGTGTTTGAGTACTTCATGCCCCATCTCCTCTTGCCCGTTTATGAGGGCTCGCTTTTATACGAAGCCCTGCGCTTTTGCATCTACTGTCAAAAGCTGCGTGCTCGTTCGCTTTCCCTGCCCTGGGGTGTTTCGGAAAGTGGGTTTTACGCCTTTGATAATCAGTTAAACTATCGCTACAAAGCACACGGTGTTCAGAAGCTGGGGCTTGCCCGGGGACTCAACACCGAGTATGTAGTGTCGCCCTACTCCACCTTTCTTACCATGCAGCACGACCTTCACGGGGCCTTAAAGAACCTCGCTGAGCTTGAAAAGATCGGCATGATGGGTAAATGGGGCTTTTATGAGGCGTGCGATTACACCTATCGCCGCACCGGGGCATACAAAAAGGGCATTGTACGCAGCTATATGGCCCACCATGTGGGCATGAGTATGCTTGCCGTGACAAACGTTGTGTATGATGACTGCATGCAGCGCCGCTTTATGTCTGACCGCACCATGAAGGCTGCGGAAGAGCTTTTAAAAGAAAAGATTGTAGCAGGCAGTCTCATCTTTGAGGATGTACCCGATAGGGGAGAGCCGCCCCGCCACGGACGCGAAACCCCAAACGAGGAGGTGTATGCCGACGTGTCACCGCAAAATCCGCATGTGCAAATCCTTTCAAACGGCGAATTAACCACGGTGCTCAGCGACAGCGGCGCCCAGCATATCTCCTATGGCAGCATCGATATCACCCGCCGTACCACCGACCCCCTGCGTGCCCCCTGCGGGGTATATTTTGTGGCAAAGATGCAGGACTGCATCGTCAGCGCCACTGCTGCCCCCTTTTATGATGACAAGGCTAAGCATGTGGCAAAGCTGTTCAGCTCAGGCGTGGAGTACTACGGCATAAAAGACAGTGTTGAGGCGGGTTTGCAGGTATGTGTGCACAGCGATTTGCCTGTCTGCCAATATATCGGTGTAGTCAAGAATAACTCCCCCAAAAAGGAGAAGGTGGAGGTTCTCATCTACTTTGAGCCGGCCCTTGCTCCCTTTCGGGATGTAGAGGCGCACCCGGCTTTTACCCGCCTCTTTTTGCAGGCGGCGTATGACCGCGCATCCGGCAGCTTAATCTTCAGCCGCCGAACCCGCCCGAACGAAACGGATGCCAGCTTGGCATTTGGCTTTTTGGATGAAACAACTTTTGAATACGAAACAGTCAAGCACAATCTCTTATCGCTGCCCTATGGAATCGCCTCGCTTGGGCAGGCGTTTGACCGCCCGTTCCAGGGAGGGGAGGGGGTACCCGATGCCGTGTGTGCCATCCGCGCTTGGGCTGAGCTAGCCCCCGGGGCGCAGAAGGAATTTACCTTTATCATCGCAGTGGACGACACCCAGGAAGGGGCTGTCTCCCGCGTTATTGCGGCGCGCCGCAGAGGGGTAATCGGGTCGGCCAAGGCTGCGCGTTCTCCGGTGGGCACAACAAAGCTTGAGGACTGCATCGGCCAGAGCGTGCTGCCCCAGCTGTTCTATCCGCGCCGCGAAACGCAGGAGAGCATGGCCGCCGCCCAGAAGAACGAGCTGGGCGTGCACGGCCTGTGGGGGCTTGCCATCTCAGGTGATTTCCCCATTGTGCTCATAGAGGTGAAAGACCCCGAGGATGTGGTGCGGTGCGAGGGCTACATTAAGCTTTTGCAAAAGCTGCGGGTCTGCAACGTCTTCTTCGACCTTGTGGTGATATACAACCACTCATCAAAGGAGGGCGATGCCATACGCGAGGCCCTTGTCCAGCTTGCCCACGACTGCATGGCTGAGGACTTATTGGGTGCGCGCGTGGGTATTCACGCAGTAAACCTCGCTACCCATGACACAAAAGTTCGCACCCTCTTGTACGCCGTGGCAAGCCATGTGGTTGAGCAGTCGCTGGTCCGTCAGCCCCAGCCCGCTTCGGATTATCATCCACTGCCCATTTTGCCCGCCGAAAAGGAGCGCCGTACCTTAGTGGGTGAAGACCGCATCATCGGTGGTGCCTTTACCCGTGGCCGTTTTTACGTCACGGGCACGCCCGAAGCGCCATGGTGTCACATCTTGTCAAACCCCGCCTTCGGCACCCTCGTGTCGGATAAGGCGCTGGGCTATACGTGGGCGGTCAACGCGCGCGAGAACAAGCTCACTCCATGGTTTAACGACCTTGCGCTTGACAACATCGGCGAGATGGTTTTGCTTGACTGCAACAACACGCGTTATGACCTTGTAAACGGCTCGCTTGCATCATTCTCCGCTCAGGATGCCCTGTACGAGGGCAGGGTGGCAAACGGGCAAATTAAAACGAGTGTGACCGTTTCCATCTCTCCGTTTTCTTGTGCAAAGTATATTGATGTAATGCTTGAGAACACCACAAAGGAGGTGTTTGAAATCGAACTTAGCTATTACACCGAGCCGGTACTCGGCGTAAACCGCAGCACATCCCGCCACCTCATCCCCAGTCTGCAGGATGGTATGCTTACCATCACTAATCCCTTCAACACAGCAGTGGGAGGCTGCATGGGTGTGGGGTGCGACAAGAAGGATGTCTTCTACCATTGCGAGCGCGCATCTTTTTTGTGCGGCAAAACGGTTCCCGTACTGCCTTACCCGAATGATGACCCCTGCGCTGCAGTCATCCACCCATTTAGGCTGCCGCCGAGCGGGCGATACACCGTTCGGTTTGTGTTAAGCTACGGCAGGGATGCAGGCACCTGTATCCGCCATGCAAGGATAAGCACCCGCCAGCGCGAGTCCGAAAACAACATCTGGATTGATACCCCCGACCGCCTGCTCAACCACCTTATTAACACATGGCTGCCCCACCAGACCGAGCAGGCGCGGGTGATGGGCAGAACGGGCTACTACCAGTGCGGCGGCGCATGGGGCTTCCGCGACCAGCTTCAGGATATCTGCGCCACCATGCTGCTTGACCCCAAACAGGCCCGCAGGCATATTCTGCGCGCAGCCCGCGTTCAGTTTAAGGAGGGCGACGTCCTGCACTGGTGGCACAGCCTGCCGGATCGTGGTGGCGGGATACGCGGTGTGCGTACCCGTTACAGCGATGACCTGCTCTGGCTGCCTTACGCTGTGTGCGAGTATCTCGAAAAGACGGATGACAATTCAATTCTTGATGTGCGCATCCCCTATCTCGGTGGGGCCCAGCTGTCAGAGGGTGAGCACGAGCGCTACTTCGGCCCGCCCGTATCGGATGAAACAGGCGATTTGTATGACCACTGCTGCCGCGCCATCGACCGCGCCATGCGCCTGGGCGAGCACGGCCTGCCGCTTATCGGCAGCGGCGACTGGAACGACGGCTACAATCTGGTCGGCGCCGACGGCAAGGGCGAAAGCGTTTGGCTTGCCCTCTTCCTCTCCCTTGTGCTGGATAGGTTTGCGCCAATCTGCGAGCAGCGCGGGGATACAGCGCGCGCTGACCGCCTGCGCGACAACGCAACACTCTTGCGCAAGGCCGTGGACGATTACTGCTTTGACGGCGGCTGGTACCTGCGGGCCTTCTATGACGACGGCTCCAAGATGGGCAGCGCCTCCAGCGATGAATGCCGCATTGACTCACTGCCCCAAAGCTTTTCGGTGCTTGCGGGCATGCCCGACAAAGAGCGGGTCAAAACAGCGCTTGAGAACGCCTACACTCATCTGGTGGATAGTGAAAACGGCCTCGTCCGTCTGTTTACGCCCTCCTTTAATAAGGGCATGCAAATGCCGGGCTATGTCAAGGCGTATCCGGCGGGCATTAGAGAAAACGGCGGCCAGTACACCCACGGGGCCATCTGGTTTGCCCAGACCCTGCTCAAAGCCGGTATGGTGGAAAAGGGCTATGAGCTCTTGTGCATGATTAACCCCGCAAACAAGTACAAGGAAGAACGCACTGCACGGGCGTACAAGCTTGAGCCCTACTACCTTGCGGCAGATGTCTACACCAACCCCTCAGCCTATGGCAGGGGAGGGTGGAGCATCTATACAGGCGCGGCGGGCTGGTACTACCGAACGGTGGTGGAGGACCTCTTGGGCGTTCACCTGCGCGGAAAGACAGTCGAGCTTACGCCCCGCATCCCCAAGGAGTGGGAGGGCTTTACCATGCGCCTTTCCTTCTTCGGCACCACCATCCGCGTGCGCGTAAGCTCCGAGTACACCGATGCCCCCGCCGCCACCAGCATTCCGCTTGACGGCGAGGTGCATGACATAAAGCTTTCCTGCTAGTTATGTGTTAAGCCTTTGTGAATTTTAAACGGCAGTATGGCTTTGTGCGTTTTTGTGTGGTAAAATAATGAATAGTTTTATGAAGAACCGTATGTAAAAGTAGTAGCACAGTTAGCGGGAAGCGGTCTATAGGGGCCGTATTCCCGCTAAATCAAGGATAAATCGTGCGGAGGACAGGTATGTCGAACAAGCTTAACCGAGAACAAATCGCGCCCGGTGTGTACTTTTCCAGTGTCACCGACGGGCGTTATAAAACCAACCGGATATCGGTCAACCTAATCATGCCGCTTACACGCAAGACGGCAACAGCAAATGCACTGTTATGCGCCATGCTGCGCAAGTGCAGCAGTGAATACAAAAGCTTTACGGATATCAATGCAAAGCTGTGCGACCTCTACGGCGCCTATCTAGACAGCGATGTGCTCAAGATTGGCGAGAATCAGGGCGTAAGCTTGTTTGTCACCTCGATTGATGACCGCTATGCGCTCGACGGTGAACCGGTAACCGAAAAGGCAGCCCGCCTCTTGTGCTCGCTTTTGTTTAAGCCCGCCATCCAAGATGGCTCCTTCCCCGAAAAGGTGCTTGAGGTAGAAAAGCAGGTGCTTATTGACGAGATTGAGGCGGAGATTAACGAAAAGCGCAGCTACGCCATTATGCAGTGCTCAAAGCATATGTGCGCAGATGAGCAATTCGCCGTGCCTCGATACGGCTATAAAGAGGACGTGCCTGCCATCACAGGCAAGGCCCTTGTAGATGCCTACCATGATATGATGAAGACCGCACTCGTTGAAATCTTCTTTGCCGGATGCGGCGACCCCGCAGGTGCTAAGGAGATATTCAAAGAGGCGTTCCTGACTTTTCAGCGGTCTGATGAGTATAAGCTCACCACCGAGGTTCGCCATGAGGTGGAATCGGTCAAGGAGATTACCGAGCGCATGGACATTGCGCAGTCAAAGCTCGTGCTCGGTTTCCGTGCGGGCGCAAGCGTAGAGGATGAGCAAAAGAGCCTCGTTGCATTCTTGGCATCGGCGGTTTACGGCGCAACGCCTACCTCCAAGTTGTTCCGAAACGTCCGCGAGAAGCTCAGCCTATGCTACTATTGTGCTGCTCGTTATGACCGCTATAAGGGTATCGTCATGGTGGATTGCGGCATCGAGGGCGCCAATATGCAGAAGGCGCGCGATGAGATTTTGCACCAGCTTGATGAGATGAAAAACGGCAACATCACCGAGGAGGAGCTTAAAAACGCTGTGCTTGCCATCAAAAACGGCTACAACGCGGTATTTGATTCCACCAAATCGGTTGAGTCCTACTACCTCGGGCAGATCTTTGCGGGTACCGCCCGCGACCCCGATGAGGTTGTCGCCCAGCTTGAGCGCATCACGGTTAAGGATCTAGCCGATGCGTCGCAGCGCATCGCCCTTGATACGGTTTATTTCTTAACCGGAGAAGAGTAAACGCAACGATTGCAGTTTGGTTTAAACGGAAAGGCATGGTTTATATATGAGGAACATGCAGACGATAAAAAACGAGCTGCTCGGCGAGCAGTATTACCGATATGAACATCCGAGCGGGCTTACCATCTTGCTTTGCCCGATGACCGGCTACAGCTCGGCGTATGCCCTGTTTGCAACAAAGTACGGCTCGCTCGACACCTGTTTTAAGACGACAAATGACAAGGAGTACACCGAGGTGCCCGAGGGCATCGCCCACTTCCTTGAGCACAAGATGTTCGAGGACGAGGACGGGGATGCATTTGAAAAGTACGCCAAGACCGGCGCAAACGCAAATGCCTTCACCTCATTTGACCGCACCGCCTACGAGTTTCTTTCGTCCGGCGAGGTATATGAGGCGCTGGAGATTCTGCTTACGATGGTAACCACCCCATACTTTACCGACCAATCGGTGGCAAAGGAGCAGGGCATCATCGGGCAGGAGATAGAGATGTACAACGACAACCCCGGCTGGCGGGTGTTCTTTAACCTGCTGCGGGCTATGTACGTCAAAAGCCCCATCCGCATCGACATCGCGGGCACGCAGGAGTCCATCGCACAGATAGACAAAGACCTGCTGTACCGGTGTTATCATACTTTTTATAACCTGCGCAACATGGTGCTTGCCGTTTCGGGCAACTTTGAAATCGATAAGGTGCTCGAGGTCTGCGACCGCGTCTTAAAAGAGGCGCCCGAGGTCGGCATCGACCGCCTGTTCCCGGATGAGCCGGTTGAGGTCGGTCAGGAGTACATCGAGCAGGAGTTTGAGGTGTCCATCCCCCTCTTCCAGTTCGGCTATAAGGTTGCTCCTTATGATAAAGAAGAGCAGCTGCGCCGCAGTGTGGCAAACGACATCTTGCTGGAAGCGGTGACGGGCGAAGCCTCCTCGCTTTACGCAAGGCTGTACGAGCAGGGGCTTATTAACGACAGCTTTGCATACGAAAGCCTGATTGAGCGCGAATGTGTCGCCAACATCTTCTCGGGCGAATCCAAGGATCCTCACCGCGTGTGCGCCGAGATTGAAAAGGCGTTTGACGAGGTTGTGCAAAACGGCATCGACGAGCAGGCGTTTGAGCGGGCAAAGAAGTATTATTACGGAAGATTGGTGTTTGCCTACAACAACGTAGAGTCGGTGGCATCCTCGCTTGTCACATCCTTTATGTATGGACGAAACGCCTACGATATCATCGATACCCTTACTTCCATCGACCGCGAGGCGGTTAACGATACCGCCCGCCGCAACTTTGCACAAAAGCACAAGGCGCTTTCGGTGGTCAAGCCCAAAACACAGGCGCAATAAATCCCCCTGTGTGGGGCTACATACTTATTTAAGTCTCTTAGCCGTTATGTGCGGCTTAGCGTATAGTTATCAATACTTAACGAATGGAGAGACAAAAGGCTATGACTGAAGTACTTAGCTTTCCCGCTCTGGGTCTTTCATTTAACATTAACCGGGTGGCATTTCAAATCGGCCCCTTTACGGTTTACTGGTATGGAATTCTGATTGCAATCGGCGTTGCGCTGGCCCTTACCTATGCAATGTCCAAGGCGAGAAAATCGGGCGTTCACCCCGACCGCTTTATTGATGTCATCATGGGCGGCTTTGTGGGCGGCATTATCGGCGCCCGCTTGTATTATGTTGTGTTTGAGTGGGACTATTACAAAGAGAACCTCGGCGAGATTTATAAGATTTGGAATGGCGGTCTGGGCATCTACGGCGGCCTGATTGGTGCCTTGCTCGTGGCCTTTTTGATGTGCAAATGGCGCAAGGTGAAGGTTCTGCCCGTGTTTGACCTCGCCTCGATGGGATTTCTTATCGGCCAGAGCATCGGCCGCTGGGGCAACTTCTTTAACATCGAAGCCTTCGGCAGCAATACCAACCTTCCCTGGGGCATGACCAGTGATAAGATTATGTATTTCCTTGCCGCCAACGCAGACAAGCTCAAGGAGCAGGGCGTGAACATCGTCATCAACGACCCCGTTCACCCCACCTTCCTGTATGAGTCGCTTTGGTGTGCGCTCGGCTTTGTACTTTTAAACTTCTACTTTAAGCGTCGCCGGTTTGACGGCGAGATTTTCCTGCTGTACACCGCATGGTACGGCTTTGGGCGCTTCTTTATTGAGGGGCTTCGCACCGACAGCCTTGTTATCGGCGCAGTCCGCGTCTCGCAGGTACTGGCAGCTGTTTTGATGTTTGCAGCAATCATCATTGAGATTATCGTGCGTTACCGCATTGCCTCGGAGCACGACCCCGAATACCTCAAGCCTTATGGTCAGACCGAGGAGAGCGCCATCATGCTTGCCGAGATTGACGAGATGCTAAAGAACAAGGGCAAGAAGAAGCAAGCCGAGGAGCAGATTGCAGAGGAGTCTGCCGAATCGGACGCTGATGCCGAAACCGAAGTCGAAGCGGATGCTGAAACTGACGCCGCGGTAGAAGAACCAGCAGATGTAGCCGAGGAGCAGGCAGACGAGCAAGCGGTTGAGCCGGCTGAAGAAGAGAAACAGGAAGAGCCGGTAGACCCTGAGCAGGTCGAGACAGAGCAGTAATCAAAAAGACTTCTATGCAGACCGTATGCATCTTTGCCATACGGCCTGCATTCGATTTTGTATTCAGAAAATGTTTACGAAAGGTGATGAGTCAACAATGGCAAGGCTAATAGACGGCAAGGCCATCAGCGCGCAGGTAAAGGCTGAGGTAGCTGCCGAAGTGCAAAAGCTCGAAGGCGAGGGGATAAAGGTCGGGCTTGCGGTTGTAATCGTCGGCAACAACAGCGCCTCTCGCGTGTACGTCAACAACAAGAAGAAGGCTTGTGCCGAGGTGGGAATCCTCTCGGAGGAGTATGCGCTTGCGGAAGAAACGACACAAGAAGAGCTGCTTGCACTGATTGAAAAGCTCAATGCGCGCAAGGATATCAACGGTATTCTCGTACAACTCCCGCTGCCCAAGCACATCGATGAGAAAACGGTTATCGACGCAATCTCTCCGCTTAAGGACGTAGACGCCTTCCACCCCGTCAATGTGGGCAAAATCATGATTGGCGACTTCGATTATCTTCCTTGCACCCCTGCGGGCATCATCGAGCTTTTGGATAAATCGGGCGTTGACCTCACCGGCAAGGAATGTGTGGTCATAGGCCGCAGCAACATCGTCGGCAAGCCGATGGCTATGCTTCTATTACACCGAAACGCGACGGTGACAATATGCCACTCCAAAACCCGCGACCTTGCAGAGGTTACCCGCCGCGCGGATGTACTGGTGGTTGCCATCGGGCGCGCGAAGTTTGTCACAGCCGATATGGTTAAGCCCGGTGCGGTTGTTATCGACGTGGGCATGGACCGCGATGAGAACGGCAAGCTGTGCGGCGACGTAGATTTTGACTCCGTCGGCGAGGTAGCTGGCATGATTACCCCCGTGCCCGGCGGTGTCGGCCCCATGACCATCGCAACCCTGCTTAAAAACACTGTCGCCGCAGCTAAGTTACAGAATAGCTGATAAGCAAAAACGCTTATACATACAGTTGACTAATTTGACAAACTGTGATAATATGTTTAATGCCGCATGCTGCGGGCTATCAAGTGGGTTTACCCCGCCTGACGGCAGCGAGTTTTAAGAAAAAAGGCAGGTGCCTCCATAATGTACGCGATCATTGAAACCGGCGGAAAGCAGTATAAGGTTTCTCAGGGAGATGTTCTTTACATCGAAAAGCTGAATGCTCAGGCAGACGAAGTTGTGACCTTTGATAAGGTAATGGCAGTGTCTGATGACAGCGGTGTAAAGTTCGGCAACCCCACTGTAGCAGGTGCTACCGTAACTGCTAAGGTTCTTAAGAACGGCAAGGCAAAGAAGATTACGGTATTTACCTACAAGCCTAAGAAGAACGAAAAGCGCAAGAAGGGTCACAGACAGCCCTACACCAAGGTGCAGATTGAGACCATCACCGCGTAAGCTTTTTTGGCTGAGAGCCCTTTTTATAAAAGGGCAGGGTGGTATTTGATATGATTACTGCAAGGTTTAAAAAGGACAGCGACGGCTACCGGTCGTTTTCGATATCGGGGCATGCGGGCTGTGAGCAGTACGGCTTTGACGTTGCCTGTGCCGCGGTTTCCTCAGCGGTACAGCTTACGGCAAACGGCATTACCGAGGTTGCCGGCGTCAAGGCTCAGGTACAGGTCGACAAGGACACCATCGGGGTAACACTCCCCGAGGGAACACCCGACGAATGCTGCAATGTGCTTATCGGCGCACTGCATTTGCATCTGAACCTGCTAAGTGAGGAGTATGAGGACGCAATCAGCGTCATAATCGAGTAAATTACGGAGGTGTGTTAACCATGATTAGAATTAGCATGCAGTTTTTTGCGCATAAAAAGGGAATGGGCTCGACCAAGAACGGCCGTGATTCCGAGTCTAAGCGTCTTGGTGTAAAGCGTGCTGACGGTCAGTACGTACTCGCAGGCAACATCCTCGTTCGCCAGCGCGGCACCCGTATTCATCCCGGCGAAAATGTGCGCATTGGCTCTGACGATACCCTGTTTGCAACCATCAACGGCAAGGTTAAGTTCGAGCGTTACGGCAAGGACCGCAAGAAGGTCAGCGTTTACGCGGTAGAGCAGTAATTCTGCCTGCAAGCGTCTTACTGTGCCTTCCGGCTTTCCTTTTACCGTGCCTGTTATGTATTATAATCGGCCACGGTTTGCCGGATGTTGTGTTTGATTTGTGAAAAATCCCGAGCCGCATCGCTCGGGATTTTTTTGACTGTTCCACACCGACTGGCTGTCATCTTGATGACTTGAAAAAGAGCGATGGGGAATACTTAAAAGGTAGAAAGAAAAGGGGGCTTGCTGCGATGTTCATCGATAAAGCAAGAATCAGCGTGCGGGCAGGTGACGGCGGAAACGGCGCCGTGTCCTTCCATCGCGAAAAGTACGTTGCGGCCGGAGGCCCCGATGGGGGCGACGGAGGCAAGGGCGGCGACATCATCTTTGTAGCCGACAACAACCTCAACACACTCATCGATTATAAATATAAAAAGAATTACGTTGCGCAAAACGGTGCGCCCGGCGCAGGCAAACGGTGCACCGGCAAAAGCGGTGAAAACCTTGTGCTGCGTATGCCTAAGGGCACGCTTGTCAAAGACGCCCAGACAGGCCGCATTATCGCAGACATCTCGGGTGATGAGCCGGTTGTCATTGCGCGCGGCGGACGCGGCGGCTGGGGAAATGCGCATTTTGCCACCCCGACTCGTCAGATTCCGCGCTTCGCCAAGGCTGGCGTCCAAGGTGAGGCCCTGGACCTTGTGCTGGAGCTTAAGCTGCTTGCGGATGTCGGACTTGTGGGCTTTCCCAACGTCGGAAAATCGACATTGATTTCGGCTGTGAGCAACGCAAAACCTGAGATTGCAAACTACCATTTTACTACCCTTGTTCCAGTTTTGGGTGTTGTGCGCGTGAGTGAGGGCAACTCCTTTGTCATGGCGGACATTCCGGGCCTGATTGAGGGTGCGTCCGAGGGAGTAGGGCTTGGACATGAGTTCTTACGCCATGTCGAGCGCTGCCGCCTGATTGTCCATATCGTGGACGTATCGGGCTTTGAGGGCCGCGACCCCAAAGAGGACTTTGAAAAGATCAACTACGAACTTGCAAACTTTGATGCAGAACTTGCAAAGCGTCCGCAGATTGTAGTCGCCAACAAGTGCGACCTTGCAACCGAAGAGCAGATTGCCTCCTTTAGCAGCTACATTGCCAGCAAGGGATATCCCATATTCGCGATATCGGCAGCAGCGCACAAGGGTGTAGAGGAGCTTAAATATGCGATAGCTGCCCGCCTGCAGGACCTTCCGCCCATCAAAACCTACGAGGCGGAATATGTCCCCGAACCCGAGCTTGAACCTGGCTACACGTTTGATATCCGTATAGAGAATGGCGTGTACATGGTGGAGAATGCCCCGTGGCTGGTGCGCATCTTAAACAGCTGCAACATGGACGACTATGAATCCCTGCAGTACTTCCAGCGCATGCTGGTGGAAAAGGGCATTATCGACCGCCTTGTTGAGATGGGTGTCAAGGAAGGCGACACCATAAACATCGATGGCTTTGAGTTCGATTACGTTGACTAAACTGCCGTCTGGGAGAAACGGAGGAATGTAACACGCAACTGAATCTGGAGGAGAACGCTAACCCAAAACTGAAAAGTCCATTGTCGCTTGCCTTTTTGGGCGATGCCGTTTTTGAACTGATGGTGCGTGAGTACCTGTGCCGCAACGGAAATATGCCTGCCCATGTCCTTCATGTCAAGGCTGTTAAGATGGTGTGCTGCGCTGCGCAGGCGAAGTCGGCAAGTCTAATCACGCCGCTTTTAACCGAGGACGAGATGGCCATATTTAAGCGCGGCCGCAATGCCCATAGCTCGACCGTGCCCAAGAATGCAAAACCGGCTGATTACCGCGCTGCCACAGGCCTTGAAACCCTGTTTGGCTACCTCTATCTCAAGGGTGAGCATGAACGCATCCAAATGCTGTTCGATGCAATCTGCACCGGAATTATTGAGACTGAGCAAACCGAATAACAAACCTATCCCCCTGCCTTGCAGGGGGATTTTTGCATTTTAACGCAACTGGACAAAAACATCTGCGCGCAATATAATAAAGGTACCGGGGCGCAATCGAAAATGAAAATATGTAAGAATCTAATACAAAATAAGCTTTGCGCAAGCGGTGAAAAGAGGATGAGCGATGGAGTTTGGATTGTCTACTGCCTGTCTGTACCCGCAGCTGACCGAAAAAACGATTGAATACTACTGTAGCCAAAACATCGATGTATGCGAGATATTTTTTAACACCTACTCAGAACTTGAAAAAGGCTACATCGACTCTTTGCGCCGGATGTGTAAGGCCGCGGGGATGCGGGTTGTTTCCATCCATCCGTTTACAAGCGGCTTTGAGCCGTTTATGATGTTTACCGACTACCCCCGTCGCTTTGAGGACTTTCTTGAGTTTCATAAGCTTTATTTTGAAACCTGCGTAAAGCTTGGCGCAAACGTGTTTGTCCTGCACGGCGACCGAAAGGAGAGCCTCTGCCCCGATGACCGCTATTTTGAGCGCTACCATCGCCTGTACGAGCTCGGCAAGCAATATGGGGTAAAGGTCGCGCAGGAAAACGTCGTCCGCTGCCGGTCAAACTCAATTGAGTTTGTTAAGAAGATGCGCAAGGCCTTAGATGACGAGGTTTACTTTGTTCTGGACATCAAGCAGGCCGTCCGCGCCGGACAGGATGTGTTTGACATGGCGCAGGCCATGGGCAAAAGCCTTATTCACCTGCACCTCAGCGACCACAGCGATAGAGGTGACTGCCTGCCCATAGGCAAGGGAACCCTTGATATCAAGCGGCTGTTTGCGTCTCTGCGCAAAATCGGCTTTGACGGAAGCGTAATTTTAGAGCTTTATAGAGAGAACTTCAACGAGGCACAAGAGTTGATTACTTCATTATTCGACCTAAAATCCATTGTGCAATCCGTCAAATAAATCGACGAAATTCGACAAAATCAAAGCAAATAGTTTACATAATAGCATTGTATATATTGATACTGGTGCATATATTACACGTCGCTTGTCGATAATTAAGCAAAATTAGTCCACAAAACTTCTTCCATTTTTTACCCAAATTTTTTACAATTGAAGTACGTCGCCTCGTGCGGAATGTGATATGGAAGGAGATTGAAGAAAATGCAAGGGACAGTTTTTTTGGACAAGCTCGACGCAGAGCTGATGGAGGACATCCGCCTAACCTATGAGATTATCGAAACGCCGATTGCTCCTGCTGTTGCCGAGCTGGGGGAGGGAAGATTAAGTACATACGGCGTTTCGGTAACAAAGTTCTGCGCCGGGCAAACGGAGTCTGCGACCATCCCCGATATTTCCACCGATATTCGGGTTGTGCAGCGGCTCGTAGCATCTCTACAGCGCGGAAAGGTTACTCCGATTGCGTTATATGATGTGGTGGACGACTTTATGGCGCTACTGTTTTGGGAGTAACCTTGCAATTAAACCTGCTTTGTGCGTAATTTCTAGTTGTATTGACTTTTTTCGCATGGTATGATAAAGAGGATAGGTTGTGTCTGCTTTAGATCATAGCGAGGAAAACAATATGGAGGGTAGACAACATGAGATGTCCTTTTTGCCTGTACGCAGAAAGCAAGGTAATCGATTCACGCCCCACCGATGAAGGAAAGAGTATTCGTCGAAGAAGAGAATGTCTAAAGTGCGGTAAGCGTTTTACCACCTATGAGATTGTGGAGACCCTGCCGCTAATTGTGATAAAGCGGGATAAATCGCGTGAGCCGTTTGACCGCGATAAACTGATTAACAGTTTCTTGCGCGCATGTGAAAAGCGTACCGTTTCTATTGATATGATAGAATCAGCAGTCAACGACATCGAGTCTACGCTGCAAAACTCCCTTGATAGGGAGGTTACTACCGAGCGCATCGGCGAGCTTGCCATGGAAAAGCTGCGCAGCATTGACGAGGTTGCGTATGTGCGTTTTGCTTCGGTTTACCGCCAGTTTGGCGACCTTACTACCTTTATGAACGAGCTAAAGGCTATGATGAAGGAAAAGTAAGAGACCGAACCGTAAATAATGACACAAAGTTTCCCGATTTTTACGGGGCAAAATAGAAGCGAGAGCGAACAACATTTTGTTGTTCGCTTTTTCTTATTAAAAAGTCTCCGTATACACTCTACGTTACAGGATGCAGTGCGGCATTGGCCGCTCGCTTTCCCACAGGTATACAATCATCTCACGGATTCGCGTAAGTTCCGCGTTAATCTCCGAATCCTCTTGACACGCAATGTATGGTGACAGCCTTGTGACCGATGCGGTCAGCTCATCGAGCTGATGACGGCGAAAGAACAGCCTGAGCGTTTTGTAATGGCCATCCCAGTAATCATGAAGTTCCCTACTCTTTTCGTATGCATCCTCATAGTTTCCGCTTTCTATTTCAGCAAGGATTTCATCTGTATACTGAAACAGGGTGTCGCGCGTCCTGGCAAGTACAAAAAGCGAGTAGGTCGCCATGATGTAAATTGCGGCAATCAGCAGCAATGCAATGATTAAACGTTTCATATCATAACCTCTGCTTGGGAACGATGTAGACCGTCTGCGAGGAATCAACGGTCATGATAAAGATATCATCAGGCGAAAGCTTCCTGCTTGCCAGAGCCTGCCTAAGCCATGCCATATCCACCCCGCACATCCCAAGGGAGTTATCGATGATATTCCCGTCACTGATAACCAAAACCGGCAGAGGGTTTTCATCAACCGATAGATTAAGCTGCTCGGGAGTCGCTGCCTCTTTCTTTGCTTTTTTCAGCACCGAAACTGCTCCGCTGGTCTCCACAATCGCAAACTGCACATCCTCTATGGAGAAGATGTTTTTTGCGCGCAGCTCCTCCATTAGGTCATCCACCGAAAAGCGCAGCTCACGCAAGGCCTTTTGGTCAATTACCCCATTGTTGATTACAATCTTGGCCTCGCCAGAGATAAACCGCCGAAACTTCAGACTCTTTAAGCACACCACAGAGATGATAATCTCAAACGAGACAAGGGTCAAAATGGGCACAGCACCCGCTAAGAGTGGAATACCCGTATCCTCAATCGGAAGGGACGCAATGTTGGAGATGAGGATGGTTACAACAAGCTCACTGGGCTGGAGTTCACCAAGCTGACGCTTGCCCATCAGCCTGAGTGAAAAGACAATGAGTATGTAGAGCAGTATGGTTCTAAAGAATACGACAAACATAAGCGCCCTCCACGCAGGATTATACATAACAGGATTTCGTGTATAAAGCTAGTCAGCGGCTAAAGCAAAACCCGCTAACGACATATACAGTATCTGCTTTTTGCCCACTCTTATTCTGTAAAAACAGGCACGAGCCGATTACGTACTTCATTTAAAAGCAATAGGGTTGCATCACAACAAACGTTGCGGGCAACCCTTTTCTTATTTATATTATGAATAATAAATGATTTACCTGGCAGAAAGTATTGTGTATAATGAACATATACTAAAAGTTGCCACCGGGGAGAAAACCATGAGAGTTATCTTTTCCATCATGATAGCCGCACTTGCTGCCCTTATCGTGATGCTCGCCTCGCTTTATATATCCGAAAACAGCCAATCTTCGGTCAAGCCGCCGGAGACTACACCGCGTTATCATGTGCAGCTCGTCACCCAGAGCGGGAACGAGCACTTTTGGACGATGCTCAAAAAAGGCGCACAGAGCGCTGCGGCCGACAACAACATCTATGTGGAGTTTGTCGATATCGCCCAGCGGGATGTTGACCTCTCGGTGCAGGCGGTGGAGTACGCCATCTACGCGGGCGTGGATGGCATTGCCCTGCAGGCAGCCGACCTTGAGCGCACCGAGCAAACGCTTGATACCGCAATCGAGGCGGGGCTTACGGTTTTGACCTTTGAAAACGACGTGTTCTTTGCTAAAAACGCGCCCACCGTCGGCTCAAACAGCTACGACATCGGCTACGAGGCCGGAAAGATGGGCGCAACGGCCTGCGACGGAACGGCAAAGGTTGCGGTCTTAGTCGATGACGTTTCGGAGAAAGAGGGCAGCAGCCCTTATAAAAACGTCAAGCTGCAGGGAATGATGGAGGCGTTTTCGGAGCATAGAGCGATGGAGGTTGTAGGCGTATACACCATCAATGCCGGAATGTTCGATGTAGAAAAGGTCATCTTTCGTATCTTAGAGGAGCACCCTGAGGTAAGCCTGATTGTCTGCACGCAGGAGAAAAGCACGCCTGGTGTCGCCCAGATGGTAGTAGACGCAAACCGTGTTGGAGACATCAAGGTGGTTGGGTACGGGGCCATGCCGCAAACACTCGAATACATCGAGCGCGGCGTTATCTACGGCACCATCTGCCCGAACGCGTATGAAATCGGGTATACCACCGTCACACAGCTTTATTCTATGCTAGAGGGCAAGCAGACCAGCGACTTTATTAACACCGACATCTTTGCAATCACCGCAGAGAATTTAGAGGAGTACAAGGCAGCGCTTAGCGCACAGGAATAGTGGTCTGCCATAACAGGACGTAAGCGAAAGGCGCGGGAGACTATCATGAAACGGCTCATGAGCTTAAAATATCGAACCATACTCATATTGTTTTTCCTGTTCTCGGTGCTCATAGCATTCTTGGCAGGGCTTTATTCATACATCTCTGCCCAGATACTGCTCGAGGACAGCGCCCAGCTTTTTAACAAGAACACCGAGCTTGCCGCCGTATACAAGGAGATTGGGGAGATTCAAGGTTCTATTGCAACCTATCTTTCCACCGCCAGCACGGACAGCCTTCTGGCCTTTTACGACCACACCACCAGCATCAGCAAGAGCGCAGACCGCCTGCTAACTAGCGCCGATTATACCGAGCGCGGGGTTAAAATCAAAAACGTTGCCAATATGGTGAAGTATTACCTCCGCCTAGGCGAGGATACCGTCACCGCCCGAAGGGGGCGCAATATCGACGTTTACACCGAAGGCTATGCCCAGACGGTAAAGGTCAACAGCTACATCATGCGCTATATTGAGGAGATCATGAGCGGCGACCTCATCGACAGTGCGGACAAGTTTGCGGCTATTAACAGCCGGTCGCAGAAGGCAACCCTGTTTAACAACATCCTCATAGCCGTTGTAGTGGGGTTTGTCACCTTTGCCATTGTGCTGTTCTCGATTCAGATTACAAAGCCAATCGGCCGACTTGCAAGCTATGCCGAGCAGATTGCAAACGGAAACTATGATGTTCAGATTGAGCCGATGAACACAAGCGGTGAGATAACCGTGTTGTTTAACGTGTTCTCACTCATGGCAGCCAGCATCAAGCAGCGTGTGAGCGAACTAAGGGAAAAGCAGCGGCTTGAGAAGGTTGTACACGAGCAGAAGATGAACAACCTCAAGATTACAAACGCCCTGCGGGAGTCAGAGCTTTTGGCCCTGCAGTCGCAGGTAAACCCGCATTTTATCTTCAACACCATCAACATCGGCGCGAAGATTGCCATGATGCAGGGCGATGACATCACCTGTACCTATTTGGAAAACGCAGCGGATGTGTTCCGTTACAACCTCAAGGGGCTGGACTGCAATGCAACGCTGCGGGAGGAGATTGATAACGTCATCTCCTATATGCACCTGCTGACCACGCGCTTTGGCGATGCGGTTCAGTTTGAGCTTGATTGTCCCGAGGACCCGGCAATTCTTGGTACGGTGCTGCCGCGTATGACACTCCAGCCCATCGTGGAGAATGCCTACATCCACGGCATCGGCCCGCGGGAAGGCGGGGGCACCATCCGGCTGATTGTATCGGGCGATAAGGACTACACCTATGTCACCGTAAGCGATAACGGCGTAGGCATGTCGCAGGAAACCATCGACCGTCTGCTGCGGGAGGACGCAGAGGAGACCGTTCCCATGCGCCGCGCCCAGAAGGGGCACACCACCGGCATCGGGGTGGACAACGTGCTCAAGCGCCTGAGGCTGTTCTTCGGGCGCACCGACGTGATGCGCATTGAGTGCTCGGGCGGGGAGACAAGGGTGACTTTTGCGCTTCCCACCGCTTCACAGGAGGAGCAACATGGATCGCTATAAGGTGTTGATTGTAGACGACGAACCCATTGCCATCGATTCGGTTGAGTATATCATAAAGGCTAGCTTTACTAACATCGATGTTGCCGGCAAGGCGCGCTCGGGCAGGGAAGCGATTGAAAAGGCGCAAGCCGTATCACCGGACATCGTAATTATGGACATCAATATGCCCGGCATCAACGGGCTTGAGGCGATGCGCAAGATTCGCGAAATAAACAAGGACGTGCGCTTGATTGTCGCAAGCGCCTTTGATTACTTTGACTACGCCGTAGAAGCCGTGGCCTTGTCGGTGGATGAATATCTGCTCAAGCCCGTCAGGCGCGAACGGCTGGTCGAGGCGCTGCAAAAGGTTATAAAAAAGATTGACGAAGCCCGCGACCGCGCAAGGCACGAGCTCGAGCTCCAAGAGCGGTTTCAGATGGTGCTGCCGGTGCTCGAAAACGGGTTTATCAACGCCATCTGTATGTACGACAGCAGCGAGCAGGATTTACACGCCTACACCCACCTGTTTGACTGCGAGGGTCAGAGCGGCTATGTCATGACCATCGAGTTCGGTGAAAAGAAGGGCGGGGAGGTGTCCGATAAGATTAGCGAAAACGTGCGCAACCACCGCCTTTATATCTCCTACCGCGATATTCTGAAATCAATCTGCCGCTGTATCGTAGGCCCCTTGATGCTTAACCGCATCATCGTATTTGTGTTTGACGATGACAAGGCCAAAAATGATTCGTTTGAGCAAAAGCTGGCTGCAACATACGTCGCCCAGCGCTTTTATAACCAAGCGCAGGATATCTGCCCCGAGCTTTCCATCGGCATCGGCTCACGGTGCAGTGATATCTCGCAGAGCAAGCGGTCATATCACGAGTCACTGCGGGCCCTGCGCGTGGTGGATAACCGCAGCCCGGGACTGCCCGTTGTTCACATCGATGACGTAATGGACGACATGCCGGATGAAGAGATGGACGAGCTCTTTGAGCGCGGTGTGTATGCGGCCGCAACAGCCCAGAATGTCTCGGCAGCACTGCATGCCTTTGACGAGCTTTTACTTGAACTGAGCGGCACAAACCCCGATCTTGAGATGCTCAAAAGCCGCATGGTGCTTTTGATGTCGGGCTTTGGCAGGCGTTTCGGCAGTGCGGTACGCAGCGTAAGCGCAGCGCTTGCGGATGTCATCGCGGCAAATGATGTTTCCGAGCTGCAGACGGTGTGCAAGCGTCACATCGAGGAGTTTATCACCCAAATTGCCTCAGGCAGACAAAAGCGCGTCAATGCTGTTGTGCATAAGGCAGATGAGTTTATGTGTGAAAACTTCGACAAGGACATTGCCCTTGAGGACATTGCGCGCGCGGTAAACTTAAGCCCCTTTTACTTCAGCCGGTTTTATAAAGAGGAAACAGGCGTAAACTTTATAGAAAGGCTCACCGGCATCCGAATGGACAAGGCAAAGGAGCTGCTAGCCGACACCACCCTGTCCATCAAGGATGTTGCCCGCATGGTGGGGTACACCGACCCCAACTACTTTTCCAAGCTGTTTAAAAAGGTGGTCGGCACCACGGCGACCGAGTACAAGGACATATACGGAAAGTGAGGGTTAACAGTTGAAACGATTGGTTTGCAGGAAAATATCGTTGGTTCTGATGCTTATTCTCCTTCTATCACTGCCGCTTGTCGGCGGTTGTGAGGAAGCAAACTCGGTGTCCAGCGAAGAATCACAGGATAAACCGCTCCTCGTTGGCTTTTCCCTCGCAACTCTCAAGGAAGACAGATGGCTGCGCGACAGGGATATCTTTATTGCCAAGGCAAAGCAGGCAGGTATAGAGGTCATCCTGTCCAACGCCAACAACGACAGCGACCTGCAGTTTTTGCAGGTGCGCGACATGGTCGCACAGAATATTGATATTTTAGTTATCATCCCGCATGACCGTGAGAAGGCGGCGGACTGCGTGGCGCTCGCCAAAAAGGCAGGTATCCCCGTAATCTCCTACGACCGGCTGATTAACAATGCAAACGTAGATGTTTACGTCTCCTTTGACAACGTCAAGGTGGGCCGCCTGCTGGGGGAAGGACTCACGAAAGCGGTGCCCAAGGGCGGGTATATCATCCTAAACGGCTCGCCGGACGACAACAACAGCCCCATGTTCCGGGAGGGGTATATGAGCGTGATTCAGCCCCTGGTAGACAGCGGGGACATCAAGATTGTAGCCGAAACATGGGTGGACAACTGGCGGCGCGAAACATCCTATGAGTTTGTCACTCAGGCACTCAAGGATTATCCCGGTGAGGTGGATGCCATCTTAGCAGGAAATGACTCGCTGGCGTGGGGTGCGATTGATGCTCTGGCCGAAGCCCGTCTTGCTGAAAAGGTCAAGGTGGGTGGACATGACGCCGACCTCGCCGCCTGTCAGCGCATTGTGGACGGAACGCAGATACTGACCATCTACAAGCCGATTCGTGACCTCGCCGAGGCGGCAGTGAACCTTTGCAAGAGCATTGCCGCGGGAGAGAAACCCAAAGGTGATACCATCATCTCTGACGGAACCTACGAGGTGCCGTATGTCATGATTGACGTTGTAGCCGTAACGCGCGAAAACCTCGATGACACCGTAATCCGCGACGGCTTCCACCTAAAAGAGGATGTCTACCGCAGCACGAAGGTGGGCGAGTAGCTCATATCAAAACAACAACACCGGGCAGATGCCTTATAAGGCATTTACCCGGTGTTTTCATTATCTATTCAATATACAATCGCGCCGTAGCGTGCAGCTATCTGGGCTAGACGCTCGGGCGGGATAAAGCTCTGCGAATCCACCAGCGCACGGCCCTGATAATGCAATAGCGCCTGCTCAAGCGCCGCTTCGTCATCACAGTGAATGAGGATGGGAAGCGTCGCCATATGGGCATTTTCAGCCAGCAGGTGGGCATCGTCGATGCCGACTATCGAAACCGCAATTACATCAATTCCTATGAGGTCGGCTGTCTCCATGAGTGCCTCACTCATATCAAGCGTGCAGGAGAGCGGCTCGCTGATCTCAGGCGCCTGCGGGATAAAAAAGGCTTCCCTGTGGTTTGCGGCAAGCAGCTCATATTCGGGCTGCATCTTTTGCAAACGACCAAAGTCAAAGCCTTGTACCGTCTCCTTCATCGCAGTGATGTGTTCAGGTGTCACACCGTTGCGTCCGCCGATTATCTGTGCACCCGCCTCAAGGAGTAACTCGGTTTCTCCAGCCATGCTCCGGGGAGAAAGGTCATAAAGGTGCTCAAGTACCGGGTTGGGACAGCCCGCATCAGCGCGCGCAATCAGAGGAATAGAGGCATACGGATACAGGCGTTCCAAAGCAGGAATCAATGGCTTTGCCCCGCCCGACGCGGTTACGCCGAAGGCAGCCGCCCCCATGGCTTCGGCAACGATGAGTGCGGCAAGTACATCCGCATCACGTACGGCTGTGCGGCATTCATCGGCAACCTCCATAATCACAAACACCTTCAAATCGAAGGGTCGGGCCGCAAACAAGGCAGCACGCAGGTCAGCGATGCCTGTAAACCCGTCCAGAATTACAAAAGAAAGGCCGGCGTCTGCATACACGCGCATTTGGTCGCGGTAATGGGCAATCAGATGCTCAAAGGTGGTCGTGCCAAAGGGAACAAGCTCAAGATTAGAAGGCGGAATAAGTCCGCCAACAGGAACCCTGCCGCCAGCCACTGACACCGCAGCCTGCACAAGAGCTGAATCTGCGCAGGGCACAGTGATTGCGTCCGAGCCGCTTGAGATAAAATCTGCTGCAAGCTGCCCGAATCGTTCAGGGTCGGGGCTGCCTTGTCGGTCAAAGGCGGGGTGGTAGTCGCCATCCAGTAATAAGGGCCGTATATCGGGGATATCCATTTCGCTTACCATTACCTCCGTCACGCGGTTTTGGGTTTTACACCATAACAACAGCGCTTCACAGTGTGGTCAAGTCCAAAACAGAGCTACATGGTCTCAGGTGCGGTTATCTTCAAAAGTGCAAGCACATTCCTCAGCGCAATGCGTACAGCGGCACAGAGGTTTAAGCGCGCCTGCATAAGGGGTTCGTTGTCGCTCTTTACGCGGTGAGCATTATAAAACTTATGGAAGAGTGTTGCAAGGTCAACGCAGTAGCGGGTCATGCGGGCGGGGTCGTAGTTCTTGGCGGCCTCGTCCACCTCTCCCGGAAGCTTTGCAAGGTGGCGGATGAGCTCCATCTCCTCACGGGAGGTCAGCATGCTCAGTTCACTTATCGTGCAGGGGCGCATCTCTGTACCCTCGGCTGCGAGGTTCTTAAAGATGCTGCATATTCTAGCATGCGCATACTGTACATAGTATACGGGGTTCTGCGCGCTCTGCTCAACAGCAAGATCAAGGTCAAAATCAAAGTGGCTGTTGGGCTCACGCAGGTTAAAGTAGAAGCGCGCTGCATCTACCGGAACCTCATCCAGCAGGTCATTTAGGGTGATGGCCTTACCGGTGCGCTTGCTCATGCGCACGACGCTGCCGCCGCGCACAAGGCGCACCAGCTGCATCAGCACGATGTCCAGTTTATCACTGTCGATGCCAACTGCCGTCATAGCGCCCTTGAGTCTGCCGACATGGCCGTGGTGGTCGGCGCCCCAGATGTTGATAACCTGGTCAAAGCCGCGCTCTACGAATTTATTGTAGTGGTAGGCAATATCTGCTGCAAAGTAGGTTGGGATGCCGTTGGCGCGCACCAAAACGTCGTCCTTCTCTGCACCGAAGGCGGTTGCCTTGTACCACAAAGCGCCGTCCTTTTCGTAGGTGTAGCCGTTCTTGGTAAGCAGGGCGAGCACTTCATCAATCTTGCTGGGCTTGCCGGTGTGCAGGGTGCTCTCGAAGAACCATACATCGTAGTTGACGCGGTACTGCTCAAGGTCAGTCTTGAGCTTATCTACGTTCTTCGGCAGTGCGTACTCTACAAGCGCCTTCTTGCGCACATCCTCCTCGGCGTTTACATAGGCATCGCCGTGGATGTCGGCAAACTCCTTGGCACGCTCCTTGATGTCGTCGCCCTGATAGCCGTCCTCGGGGAACTCCACATTATCCTTGTATAGCTGCAGGTACCGAGCACTCAAAGAATTTGCAAACTTCTCAATCTGGTTGCCTGCGTCGTTTACATAAAACTCTCTTATCACATCAAAGCCCGCATATTCAAGCACTGATGCAAGGCAGTCGCCCAGAGCACCGCCGCGCGCGTTGCCCATGTGCATAGGGCCGGTGGGGTTGGCGGAAACAAACTCCACCATCGTCTTTTTGCCCTTACCGTAGTTTGTGTGACCGTACTGCTCGTTCTCAATCAGAACGGTGGACACGCTGTTTGCAAACCAGGACGCATCCAAGAAGAAGTTGATAAAGCCGGGGCCCGCAATCTCGCACCGTGCAAAAGAGGTGCCGTCGAGCACGCAGTTAGAACAGATAATCTCCGCGATGCGCTTAGGAGGCATACGGAAGGCGCGTGCGCTCACCATTGCAGCGTTGGTCGCAAAATCGCCGTGCGTGGTGTCGGCGGGAATCTCTATTGTGAACGCGGGCATGGTCTCTGCAGGCAACTCTCCCGCAGCTACCGCGCGTCCGAGCGCCTGCATTAGAATATCCTTCAATTCGCTCTGAGCGGACTTAATCAAATCAGCCATTGATATAACCATTCCTTTCCGAGAATTGTGCAAACCCAGCACCTGCCAAGGCCTCGATTATCAATCGAAAAGCACAAAAGCTCAGCTTGAAAGACCTACCTTTCAAACTTTTGACACTCCTTGACGTTGATATATACCTCATTTTCACTTGCAAGGCTTGAATTGATATCAAGTGAATACTTAAAACTGATGTCACCGCCGTTTTCGCCGAGACGGTTGGTAATGCTGTCCGAGAACACGCCAATCATAATCTCGCCCTCGCCGGTGTCATAATGGCACAGATGGCGCTTGCCCTTTTCGATAATCAGCTCCGAGCGATTTGCGCCCTTCCGCTTGAGGACCACACTCGTGTCGCCCTGTACCTCCAGCATCGTCGTTGTGCCGGCAAAGCCGGTCGCCTCCGACTCCTTGTAGCAGATAATCTGCTTGCCGTCCTTGGTAAACAGGTTGCCGCGGGTGGTAAGCTCCATTGTGTCAGACTCGCCGTCTATGCTTGAAATCCCTTTAATCGAGATCAAAACATCCTTTTTCACTGTTTTGCCCATGCCTTTCCGGTTTATGACAAAATTCATAAACCTGATTTATATATAAAATATTGTCTGAGTTTTAATATTTCTCAATGTCGATGACATGAACGTTATTTTTGACGCGTTCTGATAGGAAGCGCTCAGCGATAGCGGTAAAGTCGTCCGGCTGATCGCTGATGTAAAAGGCGCAGGTGCCATCCTCGGTGCGATCGCTCACAAGCCCCATCGATTTGAGCGCCGCGGCAGCATAACGCGCGGTTTCCTTGCCCGAATCAACCAGTGTGATATCCTCGCCGAGGATATCCGAGATGATAGGGTACAAAAGCGGGTAGTGGGTGCAGCCCAATATCACGGTGTCGATGGACTCCTTTTTAAGGTCTTCAAGGTATCCTTCGGCAACCAGTCTTGTTACGGGGTTGTCGCGGTCCACAAAGCCGTTTTCTACAAGCGGTACAAACAAAGGGCAGGCCTTGCCGATGACCCGCGCATTGGGCTTAATAGCGCGGATTGCCTTGCCATACGAGCCGCTACGGACTGTTGCAGACGTACCGAGGACGCCGATGCCGCCGTCGCGGTTGACTGCGCAGGCCGCCTGTGCAGCAGGGCCGAGAACGCGGATGATGGGAACCTCATACTCCGCTGCAATCTGGTCGGTTACGATCGAGCTGACCGTGCCGCAGGCTATAATAATCAGCTTCACGTCATGCGTCAGTAAAAACCGGATGTCCTGCCGTGCGTATTTGAGGATGGTCTCACGGCTGCGACTTCCGTACGGCACGCGCGAGGTGTCGCCGAAATACACGATGTTTTCATGGGGTAACAGCTCTTTCAGCTCCTTGACGGTCGTAAGGCCGCCAAGACCCGAATCGAACACGCCGATGCTTCGATTATCCATCACAACCTCCAAATCCTCATAGTTTTGCATTACAAGATTAGATTAAAAACTTGCGCTCAAGCGAGAGAGTAATTAAGCGGTCAATCAGCTCGGGGTAGGGGATGCCGTAAGCCTCAAAGAGCTTCGGATACATGCTGATATGTGTAAATCCGGGGATGGTGTTAATCTCATTGAGGATTACCGTCCCGTCCTTCTTCACAAAGAAATCGACGCGCGCAAGCCCCGCGCAACAGAGCGCACGGTAGGCTTTAACCGCCATATCGCGAACCTCCTCGGCCGTCTTCTCCGGGATGCGGGCGGGGATATACAAATCGGTGGTATCGTCTATATACTTGGCGTTATAATCATAGAACGTGGCTTTGGGTGCAATCTCACCGACAATCGATGCAATGGGCGTGTCGTTGCCTAAAACTGCGCACTCAACCTCCTGCCCAACCACTGCCTGCTCCGCCACGACCTTTCTGTCGTGCACAAGGGCAGTGCGGATGGCTTCCTCTAAACCTTGTTTATCAATAACACGACTTACACCCACCGAGGAGCCTGCGTTGGCGGGCTTAATGAACATGGGGTAGCCGAGCTTTTTACTAAGTCTTGCCTCAAGGCCGTCGAAGTCCTCGAGGGCATCGGCATAAAACCATTCCCACGGGGTACTGGGAATACCCGCACCGTCGGTGGTGGTACGCGCAATCACCTTATCCATGCAAACTGCGCTTGAAAGGGTATCGCACCCCACAAAGGGGATGCCTGCAACGGTAAAGAGACCCTGCAGTGTGCCGTCCTCGCAGTTCTTTCCGTGCATAACGGGGAAGACCGCATCAAGGCGGGTGTATGAAACAGTGCCGTCAGGCAAAATCTCCACGATGCCGTGCACCGAACGGTCGGGGCTGATAAACGCAGGTGTCGTGCATCCTGACTCCTGCCACCGGTTAGCGCGGATGTCATCAATGCTGCCCGTATAGCGCAGCCAGCGCCCATCCTTTGTAATACCCAGCATGACCACGTCATACTTGTTGTGGTCGATGTTGTTGAGCACCGAAGACGCGCTCATCAGCGAAACCTCGTATTCGCTTGAAGCGCCGCCGAACAAAACCCCGATAGTAAGCCTTGACAAGATGCGTCACACTCCCGTAAAATGAAAGGCATAATACCTTATATTAATATATAGCATATTTTTGCAACCTGCAAAGTAGTACGACGAAAATATTACGGTGATAAATGCATAAGCAATACAGTTCATTTTAGCAAAATACAAGGCCAAAAGCAATATTTATTCACCGTTTCATGAAAAAACCATTCCTTTGATTCCAAAAACGCTGCAAAATCCAGTTGACTTATGCGCGCAGCTATGTTATAGTTGTAATACCTCTAAAAGGGTTTATTTTTTTGTGCGTTTTTTTGCGCACCAAAAAGAACCTGCGGCAAATGCCGCACCAAGGGACCTTGCTTAGGTTCCTGTTTTTTCGAGGGAGGCAAAAAAATCCGTTTTATTGGAGGTGCCGATATGAGAGTTCGGGTTACTTTGGCTTGTACCGAGTGCAAGCAGCGCAACTACAACACTATGAAGAACAAGAAGAACGACCCTGACAGACTGGAAATGAACAAGTATTGCCGGTTCTGCAGGAAACACACAGCCCACAAGGAAACCAAGTAAGGGAAGAACGAAGGAGGGACCAAAATGTCCGCTAGTTCGGAAAAGAAAGAGCGCAAATTCAGTCCTGCACGTTTCTTCCAAAGGATAGCCCGCTTTTTTAAGGACATGCGTGGCGAAATGAAGAAAATCGTTTGGCCCACATGGAAACAGCTGTGGAATAACACCCTTGTGGTGTTTGCCATTATGCTGGGCGCGGGAGTAATCATCTGGGTGCTTGACGTTGGGTTTGGCGCTTTGGTGAAACTAATCCTTGGTGCCTAATTTTAGCGTAGGCGGGAGGAAACACTATGTCTGATGCCGCAAAGTGGTATGTTGTACACACCTATTCGGGTTATGAGAACAAGGTTGCGGGTAACCTCGAAAAGATGGTTGAGAACCGCAGGCTTCAGGATTTAATTCAGGAAATTAAGGTTCCCACCGAGAAGGTGATTGAGTACAAAGACGACAAAAAGCGTGAGGTAGAGCGCAAAATCTTCCCGGGATATGTTCTGGTGAAGATGATAATGGACGACGACTCATGGTACGTTGTGCGCAATATCCGCGGCGTCACCGGCTTTGTGGGTCCCGCATCTAAGCCTATCCCCCTCACAGATGAGGAGGTTGAGGCGCTGGGTGTTGAGAAGAAGCAAGTCGAGGTTCGATTTGCAGTGGGTGATTCCGTTCGTGTTACGAGCGGTCCGCTTGAAGGCTTCATCGGCACCGTCGAGATGATTGATGTGGAAAAGAACAAGCTCCGTGTCGTCGTTTCGATGTTCGGTCGTGAAACACCCGCAGAGCTCGAGCTTGATTGGGCAGAGCCTGTGGAGTAAGCCTAAGGTCGCTTGTTTTTCACCCGGGTTTTGGGGCAACAGCCCGGTAAAAATCAAGTTGCTCCGCTTTTTTAGCGCAGTGTAGGCTGCGCATGAACACGCGCCGCTTTGCGGGGTAGTGTTCAGGTGGGAGGAATAAAAATCGTCTTTATTCCGCAAGCTACCACGTTATTTTGGAGGTGCAAAAAATGGCTCAAAAGGTTGTGGGCTTTATTAAGCTCCAGATACCGGCCGGAAAGGCCACTCCGGCGCCGCCCGTCGGCCCTGCGCTGGGTCAGCATGGCGTCAACATTATGGCATTTACAAAGGAATTTAACGAGCGTACAAAAAACGATGTGGGTCTGATTATCCCTGTCGTGATTACTGTTTATGCCGACCGTTCTTTCAGCTTTGTAACCAAAACTCCGCCGGCAGCAGTGCTTATTAAAAAGGCATGCGGCATCGAAACGGCTTCGGGGGCACCCAACAAAACAAAGGTTGCAAAGATTACCAGGGAGCAGATCAAAAAGATCGCCGAGCAGAAGATGCCCGATCTCAATGCTGCCAGCGTTGATTCCGCTATGAGCATGATAGCGGGAACTGCCAGAAGCATGGGCGTTGAAGTCGTAGACTGATTGCTTCCGGGTGGGAGGAAATTTCCGCTATTAACCACTCATTTAGGAGGAACTTTTAATGAAACACGGCAAGAATTATCAGGACAGCGCTAAGCTCGTCGACCGCACTAAGCTGTACGACGCTCAGGAAGCGCTGGATTTATGTGTTAAGACCGCTAAGGCAAAGTTTGACGAGACTGTCGAAATCCATGTTCGTCTGGGCGTTGACTCCCGTCATGCTGACCAGCAGGTTCGCGGCGCGGTTGTATTGCCCAACGGTACCGGTAAAAAGGTACGCGTATTGGTATTCGCCAAGGGCGATAAGGCTGACGAGGCAACCAAGGCCGGTGCTGAGTATGTAGGCGCTGAGGATCTGGTTGCAAAGATCCAGAACGAAGGCTGGACTGACTTTGACGTAGTAATCGCAAGCCCCGACATGATGGGTCTTGTAGGTCGCCTTGGTAAGGTGCTCGGTCCGCGCGGACTCATGCCTAACCCCAAGGCCGGTACGGTAACCCCCGATGTTGCTCGTGCCGTAACCGATGCTAAGGCTGGTAAGATCGAGTATCGTCTCGACAAGACCAACATCATCCACTGCCCCATCGGCAAGGCGTCGTTTGGCGTTGAGAAGCTCGCTGAGAACTTTGATACCCTCATGGGTGCTATTGTAAAGGCGAAGCCCGCTGCTGCAAAGGGTCAGTATATCAAGTCTTGCGTTGTTGCTACCACCATGGGCCCTGGCATCCGCATCAATCCTTCGAGATTTATCTAATTGCCTAAAAACGTTCTTGACAGATTGCCTGCAAAGGCGATATAATAATAGCGTTGTCTTTTCCAAAGACAGCAGGTACCCAACAAGCCGTTTTATACGGCTATGGGTATAATGGGTTAAAATCTCCCGCCTGCCGAGGAATTGCGATGAGATTCTTGATATAGGCAAGTACGCTTGTAGTAAGATATTCATTGCCCTTTCTTTCGGCTTTCGGGAGAAAGGGCATTTTTGTTATGCAAAGACGCCTTGAAATATCTTAGGAGGTGAACTTCAAGTTGCCAAGTGAGAAGGCTTTAAAATCAAAACAGCAGTTTGTTGAGGAGCTTACCAAGCAGTTGACGGATGCTTGTGCCGGCGTTGTTGTCGACTATAAGGGCATTACCGTTGCCGAGGATACTAAGTTGCGCCGCGAGCTGCGCGAGGCAGGCGTTGATTACTCCGTTGTAAAGAACACCATGCTTCGTTTCGCCGCAAAGAATGCAAATCTTGATGGTCTTAGCTCCGTACTCGAGGGCACGACCGCTCTTGCTACCAGCAAGGAAGATCCCGTTGCAGCTGCAAAGATTCTTTGCAAGTTCGCAGAGGCTTCCAAGGGTAAGTTTACAATCAAGGCCGGTTTTGTAGACGGAGAGATTCTCGACGCCAAGAAAACCGCCGAGCTTGGAAACCTGCCTTCGAGAGAACAGCTGCTCTGCCAGCTGCTTTCCGTACTCAACGGCAATATCCGTGGTCTTGCCGTTGCGCTTAACGCCATTGCTGAGAAGCAGGGCGAAGCTGTTGCCGCCGCGGAATAATCAAAGGACAATAAACCCGAATACGGCTTGTGTGTCGTAAACTAAAATTATTGGGAGGTATCATTTACAATGGCTTCTGAGAAAATTACTAAATTTGTAGAAGAAATCAAGACTCTGACTGTTATTGAGTTAAACGAGCTCGTTAAGGCAATCGAGGAGGAGTTTGGCGTATCCGCTGCTGCTCCCGTTATGGTTGCTGGCCCCGCTGCTGCTGGCGCTGCTGCCGCTGAGGAGAAGACCGAGTTTGACGTTATCCTCGCTGATGTTGGCGCTAACAAGATGGCTGTTATCAAGCTGGTTAAGGACATCGCTGGCCTTGGCCTGAAGGAAGCTAAGGACTTCGTTGAGTCTGCTCCTAAGGCTATTAAGGAAGGCATCTCCAAGGCTGACGCTGAGGACATTGCTAAGAAGCTCGAGGAAGCTGGCGCTAAGGCTGAGATTAAATAATCTCTGCTCACAGTTAAAAAATGACCAGTCATTAAGTATTTACTTAATTGGCTGGTCTTTTTTTATGTGTATGACAGTACGGGAAATTATGGTATAATAATCAGCGAGGCAAAAGATGTAAAAACACTAAGGGTTTATAGGCGTTAGGAGGTTTATCATGAAGCGTTTTGCGGCTCTTTTTGCATGCTGCACACTCCTAATTACAACAACATTGTCAGGGTGCAGTACCGTACGCGATACCCTTGTTAGCACAGATATCACTCAAACGCAGTCCATAGAAGCTTCATCAGAAACCGTATCGGATGAAAGCATTAAAGTCATTAACGTTTATGGCGCGTTAAATGAAGCGCCTGAGCTGGTGGCAAAGTACAGGGAACTTCACCCTGACTTCCCATACAAAATTCAAAAGTTTGTTTATGCTACCGCAGATGTTGATTATCATTATGCCCTTGATACAAATCTCGCAGCGGGCGGCGAAAGTATCCCCGATATTTATTGTATTGTAAGCTCTTTTGTACCCAAATACACAAAGGGCAGCTTGGCGGGATACGCTGCAACATATAAGGAGCTCGGCATAGACATAGATAACCTGTTAAAAAAGGCCGATATTGCCCAATATGTCATTGATATGGGCACAAACTCGGCAGGGGAGGTCGTTGCCCTCACCTATCAGGGAACGGGCGGGGCTTTTATCTATCGCCGCTCCATTGCAAAGGATGTTTGGGGAACAGACGACCCCGAAATCATTAAGGAGAAAATCGGCCCGGGCTGGGATCGGTTTATTGAGGCAGCAGATGAGTTAAAGGCGAAGGGATACGGCATTGTATCCAGTAGCGGTGATCTCTGGAGAATGGTGGACAATAGCGCCGAGATGCCATGGATTGTGGATGGTAAGCTCTACATAGACCCAAAGCGCGAGGAGTTTCTTGATTTTGCAAAGCTGCTCAAGGATAAGGGGTACACCAACAATACCCAAACGTGGACAGAAAAATGGTATAACGATATGAAAGGCGCGGGCGATAAGGAAATATTCGGCTTCTTCGGCCCATCATGGTTTTTAAACTACGTTCTTGAAGATAACTGCGGTGGAGATAAGGTTGGCGAGGGAACCTATGGCGATTGGGCTTTATGCGAGCCTACGCTAGGCTTTTTCTGGGGTGGTTATTGGCTTTTTGCAAACAAAAACTCTAAACACAAAGAGGCCATAGGCGACATAATTGAGTGGATAACCCTCGATAGCTCCGAAACCGGTCTGCAATCCTACTGGGCGGACGGAACCTTTGACTTCCATAAAATACCTGACGCAGTAACATCCGGTGTTGTCATGCGCAAATCTTCAAAAAAGCTTGATATAATTGGTTATCAGGATATGTTCCCGGTATTTGATAAAGCGGCAAAACTTGCAAGTGGTAAGGTTATTACCGATTACGACGTATTCATTGAAATTTACTGGCTTAAACAGGTTCGTGCGTATGCAGAGGGTAGCAAGTCAAGAGAAGAGGCCATCGCAGATTTTAAACAGGACGTAAAATTAAACCTGGATATCATAGTAGAGTAAATACAAATGAAATGACCAGTCATCATGCGCTTGATATATGGTGACTGGTCATCTTTTCTAATCGGGAAATTATGGTATAATAGGCGTGAGGAGGGTCAGATATGAAGAGAATGATAGCTCTCTTATTAAGCTGCCTATTGCTTACAACATTAGCGGGGTGTAATAGCATAAGCGACACCCCCATAAGCTCAGATATCACTCAAACGCTATCTACAGAAGCTTCATCAGAAGCCGTATCGGATGCCCCTGAGGATAAATTCATCAATGTTTTTTCTACGGCAAATGAACTCACCGTTTTGGTTAAGAAGTATAAAGAACTTCACCCTGATTTTCCTTATGAAATCAGGGCGTGCTTGCCATCGTCCTTAGATGGCGCGTATCATATAACGCTTGATAGCCTTCTTGCTGCCGGTGGGGAAATGATACCCTATATTTACAGCGTGGAAGACCTAAATGTGCCAAGATACTCTAAGGGCAGCTCTGCTAAATACGCAGTACCATATAAAGAGCTCGGGATCGACATCGATAGGCTGCTTATTGAGGCCGATATTCCCCAGTACGTCATTGACATGGGTAAAAACCCTGCGGGTGAAATCGTTGCACTTTCTTATGACGGAACGGGCGGAGCCTTTATATATCGCCGGTCTATTGCAAAGGATGTTTGGGGAACAGATGACCCCGAAATCATAAAAAACAAGATTGGCCCGGGCTGGGAAAGGTTCTTTGAGGCTGCAGAAGAGGTAAAGGCAAAGGGTTACGCCATTGTATCGAGCTGTGCAGAAATCTGGGATATGGTACATAATAGCGCCGAGAAGCCATGGATTGTGGATGGCAAGCTTTATATAGACCCAAAGCGGGAAGAGTATTTTGATTTAGTGAGACGACTTGTAAAGAATGGATACACCAATAATACGGATCCAGGGTTTGAAGGATGGTTTGATGATATAAGGGGTGTCGGCGAAAAGAAGGTCCTCGGCTTTTTTGGGCCGTCATGGTTTATCAACGATGTAATAAGATTAAACTGCGATGGTGAAAAGACCGGTGAAGGAAGCTATGGAGATTGGGCTGTTTGCGAGCCTCCGCTAGGCTTGTTTAGTGGCGGTACATGGGTTTACGTTAACAAAGACTCAAAGCATAAAGAGGCTATTAGTGACATTATCGAGTGGCTAACCCTCGACAGCTCCGAAAATGGTCTACAGTATTACTGGGCAAAAGACACTTCTGAAGAATTTTCTACACTGACGGCAGTAGCATCCGGAACTGTTATGAAAAAGGTCTCATGCATCCTCGATATAATCGGTAATCAGGATATGTACCACGTGTTTGACAGGGCTGCGAGGCTTGCAAACGGTTATAATCGAACCGAATATGACGCTATAATCAGTCACTACTGGTGTACCCAAGCACAAGAGTATGCCCAAGGCAAGAAGTCAAGAGAACAGGCTATCGCAGACTTTAAGATAAAGGTAAAAAACGCATTAGAATATTATTTTAGAGTAAGTCAATCATTTGACGGGGAAGCAATTATTATACAATAGAAAATGGTGCTAATCCGATAAGAGTGTTTCATAACACATAAGGAGGGTTTATCATGAAGCGATTTGCGGCGCTGTTTGAATGTTGTATCATTCTCATAGTTACAGCATTATCAGGGTGCAGCACAATACACGATACCCCTGCCAGCTCAGATATTACCCAGACACAATCCATACAAGCTTCATCAGAAACCGTTTCGGATATAAGCGATAAAGTCATTAACGTTTATGGCGCAACAGATGAGGCGCCTAGGCTGGTAACAAGGTATAGGGAGCTTCATCCCGACTTTCCGTATAAAATCAAGGAGTTTCTGTTTGCTACCGTAGATGGTGATTATCATTATGCCCTTGACACGATGCTCGCAACAGGCGGCGAAAGCATCCCTGATATATACTGTGTTGAAGGTAATTTTGTGCCCAAATACTCAAAGGGCGATTACGCTGAATACGCGACACCATATAAGGAACTGGGAATCGACGTCGATACTCTATTAAAAGAGGCCGATATTGCCCAGTATGTCGTTGATATGGGCACAAACCCTGCAGGGGAGATTGTGGCCCTTACCTATCATGGAACCGGGGCTGCCTTTATCTACCGCCGATCCATTGCAAAGGATGTTTGGGGAACAGATAACCCCGAAATCATCAAGGACAAGATTGGCCCGGGTTGGGACCGATTCTTTGGGGCGGCAGAAGAGTTAAAGGCGAAGGGATACGGTATCGTATCCGGCAGCAGTGATATCTGGAGAATGGTGGAGAACAGCGCCGAGATGCCATGGGTTGTGGATGGCAAGCTCTACATAGACCCAAAGCGCGAAGAGTATCTTGACCTAGCAAAACGGCTTTGGGACGAGGGATACACCAACAATACTATCTACTGGCAAGATGGATGGTATGATGATATGAAGGGTACCGGTGAGAAGGAAATCCTCGGTTACTTCGGCCCGTCATGGTTTGTCAACTACGTTCTCAGGTATAGCTGCGGCGGTGATAAGGTCGGCGAGGGAACCTATGGCGACTGGGCCGTATGCGAGCCTCCGCTCGGATTCTTCTGGAGCGGCTATTGGCTGTTTGTAAATAAAAACTCAAAGCATAAAGAAGTCATAGCCGATATTATTGAGTGGATTACCCTGGATAGCTCCGAAACCGGACTGCAATATCTCTGGGCAAAAGGCGCAGTGGAAGAAAAGGAGACCTTCCCTTTGCCTGCAGCATCCGGCACGGTTATGAAAAAGGTTTCAGCAACACTTGATATTATCGGTTATCAGGATATGTATCCGGTGTTTGACAAGGCTGCAAGGCTTGCCAGTGGTAAGAATAAAACACATCTCGATGAAAACATCGGTTCCTTCTGGTGTGAGCAGGTACAAGAATACGCGCAAGGCAGCAAATCAAGAGAACAGGCGATTGCAGATTTTAAGATGACGATACAAGAAAAGCTTCACATCGAATCAGACTAAACCACAGGGGCAAGGCTATGGTTTCGACCATAGTCTTGCCCCTTACTTTGCATATTTATAACCGCTTGGGTTAGGAATGCTCATCCGTACTGCACTGCAATAAGTTGTTCCCATCTTCAAGGGCGCGGACTGACCTTATGCGGGATAGAATCAGGGCAGTCACGCATATCAGCACACCCGAAATCAGAATCAATAAGCCGATACCTCTGCCGGGGCCGGTTCCGATTATCCTGCCCACACTATCTGCAAGCGCGCCGTCAGAAAGCAGAAAGGGAGTAAACAGGTAGTCCGCCATCACGCCGGAAATGGCATACGCTACGACATAACCCATCTGGGAGATTAGGCTAACTAGCCCCCAAACCCTGCCTTGGACGGTGTTTTCAATATTAGACCGAACCAGGACGTCCAAGCTTGTATTGGCAAACGGGAGCGTGGCAAAGAATAAAAAGCCCGCAATACAGATTAGAACCATGTTTTCCCTCAATCCAAACAAGGCCATGAAGATGCCCATAAAAAAGAGTGAAGCCCACAGGGCCTTAACATAACCTGACTTTATCGGTACTATCCCGATTACAATACTGGATATGAGCATCCCGCAAGCACAGATGGACTGCGCCGTGCCGAGGGTTTCGACTGTGTCAAACGCCAAAATCATCGGGGAGGATAGAGTTTGGATAAACCCCAAAAAGAAGGTGAGCAGCGAGGTGATTAAAACCAAAACCAGCACACCCTTATTGGACGATACGGCCCGCCAGCCTTCTAACAATTCAGATAAAAACGGGCTTGCCTGCTTTCGTTCGTGTTTATGAATGCTTCTGCTCACGGCAAAGGTGGACGCTACTGTTTCAAAAAAGGTAGCAATATCAATGATGAGCAAAAGCTTTATATCCCAGTGCATCAGTAAAAGCCCCGCAACAAAAGGGGAGATGAGATACTTTGCCGACCCCGCCGCCTGAATCAGGCCGCTCGCCTTTGCGTATTCCTCCTCGGATAAGAGGTCGGTCACTGAGGCCTTGTATGCAGGCTCCATGAGGGAGGAGAAAACCGAGCTTATGGTAACCCCGATGCATATCTGCCAAAGCCGGGCTGTGCCGAACAGCATACAGACCCAGATATACACAAGGCCTAAGGCGGAAAGACTGTCGCCTAAGATCATCATGAGTCTGCGGTCATACCGGTCGGCCAATACACCGGCCGGGGGGCTCAGCAACAGATAAGGCAGATAGGCAAGCAGGGTGACAAGAGCCACTGCGGAGGCTTTACCCGTCTGTTCATATACATAAACGCCCAGCCCGAACGAGGTCAGCCCGTTGCCGATAGCAGAGATAAGCTGTCCCGTCCACAGCAATAGAAATTTTGAAAAAGATTTGTCAGAGGATGCACTACTTGTTGTCATATCTATAACTGTTCCTAAATGAGATTCTTTAAACTGACCTCATGCCCTGCTTCCCTTCTTATTAGACAGACAATCGGTCAAAATCTTTCCTCATATTACCACCGCGTATCTTGTGTGTCAATAATAGCCTTGTGTAGAAAAAATTGTTGCGTTTTTTTATGACTTGTTATAATGTAAGAAATATCCGGCAGTCCTTTGTGAAAGGAGAGAAACAACAAGATGCAATACTATGTGGTTGATGTTTTTACAGATAAGCTGTTTAGCGGCAACTATGCGGGTGTATGTCTGTTGGATGAACCGTTGGATGCCGAGACGATGCAGAGTATCGCCGCCGAGAGCAACCTGCCCGAAACGGCTTTTTTGCTGTACGAAAACGGACGGTATAATCTGCGTTGGTTTACCCCGGCTGTTGAGATAGATCTGTGCGGGCACGCAACCCTTGCAACAGCCTTTGTGCTCATGAACCATGTTTATCCTAATATGAAGCGTGTGGAGTTCGACACTCAAAGCGGCGTTTTGACTGTAACCCGTGAACAGGACGTCTTTTGGATGGATTTCCCGCGCAGAAAGCCCGTGCCTTGCGAGATGCCTGCTTACTTATCCGAAGCACTGGGTGTTCCGGTACTGGAAACGCATAAATCAAGGGATTTGGTTGCCGTGGTCGAGTCAGAGGAAGCGGTGCGCAGGGTTACCCCAAACCTTGTGTTACTGCGCAAAATTGATGATGTGTTTGCCGTCATCGTCACCGCAAAAGGGGAGAGGTGCGACTTTGCATCCCGATTCTTTGCCCCCAATGCAGGGATAGACGAAGACCCCGTCACCGGTTCTTCACACAGTACCCTGATTCCGTTTTGGAGCGAACGGCTCGGCAGAACCGAGATGATTGCAAAGCAGCTTTCAAAACGAGGCGGCACGCTTTTTTGCAAAGATACGGGTGAGCGGGTTCTCATCGGCGGAACGGGTGTTTTATATCTTTCGGGTGAGATACACCTTTAAAAAGGAAACGGCATATTACAAGGTGTAATATGTCGTCTTTTCGTTTGTACCCATTGGATTTTGCGTAGTTGCGGATAGACTAATTACTGTACATAAGCAAAAACCCACAAGCCTGGGTGTTTTGTGTGTTGCATAGAAAGATGAAATGAGTTAACGTATAGATAATGATAATGTAAATCGATACAGACTAGCCTTAGACGCTCAAGGAGGCAAGCGCAATGCAAACTGCCCAACTGAAAAATCAACTCAACCAAGGAGAATACCGCGCTACGCTTTCTGCGCTTTACAGTGCCGACAACGCTGAGATACAAGAGCAGATTGCACGCTTTACTGCTGCTGCCGACCGGTTTGGCGAACTCTTTGGGCAAGACCGCGACATCGCCCTTTTCAGCGCTCCGGGGCGGACAGAGATTGGCGGCAACCACACCGACCACCAGCGCGGCCGGGTGCTCGCGGCGGCAGTCAACCTGGACACCATCGCTATTGTATCTATCAATCAGGAAAACATCATCCGCATTAAAAGCGAGGGACATGATATAAACCTCGTAGACCTTTCGCATCTTGACGCCGTTCCATCGGAGCGGGGAAGGTCTACCGCGCTTGTTCGGGGCATTGCTGCGATGTTTCGTGCGTCCGGCTACCGTATCGGCGGGTTTGATGCCTATACTACCTCGGAAGTCCTCACCGGTTCAGGGCTATCCTCCTCTGCTGCTTTTGAGGTTCTCGTGGGCACAATACTAAACCATATGTATAACGAAGGCAAGATTTCACCGGTTGCAATCGCCCAAATCGGCCAGCGCGCGGAAAACGAGTACTTCGGCAAGCCCTGCGGCCTCATGGACCAAACCGCCTCGGCGGTGGGCGGGTTTGTCGCCATCGACTTTGCAGACCCCGCCCGGCCCGTCGTTCAGCGCGTTCCATTTGACCTTGCATCTAGCGGCTATGCCCTGTGCATCGTCAACACCGGCGGCAGCCATGCCGACCTGACAGCCGATTATACGGCAGTACCCGCTGAGATGAAGGAGGTAGCGGCACAGTTTGGCAAGCAGTACCTGCGCGAGGTAGAGCATGAGGAGTTCTATGCGCAAATCGGTTCCCTGCGTGGTAAAGTCAGCGACCGTGCTATCCTACGGGCCATCCACTTTTTTGATGACAACGAGCGGGTTAAACAACAAACGGATGCACTCAAAAAAGGAGATATGCAGGGTTTTTTAGACCTTGTTAACGCCTCAGGGCGATCATCCTTTGAACACCTGCAAAACGTGTATTCGCCCTCTCATCCATCAGAGCAGGGAATTGCCCTTGCCCTTGCACTGAGCGAGAAAATTCTATCTGGCCGTGGTGCCGTACGCGTACACGGCGGCGGCTTTGCCGGAACAATACAGGCGTTTGTACCACATGACCTGCTTGGGTGCTTTAAACAGGAAATAGAAAGCGTTTTCGGTGCTGGTGCGTGTCACATCCTTTCAGTCCGTCCGGTGGGCGGAACACGAATCTTACCTTATCAATGTCGCAAAGAGTAGGACTATATCTGCGCTATCTTCAGCAAAGATAATCATAGGGAACACAAGGCAAAAAGCGGATGCGGCTTTGCTACATATATGGTATAATAAATCAGCGTATCTTTCCCCCATGAGTTTGCGTTACATATGATACCCAGGGCATCTGCTGGCGGGTTCATTTTATCGAAGAAAGGTCAGGATTACAGATATGAAGGTTTTGGTTACAGGAGGCGCAGGGTTTATCGGAAGCCACACCTGCGTGGAGCTCTTGAATGCAGGCTATGAAGTGGTTGTGGTGGATAACCTCTGCAACTCGCAAGAATCGACCATCGACCGCATCCGCGAGATAACCGGCAAGGACATTGCGTTCTACGAGACCGATATCCGCGACATAGACGGACTGCGCGCCGTGTTTTCACAGCATAAAATTGATGCAGTCGTGCACTTTGCAGGGCTTAAGGCGGTCGGCGAATCAGTCAAGATGCCGCTTCTTTACTATGATAACAACGTACACGGAACGGTAGTCCTCTGTCAGGCGATGCAGGAGGCAGGCTGCAAGACCATCGTGTTTTCCTCGTCAGCCACTGTTTACGGTATGAACAACCCCATCCCCTATAAGGAGGAGTATCCCACAAGCGCCATCAACCCCTACGGCAGCACAAAAGCGACTGTAGAGCGCATACTAACCGACCTGTGCGACTCCGACCCGGATTGGAGCGCTATGCTGCTGCGCTACTTTAACCCAATCGGCGCACACAAGAGCGGGCTGATCGGCGAAAACCCCAACGGTATCCCCAACAACCTTCTGCCATATGTCGCCCAGGTGGCAGTAGGCAAGCTGCCCCACCTCAACGTGTTCGGCAACGATTACGACACCAAGGACGGCACCGGAGTGCGCGACTATATCCATGTAGTCGACCTTGCAATCGGCCACCTAAAGGCGCTTGACTATGCACTCTGCCACAAGGGGGTAGAGGCGGTCAACCTCGGCACCGGCAAGGGCACAAGCGTGCTTGAGATTGTTGAGGCCTACCGCAAGGCAAGCGGCAAGGAGATTCCTGTTCAGTTTGCTCCGCGCCGTGCGGGAGACCTTGCAGAATACTATGCCCATACCGGAAAGGCGAAGGAACTGCTTGGCTGGGAGGCCGTAAGGGACATCGATGAGATGTGCGCAGATAGCTGGCGATTTATGACTCATATCATGCAAGAAGAAGCATAATAGCAGCTAAATAACTATAATTAAAAACGGAAACCTTGTAATTTGCTGGGTTTTCGTTTTTATTTATTGTGTGATGTAAGTTTTTGTGATATATTAGCATTAAAGCGCTTTAATTCAATAACGATACAATGAATGCAATCAATGACTCCGCAAATGACTACACCTAGACCGATGAAAAGGATGACGTATTATGACCGGCATAACAGCAGGCTTTTGGAATACCATGTCACCGGTAGGGTTAAGCTGGCTTGTACGCAAAGGTAACATGTTAACGAAAAGCTTTAGTAATCTTCTGAAAGATCTAGCTTATATTTGGGGCATCCTGCTTGAAAACAGGACGGCACTTGCCGTTATTGTTGCGGGTGTCTTTTGTGCCCTATTGCTTCTTTCCCTTGTCCTTGTGCTGATTTCCCGAATTAAAACCAACCAAAAGCTTACACGGCTCACTTACGTCGACCCGCTTACAGGACATGATAACTATGCGGCGTTTGTCAAAAAGGCAGCCGAACTGCTACAACAGGGCGGGTATTATGCATATGTCATGTTTGACATCAACCGCTTTCGAGCCATCAACAACTCCTACGGCTTTCAGGAAGGCAACTGCCTGCTTTTGCTCGTTACGCGTAAGCTAAAAGAGTTCACCGGGCAGGACGAGCTATTTGCCCGTTCTACGGACGACAACTTTACGTTGCTGCTGAGATATCAATCTGTGGATGAGTTAACGAAACGGCTTGAAGCCCTGTTTAACAAGATGAAATACTTTTACTCTATGCGCAAGCAGCTTGAGTATCAGATTAACTATGCGTGCGGCGTTTACCTGATTACCGACTCCAGCCTGCCGCTGGAGTACTGCCACGAGAATGCTCAGATGGCCAAACGCAATGTAAAGGACCTCTACGATACCGCCATCTTCTTTTACGATGAATCCCTTCGTCAGCGTGTTATCGAAACACAGGAGATTGAAACCTCCATGTACAGCGCGCTGGAAAACCATGAGTTTGAGGTCTACCTGCAGCCGAAGTATGACCTTGCAACCGAGACAATTGCTGGGGCGGAGGCCTTGATTCGCTGGAATCATCCGACGATGGGCTTTTTGTCTCCCGCACGGTTTATTCCCATTCTTGAGCAAAACGGGTTCTTGCTCAAACTGGACTGCTATGTTCACGAGGAGATTTGCCGCATCATCCGCACATGGATTGATGCCGGTGTCACCCCGCTTCCTGTGGCGGTTAATATGTCCCGCCTGCATGCAAAACAGCAGGATTTTGTTGAGAGCATCGCCCAGACGGTGAAGCGGTATGATGTGCCACCAGAGCTCATTGAAATCGAGCTGACCGAGACCGCCTTTCACGACGATACACAGCAGATTATCGACGTTATGCAGCGGCTTAAGGACAAGGGCTTTAAGCTTGCGATGGACGACTTCGGCTCGGGATATTCTTCCCTAAACCTGCTCAACGTCCTGCCGGTGGACATTATCAAGCTTGATCGCATGATGTTCCACGACATTCAAAATCAGGACAGAAGTAAAAAGATTGTTAAAAACGCAATCCACATTGTCCGCGACCTTGAAATGAAGGCAGTCGCGGAGGGCATTGAAACCAAAGAACAGGTTGACTTCCTCAAGGACATCGAATGTGATATGGTACAGGGCTATTTCTATGCAAAGCCCATGCCGGTACCCATGTTTGAACTGCTTGCCTTTTCTAGGGTTATCAATGAAAAGGCCACCGATAGCAAAAAACACGAAAAAGCCCTCTCACATTAACTACACAAAATCAAGTAACGATTATACAGCACCGGTGCTAACAGGCATCGGTGCTTTTGTTTTGGCTAGAACCCGTAAATACTGCGCATAATAAAGTTGTTTTATATCATTAGTCCAAGAACGCGCAGTTTATATGAGGGTTAGGTGATATTCCATGAAGGGCCGTCGGATGATTACGCTTATAGCGATATGCGTGTTGCTGCTCGGAACAGCTGTCGGCTGTACGGGTGCCGATAAGGATAGCAGTATTGTCATCGGGGGTATTTTATCTCTTACAGGCAAGTCACCCATCTACGGCAGCTCTGCCAGTAACGGGATAAAACTTGCTATAAAGCAGGTAAACGAATCTGGCGGCGTGCTAGGCAAGCGCATAGAATATATTCAGCTTGATGACCAAGGAGTCGGCAAGAAGGCGGAAGAAGCCTACAAGGAGCTCAAGAAGCAAAAGGTTCTCGGCATTATTGGCGCGGTGAAAACTGAGCCGGGCCTCGCACTTGCACAAATCTCAAAAAAAGATGGAATCCCCATTATTACACCTTGTGCGTCTCCGGCGGAGATAACTACCTACGGCAATAACCTCTTTCGGGTCTGCTTTATTGACCCCTACCAAAGCAGGGAGATGGCGTCGTTTGCGTATGAAACGCTGAAAGCCAGAAAGTTTGCTATATTCTATGAGTTTTCCGACATCTATTCGGGGGGCAGCGCCCGATTGTTTGGAGAAAAGGCAGAGGCTCTCGGCGCAAAGGATGTCTATTATAAATCCTTCAGCGCCGAAGACACCGATTTTTCTGTTCAGCTTGGGCAGATTAAGCGAAACGAGCCGGATGTTATGTACGTCCCCACCAGCTATGAGTCGTTTCTAGCAATCGTCATGCAGGCTAGAAAGATGGGAATAGAGGCCATTTTTCTTGGCAACGACGGTACGGAAGGGGTACTCAGCATCGCAAACGCAGAGCAGAAGGCCCTGCTGGAAGGAGTGTACTTCAGCACCCACTACCTGGCGGGATATGGGAACGATAAAAGCAAGGAGTTTGATAAGGCGTATGAGCAGGAGTACGGCACACTGCCCGATTCCTTTGCCGCACTTGGTTACGACGCCGCTATGCTGATGCTCTCGTCCATTCAAAAGGCAGGTGAGCCAAAGCGCGACAAGGTGATTAAGGAGATAGACTCATCCCAAACACTAGGGGTCACCGGCCCGATTAACCTGGACACCTTAGGCGACCCGAAGAACAAACCGATTTTTATTATTAAGATATCAGGTGGACAGTATACACTGCAATCTCTGGTTGCACCCAATTTATCGTAGGGAATAGGGGCGGATAATCCCCCCCCATAATATACTATAAAAATAATCCATGCGATGAAGCCTCATCGCATGGATTTTATGTAACAGATAATTGCAAGAAATGATTTACCCGAGCGTTGCTATCTCATGGGATATCATAAACCGCACCGTGCCAAAGGGGAAGCCGATTGGCACGATAAAGCCGCTTTCAAAGCCGCTGAGCGTACCGCCACTCGCGATCTGCTGCGGCTCAAGGTCCAGCTCAAGCCCAATGGAATTGGAAGCGTTAACTGCAAACAGACCGTTGTGGAGGTTTAAAAACTCTCCTGCGGATGCCTGCACATACTCATTGTTCTCAAAAAACTCATCCTGTGCATAACGCGATGCAAAGGAGATAAAGGCCTTTTCCGATGCCTCCAGTGCGGTGAAGAAGGTGCCATCCCCGCGTACCAGCTGTATGGCAATCTCCTGCACTGCAAGGCTGTCCGAGGGGGCCTCTGTGGGCAGCAGGGTGAAATCGTCCCCGATAAAGCGGATGATGTTTTTTAACAGCAGCGAGATGTAGTCGGCAAACAGGTCGGGTTTGGGCCCGCGTTCAAGGTGGTAGAAGTCCTTGATGACCTGCCTTGCTGCCGCGACCTTTTCATCGGCGAATTCATTCTCGGTCAGCTTGGTAGACTTCTTATAGGATTCGAGTGCAGCCTGAAACTGCGCATTGGTCATGACACCGGTGTCCACCAGCGCCTGACCGAGAGCAAGGTATCCGGGCTTTTGCGCGGCAAGCAGCTCATCTACCTGCTGCGGGGTCATATACCCGAGCTCCACAGCAAGGTCACCGATACGGATATCCCGCGTAGCCTGCTGGCGATGGAGTTCATCCACCTGCTGTGCAGTCAGGAAGCCTGCGTTGATGGCGAGCACACCCAGCTTGACATGCACCTTGCTCTGCATTTCCAGTGCCTTGTTAAGCTGCTCGCTTGTAACCAGATGATTGTTGAGGAGGTAGTTGCCAAAAAATTGTGTAAACACGATGTTCTGCCGCCTCTCTGGCTGTATCAGCCGTTTAGTAGATTGTTTATTATTTTCAGTACCTGCTCGTCCTCAATAGGCTTTTGCAGAAAATCGAACACCCCTACGTTCACAGCCTCCTTCAGATGGCTCTGTGTTCCAATCGAGGAAGCCATCACAACCTTTGCGTCCGGGTCGTGGCTGCGGATTTCGCGCAGCGCTTCAAGCCCTGTCTTTTTGGGCATAATGATGTCCATAAAGACAACGTCGGGCTTATGCTCCTGAAACATCGCCACTGCCTGCTCACCGTCGGATGCCTCTAACACAGTACCGCATCCGACCTTTGCAAAAAGGTCTTTAAACTTCTTTCTTACCAAGATGGAATCATCGCACACAAGCACTTTCATGTCTGAAATCTTCATTTTTCATCATCCAATCTATTGTTATACCAAATATAGGCACAGCTTGTGGGAAATTGGACATAAACATGCTGCTGTGAACTAATTTTATAGGAATATTCTACACTAAAAATTTAACCTTTTCAACTGTTTTCCCCATAAACGTGTTTGATTTACAATTTCAATCGAAAAAGAGATTATTATAGACGGATGAGAGATGGAAGCCTCCTTTCCAATAACTCCTTGACAACAAAAAAGGAGTGTAGTAACATAAAAAGGGCGGCAAGGGCACTGCCTTTTTTGAGTGCCTTTGCGTTTTTTTATAGTACTGTCTTCGACTTGGTAAAACGCTAAAGCCTATGGTGCATACGCAGTAATTGCCATTGGACAGAGACTCGGCTATAGCATCGAGAGGAACGTGAAAGATGATTTCGGTAAACAGGTATCGTACACACACGTGCAACGAGTTAGGGGAAAAGGATGTCGGCGCTAAGGTGCGCGTTGCAGGATGGGTAGAAAATATCCGTGACCATGGCGGTATATTGTTTTTGGATATACGCGACCACTACGGTGTTGTGCAGGTTGTTATTCGCGATGATGCAATGCTCGAAGGCGTTACGCGTGAAAGTACCGTGACGATTTCAGGCGAGGTAATCCTGCGCGATGAGGAAACCATAAACCCCAAAATCAGCACCGGAAAAATCGAAATTGTGGCTCAGACGCTTGAGGTTTTGGGCAAGGCACAGCCTATGCCCTTTGAGATTGATTCCTCCCGCGACACCAAGGAGGAACTGCGTCTAAAATACCGTTTTCTTGATTTGCGTAATAAAAGGGTACACCAGAACATCGTTTTGCGCAGCCAGGTTATCTCCTTCCTGCGCAGCAAGATGACAAACCTCGGCTTTTTGGAGATTCAAACTCCCATCTTGACCGCGAGCTCTCCCGAGGGCGCGCGCGATTACCTGATCCCCAGCCGCAAGCATCAGGGCAAGTTCTACGCCCTGCCGCAGGCGCCGCAGATTTTCAAACAGCTTTTGATGGTATCGGGCTTTGACCGATACTTCCAGATAGCTCCCTGCTTCCGCGACGAGGACGCAAGGGCAGACCGTTCTCCGGGCGAGTTCTATCAGCTCGACTTTGAGATGGCCTTTGCCACTCAGGAGGATGTCTTCGCTGTGGCGGAGGAGGTTTTATACTCCGTCTTTACCGAGTTTTCGGATAAAAAGGTTTCTAAGCCGCCGTTTGCGCGCATTACCTATGCTGATGCCATGCTCAAGTACGGCACCGATAAGCCTGACCTGCGCAATCCTTTAGAGATTATCGACATCAGCGATATGTTTGTCGAGACCGATTTTGCCCCATTCCGCGGCAAGACGGTTAGGGCGATTAACGTACCCGGCTGTGCATCGCAGCCCAAGAGCTTCTTTGAGAATATGCTAAACTACGCCCTTTCCATCGGCATGAAGGGGCTTGGCTACATTAAGGTGGACGACGAGATGAACTATCTCGGCCCCATCGATAAGTTCCTAACCCCTGCGCAGCGCGAAGAATTGAAGGTTCGCGCAAACCTTGCACCGGGCTGTGTGCTCTTCTTTATTGCGGATAGCAAGATTGACGCTCCCAAGCTTGCTGGGCAGATTCGCACCGAGCTTGCAAATCGCTTAAAGCTGATTCCAAACGACCGGTACGAGCTGTGCTTTATTGTTGACTTCCCCATGTACGAAATCGACGAGGATATCGGCGCTCCTGCGTTTACCCACAATCCCTTTTCAATGCCGCAGGGCGGTCTTGAAGCGCTTAACACCAAAGACCCGCTGGATATTCTCGCTTACCAATATGATATTGTATGCAACGGAGTGGAGCTTTCATCCGGTGCTGTGCGCAATCACGATGTGGCCACCATGGTCAAGGCCTTCGAGATTGCAGGCTACAGCGAGGATACCATCAAGGCAAAGTTCCCCGCACTGTACACCGCTTTCCAGTACGGCGCACCTCCCCACGCTGGAATGGCACCGGGTATTGACCGCATGCTGATGCTGCTTACCGATGAGGACAACATCCGCGAGGTCATTGCCTTCCCCATGAACAGCAATGCTCAGGATTTGATGATGGGTTCACCCTCCGAGGTCACCGAACGCCAACTTCGCGAGGTGCATATTAAACTCAGATAGGAGTAACTAGTATGGCAGTTACAAAGGAAGAGATACTGGATCTTGCGCTGCTTGCCAAGCTTTGGGTAAATGAAGACGAGCTTGATAAGCTCACCGAGGATATGGCGCAGATTATTGCGTTTGCCGACACCATCAATGCGGCAGGCGATATCAGTGTAGAGTTTGACAGCATCAACGACCTACAAAACGTCTTTCGCGAGGATGAAGTGGTGCCGTCTTACGACCGCGAGCTCATTTTAAAGAATGTTCAAGGCGGAGAGAACGGCTGCTTCCCCGTCAAAAAACGGTTGTAATCATGTCTAAAGACGAGGGGGCGAATCGAAAATGAACAGCAACAAAGGCAAAATCAGGACGTTGCACGAGCTCCTTGTTAACAAGGAGATGTCTGCAACCGAACTTGCAAAGCAGTATATCGACGCTATAGAAAAGGATAACAAAACCCTAAACGCTTATGTCAATGTAACGGCCCAAGAGGCCCTTGCAGCGGCAAAGCGCGTGGATGAGAAGATTGCTAAGGGCGAGCAGATTTCGATGCTCGAAGGCATTCCCATGACCCTTAAGGACAATATCTCCACCGACGGCATAGAGACCACCTGCTGCTCAAAGATTCTTTCGGGCTATGTGCCCATCTATGATGCAACGGTGTGGAAGACCCTCAAAGGGGAAAACGCCGTATTGCTTGGCAAAACCAACATGGACGAGTTTGCGATGGGCTCCACCTGCGAGACTTCCTGCTTCGGCGGCGCGCTCAACCCGCATAACACAGGACACGTTGCAGGCGGCAGCTCCGGCGGCGTTGCCTCCGCTGTAGGCGGCGGCCTTGCCGTTTACGGACTCGGTTCGGATACCGGTGGCTCGATTCGTCAGCCCGCCAGCTTCTGCGGCATCGTCGGCTTTAAGCCTACCTATGGTGCTGTATCGCGCTATGGGCTGGTTGCCTTTGCATCGAGTCTCGACCAGATTGGCCCCATCACCACTACCGTAGAGGATGCGGCTATCGTATTTGACGCCATCTCCGGCAAAGACGAGATGGACTCCACCTCAAGCGGTGCAAAAGAAACCACTGCGGACAAGCTTACCCAAGACATAAAGGGCCGCAAGATCGGTGTTGTTCGCGAGTACTTTGAAGGAATCCGCCCTGAAATTAAACAGGCGCTGGATAACGCCATTAAGACCTATGAGCAACTGGGCGCTGAGATTGTTTACTTTGATATGCCGCTTATCAAATACGGCCTGCCTGTTTACTATATCCTCTGCTGTGCCGAGGCATCCTCAAACCTCGGACGCTATGACGGCATCCGCTACGGTTATCAGACCGACAGCTATAACAGCGTGCACGAGATGATTTGCAAAACCCGCAGCGAGGGCTTCGGCGCCGAGGTTAAGCGCCGCATCCTGCTCGGAACCTACGTGCTGAGCTCTGGTTATTATGATGCCTACTACAAAAAGGCACAGAACCTGCGCGGTGCGCTTGTGAAAGCCTTCCGCTCGGCCTTTGAGTCATGCGATGTCATGCTTACACCTACTGTTCCGATGACGGCGTTTGAGTGCGGATTCTCTCAGGCTGACCCGATTGAAAACTATCTCGCAGATATCTGCACCGTGCCCATTAACATTGCGGGCCTGCCCGCCATTTCTGTTCCCTGCGGCTTTGATGCAAAGGGATTGCCCATCGGCATGCAGCTTATCGGCAACACCTTCTGCGACAGCACCGTACTAAACGCCGCATGGCATTTTGAGAACGCAAAGTATTCCGAAGTCTACAAGCAGCCTTCCATGGGCGTTAGGGTGTGAAAACTCGAGCCGGAAAGCGATAGTGCCTTTCGGAGTGTTTGACCAAACGTTTATTAGCAAGTCCCATGTTCCGCAGGAAAGGAATGAATAACGCATGAGCTATGAAAGCTATGAATTGGTTGCGGGTCTAGAGACCCATATCGAGCTTTCCACCAAAACAAAGATATTCTGTGGCTGTACCACTAAGTTTGGTGCAGAGCCCAATACAAACTGCTGCCCCATCTGTATCGCTTTGCCGGGTACAATGCCTAAGCTCAACCGCCGGGCGGTCGAGTACGCGATCCTCGCTGGTCTTGCAACAAACTGCCAGATCAGAGAGTACTCCAAGATGGACCGCAAAAACTATGTGTACCCCGACTTGCCCAAGGCATATCAGATATCCCAGTTTGACCAGCCCTTGTGCTACAACGGCTATGTCACACTTTCGTCGGGCAAGCGCATCAATATCACCCGTATCCACATTGAGGAGGACGCGGGCAAGCTGGTGCACGAGCGCGGTCACAGCTATGTTGACTACAACCGCGGCGGTGTACCGCTGATTGAAATTGTCTCGGAGTCTGATATCCGCAGCATCGATGAGGCAGTAGAATACCTTGAAAAGCTGCAGCTTATCATGAAGTACATCGGCGTATCCGATGTTAAGATGCAGGAGGGCTCGCTGCGCTGCGATGTTAACATCTCGGTGCGCAAAAAGGGCGACGACAAGTTCGGCACCCGCGTTGAGATTAAGAACATGAACTCCTTTGCCTTCATGGCAAAGGCGCTCCAATACGAGTTTGAACGCCAGATTGATTTAATCGAGAGCGGGGAGAAGATTATTCAGGAAACCCGCCGCTACAACACCGCCACAGGCGAAACCGAGGCGATGCGCGGCAAGGAGGATGCCCACGACTACCGTTACTTCCGCGAGCCTGATCTTGTAACCATCCACACCAAGCCTGAGGACGTCGAGCGCCTGCGCGCGCAACTGCCGGAGCTGCCCGACCAGAAGCTTGAGCGGTATGTGAAGGATTACGGCATTCCCGAGGCGGACGCAATACTGATTGTACGCTACTGCAAGGTTGCCCAGTTCTTTGAGGATGCAGCAGCAAAGGTTAAGAATCCGAAAACGGTATCCAACTTCGTCGTAGGCCAGATATTCAAGGCAATGCCCACCGAGGCAGCCAAGGAAGACCTTGCCCTTTCCATCACTGCCGATATGCTCGCAGAGCTCGTTCAGCTGCTTGAGGGCGGCAAGATCAACATGGCGGTTGCGAAAAACACGCTGGATTCGATGCTCGAAACCGGCAAACCGGTAAGCGAGCTCCTCTCCAAGGAGGATATGGCGGGTATTGATGAGGACACCCTGCGCGGCATCTGTCAGGCAGCTATTGATGCAAACCCTGCGGCTGTCAAGGATTACTTAGGCGGCAAGGACAGAGCGCTTAAGGCAATCCTCGGCGCAGTAATGCGTGAGACAAAGGGCAGAGCAGACGCATTAATAGCGGAAAAAATGCTCGCTGACCTGCTTAGTAAAAATTAAAACCGAAATAATTCATGCGCCGCACGTGGTTTCATCCCCATGTGCGGCGTTTGTACGCAGTTGACGCACAGGCACACCCTGGGGTACAATTATAAAGATGAATCAAGTCGACATTTGTCGTTATAAAATATCTCTTTTTACTTTGCTATGAATGTACTATTAGATGAAAAACCGGGTCTGAATGTCAGTCCACAGGGAGGAGAAACGGTGCAAACACAAATGACTATCGAGATACAGCAGGGTGTAAATAGCGACATACAAGCGAATACGCACAAAATCCGTTTTGGTGGATTGCACAACACGGTTACGGTGGATATTGACGCACGGGCCCTGTTTTTAACTGAGAGCCTTCCTTTTGAAAGAACGATAGCATGCCTAATCGGCGATGGACTGCTTGAGTTTATTCAAGCACCGTTTGAGCAGGAGATTGAAAGCGTAATACCGATTTTAGAGAACATCAGCGCCGATGAAAAGCAGGATGAAGTCATAAAGGACGCTATCCTGCGCGTTGCGGAAAAAAGCCATTACACCAAGGCCTTTTTGCCGGAATGTGATGATATCTCAGTCCAGTTTTGCTATGACTATTTTGCCTATGTCACCGAGCTTCAGCAGCAATACCGTGCCTTTGTGGCTGCAGCGTTTGAGCAGTCTCCATATGAAGAGGACATCAAAAACCTGACAGCGGCAACACGTTTTTATCTGTACTGCATGATAAACGAACTGCAGTTTGAGCATACCCTAAAGCGCCGCATGGTCTGCCGCAGGGTAGTAAAATGCATCGGTGACTTTAAGGGCGGAGTGTTTACCGATGATGTCAGCGAGGGCCTGCCGCCTGCGCGCTACAGGAGCTATCTGGAGATGTGCTCAGCCATGCAAAAGCAGGGAAGAACCGAGCCTAACGAGTTCGAGCGCGCCTTTAATCTGCCCGCTACCTTCACAGAGCTCAACGAAGCCATGCCCGCCATGGTGCAGTGCGAGTACGAGCTTACAAGCCTTGACGAGATGCTGGCATTAGAGCTTGACCAGATGCTCACCCTCGATTTACGCGTAAAACGATGCAAGAACTGCGGGCGCTATTTTGTCCTTAAGGGAAACTACCCCACCGATTACTGCGACAAAACCCCGCCCGGGCAGAAAAAGCCCTGCCAGCTCATTGCGGCAACCAACAATTATGCCCGCAAGCTGGATGAATGTCCTCCGCTTGCCTTGTATAACAAGGAATACAAGCACCTGCATGCGCGCACACGCACCGGCAGTCTGCGCACGGAGGAGTTTAACGAGTGGAAAAAGAAGGCCAAGTGTCTGCGCGATGACTGCGTGGCAGGAAAGATGACCGAGCAGGCCTTTGCATCAGCACTTGAGCAGATGCGCCCGAAATAATAAAGTAAATAAACAAGGAGCGGGAAAACCCGCTCCTTTGTCATATGTATGAGTTTATTTCAGTTGTTCCAGACGGTTGAGGATGCGCTTGTTGTAGTTGATAACCCGGCGCTCATACTCCTCATTCATATATTTTGAAGTAAGCAGGAAATCGGCGGTCGCGCGGTTGTTCGCAATGGGGATATCATAAACCACCGCGATGCGCAAAAGCGCTTTTACATCTGGGTCGTGCGGCTGAGACTCCAAGGGGTCCGAGAAGAAGACAACAAAATCGATGTTGCCCTCGACAATGCGTGAGCCAATCTGCTGGTCGCCGCCCAGAGGACCACTGTTGTATCCCTTAACGGGAAGGCCGGTTTTTTCGGAGAGTAGGCGAGCGGTGGTGCCGGTTCCGCATAGAAAATGACCTTTTAATATATCTGCGTTTTCCTGCGCCCACTCCACAAGCTCAGCCTTCTTTGCATCATGCGCAATCAGGGCAATGTGCTTTTGCCGCCCGATGGTAAAGGTTATATAATCGTCCAGTATCATGTTTCGGCTCCTTTATATCGTTTTAAACTAATCGGTGCTAGAACGAACATAACGTTAGTTGATATACCCATTATAGCCTTGCTTGTGCTCGGACGCAAGGGCAAACGACGCGTATTTATTTGACCTTTGTGTTAATGGGGTGGTATAATTAACTAAATACGCCGTTTTGGCTGTTGTATAGGAGTTGATAAGATGGTCAGTACCCCGTCAATCCTTTGTATGGTAATTACGCTACTCATTTCGTTGATTCTGCCCCTTGTGATTATCCTTGTTCTGTGCATAAAGCGAAAGATTCATATTATACCTGTGCTGGTCGGTGCAGGCGTGTTTTTCTTATTCCAGATGATTCTGCGAATTCCCGCCCTGCAGATTGGTGCATCGCTTTCGCCTGAGTTTGCAGAGTTTATCAGCACGCCGGTACTGGGCGGACTTTTCCTGGGTCTTACCGCCGGTATCTTTGAGGAGTTCGGGCGCTACATCGGCTACCGCACACTGCTCAGACGACGTTCAGACTGGAAGGATGGCCTTGCCTTTGGCCTTGGCCACGGCGGCATAGAGGCTATCCTGCTGGTTGGACTCTCATATGTCAATAACCTCATCTATGCCTTTATCATCAATAGCGGAAACTGGGGTACCGTCTCGGCCCTGCTGCCTGCCGAAACCGCCCTGCAGATGTACAATGCTTTAGTTTATACCCCTTCTTACCAATTCCTCATAGGCGGTGTTGAGCGTATATTTGCCATGACCATTCAGATAGCACTCTCCTTACTCGTGCTGTACGGCATCCGCAAGCGCAGGTTTGCATATGTTCTGCTGGCGGTCTTCCTGCATCTCTTGGTGGACAGCCCTGTTGTCTTCCTCATGCAAAAGGTCGGCATCTGGTGGACAGAATTGTATGTATTTGTGTGCGCATTGGCAGCACTTGTGTATATCATTTATTCACGCAAGGCGTTTGCAAAGCTGGATGATACACAACCGTCAATGCAATCTCATCCCGTACCGGATGTACCAGCGCAACCTGAATAAAACGAAAAAGCGGGGCAGTCACGGTGAAACCGGACTGCCCCATATGATTGATATCAAATACATTTGCTTGCGTTATACATAATGCAGGGCACTATGTAGTAGGCTTAATAGCTGTCATCATCCATCGGAACAGGGCTGTAATACCGCTTAATCGTGCTGGGATAACACCGGTCAAGCAGCTTGTATATGCCATAGATTAGTGCTGCCGTTGCAGTCACAAAGAACAGGACCTTAAAAACAACCTTCATGTGATATCCCTCCCGTATCACTAATATGCAATCAACTCAAACGTGCCAAAAGAATCCGGCGAATCTATACCCCTATGCGGTGTGGGGTAGAGTGTTGCAAACTCACTGTAGCCGCCAGCCTCGCTCGTGTGCAGGAGATTTCCTCGAATCTGTTCGCCGCCCCGGTAGCTAGACACCCCAAAGCGCGCCTTCAATAAACCCTGCGGCACAACAAATGCCCCGCCCCAGTATTCGCCCTGCAAATCCTCACCCTCAAAGAGGGAGAGCCGTAGGCCCTCAACGTCAACTGCGGCCTTAGACCGTCCTTCTGTAACAGTATACGCTTCAATATGCCCGCCGCGTGAAAAGCGCACGACAAGATAATCATCCGCGCGGTCGGGATTTAAGGAAAACGCAGCGACAAGCTCGCTTTTTTCTAGGGATTGAGCCTGGTCGGTCTCAAACGCCCACATGCGAACGTACAGTCCGTCGTCCGGACGGTAGCACAAAACCGCCTGTGCAAAAATCGGCTGCGTAATATCCTCGCTTGTGCAGGTAAGCTTTGCAACGGGCAGGATGTCCCATCTGGGAGCAGAACTGTTTGCCGCGCGATCTGCGGTGACGGTGATTTTATACATCATAGCTTGTTATCCTTTGCAGTCTTGCATCAATGTGCCTTATCAGGGCAAGCGGCAGTAATAGCCGCCGACGATTTGCAGTCCCAATAGACTAGCTTTGCTTATATTATAGCACACACACAAGCTATTTAACAGTGGCAAGGTTGCTTTTGTATTAACGTAGACGTAGAGGGAGTATGTAGATGAAATTTGATGCTATTTATACAAGATGAACAATTATTTGCGTTCTATTTTAATCAATCATACATAGTGCAATGGTCGAATATCTGTGCTATAATATTATAGCTGTCCACGCTATGAGAAAATATGAAGGTGTAGCTCAGTTGGTTAGAGCGCTTGCTTGACATGCAAGAGGTCGATGGTTCAAATCCATTCATCTTCACCATAAAACCGCATGATTAAGCCATCCGTCTGATATGACCGGGTGGCTTAATTTGTTATTATGTAAACCTTCACCAGCAAAAGAGGTCAGCAAACGCTATAAATTCCAGACAGCGAAATAATAGGGCTTGCATCTAACAGCAAGCCCTAAGGGATATCACCAAAAGCAACCGCAATTTCGACGGCATCTGCAGAACCTACGGAAGCGACAGGAATTGCAATTCCTGAAAAACCTGCAACAACGAAAACATCCCATAGAAAACATCCTTTACATTTGATATTGCAATAGCAGCTATGACATTATATGCTAAGCTTCGACATAGAGTTACATACATCGAAGCAAAATAGATTTTCCTCAAAATACTGCTACTCACAAAGCCGGGCGGTTTATGTTATACGTTGCATAAAAACAGCGTCCTAATCAGGACGCTGTTTTTATAACGTTTCAACTCGATATCAGCTGCAAAAGGTAGTGCTATTCAGATTAATAATTTCAGTCTTGCTCATCAAGCCAATCCAGCGCTTTCTCAATGTACTCATCCCAAAACGCCCAGTTGTGGTTGCCGGGAGAAATGTGGAACTCGTGCTTAATACCGACTTCATTTAAGAAGGCGCTGAAGTCCTTGTTTTCCTCAATCAAGAAGTCCTCAGAGCCGCACGCCATATAGATGTTGGGGATTGATTCGCCTGCTTCAAGAAGCGATTTTGCAAGCGCCTTTGGGTCACGGTCAGTGCCTAGAACCTCATCAGGTTTTCCGAACACGTGGTCAAAATAGCATGCAGTAGCGAGCGGGTTATTCTGTTGCACGACCCCCTTGGCAACGCCGTCGGTGATTAATGCGGAGGACAAGGCGATGATGTTGCCGAATACATCATTGCGTTTTAAGCCGTTGCGGATTGCGCCAAACCCGCCCATGGAAAGTCCGCCGATTGTCGTATCCTCGCGCTTGGTGGAAAGCGGGAAGACCTTGCGCCCGAATTCCAGAACCTCCTTACAGATTAACTGCTCATACAACGCGTCGCGCGATGTGTCGTCCATATAAAAGCTGTTCTCGCCGCATGGACACAGCACGGCGATATTATGAAGTGTCGCCAAATACTCAATTCTTGAGCCCTGTAGCCAGTCTTTTTCGTTGCCATAAAAGCCGTGGAGCAGTACAAGCGTCCGAAACGGCTTGCTTTTATCTGGAAGAGGCTTGGTGGGGTCAAGCTGAATGTCCTCAATGGGGATAATCGCAGTCATTCGGGTAAGACGCCTAAGTGAGCTGGAAGTAAAGTTGATATCAAAAACCGCCATAGTTACACCTCATACATTTTAGTCTTTATGTCTTTAACGTTGAGCAAAGTTCAAACATAGTATATCTTTTTTTTGCAAAACCTTCAACGACACAGAGAAAAATGCACGCCAAATTGCACTTTTATTCGGCAACAGCATCACAAAGGGGGTACCCCGCTTGTACGAAAGACACTACACAAACACATACAGCAAAAGGCCCAACCGAAAGGTTGGGCCTTCATAGCTTCATGTTTTGATTGGTGCGGAACACGCACACAAGTCTTATTTTTACTTATATGGGTCAATTAACCGGTTGGCCCAACGAACTTGTAATAGATTTTGATGTCCTGATACTTCTGACCGTCAAGCAAATACTTCTCGCCGATTACAATTTTGTCAATCAGCTCGTCCACAATCTGCCTGTCCAGTTGCTTGATATTCACATAGTCCTTGATGGTTTCAGCAAACTGTTCGGCATTTTGTGAGTTGTCTCCGATTTTGAGTTCTCGGAAATCTCGTCGGCCTTAACCCTTAGATCCTCTTGCTCGGTCTGATACCTTCTAGACAGCATTTGATACCTGCTCTCGTCAAGTCTATTTAGAGCGTAGTCCTCATAGACCTTCATGAACAGCGCATCAAGTTCACTAATCCTTTTTTGAATCTTGCTCAGCTGCTTTTTCAGACGTTCATATTCCCGCCGGTTTTCTTTATCTTTCAGCGTTAGAATCTGATCAAGCAATGCCTGTGTATCGAGGTCAGCGAGCTTGGCATGTCTCTGAATATCAGCCAACACAACAGAATACAGGTCAGCGTAGGTGATATAGTGCCTTGTGCATGTCTCTTTGCCAAACCGTTTGTAAGTTCGGCAGCAGTAATACCCTTTGAGGGGTTCTCTTTTTTCCACGCAGAAGTTCAGCTTGTTTTCACAATCGGAACATATTAGTTTGCCGGAGAAAATCTGCACTGTTCCTGCTGAATTGGTTCGCTTTATCTTGGATAACTGCTCTTGTGCTTTCTGAAACAATTCCTCAGAAACAATTGCTTCATGGGTGCCTCGAACGATAATCCATTCTTCTCGCGGCTTGGGGATTGGTGTCTTGTCTTTGTATGATAGGTTTTCATGCTTCCCAAAAACAACACAGCCGGTATATACCTCGTTTCGGAGTATTACCCGAACCGTACCGCTTCCCCAATTGCTTGTCATTGTTCCGTTGCGGATGTCTGTTGCCGTAGGTACGCCTTCTTTGTGAAGATAATTTGCTATCTTCATCAGGCTATCGCCATTGGCGCACATCTGGAAGATCGTCTTAACATATGGTGCGTAGTCTTCATCGACCAGAAGATGATTCTTGTCATTAGGGTCTCGTTTGTAACCATAAGGTATTTTCGGACTGATATACTGTCCTGACTGCGCCTTTGCTATTAGAGCCGAACGTGTTTTGCGACTGATGTCCTTGGGATAGTACTCGTTTAAAATGTTTATATACGGTATAATTTCATTGGTACTATTGTTTTTACTGCCAATAATATCCACTTCACTGTCGATTGCTATGAAGCGCACTCTCTTTTTGGGGAAATAAATTTCCGTATAATACCCACACTCAATATAGTTGCGTCCAAAACGGGAAAGGTCTTTTACGATGACACAGTTCACCTTTTTGGCTTCTATATCCTTTATCATGCGCTTGAAGTTAGGACGGTTAAAGGTTGTGCCACTGCATCCATCATCCACATAAACATCATAAACTTCAATCCCGTTTTGCTCGGCATATTGGAGCAGCTTGGCCTTCTGGCTCTTAATACTTTCGCTTGCACCACTTCTATCGCGGTCATCCTGAGAGACACGGGTATACAAGGCCGCAATATATTGGGGTTGGTAGTCACCATAGCCTTTATTGTAAGCTAAATTGCTGTTCATACTTTACTCCTTTCCGAACAGCAAGGCTATGTGTTTCTGCACCCATATTATACCCAAAATATGCCTTGCTGTCCATCTTCAGTGGTTATTTGTAGTTCTGTAGCAATAAGTATTCCAGAATGTGTTTGAGCGTTTTTCCGCCATCTGCATAAAGATGTTGGATAATGTATTGCGTCGACCCTTCCTTCTGATACGTTACAGAGGGGGCATTGCTTGTGTTGGATTCCGGTATGTAGTTGGCTTGATTTATGTCTTGATTCATCATGCAGAGCCACCTCCGTCATTGAGTTTCCATAGATAACTTTGCGCAATAACCGATATGCGTGAATGGCCGAGATCGTTTGATACAATCTCCATAAGGGGTTTTTTGAAGGTTGTGCCCGCCATATCACCGCGACAGTGATAAAGGTCATTCTCACCATAGCGTTTTGACGTTTTAACCCCATCAGATTCCAGCTCACGGTATCGATCACAGGCATACTGCGCTCGAAAAGCGTGCAGCTGATTATCAGTAATGGAATTGCGGGAAAACCCCTTCATAACAAGCTCATCGGGCTTTTTGCCGGCAATCATGTCAAGCACAATCTTCTCACCGGAACGCAGCACAGTGGCTTCACGTGAGCGTCCACCTTTACCTTGCTCTACATGCACCATCAGACGTCCGGTATTCTTATCACGATACACATCGCCCGCTTTGAGCTTTGCAAGCTCTTTATTGGCCCTTAAGCCTGTTACAGCTACAA
>JAEZKF010000032.1 GCA_023415575.1 Bacillota bacterium
GAATTTTTCCTTGCTCTCCCTATTGACTTAGCACCATTGGACTTTTGCAAAAGTCATCTCCTCTATAACCGCTTTATGCCAGTTTACTTTATATCCCTAAAATTGTAAATACTTTTTGCGTTTTAAATACTTCGGCTGCCCAAGCCGCAGCTTCAGTTAAGGCAAGTTTGGCTTCGGTATCAAGCTGTGATGCGTAATCAAGAACAGCCTGCCACTGGGACTTGTTTACCTCTGTAATTCCGTGCGGGTCGTACTCAGGGAGTATTGCTGAGAATATCTTATGTAATTCCAGATTTGCAAGCGTATCGTCATGTATAAGGATTGAATCCGGTTTCCAGAGGGTCTGATTGTCCCATTCTCCCTTGTAAAACTCATGATAACATGTTCCCTTGCGTTCACTTACTGGGCAAAAATACCGCCAATCCTTCATGATGATATCATCTCCTGTTGTATAAATGAAATGCTCCTCACCGTTGGAAGGTCATTCCGGTGAGGGGCACTGTTTTTATAACACCATAACTAAAGTGCCTGCGGTAATCAGGATACAGCCGATTATGGACTTAGCTGTGAACTCCTCACGCAGGAAGAGAAATGCAAGGATAAGTGTGATAATGGTACTCATTTTGTCAATAGGCACGACCTTGGATGCTTCTCCTGTCTGCAAGGCCCTGTAATAACACAACCACGATCCGCCCGTCGCAAGACCGGATAGGATTAGGAATATCCAGCTTTTTTTGCTGATTTCAGATAGGCCGCTCTGCGCATGGGTAACAAAGACCATCCCCCACGCCAAAATCACTACTACAACTGTTCTTATCGCTGTCGCTAGGTTTGAGTTTACACCCTCTATGCCGACCTTGGCCAGTATGGAGGTAAGTGCAGCGAACACGGCTGATAGAATTGCGAACAAGAGCCACATTCCATATTACCTCGAGTTCATTTGATATATCCTTGCTGCCACTATCTATAATATAACCAAATCGGCCTTAACGATAAGCCATATGATTAGCAGTCATAGTATACTACTGCAAGTGCAATCGATGAGGTAATTAGATAATTTATGTTGTGCTTATGCTTGGAAATTAAGAGCATACCCGCTCATATTGCTGTTCAATCAGTTGAACGGCTTTCTCTAGGCCCTTCTCATTCTGAAGCTGAATGGATAGCTTCTGTACGTTATTATACAACTCGTCGTAATTTGCATCCAGTTCGCATATTGCTTCTGTGATGGATGATTCACTCAGCTTTCTTGATGATATGAGCTTTGTTGATACCCTGAGTGCCTCCAGTTGCTTTGCAAATCCCATCTGGTCAAGGACATGCGGAACGGGGATGGATGGGATGCCGTATATCATCGCTGCGGATGCCGTACCAAAACCGCAATGATGAATGACCGCATATCCCTGCCGAAACAGCCAACTGTGCGGAACCGAGCCGCATGCAAGCATGGTATCCGGAAGGGTGTAGTTTTGCAATGTCTTTTGGAAGCCTTGAATAATGGCACGTTTACCGGTCTTTGCAAAGGCATTGACGAACATGTCGAGCTTATCTTTTTCGCTGTCACTTTCAAAGGACATTGCGCCCAATGCCAGGATGATGGGTTTATCGCCCTTATTAAGAAACTCAACCAGCTCGGACGGCGGTGTATAATCCTTGTCCTCTTCGTACCAGTATCCGGTCAGGATATGGCGGTCTTCCCAATACGGGCTTCTTTGCTTTACATACTGACTAACGGGGATCAGATTGAGCTTGCTTGAAATCATATCATCTGTCGGCTTAAGCTTGGGCAGACCATATATCTTTCTGATTTTGTTATAGGGCTTTGCCACCTGACCACCGACTAAGTAACCAATCATTTTACCCGCAAGCGTTTGTTTTTTGAGCTTTTCGGGCAGCATCTCGGTTTGAAGGGTGACGTGTATAGTCGGTATTCCAAGGGCCTCAGCCTCAGTTGAGCCCATCTGCGCATGGGAGACGATAATCAAATCCTTACCAATGCATGCATCGTATATTTCTTTAGAGGAGTTTTGAATGATCCGAAATACAAAGTTCATTGTTTTAAGGAGGCTGAGGGCCGCATTTGAGGTTTTGCCTCTTATAACGGCAGCTTCATGCTCTATGTTGACATCCGGGCCGATGGGGGCGAACGCAACCGCGGATTTCTCAACAAGTTCTCTCCAGCATGGATGTGTGCCGATTACAACGGTATGACCGTTTTGAATCAATGCTCTCGCCAGATAGATATAGGGCTGGACGTCTCCCCTGGTGCCCATTGTAAAAATGCCAATCTTCATTGTCGTTTTCCACCAACCTCTTTATGAATTAGTTTGCAGAATGTACATCTATTCTGGCTTGTCAACCCATACATTACCTTTTTCTATAACTATACCACACAAGGAAAGTTATATCTATATACCTTATTGGGGAAAGGAGCAAAAAAGCACACTGCACGGTCAACGATAACCGCGCGGTGTGCTTTACTTTATAAATTGAATCAATGTCAGGAAGTCCTATACTAATGAGCTTGACTTATGAGCATCTAGAACCTGTTACTTTATCACCCTTTACTTCAACGCCACGTTCACTGTGCGGGTTGAGATGGTGAATTTGATGACGCCTTCCCTGATTGCTACTCAGCCTTCTTTGGGCAGCGTAAATTGACTGATTTCCATTGAAGACGTAAGCGATTGCGGAAACAAGAAAGAAGTATGGCAGATATTCAAATCCAAATATCTCTCCACCAATAAAGATGGGGGCAAGAATGGTGTTCGTTGCGCTTCCAAATACGGCGACAAAGGCAAGTGCTGCGGCAAGCTCCGAAGGCAACCCAAACAACGGTGCGACATAGGCCCCCAGTGTTGCACCGATTGAGAACAGCGGTGTAACCTCACCGCCCTGAAAGCCGGCACTTAACGTGAGAATGGTAAGCAGGAATTTGAGTATCCAGTCATATCCATATATGATCTCATTGGAAAAAGCTACTTCTATTAAGCTCTCCCCAGAGCCGGAATATCTGCCTGCATGGAAAAGCATGAATAACACGCTCAAGATGCAACCCATGATAAAGATTCGTAAAATCGGATTCTTTATTCGGTCTCTAAAAAACTTATGCGAGAATTTGAAGGTATAGGCAAAGGCTCCTCCAACAATACCGCAAAGGGCACCCAGCAAGACTATTTTTAAAACGAGAGGTATATTGAGTTCGAAAGGGATGCCTAAATTAGCAGTAAACTTTTCAAGGCCTAATATTTGTGAGGTAGAGTAAGCTGCAATAGATGCTATGATACACGGAAACAGAGCGCAATACTCAACTGCGCCGACAGTAAGAACCTCCATAGCAAAGAAGATTGCCGCAATGGGCGTTTGAAACATTCCTGCAAATCCTGCCGCCATACCTGTAATGAGTAAGAATTTTGCGCTATTCTTTATGTTAAGCTTCTTTCTGAGCGGTTTCTCTATCCAATGTGCAACCGTTCCGCCTATCTGAACAGCTGCACCTTCTCGTCCGGCACTACCTCCGAATAGATGCGTCAGCCAGGTGCTGACCATGAGTAACGGAACAAGTCTCTTGGGTATTGATTCTTCCTCATCAAACGATGCCGAAAAGATTAGCGACATTCCTTTTGTGCTGTTTTTACCTATCTTGGAATAAGTAAATGCTATGAGCATACCCGCTAAAGGAAGGAATGGTGTTAAATAAAAGAACAGATTTGATCTGATGTTAGCTATGGCCGACAAGCCCTTACCGAAAAGGGCTTCAAGTGCACCTATAATGGTTCCGATAGGGGCAGCGATCAATCCCAACAAGAATATATCCTTATAATGAATCAGTGTATTCTTTAGCTTTAACATCTTTTCAGGCCCTCTTTGAAATTGCATAATAAAAAGCTAATAACCCTCTGTATGAACAGAAGTCATTAGCTTAAATGGTTTAAGTTAATGCTTGGGAGGTTTCAGCTCCCATGCAATTTTATCAAATGCTAAATTTCAAATCAATATTAAAACAGTATAAACTAAGACTTAAAAGCTCACTGTTTCTGGTGCTTTTGTAAACGAGGAAAATGTGGCGGTTGCATTCTTAAAATAGTACACGACTGTATTGCCGTCATTTTCGTCATACATACGGCGGAGCTCAGGATAGGCATCCAGCATGGATTTGCGGGCCTCGACGCGGTCATCCTCAACAAGCTCACCGCAAACCCTCAGCCACTCTCCATCCTTGAAAGCACAAACTTCTGCTTTGGGGTTTGCCGCCAGCTGTTTTGCTACAGCCTTGGATTTGCCTGACTGAATATACAGCTTTCCTTCAAAAATGTGTGCTGTGCCAAAGGGACGTACCCTGGGCTGGTCTCCTTCTACTGTTGCCAGATAATAGACTTGGGCATCCTTTAAAAACTGACATACTCTTTCCATTTCGTTGTCCTCCTCGTATACTAATTTTTGAATAAACAATTTCAGGTATCGACAGGCTTTGAGATGCCCGTGATAAAATGCTGTTAGGTCGGCAGGGGCAAGTTCTTCGTCCTCCAGTTGAGCCGCAAGGCTGC
>JAEZKF010000057.1 GCA_023415575.1 Bacillota bacterium
TTTTGCTTTAGAGATGTCAGTTGGCAAACCGCTTCTCTATTTTAGCAAAAGGAGTTTTTATTTCTTCCTTATCGCTTAAGCTCTTTTGAACCACGCGTCTAACGCGTGGTTTTCGGTATACAACAACGCCCGCTTCAATTGCAGCGGGCGTTTACTCTTTTGAATGGGATTATACAGTTGTACCCGATTCGGCGCGGGCGATAGCTGCAAGCGCCTTGTCGGTGCTCCAGAAAAAGCGTGAGGCGGGTGCAAAGTCGGTAAAACCGCACCGCTCGAACATCTCAAACACGGCTGGGTGCACACAGGCAAAGTAGACGTGAGTACCCTCATGCTCCAGTTTCAGAAAAAGCTCCTGCAGGGCATTCACTCCCGAGATATCGGCAAGCGGCACGCCGCGCATGGAGAGGATGACGTTGCGCTTCTCCCCGCACGCGGCAAGCTGTTGCTCAAGCCTGCCGGCAGAGCCAAAGTAGAGCGGCCCTGTAATGTAGGCAACGCAGGTATCCTCATGGTGAATATCGGCGGCGTTGCCGGTAAGGCGGCTGCTCTCCACCTTGCTTACTGAGATTTCGATTTTTGAGATGTTTACAACAAACGCGATGATTGAGAATCCAACACCTGCAAGGATTGCGATGGTGAGGTCAAAAACAACGGTAGCGGCCATGGTAATCAAAAACTGCGCCATTGCTGTTTTGATACGCCTTTTAAAGATGTTGCGAATGCTTTCCCATTCGTTCATCCGCCATGCGGTGACAATCAACACACCCGAAAGGGCACAAAGCGGAATTTCGCTCATAACAGGGGCGAGCAGGAACATTGATGCAAGCAGTGTCAGGGCATGCACCACACCCGCAATACGGGTCTGAGCGCCTGATTTGATGGCAACGCTGGTGCGGGCGATTGCCGCAGTGGCGGGCACGCCGCCGAAAAAGGGTATAACCATGTTGCCGATACCCTGTGCAACCAGCTCCCTGTTTGCATCCAGACGTTCGTTCTTCATTCTGCCTGCGCTTGCACCGCACAAAAGGCTTTCAATTAGGCCAAGTGCTGCAATGCTGATGGCTGGCACAACATACTGCGGGATGGCGGATAGCGAAAGCTGACTAAAGGTCAGGCGTTCGTTTAAAAACAGGGCGCGCGGGATTTCTCCAACAGTGGTGACTTCGAGCGAAAAGATCATCTTTGCGGCAACCGCAAGGATGATTGCGGCAAGCGAGCCCGGAAAGTACTTTATCCACTTCTTGGGGTAGATGAGGATGAATGCGATGACGGCCACCCCGACGGCAAGGGAGGTAAAATCAACCGATTGCGGGGTGGTAAAATAGCTTGCTACCTTTTGCAGGGTGTTTTCTCCCGATGAAGAAAGGCCCGCAAGGTTATCTATCTGGCCTAGGGCGATGATAACGGCGATACCCGACGTAAAACCGGTGATGACGGGCGACGGGATGAATGAGACAAGTCCCCCCAGCTTAAATAAGGCGCATAAAAGAAGGATTACACCCGACATAAATCCGGCAATAAAGATGCCTTTTAGCCCATGCTGTGCAACCAGCGGTACCAGTATAGCCGCCATGGCCCCCGTAGGGCCGGAGATCTGGTAGGACGCACCCGACAGCATACCGATTAGAACACCTGCTATGATGGCGGTGATTAGTCCGGCGGCGGCATCCGCCCCACTGCTGACACCAAACGCAAGTGCCAGCGGCAGCGCAACCGCTGCAGTGGTGATGCCCGCAAGGACATCCTTGCCAAGCTTAGACCCGCTGTAGCCTGAGAACTCCCGCTTTAGCGCGGTAAAAAAATCCTTTATCATCGTTTCAGTCCATTCCATACCATATAAGATTAAGCATGATATGCACACTCAATATGGGATTTTACAACACATTCCTTTACATGGCAATCGCAATAATAGCCGATAGTTTTACACTTCCCTGCTTTTAAAACAGTTATTGTCGCTATAAAAATAGCTTTATGTGGTCTAAACCAATCATAGGCACCTTCGAGCGGACTGTGCGGACAATGAGGGTATCTTAATGGATATAAGAAAGGCAAAACAAAAAGCCCGAACAAGGCTCAAGTAAGCCTTATTCGGGCGTTCATTATTGGTGGTTACGCATACCTTGCAATCAGGTCGCTTACCAGAATAACCGTCAAGGCGAGGGTGAAGAGACCGCCCGCGATGAGGTAGGTAGCCTTTGTGCGCTTTGTGTGAAAGTTCTTAAGCATAGTCAGAGCTACCACAAAGAACAGCAAAAAGCCAATCACATCGACTGCGATATAGACGTTTAACCTGGGCAGGTTAAGCAGCGGTGACAGCCATTTAGATAAGGGATTACCCAGCATGTGTAGTACAGGCACAATGATGAGGGGCACTGTAGATAAAGCAGACCGCGGTTTGTGCCCACGGAGAAAGACAAAGAAGATTGCCGCCAGGATTACTGTTATTGTCAGACACTCAACGATCATTTACCCTTCACCGTCCTCCTGCAAAAATTAAAGTAGTCTTACCCTACCATGGACTTAAATTCTTTTGAAGCTGTTTCGCTATCCTGTGTCGTGGTCATCAGGATGTAGGTACCGCGGGTTTCAATCAGTGCATTGGTGACCTTTGGCAGTTCTTCCTCGCGATAGCCTGTGAATTTATCCTTAAGGTCTGCAAGGCGAACATCGATTGCCGCAAGTGCAGCATCCACATCGCTTTCGCTCTTTACGCGGATGACGCAGATTTCGTCTGCGAGTACGAGTGTGGAAGCATAAACCGCCACATCCGCGACAATGTCCGCATTAAGGTCGGTATATTGGTTATACAGCACGCTGTCTTCAAGCTTTATCATCTCGTCAAAGGAGCAGGTTTCCTTGATGCGGTTGGCGATTTCCTCAGCAGCAGGCGTTTTACCTGACGATGATCCGCCCGAACAGCCGGTAAACAGTATCATAACAGCTAAGATTGCCGAAACAACTACGACCAAACCTTTTTTTCCGTGTACCATATTAGTATGCATCCTCCGTATTGTTTATAATCCCTCGCTCACACCGGCACTGCAAAATCACACCGGAGCAGTGTGCGTTTTCAGATACTCAAACCATTTCTCGTAATACTTTGCGCCAAAATGGATGCCGTCCTTGGGGCTTGCATCGTCGGGCAATGCGCCTGTTTCATCCGCAAGCACCTCGTTGATGTTTACAAAGTATACCTGCTTCTCCCCTGCCAGCGCAAGGATACCCTCGTTAAACTCACTGATTCTTTCGTTGGTGATTTTGTAGGTGTTTTTGGAGCTCTGCTCAAACGCCGCTGTAATGGGCGTAATCGGCTGGATATAGATGATAGCATCGGGATGCTGCTCCATGATGGTGTCAAGCATCTTGCTGTAGCTTGACAGGAACGTGTCCTTATCCATCGCGATGGAGTTGATGCCTATCATGATATATATCTTCTTAGGGTTAGCTTCTTTTAAGGCGTCAATCATGGTAATCTTCTCGCCGTCGGATGTCTTAATCACCTTGCTTGTCAGTGCAGTGCCGGGATTGATGCCGGTATGCGAGATAACCTTTGCATTGGACATGACATCATACAATGAGATACCATCGGTAACAGAGTCGCCAAAGAACACCGCATCGTCAAAATAGGTGCCCATTACACGCTTGCTTTCAGGCAGCGGAACGCCGAACTCCGGGGCCTGTTGTGAACTGCTTGCTGGCTCGGATGGTGTAAGCTCAATATCGGAAATTACGTTGTCTACGTCCTTTTCAGAGCTTGTCTCCGCAATCAGGCCACTGTCTACCATCTGCTTACCCAAGACTACCGAGTAAGCGAGCGAACCGAATGCAACGATCAGGAGAAGGATTAGTAAAATGGGAAGGCCGGCGCGCTTTCTGCGCCTTTTTTGGTATTTGCCGATTTTCATAACCTTTGGCATGCAACAAACTCCTTTGCCGTTGCTAAAACGTGCTTTTTTCATTAAGTGCTGCCATCAGCACTCCCTATCATATGACTTATATTCTAACATAAACGTACCAAAATTCAAATGCTTAATTTGTAAACAATCCTAGGAGTATTTTCCGGTTATGAGGTTTATTTATTCTAATTTTATCGTAGAGATGACGGCGTTGAGATGAGACAAGTCTATTGCCTATATAGTGTTATAAAAGCTGAGAGGTACTGCATGCATAAAAGTCTTTTGCGCCGCCAAAATTTGGGGCGCTCTTTATATATAGTGTCGATTTCATTGCCGCAAAAGTTTTATCATTTTGTGTTTTTTATTCTTGCATTTTGATTGTCCATATGATAGAATATAGTTCGTTGACTGGGTGTGGCGCAGATGGTAGCGCGCTACCTTGGGGTGGTAGAGGCCGTGGGTTCAAATCCCGCCACTCAGACCAATAGAATATGTAACGCAAAAAGCCTATCGAAAGATAGGCTTTTTTGCTTTATAAGAGTTTACATCGGTTATGACGCCCTGTTTTAGATGATGGGGATGTTCTTAATGAAAAAGTCGATAACTGTAATTTAGTAACCAGAAGATTGTAAATTATTGCTTCCTAATGTATATTATTATCATAACTACAATTCCTAATGAATTTTAGAGAAGTAAGATGGTTTATATAAATGAGGCGTAGAATATGAAAAAGTGCGATATAAATGGAACAAGCATGATAGGTAGTTGTGAAGTCGGCTGCACCATTTTAGATGCCATTGATAAGGAAACTGCTCATAAAGCCAATAGTTCCTTTTGGGATACAGAAGGCGGCGAAGTATTAGAAAATATTTCTCTTCCCTACTATGGTGCTTTTGCTTCTGAAGAAAATCATCAGCTTTTTGGAGAAGTCTCAGGAAAAAAGGTGCTTGAAATAGGATGCGGGGCAGGTCATTCCCTGCAGTATCTGGGAGAGCGTAAAGCATCTGAATTATGGGGCGTAGACATATCCAAAAAGCAGATTGAAAAGGCAAAGAAACATTTGGCGGCACACGGCATTTCGGCAAAGCTTACCTGCTCTGCAATGGAAGAAGAATGTGGTATACCTGTTGATTATTTTGATTTCGTCTATTCAATTTATGCCATAGGTTGGACAACTGACCTTTACGCTACGTTTTGTCGGATTGCTTCTTACCTAAAAAAAGATGGCATATTTATTTTCAGCTGGTCTCACCCAATACACAAATGTGTTGCAGTAGATAAAGATATGTATGTTTTTAAAAAAAGCTATTTTGATGAGTCTTGGTACTCACTTTCTCTTGGCAAAAGCATATTGATGTTATCTGACCGAAAACTATCAACCTATATTAATGCTTTATCAAAAGCGGGATTTGTCATCGAACAAATGATTGAGGAATCCGATGATGAAATCATACAGAAAGCAAACAGCGATTTTGCCCGTAAGGCAAAGATGATTCCTGTAACCTTTGTTATAAAGGCAAGGAAACTATAATCATATCAAAGTCTGTCAGCTGAGCGGTGAAGCAGAGCTTGACAGTTATTTATAAAGTTTATGCCTTCAGACCAATTACTCTATTACATAAGTAGCATATCATCTCATCGACAGCGAAACATCAATATTAAACAATCTGTCGTAGTGTGTTCTAGTGGCAAAGGGGTGAGAGTGATATTGAAGAACGCTGCAAAAATAGTGATACTGCTACTATTATTAACTTTTTCATCGGTTGTAGTTTGACAAATCCACTGCCCCATAACTCATCGATGAACAATGATGCGTCAGAGTTTTTCGTTTCCTCGCCATCTTCCCTTACTTCTGATAATGAATCATTGGAGCCCTTTATGTCTGAAGAGTATTATCAAAAATACATTAAGTCGTTAACACTTAGTCAGGCCTTGGATATGGAATGGGATTCACCTGAGCAGTTGCTGGATACAACCGTGCAAATGGCGGGCTATCTCGTTCAAGGATTTCTATCGGTTGAAGAATGGGCAGAGGTTTTTGAATGCGGTTACTCTCAAGAGGAAGGCATCATTTATACTCCTCAGGATATTGCCGAATCAATTATCTATACATATTTCGGGTTATCATCTGATACAGTAAGACAGTTGTCCCCTCAATATGAATGACCCCGAACGAAAGTCGTATCAATACTATGGTGCGAGAGACTCCGGACTCAAGGATGTGAAAATAGTAAGCATACAAAGCTCCGCAGTATGTTAAGCATTGAATGCGAGTTCTTTTCATCGAGAAAAAGCGCTATCTCAAAGTGCAAACTCGCTATTCAGTTAAGTGATGAAGCTGAATATCGGTATGTTTCTAACCAATTTGCATAACAGAATTTTGATGCCAGAGTCGGGTAATATAACGACGTCAGTTACTGCTGCCTATGTAGTTAAAAAGGGGGCCTGAAAGGGCCCCTTTAGTCGTTTATGAGTATCGCGGCCAATAGCCGCGTATGTGCGGTGTGTTCATAATAACTTAGCTAATGCAACTTAAGGCTCAACTTATATAACCTAAACCCCTCACCCAAGAACAGAATAAAGCCGTTCGTTCCGTCATCACTGATGTAATAGCAATCAGGGTCTCCCATTAGATTGACGGTGTATTTGTCAGTATTGAAATGAACCGACCTTTCGTCAATTTTGCCGTTTTCGAGGTTATATATCATTGCAGTCAGGTTTTCCCCGTCGGTTGATGCGCTTAAAGCAAACCTGCCGTTTCTACTGATGGTCACATCACTAGACCCGTTTACCTCAAGAACCCGCGGGGGTGTATCCAGAGAGCATAAGTCGTATAGGTACACGCGGTTATCCTTGCGCATCTCCATGCTTTCCAGCATCAATACTCCATTGTCAAAGGGCTTTGGCACAAATGCGTAGCTGCGCAAAAAAAGCTTATCCGTTCCCGTTTTGCCACACAATCCGAACTCAAACGGGTATTCGGTTGTACGTACACTGTAATAGATAAGCTCATTATTCACAAACGCCGCACTCATGATACCTCTCTTTGCATATTTTATAGACACGGGGTGGGAAGGTGGTACGGTATCGAGCATCAAGTTTTTTGCGTCATTGCTGATATATATAAGTGAAAGCTCATCATCCGAAACATCTGCTGAATGTACAGAGGAGTGAAGGTCATCCGGCAGAGCAAATGAATATTCTTCCTCAAAACCATAGGTCATTTTAGTAACACTTTTATCTGATTCATCAAACACTAAAAATTCATTATCCAGCGGCTTTAGCTTGGCAATGTAGGAATCAAAGACTTTGTAATTCACTGTCTTTAGTTCTGAATAATCAAACATGGAGATTGCGCTTTTTTTGCTACTCATTCTTTGCACCGTTAGCAGAATGTTATTAGTTTCATTTAAGTAAATTCTTTCTATGGTTTTAAATCCTTCGATCATTACAAAATCAGTTAAATCAAGAAAAGGTTCCTTCACACTCTCAACATTGCTGCTAGGCAGTTCTATGTCATCCGTTTGAGTAATTGATTGAGCATTCCTTGGCGTCTGTACGTTCAGTTCATTTGTGGCACATCCGACCATAACAAGCAGGGCAATGAGAACCAAGGCTACTAATCTTTTGAACATGGGGCTTTCCTCCGAAATTTTTTGGCACGCTATGTCGGGTTTAAAATGTCGTGCTACTTTTTTACATCTAAAACACGAATGATTCTATCTTGACGATTATGAACCAATGCTAAAGACTCTTCAGGGCTAATCTGCAGAGAAAGCCAGCTATCATCACCCTCAGCAATTAGACCGTAATCGGAATCTTCTCCTGTAAGGAAGGAAAACTTCATCAAATGGACAGCATTATCTTGCTTTTCTGTGTAGTAAAAACCCCGTTTAACTAAATTGATTGGACTAAAGCGCTTAGTTTCGCCCATATATCTATTTTCATACACAACGGTTCCCGAACTGTTTATTACCCTGACTTGTGATTGCTTCGTATCTCGTGATGTATCATAAAATGTTGATGCAACATAGATTTCATCTCCCGGCATCCAAAATACGTCAGATCCAGTATAACTGCCGTCCTCGCGATGAGTAAAATCAACGGCAAAGGAAAAAGCATAATTGCCATCTTTACTAAATACATCATATTGTCTCGCCGTAGGCCATTCACCCTTAGGATAAGCGATAAGATCTGCAAGTGATTCGAATCGTTCCATGCCAAGTGCATCATTGTTTGCCAGAATGAAATACTCCCCTGAGGGCGACCATCCTTCGGATGCAATATCATACCGCGTATCCTGAAACTCACATAGCGGATAACACCTTTCGGGTGATTCTAAAGGATACAATGTGATTTTCTGGTATTCATCGTATCCGACGATTATATTCTGGCTGGATTTATAATCCCATAAAATGTGCCCCGATATATTCAACGGTTCTTCACTTAAAATTGTCCAGTCCGTCGCACTAAGAGTCACCTTGCTGTAGATGGGATTATCAGAGTTGTTGTTCAAATAAAGAAAAAGCTGATTACCCATAAGATTAACGCTAATATTAAGGTTATTGCTTGCCGGAATACTTCTTTCAAAAACTAAGTCTTCCGTTTTCTTGTCCACATCAGCTATATAGAGCCTATATGTTATTGCATCCGTACCTTGTGTTTGATTTATCCAATAAATCTTGGTTTCATTTAGCCAGGCAAGGTCCAACACATTTTCAGGCAGCTTTGTTTGATATATTTCTTTCAAGTCGGGCTGAAATTCTGCTTGGGAGATGTTTGATGTATCGCTAACTTCAGATGTTACAACATGACTAGGAGAGATGAGTGCAGGATTGCTACCATTTTTGCATCCAAATAGGATTCCCAGCAGCAATATAGCTGCACAGATTATGGCTACATGTTTCATGTCAATTACTCCTCAATGTATTATATTATTAGTGGCCCAAAATTTAGAAAATTTGTTATTATATAATAAGTGCTCGCTGTTACATATTTTATTGCTTGTATTCTGCAAATCAGACCGACACTGCACTCAGTCCCCCTTACAGCCTGTCATTTTCTCAGTCAGCGCAAAATGAGGCCCACGATATTTCGTGGGCCTTTTGCATGGTAGCATTTGACATGGGAAAAGTGTACGTCTATAATGAAACTGGTCGTTTTATCCATCGTTGGAAATCGCGTGTTCTCTTGGGCGAGAAATCAAGTTGAAAGTGATAAAGGAGTATCATATGAGCCTATTTAAAAAAAAGGACGATGACGCCGCAACTGTTACTAGACTAAGTAGTCACGCAGGCAATATCATTCAAATGCTAAAGCAAGTTCTGGGGGTACATGACGATTCACGCAGATGGCATCTGCTTGCATATGCATGCGGACTTGCCGGGTATGCATGTCACTTGGCTGTCAAAGCAAACCACGGTTCCTTTATGCAGGTCGAAACAAAGTCCGGCAAAAAATACTATTTCGGGGACGACGTCAATCAATATCTACTCGAAAGCAAACACAGTGTTTTAAATTATATGAGTGGGGCTTACAGTTACATAAGCCCGGGTAAAGCCCTCCCTGATGTTGTGCCGATTATTCAAAACGCGGCCTCTGTTATCGGGAATGAGGAGTATCGGCTTTGGAATCGGTATGCGCCGGAGGAAGTGTTTAGATCCATTAAGGATTGCTGGGACGGAATCTATGATAACATGACCGCAAAGTATTGCAAAACTCCCTCCGAGTGGCCAATCCTCTTTGGCATTGTACTGCAGAATATCATGATAGAGCTAATGAAGTCTTATAGTCCTGAAAGCGTTTTTATTGCTGCTTTGGAGTGCACAATATTTATTTCTAAGATGGATGTTGATTCTTTATAATACATATAAAAAGCAAGGTGGTACATATGAAGATATCGGTCATTTATGCACATCCCTATGAGAAGAGCTTTAACGCGGCCATCGCCGAAACAGCTGTTGCCCAACTAAAAAGCAACGGGCATACGGTGATGTTCCATGACTTGTACAAAGAAGGCTTTGACCCTGTTGTCACCGGCAAAGAGCTCTCCGGCGAAAAGTGTGATGATGAGTTGGTTTTGCGCCACCAGCAGGAGATTCGCGAAACAGATGGCATTATCATTATCCACCCGAACTGGTGGGGGCAGCCGCCTGCCATTCTAAAGGGATGGGTTGACCGGGTGTTATGGGTAAACGTCGCCTATGCATTTGTAGACGGCGATACTAGCGGGATCCCCATAGGGCTGTTAAAGGCCAAAGCAGCGCTTGTCTTTAATACATCCAATACCCCGGAAGAGCGTGAGAACACAGTTTTTGGTGACCCCTTGCAGCGCATCTGGAAGGACTGCATCCTTAATTACTGCGGAGTAACTGTGTTTGACCGGGTGATGTTCCGTGTAATCGATGAAAGTACAGAGAACGAGAGGGCATCTTGGTTAAATGAGGTCAGGGATATGGTCATCAAATACTTTCCCAAGCTCTCTTGACGTGTATAGCTAAAGGTTTAAGTGATACATAGAAAGCCAAGTATTGTACAATACTTGGCTTTTCCGTTACTCCCCATCTTCGGACAAGAGTACTGTTTACAGCGCGCTGCGAATATCTATGTTACAAAGTATATCGTCTGGAGGCACAATGATGGATAGAGCAAGGCTAAAAAGATTCTCCGCAAACCTTACCGTGATACTATTCTGGGGAACGGTATGGGGCATATTTGAAGCAACCGTCGGGTATTTGATTCATGCAGTATCCTTTCCTTATGGCTTTCTCGTTTGGTATCCGGCCTCCTGCTTTTTTATGGCAAACGTTTACCGCAAGACCCATTCAGCACTGTCTGTGCTTTTTGTCGGTCTGTTCTCGGGTTCTATGAAGCTATTAAACCTTCTGCTTCCGGGTAGGATTGATAAGGTCATCAATCCCGCCATTTCCATTGTATTTGAGGCAATGGCCTTTGCTCTAGCGGTTTTTGTGGTAAACAGGTATTTTGCAAAGATAAAGGGCCAGTGGTATTGGCAAGCAGTCATTGTGCTATGCGTTAACACCGGCTGGCGTATGCTTTATTGCTTGTACCTGCTCCTTCTTGTGCCTGATTGGATGCGGGACGTTTCTGTGATTAGCAGTTCAGAGAAACTCATACCTTTTATGGTGACGCAAAATGCTTTGACCAGTCTGCTTGTCTTTGCGGGATTGCTGTTAAAGCAGTACGTCTTTGGTCCGGTTCGGTTTATGGAAGAAAAGCTAGGCACGTTATCTGTTTCTCAAAAATGGAGACCGGTTGTAACGGTATTCGTCCTCGTTTGTCTCGTTGCTGCCAATGCAGTCTTGGAGCTTGTATTGTAACAGAATACAAAATAGAGAAGCGCCGCCCAATACCACTGGGCGGCGCTTTTTCTTTATAAATGAGATGTTTATTTTGTCCGTGCAATAGAGGTGTTGTCTTTTGTCCTGTCCGCAAGATCCGGTACCGGGTTTGGCTGGGACTCCGCGCGGTAATCAACGTTATATTTCTGCTGGTGCTGAACAACCGCCTTGTGGCTTGCAACAGCATCGATATTGTTGTTGACCCTGTTTTGATAGAAGAAGAATTCATGATTATCCGGCAGGCTTGAAACCGGCACATACTGCTCCCTGTTTGCGGTAAGCAGAATTTGCTGGGCAAGAACCCCGCGCACATAATCACGCGTATCATGGAACTGCAAAAGCTTCGGGAACTCTCCGCCCGGGATGACCTGCTGCCAGTCCTTGCCCTCATACTTCTTCAAAAGCTCTGCAGCCTTATGCAGGTGTGATATCTCCTGCTGCAGGTGCATCTCCCAAACGGATTTTACGTTTTGGTCAAGTTCGTCCTGATAGAACGAATAGTATAGATAGCACTCCATATACTCATGCAAAAGCAGGTTTTCAAGCCAGGTTGCCTTGGGGTCAAGCAGCGACCCATAATGGCTTACATGCTGCTCTTCTATCATGGCAATCTCCAGGTAAAGCTGACGGCCCAAATCATTGTAGTAGGTGTTTCCGATATTCATATAGAAGTTCATGGTCTGCTGTTCGCCGGCCGTGATGATAAGGGTGTTGAGCTTCGTCCGAATGTCGGCGGTGGAAAAGTCCACCGGATTCTTTACCGAGTCAAACGGGAAGCGGTGCTCTGCAATAGTCGGGCGGCCCGGGGTGATATCTACATAGCTTTTGACCAGCTGCTGGGCGGGTATCTGCGTATCAAGGTCGAGCAGATTTGCATACCGGTAAAGATGGTCAAAGTCCTCAAGTAGAGCAAAATCCAAAGCCTGCTTGACATATTGGTTGGGCTCATTCTGGGCAAGCCATGCGGTTAAGTCTACAGCGACATGCTCATAGCCGATGGTGGTCTCTAGCGGGGTTTCATCAATCGGTTTGAGCCAGTTAATGTGCTTTTGCTGCTGCTGTTCTACGCGGCGCGACAAGGCAAGCTCCCTGCGCAGGTCGTTATCCTGACAGTTGCGGTGGAACTGATGCTTAAACAGGGCTGCCTCTACCTCTATACCGTTCATGAGGATGATGCGTATTTTGGTGTATGGGTCAACCGTCATCTTGTTGTATGGCGTAGGGTACAAGGTTGACCAGTCCATGATGCCGTCTACCATCTTTATAGGGGTTTGTTCAAACGGGTTCATAACCTCTCTCCTTTTAAAATAGTTCTACCGCTTATTGTATATATTTCATGACTGTTTATACCGATAAATCCAAATGCGCCGTCAAATGCCTGTATATTGCTGTTGGTAAAGCCAAAACTGAAATCATAAAGGCAAAAAGGTGCGTGGTTAACGTATGAATACTGCAGTTGGTAAGAGCATACAGCGAAGAGAGGCGTGGGAAAAGGCTACGGGGCAAGCCCTGTATACAGATGATCTCCCTACGACCGGTGTGCTTTGCGCGCGTTTGCTCACAAGCGTCTGTGCTCATGCCCGCATTACGCGTATCGATACCTCCAAAGCAATGGCTGTCAGAGGGGTAAAGGCCGTTATTACGGGGGCGGATTGTCCCTTGCTTTTTGGCCCTCTGCTGCAGGACCGCCCAGCCCTTGCCCGCGATGTCGTGCGGTATGCGGGAGAGGCAGTTGCAATGGTTGTTGCACAGGATGAGCCCTCTGCCGAGCAGGCTGCGCGTTTGATTGAGGTGGATTATGAGCCTCTGCCCGTGAGCTTAACACCGTCCCAATCACTCAGTCCGGGCGCTTATTTGATTCACAGTCAGGTGAACGGATACAAGAAGGTTACCACTGACATCTACCCTGAGGAGGGAACGAATGTCGCAAGCCGATACCGTATCCGCAAGGGCAATGCAGCGCAGGCGTTCTCACGCTGCGACATCGTCGTGCAGCGACGGTTTTCCCTGCCCCCGTCAGACCATCTCGCAATGGAGGTGCGTACGGCGCGGGCTGAAATACAAGCCGATGGCACGGTTGTCATCACGACCGCTTCGCAATCGCCCTATTCGGTTCGCAAGCAGCTTTCGGAGGCCTTCTTAATCCCGTCCGGTCAGATTCAGGTGCGTGTTCCCTTTGTCGGGGGCGGGTTTGGGGGGAAGGCTCCGGTGACGCTTGAAATTCTCGCCTTGATTGCATCACAGCGGGTGGGCGGCAAGCCTGTAAGGCTAACCATCCCCAGAGAACAGGATATGGCCTTTGCCCCCTGCCGCATCGGCCTTGAAGCCGACATTAAAATCGGCGCGGACAAGCAAGGAAAAATTCAAGCCGCCGAGCTTACCTATTGGCTTGACTGCGGTGCATATACGGATATATCCCCCTATATGGCTAAGGCTATTGCGACGGACTGCACCGGGCCTTATCATATTGAAAACCTATCGTGCGATTCACTCTGCGTTTATACAAACCACACCTATGCAACCTCATACCGCAGCTTTGCCCATGAGTCTTACACCTTCTGCATCGAACGAGTGATGGATATATTGGCAAGCCAATGCGGGATTGACCCGCTCGAGTTTCGCATAAAAAACGCAATCGGGCAAGGCAGTACAACACCTTCTCAAACGCCCTATTCCCCGAGCTTAGTTGGCGACCTTGTGAAGTGCTTAACCGAGGTAAAAACGCTATCGGAATGGGATGCCCCTCGGCAGAATCAAGCAAACACTCATACGGTACATGCAAAAGGGGTGTCCTGCTTTTGGAAGACCGAAAACCCGCCTACCGATGCCGTATCCGGCGCGCTCATTACCTTTAACCCGGACGGTAGCCTAAACCTCATAACCGGCGTGGTGGAGATGGGGTCAAACAGCCAAACTCATCTGGCACAAATGCTTGCAGAGAAGCTGAAGATGGATGTGGAGCAGGTTCATGTTGTGATGCCGGTGGACACCCGCGTTGCGCCCGAGCACTGGAAGACCGTCGCCAGCCTTACCGAGTACATGGCCGGTAACGCCGTCATGCGGGCGGCCGAGGATTTGATTAACCAATTGCGTGATAACGCAGCACAAGCGTTCGGGTGCCCGCCGGATGAAATAGAGGTTGCGCACGGCAGGGTTTATGCGAGAAAGAATCCCGGGCAATTTATCGCGTTTAAGGATATCGTGCAAGGTATAAGTCTCCATCCGAAGAATCTATCGGGGAGCCGGCAATAGGCCGCGGCGGGTTTATGCTCAAAGGACTGAGTATGTTAGACCCCGAGACCGGCAAGGGTCAGACTGGGCCTGCCTGGGCTCTGGGAGCTCAGGTGGTTGAGGTGGAGGCAGACCTAAGGGACTTCACCTACCGCATCATCCGCGCTTCTACGGTTATGGATGTCGGGAACGTAATCAACCCCGAATTGATGCGGTCTATGGTTGCCGGAGGGATGTCAATGGGAATCAGTATGGCAAGCAGAGAGGCGTTTACCTATAGTGCAGACGGTATCCCGCAACTGCCTAATCTGCGAACCTATAAGCTGATGCACATCGGTCAGGAGCCGGACTACCGCGTCGGCTTTGTGCAAACGCCGGAAGACGGCTCTCCCTATGGGGTTCGAAGCTATTCGGAGCATGGAATCATCGGGATTCCGGCAGCCCTTGGCAATGCGCTCTCGGCCGCTTTCGGAATGGAGATATTGACCCTTCCGATTACGCCGGAGAAGATATGGCAGCTATCTGCGGAGGACGAAAAATGATACCGTTTGATTTCATCTATTACCGAGTGAATACCCTGCAGGAGGCAATCAGCTTATATCATCAGCTGCATACAGAGGGCAAGAATCCTATGTACTACTCGGGCGGCAGTGAGATTATTACCATGTCCCGCGCTGGTAGTATCCACCCGCAAGCCATTATCGACATCAAAAACATCCCGGAGTGCACAGGGCTTTGTATGGAAGGCGAATACCTCCATATCGGGGCAGCTTGTACGCTAAACGAGATTAAGGAATCAAAGCTTTTTCCCCTGCTCAGGCTTGCCTGCGGGCGCATCGCCGACCACACCAACCAATGCAGGATTACACTGGGCGGAAACCTGTGCGGAACGATTATTTATAGGGAGACCAGCCTGCCGCTTATGATTTCCGACGCAGAGATTACTCTTTACGGACCGGACGGGCAAAGAATAGTGCCCTTTTTAAGTGTGTTTCATGGTAGGATGCATTTGAAACCGGGCGAGATGGTTGTGAATGTTCGCATTCCCCAATGGGCGCTAAATGCCCGCCATGCACACATCAAAAAAACAGCTAATGAGAAGATTGACTATCCCTTGGTGACGGTTACCGCAATCTTTCGGAATGGTTATATGCGGGCGGCGTTTTCCGGCATCTGTTCTCATCCCATTCGCAGTGAGCAGATGGAGAATATTCTAAACGACCGAACCCTACCCGCAGAAGAGAGGGTGAAAAAGGCAGTAAGCCTTCTCCCCCAGCCGGCCTATGGCGATGCGGAGGGGTCTGGTGCCTATCGGGTGTTTGTCTTGGAGAACACACTTCGTACCCTGATTGAGGAGTGGGAAAATGGTAAGATATGAGGGCAAAACCGTGATATCCCTTAACGTTAACGGCGAGGTGTACGAGCTTGCCGTGCGCCCCTCCGACCTTTTGCTGGACACACTAAGAGAGCAGTTGGGTTTAACCGGCGCAAAGCCCGGGTGCAGAAACGGCGATTGCGGCGCCTGCACCGTTACGGTGGATGGCTGGCCCGCAAAATCCTGCCTGATGCTGTCGGTAGAAGCGGAGAATCATCTCATCACGACGGTGGAAGGGCTAAACGGTGCATCACCCGCTCAAAAAGCCTTTGTAGATGCCAATGCCTTTCAGTGCGGCTACTGCACCTCGGGCTTTCTCATGGTCTGCGAGGCGCTGAGGACGCAGCATCCGTCCCTGCCGGAGGAGTATGTGATTGAGGAATGGCTGCAGTCCAACCTGTGCCGGTGTACGAGTTATCAGGAGATTCGCGATGCGGTACGCAGGATGTATGAGGTTTAATAGAAAAGAGCTTATATGATAAAAGATAAAGCAGCTGCCGGTGCAGCTGCTTTTTTGTGGGTGTTATTTTGCTTGCTATCGGTATGAGCCGGGTTTTGTCAAACCTCAATCTGTACCCTTTGCCGCGTAAAACTTGAGGTATTCCTCTAGGGCTTCTTTTCTCAGGGTGTGGCCGCCGTCATAGATTTGCATTTCACATTTGATATTTCGCTGCTGCAGGGCATCGGAGAGGGATTGCAACCCCGCAGAAAACGGGTCATTGGAGTTTCCGACATCAAGATAAACACTAAGCTTATCAAGGCCTTTTTTCTTGGCAAACCGGGCGACATCGGCTATCTCGTCGGTGTTTTCGGATGGGAACAGCCATTTTTCAAACTGCGTGCCGGAATAGTCGCTCACGGTCACTGCGGCGCTGTAGCCGCCGACTTTGCTGAATAATTCGGGATGGTGGAACGCCACGCGAAGGGCAATCGCACCGCCCATTGAAAAGCCCCCGATGTACCTGCCGTCCGCCGAGGTGATGGTGTCGTAGCCTGAGTCGATGTAGGGAATCAGCTCCTTGGTAATAAAGCGCTCCATGATATCTTCGCCCGCATCCCCTTTCTCTTCGATATCCTTTTCGATTTCCTTGAGGGTGGGGTATCGTGTATATGGAAAGACCATGACAAGGGGCTTTATATCTCCGCTTTCAATGAGTTTGTCGGCGACCTCACCGATGCCGTTGTCAATCCACATGGTTTCACCGGTACTGTAGCTGTGCAGGCCGTACCAGACGGGGTAATCC
>JAEZKF010000058.1 GCA_023415575.1 Bacillota bacterium
TTTCCCTCGTGGCTCTTCATCTCCTGCACGTCAGCCTTTAGCTCCTCAATGCGGTTGTAAAGGCTATTTGCAAGGTTAGAGAGCTTCGTTACAAGCTTTTCCTCCATCTCGGTGCTGATGGCGGCACTCAGGCTCTTCTTGGTCACCGCAGCCGAGCTCACCTCATTGATGTAGGTGACAACGGCGGGCAGGATGTCCTTGTTTGCCATCTCAAGCATGGTAAGGGCCTCGATGTTAATGGACTTGCAGTAGTTTTCGAGCATAATCTCGCAGCGGGACCGAATTTCCGCTTCGGAGAACACGCCGTGGCGCTCAAACAGGTCAATGCTCTTTTGGGTGACAAAGTGGGGCAGGGCATCGGGTGTGGTTCTGAGGTTTAATAGGCCTCTTCTTTCGGCCTCCTCAACCCACTCCTGCGAGTAGTTGTTGCCGTTGAAGATAATCCTTCTGTGCTTCTTAAGGTTTTCGCGAATCAGGGTATTGAGGGCAGCGTTAAAGTCGGTCGCCTTTTCAAGCTCATCGGCAAACTGGCGCAGGGATTCCGCCACTACGGTGTTGAGGATGATGTTGGGCCCTGCGATGGATAATGACGAGCCGGGCGAGCGGAACTCGAACTTGTTGCCGGTAAAGGCGAAGGGGGAGGTACGGTTGCGGTCGGTGTTATCCTTGGGGATGGCGGGCAGGACGCTGACGCCGATGCGCATCTGCTCCTTCTCCTTCGGGTCGTAGGGAACGCCGTCTATAATCGCATCTAAGATGGCCTCAAGCTCGGTGCCCACAAACACCGACATGATGGCGGGCGGGGCTTCATTGGCGCCTAGGCGGTGGTCGTTGCCGGCGGTGGCAACCGACAGGCGCAGAAGCTCCTGATACTCGTCAACAGCCTTTAATACGGCGGTGAGGAAGAGCAGGAATTGCGCGTTGTCCTTGGGGGAATCGCCGGGTTCTAAGAGGTTTACACCGGTGTTGGTGGAAATCGACCAGTTGTTGTGCTTGCCTGACCCGTTTACACCCGCAAACGGCTTTTCGTGGAGCAAGCACACCAGCCCGTGGTGACGTGCAATCTTCTTCATCATCTCCATGGTAATCTGGTTGTGGTCGGTTGCAACGTTTGTGTTGGTGTAGATGGGGGCAAGCTCATGCTGGGCGGGGGCAGCCTCGTTGTGCTCGGTCTTTGCAAGCACGCCCAGCTTCCACAGCTCCTCGTCAAGCTCCTTCATAAAGGCCTGTACGCGGGGCCGGATGGCGCCGAAGTAATGGTCCTCCATCTCCTGACCCTTGGGGGGCTTTGCGCCAAACAGGGTTCTGCCGCAGAAGATTAAGTCCTTGCGCTGCTCGTACATCTTCTCGTCGATGAGGAAGTACTCCTGCTCGGGGCCTACGGTGGTGTTGGTGCGCTTTACATCGGTTCTGCCGAACAGCTTTAGCACCCGCATCGTCTGCTTGTTGATGGCCTCCATCGAGCGCAGGAGGGGGGTCTTTTTATCCAGTGCATGACCGCCGTATGAGCAGAAGGCGGTGGGGATGCACAGGGTGTTATCCTTAATGAATGCGTAGGAGGTGGGGTCCCATGCGGTATAGCCGCGGGCCTCAAAGGTAGCGCGCAGTCCGCCGGACGGAAAGCTCGAGGCATCCGGCTCGCCCTTAATAAGCTCCTTGCCGGAGAACTCCATAATCACTTCGCCCTCGCCCGCGCACTCGCAGGAGATAAAGCTGTCGTGCTTTTCGGCGGTAATGCCCGTCATAGGCTGGAACCAGTGGGTGTAGTGGGTAACGCCCTTTTCCAGCGCCCAGTCCTTCATTGCGTCGGCCACTACGTTTGCAACGCTCAAATCAAGCGGTCTTTCCTTTTTGATGGCGTCCTTGAGCGCCTTATAGGTGTCCTTAGGCAGCCTTTCGCGCATGACCTTGTCGCTAAACACCATGCTGCCAAACAGCTCCGGTACCTTGCTCATACTGTAAAACCCCTCACATTCTAAAACGGCAATCTGATTATTCATTTTCTTCAAACTGCAAATAACAAAAAAGGCACTGCGGGCCATTACCCACAGCACCTCCGCTGCATGTTAAGTATAGTGCAGCAGCCTGTATTTGTCAATATCACAAGACCCCCGCCGGATGCAGTTTATGTATTGTCAACAATTATGTGGCAGCTTTCTACAGGCTTATTTGTTTATGTATCAAAGACAGATTTGAGGAGTTTTAGTGTAGGGGAGAAGCATGGTGGAACAATAAGCCACGCATGGGGCTTAGTATTCACGCTGAGAGAATGCAAATAAGAGGAACACTGCGTTGCTGGGTTCCTCTTTGAAAAGAAATCGTCTTCATCTTTTCTCTCATGTTTATAACATAACGAAAGCCACCACCCAACCAGGTGATGGCTTTTGGAGTAAAGCTCTGTATTATATTTGCGAAAACATGTTTTGCGTGTAGTCCTTAATGTCTGCGGGCGTGAGCATCTGGTACTTTTCTTTAACAGATGTAAAATATTCACCGATAACCCGCTTAGGAATGATTCTGTTGGATAAAGCGTCTGCTGATAGCTCAGCACGGGCGGAAACCCAGGGCTTTTCTGTATGAGTAAAGGACTCAAGGATTTTTCCGCTATAACAACAGACATTTCTTATAATGCTATCCAGAAGCAACTTCTCTTTGCCAGACAAAAGCGAAACGTCAAATTCATCTACACCATCAATAGGGTCAAAACAATATCTGCTGTAACGGTTGTAAATATCTCGGTATACAGGGCCATGAACCCAGGCTTCACAATCCTCTTCAAATAAGAAGGTACGGTAAAACGCATAGGAAAAGCCCTGAGTATAATACAATGCTTTCTGCAGCGCGAGCGGAGTAATGTCCCGGCATTGGGACAAAAGATAATCAACAACAATACCGATTTTTGATTGTTGCGGAGCGGTAGAAACATTTAATAGCTTTTCTGTCGCGGTTTTACTCTTATTGTAAGCCTGATCGCTTTTTAAATTATTCTTATTACTTTCAAGTAAAGAAAGATAATAGCTGGGATTATTATAGATCTGCTTCAGTATTTCGGAATACTGCTTTGAGGGAATGTCTCCCTCGTAATAGCGACTGAAGGTTTGCTCTCCCCAGCCTAACAGAAGGGATAATGGCCTTTTCCCGATACTATATTTCTCAGGAATGGCTCTGATGTCCTTAAGCGGGATAATATCGTTTTTCTGACGATATTTATCATACAATGCCTGCAGGTTCGCGTCTTCTAGTTCAGCAACATAAACTTCTTCACCGCATTTTTCGCAATAGGCAGTAGACGAAGTAAATTCATATACTCCTCCTTTGAGTTTTGCTGAATCCTTATTTTGCTTTACCGAATATCTCACATCCTGTCTGCATTCAGGACAGAAAGCAGTTTGATTACTCATAGTAGTTCCTCCTTAAAATGAATTCCAATATCTTACCTAAAAAGGTAATCAATCGGCTTGTTACGCTTATGGAATGAAATAACTACGACCCTGTTACCTTTCTCCGTATCGATGAGATTAAACTTGGTATAGATATCTACAATCATTTCTTCATTATCAAGATTGAATAACGTAACCTGCGGACAAAATACATACAGAGTTTCGTGCTCAAATCCAGTTTTAGTGTTTTGTAGTGAGTGGCAAAAATCATCAGTATTAATTTGAAGAAGAATGTGTCGCTGCTTCTCGGATGTTAGGTTATATTCACGGATTAAGTCAAGGTTTTCTTGTCGATTATCATTTTTTGCAATCGTATATTTACCACAACGAATGCAATCTTGAATTTTCTGCAAGATTACGGCGACTTCTTCTTTAGAATAATTCTGATTATAGTGTTGGTTCATCGAATTACCTCCCCTACAACACTATCATAATATATTATAAGTCTTTCGTCAAGAAAATGTGCATCAATTGATACATATATTATTGTAATTGAGTACATAATGTGGATACGCGTAACAGGATTGCACTATTATCTGTAAAGCGAAATCCTACACTATGCAGTAATGAGCGTTCAGCTAGGTTTTCTGCAATAGGGTATTTCTTACATACTAAAAGTACTTATTCGTGTATTTTACTTGTAGGTGTAGTAGTTTATGATGCAACCGGCCCAACCTTTCGGTTGGGCCGGTTGCGCATGGTTAGTCCTGTGTGGCAGTATTAAAAGGGGCTTTTTTCGTCATGTAGTGAATCTAAATCTTCCAAACCTTCGTAGCAAGCACTTTTCCTTCTTTTGCAGAGCCTACTACATACTTTACCTGCATACCTTCCTGCAAATCATTGAAGTCTATGTTTTCAAGGCTTGTATTGTGAAAAAAGATGTTATTCGGCGGCTCGCAGATAAATCCGTAGCCATCCTTAAGAGAGATAATCGTTGATGTTCTGACGTCCTTATCCTCATTTTCGGGGGCAGTTGATAGCAAAAAGGGTTCTCCGTCATCCTTTGAAGAAGGCAAAAACATATTCTCTACAGCCGCATTTGTTCTGCGGTCTTCTATGATTGCATTCATCGGCAGATAATGCGTTACCTCATCAATTAAGGCCTGAGATGTCCTTGTGGTTTTCTTTTTTCCGGTGTCGTCGGTATAGGTAAAGTCCCATCCCAAGAGCATGACCTGTGTACCCAGGGTGTTGAGCTTTCTGATTAAGGGCACATAATCTCCGTCACAGGCAATGAGAACAAGTGCATCGAATTTCTTATAGATTGCAAGTTCATAGGCTTCTAAGGCTAGCCATACATCAATGCCCTTTTCCTGTTTTCCGCCGTCGGTCGTCGGCTTTAGGGGCAGATAATGGGTTACAACATTTGCACCCATTAAAATATCATCGAAAATTCTCTCATGATACAGCTTGCCTGCATTGTTTGCATCCTTTGCGGACAATCTTCCTCTAAAATAATGCGCATCAACAATCCGGCATAGCTTTTGATCGATATTGGCAAGCTCAGAGATTTTCGCCACTATAAAATTATGAAGTCCCTCAATAGAAATGCGTGCTTTTCTTGGATGTTCGTAGTTATAGTAGTTGCTGACCTTGTAGAAATAGGATCCGTCGTAAAATACTGCGATGCGATATAATGGCTTAAAGCTCATCTTTATTCAGACCTTTTCATTTTTTGTATTCTAATATTTTAATACATTTTCTCTATATCCACAATAAAGTTTTCACTGTAAAATAAAAGCACAGCGCACCTGTTTTCGCTGCATCGGCTGCAGAAAAAACAGGTGCGCATGTTTAGGACAAAGACGCTATTTGAAAAAGAGGTTAGCAAAATGAGATTTGGAGGTTTTCAAAATATGTTGGTTACTTAAGTGGGGGAAGCTCTGTCTGAACGCTTGCGCCGGTATCCTCGTACAGGGTGACGGTTACCTCAAAGTTTTGGTCGGGGCTGCCGTTTGGACGGCGGAAGATGGTCAGGGTGACGGTATCACCGGGCTTATGCTTTTCAAGGATGGTGTAGATATCGTTTATGGTGTTAATTTTAACACCGTCAATCTTTGTAATGATGTCGTTTGCCTGAACACCCTTGGCGGCTGCATCGCTGCCGCGCTCAACGCCTGCAATCACAACGCCGGTGGGCACCGAGTATAGCTGTGCCTCCATCTCGCCGACCACGCCGCTGATGGTAATACCGATCTTCGCGCGGCCGGTTACGCGGCCGTTTTTAATCAAATCCTCAAGAATCGGAACGGCGGTGTTGCTGGGGATGGCAAAGCCGATACCCTCGTAGTCGGTAGCGGCAATCTTAGCGGAGTTAATGCCGATAACCTGACCGTACTCGTTAACAAGGGCACCGCCCGAGTTGCCCGGGTTGATGGCGGCATCGGTCTGGATGCACTCCATGGTGTAGCCGCCCGAGCTTGTAATCTGACGGTTTACGGCGGAGATGATGCCCTGTGTGACGCTGCCTGCAAACTCCAGTCCGCCGGGGTTGCCGATGGCAACTACCTTGTCGCCGATTGCCATCTGGTCGGAGTTGCCGAACTCGGCGGCAGTAAGACCGGTTGCATCAACCTTTATGACTGCAAGGTCGGTGCGGGAATCCGAGCCGACAACCTTCCCCTCGTATTCGTCGCCGTTGCTCAGCACTACCTTAATGCCCTGCGCACCGCTGATAACGTGTGCGTTGGTGGCAATATAGCCATCCTCGCGGATGATGATGCCCGAGCCCTCACCGGCGGGTACCCATGTCGAACTGAGCTGGTAGGTAACCACGCCCACAACGCTGGGGGAGACCTTTATGTTAATCTGCTTTGTCGTCAATACGCCGTTAACCGAAACAAGGTCCTGGTCCTGCGGCACATCCCAGATACTGATGCTCTGGCTGGAGGTTGCACCCTCATTGGCTGCCGGTGTAGAGGAAGAGGAGTCGCTAATCAGTCCCCCGGGCGACAGCGAAATGTTGCCGTTTGCTAAGGTGTAGATACCAAAGCCCGCAAAGGCCACGATGGAAAGCGAAAGCACAACGCCGATAATCCCGAGGAAAACCTTAAGCCCGGTCGGAGTCTTGCGGCGCTTGGGTGCGTTTTGGGTGCCTTGGTCGTAGTCGTGGAAGTTCCACTTATACTCCGAGGAGGCCTGCTGCTGAACCGGCGGGTAGACGGGCTTTTGATTATAGGGTGGTGGCGGGGGAGGGGTCCACTGGTTGCCCCCCTGCTGGTAGCTCCATCCGCTTTGATAGCCCGAATAGCCTTGGTTTTGATTTAAGCTATCCTTGTTGTTATCATAATCGCTCATGGAAGATTCCTCCCGTTTGTCGTTAGGTTTGTCAATCATCTGTCGGTTTTCGGAATAGATCCTACTTGCCTAGTCTTTGTAATCCATAGTATATCCTGAAGTTGTGAATAGGAAATAAACGCATTTTTAAGGATTGTCTGCAAGAAAGCAAGTATTTTGTTAAGAAAATATGCCCTTGTTATGAAATATGCGGTTTTTCGCTATATTCTATTAATATGGCGGCAGACTGTGGGATTATTCCGTATCGCTTGCGCTGTCTTTGTGCGGATGGTTTTCTTTATCCTCACGCTGCTTTTTCTTATCGCGGGAGGATGGGTTCTTTGTGCTGGGCGCAGTCTTTACCGAGAACACAAACTCGCAAAAGCTGCCCGGCTCACTGTTAACGATGACATCGCCGTTGTGCAGGTTTACGATGGTCTTGACGATATAAAGGCCCAGTCCCACGCCCTGCTTATCCAAACTGCGCGATTTGTCGGTTTTATAAAAGCGGTCAAAGATATTGGTGACCTCTTCTCTGGGGATGCCTTCGCCCGAGTTGCGGATGCCGATGTAGGTCATACCGCCCTCGGCTTTATAGTAAACCTCGATATAGCCGCCTTCGTTTACAAACTTCACGGCGTTGTCAATGAGGTTATATACCACCTGATGTATCATATCGGGGTCGGCAGATACCATGACCTTGCCGACATCCAAGCCCCGTATGTCAAGGTTCTTTTCCTCAATGCGGCGTTCAAAGGCAAAGATGGTGCGGCACACCGTTTCGTTGATGTCAAACTCCACGGGGTTAATGTTAAGCTCGCCCGCCTCTATGCGGGATAGGTCGAGCATGGAGCGAACCATCCTTGATAACCTGCGCGTTTCGTCCGCTACGATGCGCAGGTACTGCTCGTGCTTTTCCTCGGGGATGGTGCCGTCTAAAATGCCCTCAATAAACCCGCCGATGGTCGTCATGGGGGTTTTAAGCTCATGCGATACATTAGCAATAAAGCTGCGGCGCATCTTTTCGGTAGTGGCAAGGGAGGAGGCCATATTGTTAAAGGCAACCGCCAATTGCCCCATCTCGTCGTTGTCCCGCACCGGCACGCGGCGGCTGAAATCGCCCTTACCAAAGCTCTTTGCCGCATACGCCATCTCGCGCAGGGGCTGTGTCATACGTCGTGTGACGATGTAGATAACGATAAAGGAAACCATGAGCACCAGCATGGCGCTGAAGGTAAACATCTTAAGCATGTCTATCAAAAAGGCGGTTAGGGCCTGCGCCGATGAGGAGACAAACACATAGCCAATCTGCCCGACTCTCTCCACCGTCACCGGCATGCCGACGGTGTAGTAATCGGAGCTGTACAATCCGCCCAGCCTGCCGAGCTCGGAGTAATAAGCGGAGTTTCTAACACGCGAAAGGATTATGTCCGGCACCTGTGTGTTTACCGTGACATCCTCGTTTGCGTGGGTGGTCACAAGGGTTTTGCCGTTGTTATCGGTAAAGAAGATGGTCGCATCCACCGCGCCGCCTAGAATCTGATAGTTTGAAAGCACGACAGTACGGCTTAAGCTGCCGTCGCCCCGCAGGATATACTCCGCCGCCGTTACCGATGCCGCCGCCCGCGCATTGCGCAGCAAAAGGCGTTCGCGCTCATACTTAAAATACTGCGACGCAAAGAACAGCAGCACAGCACCAAGGATTGCCATGCTGCCGAGGATGATCGCAGTAAACAGCGAAAAGTATTTTGTGAACATACTTTTTTGCATAACATACTCCGTTTTTGGGGGGTTCCCAGGGCAGGGGGTGGGTTTAACTTTTCTATGTACAGTTATTACTTATGCGAAAGGGGATAGGTTTCTCTGGTATGTCTCATAAGTGCCGACAATGTAATGAGGTTAAGGTTGTGGCCTTCTCCGATACACCTCATCAGTCTCGCTGCGCTCGCCAGACTTCTCAACGTCAAGCAGTGCTTGACGTATCTAGGAGAAGCCTTTTACCGCCTTCTCCTTTAAAGGGCAAATGTAATTTGCCTAAATGTCAGACGAAGTCTGACATTGGGAAGCGTGTAAGGCGAATCTTTGATTCGCCATGCGAAGTGCCGGATGAGGTCAATGCCAAGCACCGGATGAGGTCTTTACGGGCAAATGGGGTAGGGATGGATAACCCCTTACTCCTTCACCTCAAACTTATACCCAACGCCCCAGACGGTCTTGAGGGTCCATTGGTCGGAAACGCCCTCGAGCTTTTCGCGCAGGCGCTTGACGTGCACATCTACGGTGCGGGAATCGCCGTAGTACTCAAAGCCCCAAACCTCGTCCAATAGCTGGTCGCGGGTATATACGCGGTTGGGGTTGCTTGCAAGGTGGAATAAAAGCTCCAGCTCCTTTGGCGGGGTATCCACCTGCTTGCCGTCCACGCGCAGTTCGTATTTTGTCATATTGACAATCAGCTTATCATACCGCACCTCTTTTACCGAGGGCTCGGACTGCTGACCGCCGGTACGGCGCAAAACCGCCTTGATGCGGGCGACAATCTCCTTTGCATCAAAGGGCTTTACAACGTAGTCATCCGCGCCGAGCTCAAGGCCGAGCACCTTGTCAAAGGTCTCGCCCTTGGCGGTGAGCATGATGATGGGTACCTCACTCTTTTTGCGGATCTCTCTGCACACCTGCCAGCCGTCTAGCTTGGGCATCATGATATCGAGAATGAGCAGGTCGGGCTTTTCCACGTCGTACTTGGTCAGAGCTGCCTCACCGTCGTTTGCAATCACCGGCGTAAAGCCTTCCTTTTCCAGATAAAGCCGCAGCAGCTCGCAGATATTCTTATCGTCATCCACCACTAAAATCTTGCCTTGCGACATGTTACTCATTCCTCTCCATAATAAAGTCCATGTGTATCTACACGCCGTTTGCGTTTAAAATGGCTGTATATCTTAACTCCTATTATATTTGATAATATCGGTCAGTGGTTAATAATTTATAAATGTTTCGTGTTATTTTTTGCACAACCCGCATTCCGGCGGCCTTTTTTGAGGATTATGACCGCTATCAATCGGTTTTGCCTTAAAAGATTTTCAACAATAATGCCCCTGTATTGTGAAAAACTATGCCGCTTGAATCAACTCGTACACCTTATCAAGCGCTTCGCCGGGCGGGCACTCGATGTCGGGGGTAAGGGGCTGCCCGTTTTTGCTTAAGTCCACCCGGTACCACTTTTTAAAGGATACGCTCATGCACAGCCTTGCATTGGGGGTTTGGAAGTAGAGGCAGTCGCCGTAGGAGGACGGCAGATTACCAGATGCTTCACCCACAATCAGGCCTAGGTCATTATCGCCGATGAGCATGGCAAAATCCATGGCGGAGCTGAAGGAATATACGTTGGTCAGCACATAGACGCTGCCGTTAAAGGTCGGGTCCTTCTTCTCATTTTGGCATATAATATCCTTGTTTTTATATAAAATCGGGCCGAACCGAACCTCGCTGTCCCAACCCTTGTAGGTGTCCACATCAAGATAGCTGATAAACTCGTCTGCTACAAGCGAGTTTCCGCCGCCGTTGCCGCGCAGGTCTACCACAATGTTTGAAATGCCGTTTTGATGCACCTTTTCAAAGAAGTCCGCTACTACTGACCGGTATTCATCGTTGTACACGCACTCTAAAAGGGTAAACACCGCAACATCCTTATCCGTATCGATGGTGTAGTACACCCACTCCTCACTTTGCGGCTGATTGAGGCCCTTTATCTGTTCGACGGGCACAAAGGTATAGTGGTAATCGACAAGGCCCTCTCCCGTATCAAACGTAAAGGTAACACCGTCCGATGTATCGACGCCGAAGAAGGAAAGATACTGCCGAACGGCAATCAGGCTGTCGTAAAACTGGCTTTTTGCATATTCTTTCGTCTCATACGGGAACTGGGATAAAAACACCTCATAGAGGTCATCCGTCCTTACGCCGTTTATCATAACGGGATCGCCGTACTCCTTCATGGCGGTTACGTCGGAGATGTAGTTATCCTCTCTAGCGGGATTTGTCCAGACGTTGGTATGGCCGTCCCCGAGGGCTGAGACAATCCGCCCCGCCGCCTGCCATAACTCTAATACGGTGACAGTCTCGCCCAAACCGGCAAGCTCCTTTTGGTATTGGGCATTCACGCGCGCAACCAAATCATCCGACCCGTCCAGCCAGGCGGGATGGCGGCTCTCCATATGGTTTATGATATATGCAAGGTCTCGCTCCGCCTGTTTTTTGGTCAGGGTATCGGTAAGGGCGCGGGTAGGTGAGAACTCCCCAACCACCCCGCGATAGGGATTAAAAAAGCATGCATATAAACTGAATAATACGCCTGCAAGCAGCACTATCACAAGGACTATAATCAAAACCACTTTCCCGATGCTGCGTTTTCTGGTTTGTGTCGTTGTCATGTCTTTCTATCCTTTCAATCTACACCTGTTCCTCCCAATTATATCCGATTGAATTACAAATGAAAAGCAAAGATGAAAAAACCGCCCTGCCAAAGTGCTTGACAGGGCGGTTTAATCCTAGCTAATCCAATGGTTATCGACTTTATTGATTTTCCATGTGTCGCCTTGCTTAACCAGATAAAACTCGGCGCCCTCGGTGTCCATGCCGCCTTGGGATGTCTTAGCGCGGACGGAGAGGTCGGTATCGGATTTGCTGATTACCGAGAAGGTTAAAAGCACCCCGTTGTTCATCCCGTCGGTGTAGCCTTCCTCCTTGAGCTGGTCGTAGCTTTTGGTGAGGATGGTAAGGTCTGTATCCTTGCTGTATGTTTCAAGCACGGCGGCAAGGGCGCTTGCATCCGCCTGCGAGAGGCCTGCAAGGTCAATCGATACGTACCTGACGTCATTCTCCTTCCACCAGTCCTCCCCCCACAGATAATTGATTACCGCGATATAGGGGTTTTCATTGCCCGGGCCGTAATCCTCGGAGGGAAGCACCTCACCAGCCGGCGCGCATCCCGAAAGTATAAGCAAGCCCGCCAGACACAGCGCGGGGAATACTACAAGCAAACGTTTCAACAATGTCACTCCTTAATGATGTCGGTGTCGGGGTGCCCTATGCCGAGAAGCGAAACCCGGGGGAGAGGGTAGGACATTTTCCCGATACGGAGGTTATTCTGTAATACAGTGTAAAATCAGGGGCTAATTGTTTCAAGGGCCGGTTTAAATATTGTGGGGTATTTTGAATCAATTGGCGCGGGGAAGACCGCGCCGTTTGCTGTTTTTGTGGTAAAAGAGGGAGGATAGGAGACCTCATCCGGCGCACACGCTTTCCAATGTCAGACTTCGTCTGACATTTAGGCAAATTACATTTGCCCTCGCGCGCCACTTTCATTTTCTTAAATATAAAACTCCTTAATCGCCTCGTAGGACGGCTTGCTTAACAGGTGTTCATGCCTTACGTCCGCCAGGGTGACCACCTTGCAGTTCTTTATCCTTTCTGCCACCCGCATAGAGGACGCATGGGTGATGGTGGTGTCCAGAGTCGATGCGATGATAAGCACCGGTTCATCAATCGATTTGGCATAATCATAGGGGTCTACGTTATACCCCCACAGGATCCGGTAAAAGGTCTTTTTGATTACCGGGGCCTTTTGATTCCTTTGCGCATTGTGGAGAGTGAGCTCCCAATGCTCATCATAGGGCGCAAGCAACACAAGGGATGCAAGGTCCCTGCGAGAGGCAAGATAAGATGCCGGCCCTGTCCCGATGCTGTAGCCAATGGCGGTTACGGCGGATGTATCGACAAAGTCCCATGTGACGGCGGTATCAAAGGTATCAATCGCCATCCTTTTCATCGCGGCCTCTGATACGTCACCTTCGCTTAGCCCGTAACTCGGATAATCCGTGCACAATAGGTTGCAGCCCGCAAAATACTCTGACAAGACCCCTTCCTCATAGAACTTTCGCAGGGTTTTGGCGGAACATTCTCCCGCCCCGTTAAAAAAGATGATAAGCGGCGCCTTTTTATCCGATTGCTTATACAGCCAGCCATCCATATTCCCGTTTAGGGTAGGGATGGTTACACTCTGCATGCTGTCAAGACCCATCAAAAACTTCTCACTGCCTATGTCCCTGACCCCCTGAATCGGGGAGCTTGTCATGGTAAAAACGGCCGCGCAGTAGAGGATAAACATCATTACAAGAAAAAGAATGAACATCTTAACCAGTAAGAGCTTACTCTTTTTCATTTTGCCTTCCACATAAAAGAAAACGGCAAACACTAGGGGGACAAAAGCGTAAAGAAAATACGACCTTGTTTGAACGGTAAAAATACAGCCGATGAGTGATACTGCCATTATTGCGATAAAGACCCAGTCCCGCGTTTTGAGTCTGTTCATATGTACCCCCTGCAGTTGTTTCGTTACAGTCAAGCCCCTTTGATATTCATTTCAGTATTAACCTTTTATCCATATTTGTCAAGTTTTATAAGAAAGGTGGGCAAGAAAATTGCAGCGGGAGGGGGGTAACGTCCTTTGCACCTCATCCGGCGCACACGCTTCCCAATGTCAGACTTCGTCTGACATTTAGGCAAATTACATTTGCCCTTTAAAGGGGAAGGCTTTAACTGACTTCTCTTAAACGTCAATCTTGATTGACGTTGGTACGCTTGCTTGACGTTGAGAAGACTGGCGAGTGAAACGAGACTGATGAGGTGTACTCAAGAAGGCTACCAGAACCTATATAACGCTTCATCATCATGCTTAAACGCCCAATCCTTGTTACGCTGCAGATAGGTCGCAAGCTCAAATGCCCATTGAAACTCTTCTGGGTCTTTGCCCTCTTCAGCGAGCCTCTTTGTCAACCGCCCACGAAAATCTCCGGGGCAGATTAGCTCGGTGAAGTCATATACGATTACATCTAAATCCTTAAATATCATGTATTCTTTCAAATCCTTTGTAAGTATGCTTTTACCATCTATCCATATACAAGCGTCATCCTGATAAAACTCATTTTGATAAAAGGCCTGCAAAAATAGAATCGGTTCATACTCTACGTCCTCATCACCCTCATCGCTGATACGAACCGCATACATGTCATACTCGCCAATTAGCTTTTCACTGTACGGTGAACCCCATCGCTCGCCGTAACGTCCCCTGCAGATTCGTACACCGTTTTCGGGCATCCCCAGTTCTCTCATCCAGTCGCTTATGATATCTGAAATCACAATCCCGTAATCCAAAGAGCTAGGAGAACGTGCTGCGGCAATGCGCATTACCATCGGTTTTATAAATTTACTGATATTTTCATTGTAATACTGCTCAACCAAGAGCCATGTTTCGTTTACTGCCACAAACGGGTCACTCGGACTATATTCCTTAATCTTCTGTTCTAAGCTTATTCTTTTAACAAGCGATGTAATGTTGTAAACGGAAACGGTATCATCCTTATATACACGATAGCTCTTAAGCTCGTTGGGGGTATATGTCTTTTCGTCTATCACAATCCGCACGTTTTTTGCTTTAAGGTCTGCGTTATAAAATGCCTGCAGGTATAATATCGCAAAGTCCTCTCCTGCAGAGGGCGTGACTGTTATTACCGTATATTTGTTGTCCGGTTCGCTTGAATCCGTAGTGTATTCCCCGTTAACCTGCATAACCGACACGCCATGAAAATTCTTAACACCTTTCAAGCTAAGATTAGCAGGCAGGTCGACGTAATAGCCCAGCATTTGCAGGGAATACCCCTGCACAATCTCTTCTTCGCTAACGCTCATGGCTTCTTTCTCTGCCCCTGTTGCAGAACAGCCGCAAAGTATCAAAAAAACGACTAAAAAGGCGCCTATCCAGTCTATCTTCTTTTTCATTGCTTTGAATCCTTTCTGGGCTATCAAGCTCTAAAATTAATCAAATATGGAAGTTTATTTTTAATATAAGCTATAAACGGCAAAACCCATCGGTATCACCTTCTCCTAAAAATATAACGATTTGAGAAGATGTTTGTGACATAACCTATTGAATAAGTAAATTATTCATATTGCAATAAACCAATACTTATGTTACCTGTAAACGCAAAGCAAAAACAGCGCGGGGTACTTTCACATACCCCGCGCCTTTTGCGCTTTCTTTATTCCTCCGCCGAATCCTCAGCGGTGTTTGTGCTTTCGGGTGTGTCATCGTCCTCGTCGTCGGATTCCTCCTCGTGCTGGGCGCGGGCCATGCTCACAATGCGGGTTTCACCGGTTACGCGCATCACGCGCACACCGCCCGCATAGCGGCTTTGAATCGCAATCTCCGAGACAGGGATGCGGATGATAACGCCGTCGTCGGTGATGAGGATGGCGTCGTCGTCATCGTTGACGGTGCGGATACCGGCAACATAGCCCTTGTCCTCGTCCACCTTGTAGTTGATGACGCCCTTGCCGGCACGCGACTGCAGACGGTACTCATCAAACGGGGTTCTGCGGCCCTGACCCTTTTCGGTGACGGTCAGCAGCATGCCGTCCTCGCGGACACGAGCCATGCCGACAACCATGTCGCCCTCTTCCAGAGCGATGGCGCGTACACCGCGGGCCGTTCTGCCCAAGGGACGGACATCCTGCTCGTTAAAGCGGATTGCCATACCGCCGCGGGTACCGACAATCAAATCGCTCTTGCCGTCAGTGAGGCGTACCCATGCCAGGGTGTCGTTTTCATCCAGATGGATGGCGATAACACCCGCCTTGCGTGCCGTGTCATACTCGGTGACCTCGGTGCGCTTGATGATGCCGTTTACCGTCACCATCACAAGGTATTTGCCCTCCTCGTATTCGGCAAGGCGTATCATGGTCTGAACCTTTTCGTTCTGCTCAAGCGGCAGGAGGTTTACAATGTTTGTGCCGCGGGATGTGCGCGAGCTCTCGGGAATCTCGTAGCACTTTAAGCGGTAAACGCGTCCGCGGTCGGTAAAGAAGAGGACGTAGTCGTGGGTGGATGCGATGAACAGCTCCTCCACAAAGTCCTCGTCGCGCCGCGTCATGCCCTGAATACCGCGTCCGCCGCGCCGCTGGGACTTATAAACGTCGATCGGCTGACGCTTGATGTAGCCGTAGTGGGTCATGGTGACCACACAGTCCTCGACGGGGATGAGGTCCTCGATATCAATCTCGCCGCTTACGGTCTGAATCTCGGTGCGGCGCTCGTCCTTATACTTCTCGCACAGGGTGTTCAGCTCGTCCTTTACGATGGCGCGAACCTTGTTGACATCGGCAAGGATGCCTTCAAGCTCCTTGACCTTTTCATGAATCTCAGCAAGCTCCTGCTCAATCTTGGTGCGCTCAAGGCCGGATAGCTGTCCTAAGCGCATGGCAACAATGGCGGATGCCTGAATGTCGTCCAGTCCAAACCGCTCGCAAAGCGCAATCTTTGCAGATGGCGTATCCTTGCTGCCGCGAATGATGGCAATGACCTCATCAATGAAGTCGATAGCAAGCTTCAATCCTTCGAGTACATGCTCGCGCTCCTTGGCCTTGCGCAGGTCAAAGGCGGTTCGGCGGGTGATGACCTCCTGCTGGAAGTCGATATAGTGCTGCAGGATTTCCTTAAGGGTCATGACCTTGGGAATCCTGCCGTTTTCAAGGGCAAGCATAATTACGCCCACGGTATCCTGCAGCTGGCTTAGGGTGTACAGCTTGTTGAGCACAATTTGCGGGTTTGCATCGCGCTTGAGCTCAATCACGATGCGCAGACCGTCGCGGTCGGATTCATCGCGCAGGTCGGAGATGCCCTCAATGCGCTTTTCCTTTACAAGGTCGGCGATGCTTTCGATAAGCCGCGCCTTGTTGACCATATAGGGAATCTCGGTAACTACAATGCGGAAGCGGCCGTTCTTTTCCTCTTCGATCTCGGCGCGGCCGCGCAGCGTAATCTTGCCTCTACCTGTTGCGTAGGCTGCACGGATGCCCGCACGGCCCATGATGATGCCGCCGGTGGGGAAGTCAGGCCCCTTGATGTGCTCCATGATTTCATCAAGCTCGGCATCGGGATGGTCAATCAAGAGGTTGATGGCACCCACGACCTCGCCGAGGTTGTGGGGCGGGATATTGGTCGCCATACCGACCGCAATACCCGTAACACCGTTTACCAAAAGGTTCGGGAAACGGGAGGGTAGAACCACCGGCTCCTTGAGACGGTCATCGTAGTTGGAGGTAAAGTCCACCGTTTCCTTGTCGATATCGGTAAGCATTGTGGTGCTTATTTTGCTCATGCGCGCCTCGGTGTAACGGTAGGCAGCAGGGGGGTCACCGTCGATTGAACCGAAGTTGCCGTGCCCGTCAACAAGCGGATAGCGCAAAGAGAAGTCCTGCGCTAAGCGGACAAGCGCATCGTACACCGATGCGTCGCCGTGCGGATGGTAGGCACCCAGCACAGCACCGACCGTATCCGCGCACTTACGGTAGGCCTTATCGGGAGTAAGCCCCTTCTCGTACATCGTGTACAGAATGCGCCGATGTACCGGCTTTAATCCGTCGCGCACATCGGGCAGGGCGCGCGAAACAATGACCGACATCGAGTAATCAAGAAAGCTCTTGCGCATCTCGCGCTCAATGTCGATGGGGATGATGTTTTTGCTCGCTGCCTCGTCAATCGGGGTCAGCGCATCGTTGTTTCGTCCGTTATTGTCGCTCATAATCTGATTTGCCACCTTTTTTGTGGAACGAGGGTAGGAACCCGCCCTCGCACCGCGTCCTTATTTTATCAAAACTCCCTAAGGAAAAAGCGTTTTGGGTTAGTTTATCCGGCGTATGGTAAATGGGGATATGCCGGACTTTTATTTCATCTGGCGTATGACCTCATCCGGCGCTAGTGGACCTCATCCGGCGCTAGTGGACCCCATCCGGCGCTACGCATGGCGAATCAAAGATTCGCCTTACACCTTTCTCCTACAAGGAGAAGGCTTGAGTTTAGCGCTTATCTAAGGCTTCTCCTTGATACGTCAATCTTGATTGACGTTGTCAAGCTTGCTTGACGTTGAGAAGCTGTCAGCCGTAGGCTGACTGATGAGGTGTACCCTTCTTACCTCTTCCCGCAAACCGTAACCTTCTCGCAGCGGCTGCGCAGGTGGTCGGTGATGCGGGCAAGGTCTTTTTCATCCGCCGCGCGCTTTGGGATGCAGTAAAGCCCTTTGCCGCCAGCGGTAATCAGGATAAAGAAATCGCGGGTATCAATAAGATGGGTCTCATCATACAAAACCCTTCCTGCGCTGCGCTCCGATTCCTCAATCACAATCGCCTTGTCATAAAAGGCAAGCTCGTAGGAAAACCGCCCGCTTACGGCGCGCTCTGCAGCGGCCTTGGCCTGAATAAGCGGCATCAGCCACACGGCTGCCAAAATGACTGCGCAAAGCACCGACATCACAATACCAACCGTATAGGCTGGCTCGACAACCACGGCCTGTATATACATCGCAAGAATGATGACCAGCGCTGCACTCTGAACAATCTTCAAATTCAATGACCGCCTGATATAAGCGGTTCGGACTGCCGAGCGGATTTCTGCCTCTTTCAGCACATAGCTCAACCGCGCAAGCACCGGAGAATACTCTTCTTTTCCTACCAACGTGTCATCCATGCCGCTTTCTCCTCTCTAATTACATTGCTATAGCTTAGACGTCGAGGTTTACAACGTACTGGGCGTTTTGCTCGATAAACTCTCTGCGCGGGCCTACCTTGTCGCCCATGAGGATGGTGAAGATTTCATCGGCGCGCACGGCGTCCTCCATCTCAACCTTGAGCATGACACGGCGCTCGGGGTCCATGGTGGTCTCCCAAAGCTGATCCGAGTCCATCTCACCAAGACCCTTATAGCGCTGGATGTCGACGTTGCCGCCGAGCTCCTCAATATACCTGTCGCGCTCCTTGTCGGAGTAGGCATATCGAATCTGCTTGCCCTTGGTCAGCTTATACAGCGGCGGCTGGGCAAGGTAGACATGGCCGTGTTCAATCAGCGGGCGCATAAAGCGGAAGAAGAAGGTCAAAAGCAATGTGCGGATGTGCGAGCCGTCGACATCGGCATCCGCCATGATGATAACCTTGTTGTAGCGAAGCTTTTCAATATCAAACTCATCGCCGATTCCGGTTCCGAGTGCAGTGATAACCGGCATGAGCTTATCATTGCCGTACACCTTGTCAAGGCGGGCCTTTTCTACATTGAGCATCTTACCCCACAAGGGAAGGATCGCCTGGAACCGTCTATCGCGACCGCCTTTCGCGCTGCCGCCTGCCGAGTCTCCCTCTACGATGTAGATCTCGGTGCGGACATTGTCGCGCTCAATACAGTCGGCAAGCTTTCCGGGCAGGGATGCGCTTTCAAGTGCCGATTTGCGGCGTGTTAAGTCACGCGCACGTCTTGCGGCCTCTCTTGCGCGGGCAGCGCCCAATGCCTTATCAAAGATGATGCGGGCAGTAGACGGGTTTTCCTCAAAGTAGGTCATAAGCTTGTCGTACACCATGTTGTCCACCATGGTACGAATCTCGGTGTTGCCGAGCTTGGTCTTGGTCTGGCCCTCGAACTGAGCCTCTCGCACCTTGACCGATATGATGGCGGTAAGACCCTCGCGCACATCCTCGCCCGAGAGGTTCTTATCGTTTTCCTTGAGATAGCCCTGTTTTCTGCCGTATTCGTTAAACACGCGGGTCAGGGCTGTTTTAAAGCCTGTTTCGTGGGTACCGCCCTCGCCGGTGTTGATGTCGTTTGCAAACGAAAGCACAATCTCGTTGTAGCTGTCGTTGTACTGCATGGCGACCTCTGCGCTGTTGTCGCCCGACTGGGAGGAGAAGTAGATCACCTCGTCATGCAGAACCTCCACCGCCTTGCGCTTGTGGATGTGCTCCACAAAGCTGCGGATACCGCCCTCGTACCGCATATCGGTGACAATCGCCTCTTCGGGACGGCTGTCCTTGAGGACGATGCGCACCCCTGCATTCAGGAATGCCTGCTCGCGCAGACGGTTAAGCAGGGTTTCGTAGTCAAAGGTGGTTTCCTCAAAGATTTCGGGGTCGGGCTTAAAGACAACGGTGGTACCCTTTTTGGTGCTGTCGCCCACGCGCTCAAGCCCGGTAACAATGTTGCCGCGCTCAAACCGCTGGCGGTACTTGCCGGTACCGTCGTCAACCTCAACCTCCAGCCATTCGGATAGGGCGTTAACAACCGACGCGCCAACGCCGTGCAAACCGCCCGACACCTTATAGCCGGAGCCGCCGAACTTACCACCTGCGTGCAGAACGGTAAAGACAACCGTCACGGCGGGGATGCCCATCTTCGGATGGATGCCGATGGGGATACCGCGTCCGTCATCGATAACACGGATGACGTCATGAGGCAGAATCTCGACAACAATCTCGTCGCAGTAGCCCGCAAGCGCCTCGTCGATTGCGTTATCTACAATCTCATATACCAGATGATGCAGCCCTCTGGGGCCGGTCGTACCGATATACATGCCCGGACGTTTGCGAACTGCTTCCAGACCCTCTAGTACCTGTATCTGACTCTCATCATAGACCTGAGCGTCTTGTCCGATGCGTTCGTTTTCCAAAGTGATAACCTCCATTTCGCCGCTTTACGAGGCGATTAGTGTGTATATGAGTGTTCCGCAAGGCGGATACCGATTATCCTATCCGACCGGTAAACGGCTTTGTTTCTACTCAAGACTTACCCGCATGTAGCCTGCCGTAAAGGGCAGGTGGTCAAACTTCTTTGCTTCGGTGTGGGTAAAGCCGTTAGCCTCGTACCACCGCCTTAGGCGGGTGTTTTCCTCAATGATGCTGAGCGTCAGCACCTTTGCGCAAAGCTCCTTTGCCTTTTGCTTGGCAGTTTCGAGCATCAATGCCCCGCCGCCCGTGTGCCGGTATTCCGGAATCACCGTCAGGGTTTTAAGCTCGTACTCCTCGTCGCTTATCTTTACCAGCTGAAAGAACCCGACGATGTCGTCCTGTGTGCATAAGGCATACATCCGGTTGCCCTTTGCGTAGTCGTTTTTGAGTCGGTCAAGCGTAAAAAAGGCCCCGTGGGTCGGGCAGTTTTCCTGTGTTAGGGAAAACTCCTCGGCTATTGTGGCAAAGCCTTTGCGGATGACCGCGACACACCGGTCAAACTCTTTTTCTGATACCTCTTTGATGCAAAAATTACTCATCTGTCCACCTGATTTCTTTCAAGCCAAACCGGGGATCGGAATCCGTCCTTGGCTTTAGAGATTAGCTATGCTGTCCATATACCCGCTGCGGCGCCTGAGGGTAACCGAGGAAATCTGCGAGATGTAAACCCTGATTTCGTCGCCGTGGCGGCACACGCAGAAGGATTTCGGCATCTCGCTTGATACGTTAACCACCCTTCCGGCCTTCTCGGCGGCGGTCAGGTAGGCGCGGGTATGCTTGGAGATGGTCGCGTTCTCTATATCAAAGATGCCTATGACGTCGGATAGCTTCACAACGGTATCCTGTCCAAGATGCAGGTACACGGTTCATCATTCCTTTATTGGGATGCCGGGTCTTGTCTGCACCCTGACATCCGGGGATTTTACGCATCCTCATTCTCCTGCTTAGCAGGGGTAGGGATGGGGCAGGCGATTGCTTCATCCTCATCGCCCTCAACAATCGTGCCGTTTGAGATATAAAAGGTCTTGCCGCGTTCAAGGCAGCCGCACACGGCGCTGTCGCAGCAGGTGATAAAGACCTGCCTATCCTTGACGTGGTTTAGGATATACTCCTGCCTTGCTGCGTCAAGCTCGCTCATCACATCATCAAGCAGGATAACAGGGTTTTCGCCCTGAACTTCCTTTAGCAGGTTACTTTCGGCTAGCTTAAGGCTTAATACTGCGCTGCGCCGCTGGCCCTGAGAGCCGTATAACTTCACGGGCATACCGTCGATGGTGATATCCATCTCATCGCGGTGGATGCCGCGGGTAGTAAATCCGGCTTTGATGTCCTCTTTTAAGTCTGTGCGCAAAGCAAAAAGGATTTCATCGTGCAAAACACGCGGGTCGGCGCAGTCGGGGTCTTTGAGGGTTATGTTGGGCTGGTAGGCGACCTTTAGTTTTTCCTTATCGCCTGCAATGCCCGCATAGATAGCGGCGGCCTCTTCGTTTAGTCGTTTGATATACTTCATCCTAAGCCGCATGATGGATGCGCCGGTTTTTGCAAGGCGTTCATCCCAAAGCTCCACGGTATCGAGCAGCTCGCTGTGGTAGGGGATGTCGCGCAAAAGGGCGTTGCGCTGGGCAAGTGCCTTTTGGTAATCGTCCATCAGGCAGTCATAGACGGGCCGCACCTGGGTGATGGCGGTATCGATAAACCGTCTGCGCTCACCCGGCCCCTCAGATACGATGGCAAGATGGGCGGGGGAGAACACCACCGCACAAAACTTTCCTGCAAACGCGCTGACGCTGTCCTTGGGCACATCGTTGAGCAGGACCTCTTTTTTCTTTCCATGACCTGTATTTAGCTTGATTGCTGCGGTCTGGTCGCGCGAGGCGGCGCTAAACGAAAGGGAAAGGGTAGTGTGCTGCTGCCCAAAGGCGATCATCTCTGCATCCTTCGCCCCGCGAAAGCTCTTAGCACCCGTAAACAGCCACAGGGCCTCGATGAGGTTGGTCTTGCCCTGTGCGTTGTCCCCATAGATAATATTGACGCCGTTACAGGGATTAAATACCATCTCTCCGATATTGCGGAAGTTGTGCAGCGTAAGTGTTGTTACCGTCATGGCCCTAGCCCTGCTCTACGATAAGGGTGATGTCGCCGATTGTGGCGGTATCGCCCGCCCGCAGCTTTTTGCCGCGCATCAGGCACTGCTCGCCGTTAACCTGCACCTTGCCTGACTGAATCAGCTCCTTGCTCTGCCCGCCGGTCTCGGTCAGGCCAGCAAACTTTAGAAGCTGGTCAAGCTTAATATACTCGGTGCGAATGGGGACGGTTTGATTTTTCATATAGAATTATTCCTTCTTTCGGGGGGTTGAATGGGAGTGGTCTTATCAGTTGTATATTTTGACTCCTCATCAATTGTAATTCTCAACCAATGTGAGCCTTCTGCGATACACCTCATCAGACGGCCTAACGGCCGCCAGTCTTCTCAACGTCAATCAAGAGTGACGTATCAAGGAGAAGCCCTATAAGCCTTCCCCTCTAAAGGTCAAACGCAGTTTGCCTAAATGTCAGTCCAAGACTGACATTGGGAAGCGTGGCGCGAAAGGTGAATTGTAAATTCACCATGCACCGGATGAGGTCAATAACCTTCTCAACGTCAATCAAAAATAGACGTTTGGGAGAAACTTTGGTTGAGCGGAGGATTCAGGTCTTCTCCGGTACACCTCATCAGTCTCGCTACGCTCGACAGCTTCTCCTTTTTAGGAGAAGCCTTTTTTGCCTTCTCCTGTTAGGAGAAGGTGTAAGGCGATTCTATGATTCGCCATGCGCAGCGCCGGATGAGGTCTTCGCCGGACGAGGTCTATACCAAAAAGGTCACCCCATATAACCCCTATACAAAATCCCAAGCAGCAAAAGGTGGGCGGGGTAGGCGATGTAAAAGAGCCATCGCGCCTGTTTGCCGAGCTTACCTGTGCGCTCGCCGCCGCGCTTGCCGTTATACAACATAAGCAGGGAAATCACACAAAACACCCCGAGCGCGGAAATCACCGTAACAAGGTCTTTTGCACCTGCAAGCACAAGCAGCAGGGAGTATGCCACCTTGCCAACGCAGGCCCAGGCATAAGCGGTCAGCTGGGCGCGCCTGTCGCCGCGGTTTAGGGCAAATACAAAGATAAACAAGACGCCGAATATCGGCCAATCCATAAAGGAGGTCAGAAGCATCAGGCCGCATACGGCTGCACGGCGCAGGGATTCGTTCTGAATTGTGTCCCATGCGCGCAGGGCGAGCAATCCGCAAAGCAGGGTAAACAGGACGTTCAACACCGGCGGCGGGAAGGTCAAAACCCCTTTGTTGATGACAAGCTGAAAGGGAATCTGCGAAATCAGCGCAAAGACAAATAAGCGCATGGCATACCACCGAAAGTTGCCGGTGTGATAATAGCCTTCTGCAAGGAAGTAGCACATGATGGGCGCCGTCAGCCTGCCGATAAAATGCAGCACAATCCCCAAGGGGGATGCAGCATCGCAGAACAGGTATGCCGCGTGGTCAATAATCATAGCCGCAACGGCAATCGTCTTAAGCGCATAGCCGCTTAAGGATAGGCGCAGCTGCTTTTCATTATCTGCGTTCATACTTCATCAGTAGCCATCCGAGCTGCGGATGCGTACCGGCAGAACGAGGAACAGGAAGCCGTCGCCCTCGGGCGGCAGAATCTTCATGGGGGATAAGGGGCCGTTCATCTCAAGGTAGACCTCGTCGGTGTCGCAGGCCTTGAGGGCATCGAGCAGAAACTTGTTGTTAAAGCCGATCTCCACCTTAGCGCCCTCGTTCTGGCAGCTGACCTCATCATAGGCGCGGCCGATGGCAGTCTGGCAGGAGATTTTTACTACATCCTGCTCAAATACGCACCGAATCGGGCTTTTGAGCCGGTCGGTAATCAGTAAGGATGCGCGCTCCACGCACCCGCCTAAGTTGCGGACGCCGATGCGGATACGGGTGGTGCATCCGTCGGGAATGGCGTTTTTATAATCAAGGAAATCGCCCTCTAACAGGCGGGAGATAACATGATAGCCGTTAACGTCAAATACGATGTGCTTCTTTCCGACGTACATGGTTACGGTGGTGTCCTCTTCGCCTATGAGCTTTGCAACCTCTGATAGGGTCTTTGCGGGGACAATAAACCGCAGTTCATCGGTGGTATTGAGGCGCTCGCGGCGCAGAGCAAGGCGGAAGCCGTCTACCGACACAATGGTAATCTGTCCGTCGCTGATTTCAAACAGCGAGCCGGTCTGTACGGGGCGGGTATCGGTAACTGCAACCGAGAAGATGGTCTGTGCAATCATGCTTTTTAGGGTAGTTGCGCCGATGCTCACCTGATCGCCGCTGCCTAGCTCCGGCAGATCGGGGTACTCCTCGGCACTCATGCCGACGATGTCAAACTGGGTAACCCCGCCAGTGATGACCGTTGCATTCTTATCATCACATGCAATGCTGACGCGCTCACTGGGCATACGGCGCACCATATCAAGCAATAGCCGCGCGGAGATAACAACGCTTCCTGGCTGTTTGACATCCGCTTCAATCTCGGTGCTGATGCCGAGTTCAAGGTCATAGGCCGTCAGCTTTAAGCGGTCTCCGTTTGCCCGAAGCAGGATGCCCTCCAGCGCTTCGATGGTGGTTTTGGCAGCTACTGCACGCGATACGTTGTTGATTGCTTCGCTAAGCTGCGTTTTGTTACAGTTTATGATCATGAAATCCACTCCTTTTTTGCTCTGCTTTACCGACACTAAAAATCGCCGGGCTAAGATAACCGCAAAGGCATAATTTTTTGCGTGTGGGAAAAATCGATGCGTTTTTGGTGTATGTCGGTATATGTATATAATAAAAAATAGGAGAAGTAGTAGAGGCCATCTATTTGTTGAATGACCCAAAAAACCGCATAACGGCGGGAAAAACGGGCGAAAACTTTTGCGGATTTGCTTGTGTACAGAATGTTTGAAAGTGAAAAGTCAACCGGCGATTCCACGCGATGTTGAAAACTCTGTAGAAAAAGTTGAAAACTCGTGGACAAACATCTGTTTTATGTAAACCAGAGTAACCAATCGGCCGGTGCGGGAATTAAACTGTGGAATGTTGAGTGTGAAAAACTTTGAATTGAATCCCGTCAAGGAGGGGGCTACCTCACTTATTTGGCTTTTTCAATACACCTCATCAGTCAGCCTACGGCCGCCAGTCTTCTCAACGTCAAGCAAAGCTTGACGTTGTTAGGAGAAGCCATGGTTAAGCTTGGACTAAAGCCTTCTCCTTTAAAGGGCAAATGTAATTTGCCTAAATGTCAGACGAAGTCTGACATTATGAAGCGTGTGCGCCGGATGAGGTAAAATTCAGACTTCGTCAGACCTTGGGAAGAGTGTAAGGCCGGATGAGGTCATAAGGTATACCAATGAGGTATGTAGTAAAAGCCAACCCCTAGTTATCCCTAATATTCTTCAGAATATCCTCTACCGTCTCGCGGAAGCGGCGGTCCTTTTCCATGCGGGATTCCACCTGGCTGATGGCATATACGATGGTGGAATGGTCGCGGCCGCCGAACTCCTCGCCGATAAGGGACATCGACATCTGGGTAATCTCGCGCACGATGTAGGCTGAAACCTGTCTTGCCTGCGAGATGTTGGCAGAACGCTTCTTGGAGCGGATGTCGGCGGGCTGGACGCCGTAGGTCTTTGCCACCTCGCCGATGATGCGCTCCACGGTGTAGGGGACGGGCTGGTTGTCGTTTAGAATATCGCGGATGGCGTTTTGGGCGATGGAAAGTGACGGGGGAGTACCCGCAAGCAGCTTGTAGGCCTTGAGCTTTTTGACTGCACCCTCAAGCTGGCGGATGTTGTTCTTTAAACGGTTTGCGATGTATTCCGCCACCTCATCCGGTATATCGAAGTTTAAAAGCTCCGCCTTGCGCCGGATGATGGCAATGCGGGTCTCAAAGTCAGGCGCCTGAATATCCGCAAGCAAGCCGCTTTCAAAGCGGGTGCGCAGGCGGTCTTCAAGGGTCTTAATCTCCTTGGGCGGGCGGTCACTGGTCAGCACAATCTGCTTGCCCGCGCTGTAGAGGGTATTAAAGGTGTGGAAGAACTCCTCCTGGGTGCTTTCCTTGCCGCCGATGAACTGAATATCGTCCACAAGCAGGATATCCGCCGTGCGGTATTTGCTGTGAAAGTCTGCCGTGGTCTTGTTCTGAATGGCGGCAATCAGCTCGTTGGTGAACTCCTCGCCTTTAACGTAGATGATGCACATATTCTTATAGTTCTTGCGAATCTCGTTTAGGATGGCATAGAGCAGATGGGTCTTGCCAAGGCCCGATTCACCGTAGATAAATAGGGGGTTGTATGCACCGGACGGCTTTGTGGCAACCGCCACAGATGCCGCATGGGCAAACTTGTTGCCGCTGCCGACAATGAAGGTTTCAAAGGTGTACTCATATTCTCCCGTGCCAAACGATGCGCCGATGTCGGCGGGCAGGCGGCTGTTGTTGATGGCATTGGTCTCCGCCTCGGTTGCGGCGCGGTCTGCGCCGGTGATGACGTTGACCGTCACTTCAAAGCCCAGCACATCGTTAAAGGCCCGGGTTAACAGGTCCTTATACTTCTGGTCGATGATCTTCTTTTGAAAATCGCTCTTTACAAAGAGGGTTGCGACGTTGTTTTCCAAGCTGACCGGCTCAATGCATTGAATCCAGATCTTGTGGGCCGCCTCGGACAGGTCGGCTTTGCAGTAGTCACTGACTAGAGAAAAAACATCGTCAAAGGATTCCATAGGCTTTCATGCTCCATTCGCAAATTGAATTGTGGTGACATAGTCTCCATATAACAGGCCAAAAAATCAAAAAGTTGCATACTTTTTTGGGGACGTTGTGAAAAAAGAGTGAATTTGCAGTGGAAAGCCGGTGCAAAACAAATCGATGTGAAAGGTTGTCCACCAATTTCACACCCGAAAAAAGGAGGGGTAAACACAAAAACAGCGGCAGAATGCCGCACATTTTCACCGGCTACGCTGGGTATATATTATAATAGTATATTTCGTACTTATTATAGCAGATTTCGCCCTTTAAGGAAAGTATGATTTTGAATCTAAAAAGGGTTCGGCAGGGGGGAGGGGGCCTTTTGGCTCGCCCCTATTTCGGCGTTTATTTTTCTTAGACATAGGAATAATAAAGTCATAAAGTTTCCCGGAAAACTGCAGCCGTAAAGCGGTTTTAGTCTGCCTTTTGGCGTCCGCTTTGAAAGGCTGGATACTCTAACGGCAAAAGACTTATTCAAAATAGTAGGACGAAATGAAAAAATCAAAGCAATTAGGAGCATAACAAAGTATAGTGTTTGGTTACCCCCATATATTACCGAGCAATACAAGATATACGAAAAACCGCGCAGTTTCGCAGTTTTTCGGCGTTTTTGCTCGGGCGTTTTGCACATAAAAAGGTGCCGGAATGCTTGACAATTAATAATCGCGTAGGATATAATAAGGTCTTGCAAGGTTAACCTCGAAGGGGGGTTTGATTTATATGTTAAGAACATATCAGCCAAAAAAGCGCCAGAGATCGGTGGAGCACGGCTTCCGCAAGCGTATGTCTACGAGAAACGGCCGCAAGGTGCTTGCTCGCAGAAGGGCTAAGGGAAGAGCGCGTTTGACTCACTAATCGCAGGCCACAGTCAATGTGGTCTTTCTTTTTATAGGGCTATATAAGGCTTTTTGAGTATTAGCCTTGACTTTGTCATATCCGGCCAAAGAAGTAAAGATCGCGTGGGTTTTTCTCTTTTTCTTATGCGGAGGTACTAATGGATAAGGTGCAAACCTTTGGTGAAAATAAGGATTTCCGCAGGCTTTATGCTCGCGGAAAATCCTTTGTGCACCCGCTGCTGGTAACCTACTGCCTCAAAAACAAGACAAATACTCGGCGCTACGGCATTACCGTCAGCGTCAAGGTGGGAGGCGCCGTTACGCGTAACCGTGCAAAAAGGGTTATTCGTGAGGCGTTTCGCATACTTTCTCCCGAAATCCCGCCGGGGTGGGACATCATCTTTGTGGCACGCACCAAAACGGCCCATGTTAAGATGCCCGAGGTGCTTGAGGTGATGAGAAAACAGCTAAAAAAGGCGGGAGTATTGCAATGTTAAAAAAGGCAGCACAGGCTGCCATTCGGTTTTATCAGCGCAGGATATCCCCACTGTTCGGCGCGCGCTGTAAATACTATCCCACCTGTTCGGCTTATGCCTATACCGCCTTTGAGCGGTTCGGATTTGTAAAGGGCTTTATCCTGGCCGCCTGGCGCATTTTACGTTGTAACCCCTTTTCCCGTGGGGGAGTGGACTATGTGCCGGAGCGTTTTCGGGATGCGTTTACCAAACGAAAACAAGGGCAGTCCCCCCAAATGGGGAATGACACCTGTAATAAACCCTACGGGGAGGATTGTTAGATGCAATTTATCTATACGGTATTCGGATATCCGCTCGGATGGATCATGTGGCTGTGCTACAAGATCATACCCTCCTATGGCGTCGCACTCATCCTCTTTACGCTGATTACAAAACTTCTGCTTTTGCCGCTTTCGGTTAAGCAGAAGAAGGCCACCGCGAAGATGGCCCTTTATCAGCCGAAGATTAACGAGATCAACAAGAAATACGCAAACGACAAGCAAAAGCAGCAGGAAGCGCTCATGAAGCTGTATGAGGAAGAGGGCTACAACCCCATGAGCGGTTGTCTGCCTGCCTTGATTCAGTTTCCCATCCTGTTCGGACTTATTGACGTTGTGTATAAGCCGATGACCCACCTTTTGCGCCTGCCCGCTGAAATCATCGAGCAGCTCAAAACCATCGGTCAGGGACTCGGCGTCAATATCGCCCAGCTTACCGCTCAGCTTAACATTCTGGGCGCGTACAAGAAAGACCCGACACCCTTTGCAGCCGTTCCGGCTGAGTATCTGAATAAGCTCGGCTCCTTAAAGCTTGAGTTTTTGGGCATTGACTTTACCGCCATCCCCCAGCTTGCCCTGACGGTAGACGGCCACTTTAACTGGCTCATTCTTCTGCCCATCTGTTCAGGTCTTGCCGCGTTTGCACTGAGCTTTTACACCCAGCGTGCAAACCGTGTCGCCGGTCAGGATAATGCCGCAGCCGGCGGGTCTATGAAGACCATGATGTACATCATGCCCCTCTTTTCCGTGTTCATCGCCTTCTCCTTCCCCGCAGGGCTGAGCTTTTACTGGACATTGTCCTCTCTGTTTAGCCTCTTGCAGGAGTTCTTCTTAAGCAAGGTTTACAGCCCCGATAAGATGCTCGAACAGGCAAAGGCAGAGCAGGAGAAGCGCCGCGCAGCCCGCAAGACAGCAGCCAAGCGCGTTGTAACCAAAGAGGACGGCACTGCCGTAGAGCAGACCCTCTCTCAGAAAGAGCTTGACCGCATGCGCCTTGCCGAGGCGAGAAGACGCGATGCCGAAAAATACGGCGAAGAGTATGTTGAAGTAACGGATGATGATTTAAAGTAGTCCTCAAGACGTCTTTATTATCATTCATTGGCAAATTGCACACCTGTACCTTGATTAGACAAGGACCGTTCCTTCCGCGGATGCGGGCCTTGCCCGACTTTAACGCGAGACGGGAACGGTTCTTTTTGCTGTTTTTTAACTGGGGTTAGACCCTGATGTTAACGAGAAGTTTTTATTGTTCATCGTATACACCTCATCAGTCTCGCTACGCTCGACAGACTTCTCAACGTCAAGAAAGCTCGACATTTGGGTGAAGAAAGTTTGAGATGTTTTAGCCATCTCCAGCACACCTCATCAGTCAGCCTGCGGCTGACAGCTTCTCAACGTCAAACAAGTTTGACGTACAAAGGAGAAGCCGCAAAAAGCCTTCTCCTATTAGGAGAAGGTGGCGCGTAGCGCCGGATGAGGTCTAATAGCAACCCATTTTGACCATGGGAAGAGTGGCGTAAAAGGCGAATTTCAATTCACCATGCCCCGGATGAGGTATTGAGAAAGCACCAGATAAGGTATTCCTTTAAATGAGTTTTCCCGAAAAAGCCTAAGCGCCACCTCGTTTGCGACTGTTTTCATGCAAAGAAAACGTATATACTAATAAAAATCAGCTTAAAAAATGCGCGGATGGATGATTGATATTCCGGCAAATTCGTAAGTGGGTCTTATGCGCTGTTTGCGGCAAAAACCGTGGTTTGGAGCGCTTGTACGATTGATTGTTCAAAAGCCATCCCCGCATTGAGATAGAAAAGTACAGATTGTGCTGCCGGATGTAAGGAATGCGGCAGCGGGCCGGCAACAAGCCGGCAGAATGGAGGGCTGTATCAAATGCAAAGAGAGATCATCACTACAGGCAAAACCGTCGAAGAGGCGATTGACTCGGCCTGTGAACAGCTTGGTATCACCAGAGAGGATGCGCAGTGGGAGATACTCGATCTTCCCAAAAAGAGCATGTTGGGACTTCGCAGCACGCCCGCTAGGGTTAAGGTGACCCACGTACAGACCAAAGTACAGTGTGCCCAGCAGTACCTTACCGATGTACTTGCAGCCATGGGCCTTGGCCACACCGAGATTTCCGCAGCAGAACGTGAAGACGGCGTGACCTTTACGCTTGAGGGCGAGGGACTTGGCGTTATCATCGGCAGACGCGGCGAGACACTGGATGCACTCCAGTACCTGACCGGACTTGCTGCAAACAAGGTAGACGGTGACTACTTCAGAGTGACGATAGACAGCGGCCACTACCGCCAAAAGCGCGAAAAGACCCTGACCGATTTGGCAGTGCGGCTAGCCAAAAACGCGGTGCGTTCCGGCAGAAGCAGTACGCTTGAGCCCATGAACCCCTATGAGCGCCGCATCATCCATTCCGCCGTTCAGACAGTAGAGGGAGCTACCTCCGCATCCTTTGGCGAGGAGCCGAACCGCAGGGTGGTTATCTCCTCCACAACTGCACCGCAAAGGCAGAACAATGCTCCCCGCGGACGCGGCGGCAAGAAGCCCTATGGCGATAAAAAGCCCCACGGCGACCGCAAGCCTTATTCGGGAGACCGCAAACCGCGCCCGGGTGATCGTGACCGCAAGCGCAATGCAGCCCCCGCACCCAGCCAGCAGCCCAAGGCTGTCCCCACAAAGGACATAGAGGATAAGCCGCTGTACAGCAAGATTGAGCTGGAGTAACCTAATAAGAACACAAGCTCCCTCACACCATATGGTGTGGGGGACTGTTGTATCGGTACGACATATTATTAAGCCCTTTGGGGTATGTGTTGACACCTTAATGGCTTGATAACCCCAGCCTGCAGGAGTGTTGGGTTAATCGCAGTACATCAAGTTACAATACCTTTTACGGGGTTAAAAATGAATACCTACTGTAAAACGATGTTTAATTGATACATGATGTAAACAACCGTTTTTGATTTGAGGTGAAATGGATGCAGGGAGATACCATAGCCGCCATTGCAACAGGCGGGGGCGGGGCAGGTCTTGGCGTAGTCCGCATATCCGGACCGGATGCCATACATGCGGCGGACGCGGTCTTTCGTGCGGCGAACGGCAAGAGCATAGTGGACGCAAAGGGATACACTGCCCGCTACGGCAGGGTATATGATGCTCAGGGCGACATCGACGAGGCGGTGGCGCTTATCTTCCGCGCGCCCAAAAGCTATACCGGCGAGGACGTAGTGGAGCTTTCCTGCCACGGCGGGCCGTACATTCTGCAGAGGGTTTTGCGCGCAGTGTATGCGCAGGGAGTTTCTCCTGCGGGGGCAGGCGAGTTCACCAAGCGCGCCTTTTTAAACGGCAAGATGGATTTGACCCAAGCCCAAGCCGTGTGTGATTTGATTGCGGCAAGCGGCGAACAGGCGGCGCGGGCAGCGCTATCTGCGCGCGACGGTGCATTGCACAAGGAGATTACCGCGCTTATTGACATACTTGTCACCCTTTCAAGCGATCTCGCCGCGTGGATTGACTTCCCCGATGAGGATGTACCCGCTGTGCAGGATAAGTCCATCAAAGACCGACTTGATTTGGTGTGTGCAAGGCTGGATGCCCTGCTGGAAAGCTTTGTGACAGGACGCTATATCCGCGAGGGGATTCGGACTGCCATTGTGGGCAAGCCCAATGTCGGCAAGAGCACGCTGATGAACCTGCTTGCGGGAAGGAAGCGCAGTATTGTCACCGACATCCCCGGCACGACGCGGGATGTGGTGGAGGACACCGTGACAATCGGCGGCATTACCCTGCACCTGTGGGATACCGCGGGTATGCGGGAGACCGATGATCCGGTGGAGAGCATGGGGGTGACCCTGGCAAAGGAGCGCCTTAACGCGGCTGACCTTGTGCTTGCGGTGTTTGACAGCTCGCAGGATTTAGCGCAGGAGGATATTGCCCTCATTGATGCCCTTGACAATACGCCCCGCATTGCGGTCATCAACAAGACCGATTTGGAGCAAAAACTAGACCGCGAGTATATCAGAAAGCACTTTATACGCACGGTGGAGATCAGCGCCGCCACAGGGCAAGGGGAAGAAGCTTTGCGGGATACCATTACTGAGCTATTCTCGGTGCATACCTTCGACCCCATGCGGGCAGTGCTTGCAGGCGAACGCCAGCGCGATTGTGCCCAGCGCGCCAGAACCCTGCTTGAGGAGGCCCGCGCAGGGCTGGGGCTTTCGCTTGATGCGGTGTATGTGAGCATCGACTGCGCGCTGGATGCCTTGATGGAGCTCACCGGTCAAAAGGCGAGCGAAGCGGTCATCGACAGTGTGTTCGAGCGCTTCTGCGTGGGTAAGTAACGCCCTTTTGAATGGAGAAGCAGAGCCATAAAATAGGATAGACCAGTCTAACATTTCCCCCGATTATCCAAAAAGGGTGGAAAACCTTTTGCGGTGTTTGTGATATCTTATGGAAATCCCTGCGTGCACTTGTATCTTTGCATCGAACTGGGTTATTATTAGTTTAGCTTACAATTAGCTTAACAACATGGCAACCATGACTACATCCGGACATGCCCTAACCCGAAAACGGGAAAGGGGATGTCCGTAAATTTGCCAACAGATTGATTTTGAGGAGAGCATTTTGGCGATGAATTCATTCAGTAAGCTAGGCGAGATTACGGTGCTTTTTGTGGGAACTGACCTGCTGACGGAAGGTGCTATCCCTGAGTCGTTTTGCATGATTGCATCCAGGCAGTACCGCACAATTCATTTGGAGCAAAAGTGTGCAAAGGACTACCGCCTGATTGACCACTTAAAAGAATTAAACCGTCCCGAGTGGCTTGAGGCTTGCAGGTCTGCCGATCTTGTGATTGTGCAGGAGCTGGGCGGTGCCGTAGGGGAGGATACCATGCGCGCGATAGAGGGGATTCGCGCCCTGCTTACACCCGACACCCCGATTTACTCCCTGATTACCGAGCTTGATTATCCCAAGAAGCTTGAAGCGACGGACAATCACTACTACATCTACGGCGGGTATGCCCACCACCTGTTGGTGGGTGGCGGGATACTATCATACGAGCAGCTACATAAGGCTGACACCCCGCTGCCGAACAAGCTCTATGGCTACCTTGTGGCCTGTGTGATGTACGGCACCCTGTTTTCGGTGGACTGCGAGATGTTTTCCGATGATTTTCTTCCGCCAGAGGAGATTCCGGGCGAGAGTGACCGCCTAAAGCGCGAGACCATGCGCCGCATCAAGCGCGCGGCGGGCATGGCGTGCGAGTTCTCCCGCGAGCATGCGATGATGCTGAATGTATAGGGGAAGCCTATGTGATAAGAGGATAGTTTATGGGAGTCCCTTGTGATATGATGATAGCCTCACCCGAAAAAGGGTGGGGCTGTTTTTGTGGGGGATTCATGCGGCGCAAAACCTCATCTGGCGCTGTGTGCTACCTTGCTAGGACCTCATCTGACGCTGTTTGCTACCTTGCTAGGACCTCATCCGACGCTTCGCATGGCGAATCATAGATTCGCCTTACACTCTTCCCAATGGCAAACGCAGTTTGCCATTTAGGAGAAGACTTTTTACTGGCTTCTCCTTTGTACGTCAAACTTGATTGACGTTGGTAAGCTTGTTTGACGTTGAGAAACTGTCAGCCAAAGGTTGACTGATGAGGTGTACCGGAGAAGACTAATAATATAATGACTACCTAATGAGGTGTGCCCGAGAAAGCTGCCCTCACATTTTCTCTTGCCAGTTTTGCCCCCCTGCATTACAATAGGGAACGGAGCAGTCGATTGCAAAAGTCTCTATCGACAATCCATAAAGTGCGAATAACCAATCTGATAACATACCATCATTTCTATAAGCCTTGAAAAAAGGGATGAAGAACAAAATGCTAGAATATAACATGGGGCGTTTTGATGTTGCCGTCATAGGTGCAGGGCATGCGGGATGCGAGGCCGCCTTGGCTGCGGCTCGGCTCGGGGCGACCGTCGTGATGTTTACCCTGTCGCTGGATGCCATTGCAAATATGCCGTGCAACCCCTCAATTGGCGGAACGGGTAAGGGCCACCTTGTGCGGGAGCTGGATGCACTCGGCGGGGAGATGGGCAGGATAGCCGACCAAACCACCATCCAAAGCCGGATGCTCAATCGCGGCAAGGGCCCCGCTGTGTACAGCCTGCGCGCCCAGATTGACCGTGCCCAGTACCACAATAGGATGAAGCGCGTTTTGGAGCAGACCCCGAACCTGTTTATCAAGCAGGCGGAGATCTGCGAGATTCGTGCGCAGGACGGCCGTGTTCACTCGGTGGTAACCCGCCTGGGTGCCGTGTATGAGGTCAAGGCCGTCATCATCGCCACCGGCACCTACCTCGGCGGCAGGATCTATGTTGGGGATGCAAGCTACGAAAGCGGGCCGGACGGCTGTCAGGCGGCAGTTCAGCTGATAGAGAGTCTGCACGCCCTCGGTATTTCCACCCGCCGGTTTAAGACGGGTACACCCGGAAGACTTTTAAAAAGCAGCATCGACTTTTCTAAGCTCGAGGTTCAGGAGGGCGACGAGCCCGTCGAGCCCTTTTCCTTTGCCACCACAATCCCGCCCGAGAACAAGACGGTGTGCCATATCGCCTACACCAACGCCCGCACCCATGAGATAATCAGGGCAAACCTTCACCGGTCGCCGATGTACAGCGGCAAGATTGAGGGCATCGGGGCCCGCTACTGCCCCAGTATCGAGGACAAGGTGGTCAGGTTTGCCGATAAGGAGCGCCATCAAATATTCTTAGAGCCCATGGGCCTTGATACAGAGGAGATGTACCTACAGGGAATGAGCTCCTCGCTGCCCGAGGATGTGCAGGTAGAGATGTACCGGTCTATCAGCGGGCTTGAGCATATGCAGATGATGCGCAACGCCTATGCCATCGAGTACGATTGCTGCAACCCGCTTGATTTGCTGCCAACCTTGGAGTTTATTAAGGTCAAGGGCCTGTACGGAGCAGGTCAGTTTAACGGTACCTCCGGCTATGAGGAGGCAGCTGCCCAAGGCCTGATAGCAGGCATAAACGCAGCGCTCTCGGTGCAGGGGAAAGAGCCCCTCATCCTCGACCGCGGCAGCTCCTATATCGGAACCCTAATCGACGATCTCACCAGCAAGGGCTGCATGGACCCCTACCGCATGATGACCTCGCGCTCGGAGTTTCGGCTTATCTTGCGTCAGGACAATGCGGACAAGCGCTTAACCCCGATTGGGTACAAAATCGGGCTTGTGTCCAAAGAGCGGTATGACGCCATGTGTGAAAAATACCGCATGGTGGAAGAGGAGATTGTCCGCCTTAATAAGGTGATTCTGCCGCCGAGCGAGGAGTTAAACAGCCTGCTTACACAAAACGCCACGGCCCCGCTTGTTACGGGAGCACGCCTTGCCGACCTTATTCGCCGCCCGCAGATTACCTACGAGATGCTCGCTCCTTTTGATAAAAACCGGCCCAATCTTCCACGTGCCGTGTGGGAGCAGGCGGAGATTGAGATAAAGTACGAGGGCTACATCCGCCGCCAGCTTGCCCAGGTTGAGCAGATGCGCAGGTTAGAAGACCGCCCTCTTTCGCCGGATACCCCATACCATGAGATTGAAAACCTGCGGCTGGAAGCCCGCGAAAAGCTATCCCGCGTAAGGCCGCTCAGCGTTGGTCAGGCATCCCGTATCTCGGGCGTAAACCCTGCCGATATCTCGGTGCTTTTGGTCTGGCTTGAAAAGAACAAGAAATAAGGAGAACTGCCATGTCCGCCGTTACAGACATCCTCATACAAAAGGCCGCACCCTTCGGCATCACCTTTACCGATGCCCAGCTTGAACGGTTTAGTAAATACGCATCCTTCCTGCTTGATTGGAGCAGCCGCATGAACCTGACTGCCATCAAGGACGACGAGGGCATCGCGGTCAAGCATTTTTTGGACAGCATTCTGCTCACCCATGAGGTGCCGATAGAAAAGGGAGCAAGGCTTATTGATGTCGGCAGCGGGGCGGGCTTTCCGGGTGTTCCGGTAAAGATTATGCGCGAGGACATGAGCATCACCCTTGCCGACAGCACCAATAAGCGGATTACCTTTTTAACGGAGCTTCTAAAAGAACTCGGCCTTTCGGGTGAGGCCGTCCACACCCGGGCTGAAGACTTTGGCAATAACAAGGGCTACCGCGAGTGCTACGACATCGCCACCGCAAGAGCCGTTGCCCACCTGCGCGAGCTCTCCGAATACTGCCTGCCCTTTGTCAAAGTCGGCGGGATATTCGCAGCGATGAAAAGCGGCAACATTGATGTGGAGCTGGAGGAATCCCAGCGGGCCATCAAGACCCTGGGCGGCAGGGTAGAGGAGATTAAGCGGTTTACCCTTCACGATGCTGGAGAGCGGTCGATTGTCGTCATTAAGAAAATATCGCAAACCCCGACAGGCTACCCGCGCACGGGAGCAAAAATGGCAAAATACCCGTTGTAACGTTTCGTGCCATGAGAGAATTTGTCATAAATTCGTGATAGAAAATACTGGAAATTAAGAGTTGATTATGTTAAACTAAGCACAGAGAAAGCGGACAGGCTTATCTGTGCTTTTGCTTTAAGACATGGCAGACAGTCAACCTGCCAAAAAGGCAAGGTGATTTTACCATGGCGGTTTTTTCACGCGAAAAGGTTGTGAATAAGGTCATCGAGGTCGGGGTAGACAACATCCTCCCCAACCCTGCCCAGCCGCGCAAGGTAATCAGTCAGCCGGAGCTTGAAAGCCTCGCGGAGAGCATTCGGGAAAACGGCGTATTGCAGCCCCTCTCAGTTCGCCGCATCCGCGACGGCGTCTATGAGCTGATTGCAGGGGAGCGCAGGCTGCGGGCAGCAAAGCTTGCAAACCTATCCGTTGTGCCCTGTATTGTGGTGGATGCAACAGCCCAGCAGTCCGCCATCCTTTCAGTGCTTGAAAATCTCCAGCGCAAGGATTTGACCTTCTTTGAGGAGGCGCTTGCCTACCATTCGCTGATTCACGACTGGGGGGTAACCCAGGAAGAAGCGGCTCAGCGTCTGGGTAAGGCCCAATCTACCATCGCAAACAAGCTGCGGCTTTTAAGGATTACACCGGACCAGCAGGCAAAGATACTTGCAAACCGCTTAACAGAGCGCCATGCGCGCGCATTGCTTAAGATTGATGACCAAAGAAAGCGCGATCAGGTGCTTGATACCATCATCTCGCGTAAGCTGACCGTGGAAAAGACGGAGGAATATATCAACCGCCTCTTGTGCCATACCCCAAAGCCGAGGCAGGAGAGGGTGTTTGTTGTAAAGGACGTGCGGCTCTTTCTTAACACCGTAAACCGCGCGATTGACACCATGCAAAAGGCGGGGGTCAACGCCCAGGCAAGGCAGGTGGAAAAGGACGAGTACATCGAGTATATCGTCACCATCCCCAAAAACCCGTCCAAGACTTCAACCCCAAAGCTTTTAGCAACCAGATAGCGTTTTACACTTTCCCTGGTGTAAAATAAATTTACTCATCCCCTGGCTGATTTTATCGAAGAAAGCGTGGCGTTTGCCACGCTTTCTTCGTTTATTCTTGTGTAATGATTCTGCGCGCGCTATACTTAAGAAAATGATACCTAAGAAGAGGGAGCCCGTCATGATAGAGCTTGTTCCGCTGAGAAAGCAAAACTTTGCAAAGCTTGTTGAGTATAACCGCGACAAGGGCCCGGACTTTTTACACCAATGGGCAGGGCTAGGATACTACTATCCGTTGACCGAGGAGCAGCTTGCTGCCCGTTATGCCCTTTCGCTGCAGGAAAAGAAAAACAGCAACTTTATCACCTTTGAAATTATTCTTGAAAAGACCACCTTTATCGGAACCATCGAGCTGTTTGACATCGATAAAAAGACCCTGCGCGCCACCATGGGACGCTTTCTCCTATTTGACGAGTACCGGGGAAAAGGGCTTGGCGGGGAAGTGATACGAGCCTTGTTTCGCATCGCAAAGAACCTCTATAATATCGAGGAACTGAGATTAAACGTGTATGAGTTCAACATCGCCGCCCAACGGTGCTATGAGAAGGCAGGGTTTGTATTCGAGAGCCTGACCGAGGATGTGAACACCCCGAAGTGGAGCTTTTATACCTATGTGGCCGAGCTGTACGCCATGGACATCGAAACAGGCGAGCGCATCCTGCCCGATTTAACCCCCGACCTTCTGCCCGATGAGGAAGAAGGGGAAGAAGGAGTAACACAGGAGCAAATTACTCAGCCGGAGGAGCAGGAATTAGACCACTCTTTCCAACCAAAGGCTGGGGAGGAGCCTGCAGGCAAACCGGATACGCCTGACGAAGCACAGCAAGCCACCGAAGAGGAACAGGATTAGATGATACGGAATGTTTCATGTGAAACATTCTCCCAAACTACCATTATATGAATATATTATGTTTCATGTGAAACATTTATATAGAAAAGCCGATTTTGAACCCGCAAAACTTTAAAATAGGGAATAGTTGTGATATAATATTCACAATGCCGCGCGGGGGTAATACTCTGTCATATAAAGGGCAGGGAAACCACAGCGCGGATAAGGAACAGAACAGCCACCCAATTGGCATATCAAACAATAAAGGTGGAGTAAAGAAAAAGATGGGCAAGATAGTAACCATAGCAAACCAAAAGGGCGGGGTAGGCAAGACCACCACGTCGGTCAACCTTGCGGCAGCGGTAGGTGCAAAGGGCAAGAAGGTCCTGCTTGTGGACACCGACCCGCAGGGCAATGCAACCAGCGGCCTCGGTATCGAGAAGAGGTCGGTCAGTGTCTCGGTGTACGATGTGTTAATCGGCAATGCAAAGACGGTGGATGTCATCGTGCGCAGCCCCTATAAGAATGTGGACGTTTTGCCGTCCAACATCTCGCTGGCGGGCGCGGAAATTGAGCTTGTGGATTTACCCAGCCGCGAGACCCGCTTAAAGTATGCCCTTTCTCAGGTGCGGGATAGCTATGATTATATCTTCATCGATTGCCCGCCGTCGCTGGGGCTGATTACCCTAAACGGCCTTACCGCCTGCGACACGGTGCTTGTACCCATCCAATGTGAATACTACGCCCTTGAGGGATTAAGCCAGCTGGTCGCCACCATCAGGCAGGTAAAACGCCTGTATAACCCCCAGCTTGAAATCGAAGGCGTTCTGCTTACCATGTACGATGCGCGCCTCAACCTCACCGTGCAGGTGGTGGATGAGGTCAAGCGGTTCTTCCCGCAGAAGGTGTATGCCAGCGTGATTCCGCGCAACGTGCGTATCTCAGAGGCACCCAGCTACGGTCAGCCTATTATGTATTACGACGCTTCCTCCAAAGGTACGCTTGCCTATAACGAGCTTGCCGCAGAGTTTATAGCTAAGAACAATAAAAAACGATAGCATCCAAAGGACGGTCACGACTAAAAGGAAGGAGCACAAGACATGGCGAAAAACCGAGGACTAGGTAAGGGCTTGGATGCGCTGTTTGCCGATAACACCACGCCGGACGGAGCCGGAACGGTAACGCTCCCCATCACGGAGATTGAGCCCAACCGCGCCCAGCCGAGAAAGAACTTCGATGATGCCGCACTCGCGGAATTAGCCGATTCCATCCGCCAGCACGGGGTAATTACACCGGTACTGGTTCGCCCGCTGACCGACGGTACCTATCAGCTGGTTGCCGGCGAACGCCGTTGGCGCGCAGCCAGAATGGCAGGGCTCAGCGAGATGCCGGCCCTGATAAAGGACTTAAGCGACAGCGAGGCAATGGAGCTTGCCTTAATTGAAAACCTCCAGCGCGAGGATTTAAACCCCGTCGAAGAGGCGGAGGGCTACCGGGTTTTGATGGACACCTACGGCCTTACCCAGGAGCAGGTGGCAGAGCGTGTGAATAAGTCGCGGCCTGCCGTAGCAAACGCCGTGCGTCTTTTGAGTTTGCCCGGTGAAGTGCGTACGATGGTCGCCCAAGGAAAGCTCTCGAGCGGTCACGCCCGTGCGCTACTGAGTATCGAGGATGAGAGCCGTATCAAGGAGCTCGCCGAGGAGATAATCAAAAAAGACCTCACGGTGCGTGAGGTAGAGAAGCTTGCCAAGGAGCATAAGCAAGGGGAGAAGCAGGCCGCAGCAAGCAAGAAAAAGCCCCTGCGCGACAGCTTCTTTACCGAGATGGAGCTTGCCCTGCATGCCGAGCTTGGTCGTAAAGTCAAGATCACCGAGAACGACAAGGGGCAGGGGGTATTGGAGATTACCTTCTTTGATAAGCAGGATTTAGGGGACATCGCGTCCCGCTTGGCGGGTAAGGACAGATAACATTCGCGGCAGGGGTTTCTGCGAGCAGTAAAATTCCTGCAAGCAGTAATAGTTAAGACGCACAACCCGCAAACGGGCAATTTTATATTAAAGGAGCATCAACCCACTATGCTTGATATCAGAATAATCCGTGAGGATGCAGACGCTGTTAAAAAGGCGCTTGCCAGAAGAAACAAGGACTATGCACCTATTATTGACGAGATTCTTGAAATAGACGTTCGCCGCCGCGAGGTCAGCAGCAAGGCGGATGCCATGCGTGCCGAGCAGAACAAGGCAAATAAAGAGATTCCCGCAATTAAAAAGGCTGGCGGGGATGTCTCGGCGATTATGGAGGAGTTAAAGAAGCTCTCTGACCAGATTAAGGAGTGCGCAAGTGAGATAAGCGAGCTTGAAGACCGCCAGAGAACCCTTTTGCTCAACATCCCCAACACCCCCAATCCTGAGATTCCGGACGGGGCGGACGACAGCGAAAACCGGGAAATCCGCCGGTTTGGAGAACCCCGCAAGTTTGATTTTGAGCCCAAGCCCCACTGGGATTTGGGTGCCGACCTCGGCATCCTCGACCCCGAAACCGCAGCCAAGGTAACGGGTGCCCGCTTCCACTTCATCAAGGGGCTGGGTGCACGCCTTGAGCGCAGTATTGTCAGCTACTTCTTAAACACCCATACCGCCCACGGCTACACCGAGGTTTTCCCGCCCTTTTTGGTAAACCGCGCATCTATGACCGGCACCGGCCAGCTGCCCAAGTTTGAGGAGGACGCCTACAAGCTCTCGAGCGAGGATTACTTCCTCATCCCCACCGCAGAGGTGCCTGTAACCAATATGCACCGCGACGAGATTCTCGACGGCAACAACCTGCCGTTTAGCTATGCAGCCTATTCCGCCTGCTTCCGCGGAGAGGTCGGCGCAGCCGGACGCGACCAGAAGGGCGTTATCCGTCAGCACCAGTTTAACAAGGTGGAGCTTGTGAAGTTCACAAAGCCTGAGGAGTCCTATGCCGAGCTTGAGCGCCTGACAAACGACGCCGAGCGCGTGCTTCAGGGACTGGGCCTGCCTTACCGTGTAGTCTGCCTGTGTGCGGGCGACCTCGGCTTCAGCAGTGCTAAAACCTATGACATCGAGGTTTGGATGCCCTCCTATAACCGTTATGTAGAGATTTCGAGCTGCTCGAACTTTGAAAGCTATCAGGCGCGCAGGGCGAACATCCGCTACAAGAATAACCCGCAGGATAAGGCGCAGTTTGTGCACACCTTAAACGGCTCGGGTGTTGCGGTGGGCAGAACCCTTGCAGCCATCCTTGAAAACTACCAGAACGCAGACGGTTCGATTACTGTTCCCGAGGCATTGCGCCCCTACATGGGAACCGATGTAATCCGCAAATAACACATCGATAGATATAAAGTACAGCAGGGAAACCGAGCCGAACGGGGCGAGGTTTTCCCTGTTGCATATAGCAGGGAAATGATATAAGGAGAACAAGGCGATGCAGACCTCTTTTTCTTTTGCGTTTACCGTGCCGTACCCCGATTGCGACATCAACGGCCGCATGCGGGTATCAAACGTCATGCGGCATGTTCAGCAGATTGGCGGCGCCCATCTCGACAGTCTGGGGCTGACCTACAAAAAGATGGCGGATGACGGCGTGGTTTTGCTGCTTTCAAAGGAGGGCATGACCATCAAACGCCTGCCCGAGGGCGGGGAGAGGATCCGCATCGAAACTACCCCGCGCAAACCAAAGGGCGGGGCACTATTGCGCGACTGCACCTTTTATGATGAGCAGGGGCATGACATCATCTTTGTCGAGACAACATGGGTTGCGGCGGACACCGTCACCCACCGCATCATCCGCCCGAGTGAACTTAAGTACGACATCATTCCATCGCTTGAAGAAAAAGAGTATGCTGTAACCTCGATGCGGGTGCGGGAGCCGAAGGACGCAGAGACCGTCGGCGAACGCGTAGTCCGGTTTTCGGACATTGACTGCAACCGCCACTTAACAAACGCCGTATATGCCGACATTGTGTATGATTTTCTGCCGCCGGATGTGGCAGAACAGTACGCACCCAAGACCTTCTTTGTGCACTTTCAGCATGAGGCCTCGCTTGGAGAGGTTTTGACCATCCGACGGGCACAGGTACAGGAAGATAAGCCTGCCTACGTGTTCGGCGCATCCAAGCCGGACGGCGCATGCTGCTTTACGGCATACATTGCGTTTTAGTCAATAGGTTATTCCCACCCCAAGTAACTGGAGGTTTGATAGTTTTGGACATCATCAAAACGCTTACGGCGGAGTTTAAGCTGCGCGAAGACCAGGTTGCAAACACCGTCAAGCTCATTGACGACGGCAACACCATCCCCTTTATTGCCCGCTACCGCAAGGAGATCACAGGCTCACTCGACGACCAAATCCTGCGCGAGCTGTTTGACCGCCTTACCTACCTGCGCGGCCTTGAAAAGCGCAAGGAGGAGATTATCGCCGCCATCGACGGTCAGGGCAAGCTGACCGATGAGCTGCGCGACCAAATCCTCGCCGCCAAAACCCTTGCAGAGGCGGAGGATTTATACCGTCCGTATAAACAGAAGAGAAAAACACGCGCCTCGGTTGCAAGAGAGAAGGGCCTTGAACCCTTAGCCGCCTTTTTGGTCGCCCAGGAGAAGGACTGCAACGACCCGCTTAAAGAGGCAGACCAGTACGTCGACGAGGAAAAGGGTGTCGCGACAGCCGAAGACGCTTTGCAGGGTGCGATGGATATCATTGCCGAGGATATCTCGGACGATGCAGCAATCCGCAAGGCATTGCGCGAGTACCTGCTCAAGCATGCCCTTATCGTCACCAAGAACGCAACCGACGAGGACAGCGTGTATGATATGTACTACGACTTCTCCGAAAGTGTTGCGAAGATTGCCGGTCACCGCGTGCTTGCCATCGACCGCGGCGAGCGCGAGGGCTTTTTAAAGGTTGCGGTGGAATGTGACCGTGACTTCGCCCTTTCGCTTGTAACCAAGCCGACGGTAAAGGAGGGCTCGCCCTGTACGATGTATGTGCGGGCCGCCGCCGAGGATTCCTATGATCGCTTAATCTACCCCTCGATGGAGCGTGAGGTGCGCGCCTATCTGACCGAAAACGCAGCAGCTCAGGCCATCAAGGTGTTTGGTGTTAACCTTTCCCAGCTTCTGATGCAGCCTCCGGTCAAGGGCTTCCGCGTGCTTGGATGTGACCCCGGCTACCGTACCGGCTGTAAGCTTGCAGTCGTAGATGAAACGGGCAGGGTGCTTGATACGGGCGTTATCTACCCCGCACCCCCGCACAATAAGATTGAGCAGGCAAAGCAGATTGTCACAAGTCTTATCAGCAAGCACGGCATCAATGCAATCGCCATCGGCAACGGTACCGCCTCGCGCGAGACCGAGGCCTTTATTGCGGACGTCATCCGCGACCTGCCCCAGAAGGCAGCCTATATGATTGTCAGCGAGGCGGGGGCATCGGTATACTCGGCAAGCAAGCTCGCCGCCGAGGAATTCCCCGACTACGACGTATCCTTGCGCAGTGCGGTTTCCATCGCCCGCCGTATGCAGGACCCGTTAGCGGAGCTTGTGAAAATTGACCCCAAGGCCATCGGCGTTGGCCAGTATCAGCACGACATGCCCCAAAAGGAGCTGGAGGAAGCACTCTCGGGCGTAGTGGAGCAGTGCGTCAACCGCGTGGGCGTTGATTTGAACACCGCATCCCATGCCCTGCTGGGAAGGGTTGCGGGTATTAACAGTGCCGTGGCTAAGAACATCGTCAAGTACCGCGAGGAAAACGGCGCGTTCAAAAAGCGTGCAGACCTATTAAAGGTGCCCAAGCTCGGCAAAAAGGCGTTTGAGCAGTGTGCGGGCTTTTTGCGCGTCGCGGAGAGCGACAATGTCCTTGACAACACCGGCGTTCACCCCGAAAGCTACGAGGCCGCAAAGGCCCTGCTTAGCCTGTGCGGCTACAGCCTTGCGGACGTAAAGGCAGGTACAATCTCAGAGCTGCCTGACCGCATCAAGGAAAAGGGCGGTACAGCCGCAGTGGCAGCCCAGCTTGGCATCGGCGCACCGACTTTAGCCGACATCGTAAAGGAGCTGCTCAAGCCCGGGCGTGACCCGCGTGACGAGCTGCCCAAGCCCATCCTGCGCACTGATGTGCTTTCGCTTGAAGACCTAACCCCCGGCATGGAGCTGACCGGTACGGTGCGCAATGTCATCGACTTCGGTGCCTTTGTGGATATCGGGGTGCACGACGACGGCCTTGTGCACATCTCGCAGATCTGCGACCGCTACATCAAACACCCCTCCGAGGTGCTCAAGGTAGGGGATATCGTCAAGGTGTGGGTCATGGATGTGGACCTAAAGAAGCGCCGCATCTCGCTGACTATGCGCGAAAAGAACAGATCGACCGTGGCAGAAAAGAAGGAACCAGCACAGCAGACCGTATAATCCAAAGAGCGGACCTGATAATCAGGCCCGCTCTCTTTGTATATATTTAGACCCGTTGTCGGGTCATGGCGTGCGTAGTGCTTGTCAAGAAGCTGATGGGAAATGTATTGAAAGGCGATTTCATCCTCTGATAGCCGTACTTTAGGATGCCGAAGGGGAAAAGGTAGCCGCTCGCATAGCCGTAATCTGCAGCATCAATTTGGCTATCCGGCAGAAGGGTGCCAATCATATATCCTGCTCTGCGTCAGTTTCTTTTCCGCCTGCGGGGCGGAGGTGTCGCAGCAGGGCAGTGGTGCAGAAAGCTTCATGCCGTAGGAGTCGCAAGCCTCATCAATAGAGGATAACCCAAAGCCGGAAGCAAATCACAAGTGCGAAATGGGAGGGAACGTGCTTAACCCTGAAAATGAAAAGCAGCATCACAAGTTCAAAAGCTGTCTATCGGTGGAATCAAACGGTCGTGATGGAGGTAGACGGGGAGAACTATAAATATCTTTCCTATACCAAAGAGTAGGTAAAGGAGTAAAGGCACAAGGACTTTTACTTTGCAAGTTGTGGAAAAGTAGGAGCGAAAAAGTAAGACCTCGCTGCCCGCGGGCGACGAGGTCTTTATCCGTAATACGGAACAACTATGTATGAAGTCTTACCACAATCCCCAAAGGGTTCCGTTGACGACGATACCAAGCGCAACCTGAAGAATGATGGCTACAACTGTAATGATAATGCATCTTCTGATAGGCTTTTTGAGCGTAGTGGAGATAGAGCTTGTGATGATAAGCATGCTGGCGATTATACCGATAGCAATACCAATGATACCGCAGAAGAACCAGCCGATGACAAGCAGGGCAATCGGCATAGCGTTAACCCATGCCGGAACATTGTTAAGCGGAACATAGGGCTGTTTGGAGTCGAGATAAACGCCGTCTACGGCGAGGTCTACCTTGTTGCCGATGGCGGTGAGGTTTAAAACCTTGCTGCCCAGAGCAATCGGTTCGTCAATCATCTGAAGAGCCCAGTTTTTGCTCTTAACCGGTGTTTCAACGCCATCAATGATTTTGACGGTTTTTAAGACTCCCTTCTTGTAGCTGATGGTGTGAGTAACCCCATCAATGTCTACCTGCCAAGTTTTCAACAACAATTTCCCCTTTCATACATTTTGGTGATACTATAATACCGCAAAAGAATGGAATAATGAAGTATTATATCAAATATAATGTAATTATTTATAATGATTGTAAGGTGTGACAAAGAATATTGGGCTCGTTTGGTGCAATAAGCGCATAGAATATGGGTGATTTTCAAGAAAGAAGGAAAGAAAATGAAAGTTCGCAGGATTAGCATGCTTCGCTCAGTCTTCTTCATGTACACCTCATCAGTCTCGCTGCGCTCGACAGTCTTCTCAACGTCAAGCAGTGCTTGACGTACAAAGGAGAAGCCATTGAGGAGCAAGAGCTAAAAGCCTTCTCCTTATAGGAGAAGGTGGCGCGTCAGCGCCGGATGAGGTTCTAACGTCAAACAAGTTTGACGTATAAAGGAGAAGCCAAAATTACGGCATGGCTTAAGCCTTCTCCTATAAAGGTCAAACGGAGTTTGACCTTGGGAAGAGTGGAAGGCGAATCTTTCAGCGAGACTGATGAGGTGTAGAGGAGAAGCCGCAAAATCAAACCTGCGTCACATAGCATTATCCACCCTACACCTTGGATTCACTCCTTTTCAAAATGGCCTTGCACCCACTTAACCAGGAAATAATGCGGTTGCGTATTGGAAGTAACAGGGGTATAATATATAAGTTGGGGACAGGGCTAAAAGCCCCGCAAAAAAGCCCCAGCAATTCTCGATTTGAGAATAATGCACAAGAAAGGTCTCGAGGACAATTTGAAGCAATACGAAATCTGGGATATGCACGGGCATATCTTCCCAACAAAGATTGCCGCAAAGGCGGCGGATGCCATCGGGGAGTTTTATGATATTCCGATGCGTTATGTCGGCGACAGCGACCACATGATGCAAAGCGGCGGGCAGATCGGCATTACAAGACAGCTCGTGTGCTCCAGCGCCACAACCCCTGCCCAGGTGCAGTCCATCAACGACTTTATCGCAGCCGAGTGCAAGGCCCACCCGCACTTTATTGGCTTTGGCGCCCTACATCCCGATATGGAGGATGCCGAAAAGGAGATTATCCGCATCAGGGAGCTTGGTCTTGTTGGGGTTAAGCTGCATCCCGACTTTCAGCAGTTTGCAATCGACAGCCCCCGCGCTATCTCCCTATACCGGACGGTAAGCAAGCACGGCCTGCCGATACTCTTTCACACCGGCGACGACCGGTATGATTATTCCTCACCCAAAAGACTTGCAAATGCGATGGACAAGGTGCCCGATCTAGTAGCAATTGCAGCCCATTTCGGCGGCTACACCGAATGGGACATTGTGCCGACCTGTCTAAACCGTGAGAACGTCTTTTTTGATACCTGCAGCTCGCTCATGATTCTAAAGCCGGAAAGGGCTGTCGAGATGATTCACACCCTCGGCAGTGACCGCTTCTTTTTCGGCGTGGACTTCCCCATGTGGGACCACAAGGAGGAGCTTGAGAGGTTTCTTGCACTTCCCTTAACCGAGCAGGAGCGCGAGGATATCCTATGCAATAACGCAAAGCGCTTCTTTCAAAAGCTGGGTATTTCGGTATAGCGGGATAATCACCATGTTTATGCATTTTTGCCAATAGGGCGCAGCGTTTTTCGTGGATAAAAATCCTTGTTTTTTGCGTGAATGCAAAAACACGGTGTTTGCAAAAATTGATTGATAATTTCTTTATGATTTGTTTACAAAAGTGCACTTTTTGTCTGCTATGATTATGTCGTTAAAGCTCCGCACAATCGGCATAGCTATGCCGTTTTGTCGCCTTTATAGAGTCATACGCAAGGTCGGGCCTTTGGAAAGGCAAGGGGCCAGACCGAATATTGACGACATAAGGGAGCGGGGCATTTGATAAGAAAAACCACACGTACATTGCAAGACAAGCCTTGCCCTTAAAAGGGGCAGGCCCAAGCGACATTCTGAAAAAAGGCTTAGTCCTAAAACGGATAAAAGCCAAAAGAAAGGACAAGGAGCTTACAATGATTGAGGTAAAAGGCCTCACCAAACGCTACGGAGGCAAGTGTGCGGTTGACAACATCAGCTTCAAGGTAGAAAAGGGTGAGATACTGGGATTCCTCGGCCCCAACGGAGCGGGTAAGAGCACCACGATGAATATCCTGACGGGATACCTGTCGGCAACCGAAGGTTCTGCCTTCATCGGTGAGTACGACGTGCTCGAAAACCCCATCGAGGCAAAAAAGCAGATCGGTTATCTGCCTGAGCAGCCCCCTTTGTACATGGACATGACCGTAAAGGACTACCTCTCGTTTATGTACGACCTAAAGAAGGTCACGCTGCCCAAGACTGCGCATATCAAAGAGGTATGCGAGCTTGTAAAGATCACCGATGTGTACAACCGGATTATCAAGAACCTATCCAAAGGTTATAAGCAGCGTGTCGGTCTTGCCCAGGCACTGCTCGGCAACCCCGATGTGCTGATTCTTGACGAGCCGACGGTCGGCCTTGACCCCAAGCAGATTATCGAAATCCGCAACCTGATTAAGAGTCTGGGCAAAAAGCATACCGTTATCCTTTCGTCGCATATCCTGCCTGAGGTTCAGGCAACCTGCGAGCGCGTAATTGTTATCAACAAGGGTAAAATTGTCGCAGACGATACACCCGATAACCTCTCGCACGCCCTGAGCACCGACCACAACTTCATCGTCCGCATTGACGGGCCGGAGGCTGAGGTCACAAAGCTTATTTCCACCATCCCCGGTATGGTTAAGGTCACCTGCATGGGCCAGCGCGAAAAGAGCGCTTTTGACTATACCCTTGAGGCTGAGGAAGGCGTGGATATCCGCCGCGAGCTCTTTAGCCGCCTTGCCGACCGCAACTGGCCGATACTCGGTCTTAAGAGCACCGAGCTTACGCTGGAGGACATCTTCCTGCAGCTGACCAAGGATGATGCGGCGACATCGGAAAAAGCCGGAGGTGACCAGAAATGATTGCAATACTCAAACGTGAACTAAAGGCGTACTTTGCATCGCCCATCGGTTATATCTTCCTTGCTGTGTTCTGCCTGTTTGCCGGCATCTTCTACTTTGCCGCCTGCCTGACTGCACAGAGCTCGGACATCAGCGCGGTATTTTCGTCGATGTTTACCATTGTGTTGTTCTTAATCCCCATCCTCACCATGCGCTTACTCAGTGAGGACCGCAAGCAGAAGACCGACCAGGCTCTTCTGACTGCACCCATCAACCTCTTTTCGCTTGTAATGGGCAAGTTCCTTGCAGCACTCATACTCTTTACCATTGCCCTTTCCGTGACCTTCATTATGATGCTGGTTCTTGCAGCCTTTGGTGCCGTGGAGTGGTCGGTGTTCCTTTCAAACTTCATAGGCATGCTGTTTATGGGCGCTGCCATGATCTCCATCGGCCTGTTTATCTCGTCGCTGACGGAGAATCAGGTGGTTTCGGCTGTTGCGAGCTTTGCCGTTATGCTCGGCCTGTGGCTGCTTGACGGCATCGGTTCGCTTGTTTCCAACTCGGTAATAAAGACCGTCTTTTCAAGCCTTTCGGTTGCCCAGCGCTACTCCGAGTTCACCATGGGCTTGTTTGACCTATCCAACGTTTTATTCTTCTTAAGCATCATTGCTGTATTCATTTTCTTCACCATTCGCGTATTTGAGAAGAGGAGGTGGGCTTGATGAAAAAATCAAATCTCAAGGCCGCCCTTCAAAACCGCCGGTTTAAGTATGGAAGCTTTGCAACGCTTATCTCGGTTGGCTTTGTGGCCATCATTGTTATTTTAAATATCATCGCTACCATCTTGGTTGACCGTTATCCGCTGACCATTGATATGACCAGCGAAAAGGTGTTCCAGCTCTCCGACGAAACCATCAACTTCTTAAAGGAGCTTGATGAGGACGTTGAGATTAAGGTGCTTGCAAAGAAAGAGGATTATCTCAACGCAAGCGAATACTATGCTCAGGCCATCACGGTTTTGGATAACTACCAGAAGTACTCCGATCACATCAAGATTGAGTACATCGATATCATCAAGGACCCTTCCATCGTTTCCAAGTATCCCGACCTGTCGCTTGCCTCGGGCAACATCTTAGTCAGAAGCGACAAGCGCTACAAGAAGCTCCTTGATTCCGACCTGTTTAACACAGACTTTGACTACACCTACTATTCGCAGTACATTACCTCCTCCAAGGCTGAGCAGGTGCTGAGCTCTGCGATTGAGTATGTCACATCGGACCATACGGTGCTTGCTAGCATCATTACCGGTCACGAGGAGACCGAGAGCGCAGGCCTTTCAAAAATCCTGTCGCTCATTAACTTCGACACCGTTTCTCAGCGCATCCTGAGCGAGGACATCAACCCCGATGCCCAGTTTGTTATCATCAACGCCCCGATGCGCGACTACACCACCGATGAAATCAAGCGCTTAGAGCTCTTCCTTGAAAACGGCGGCAACTACGGCAAGAACCTTCTGTACTTTGCCGACAGTGAACAGCCCGACCTGCCCAACCTCGAGGCCTTCTTAGAGGATTGGGGTATTAAGATCGGCGACGGCATTGTGTACGAGACGAGCACCAATATGCTTGCCAACGCCCAGTATCCCTTCTATTCCTTTACAGAGTATTCCAGCGATGATTACACTTCCTCCATCAAGGACCGCGATCTTCTTGTAATGATGGCATACGGCAGGCCCTTGACTACGCTCTTTGAGGGCAAGGGAAGCATCTCCACAACCCAGCTGCTCGGTTACTCCGATACCAGCTACATCTACCCGATGGATCCGCCCGAGGGATATACACCGAGCGAAAACGACGAAAAGGGGCCCTTTGGCGCCCTTATCCGCAGCCAGAAGCTGCGTTATGACGGCACCACCCCGCTGACCTCCAACGTGTTCGTGTTCTCCACCTCGCTTGCTGTGGATGAGTCGATTACAACCAGTACGGTAATCGGCAACGCGGAGTATATCACCGAGATGCTCAACACCCTCAGCGAAAAGGAAACCACGCTCAACATCGTTTCCAAGAAGATCGGCTCCAGAGAGATTAACATCAATGCGGCACAGATCATCGTTCTTGGTTTTGTATTTGTAATCTTGCTGCCGCTTGTAGTTCTCTCAGCCGGCATCGTTGTATGGATTAAGAGGAGAAATAAATAGCTATGAGCAGTAACGGCAAGAAAAAGACAAACAAACGCACGGTGACTTTACTTGCGGTGCTTGCAGTTATCCTGCTTTTGGGCGGTGCGCTTGCGTTTTTGCTGCTGGGAGGCGGCGGCGAAGGCGACAATACGTCCTCTGTTATCAGCGATTCTGAGGATGCCAAATATCTGATTACGGATAAGAAGGCTGAGGACGTAAAGAGCGTTACAGTCAGCAACACAAAGGGCACCTACAACATCACAAAGAGCGGGGATAGCTTTACCATCTCGTCCTACCTCTCGGATACGGGCGAAACGGTGACAATCCCGAGCGATGTAATATTCACAAGCTCTGCCGTTAAGTATGTTGTAGACTCCCTGTTCTCCGCAACAATCACCGGTACAATTGAAAACGGCGCTGATAACCTTGCGCTCTACGGTCTGCAGGACCCATTCTGCAAGGTAGATGTTGCATATGCGGACGGCTCGTCCTTTACCTTTAGCATCGGCAACGAGGCGCCCGATACCACCAACTACTATGTCTACAATCCCGCGACCAAAGAGGTCGGCCTGATTGCAAAGACCAGCTTAACAAGGCTCACGGTCGAAAAGGAAGACTTTGTGGATTTGACCCTTATTCCTTCGCAGGAGAGCAATGAGCAGTACTTTGAAAAGATTGTTCTCGCCGGCACCAGCCGCCCTGAGCCGATTGTGCTTGAGCCGATACTCAAAGAATCCGATTCGTCGGACGATACCGCTGCTCTCATTTCTAGCGGATACCAGATGGTCTCCCCGAGGCAGATGGAGGTAGACTCCAACAATGCTACGGCAGTAACTACTTCGCCGTGGGGCCTGCAGGCATCGGATGCAATTTATATCATGCCCACCGAAGACCAGCTTGTTGAAACCGGACTTGCCGAGCCGTTTTCCACCCTGACATTGACCTTTGGTGGAAACACGGTAGAGCTTAAGCTCGGCAATAAGAATGCAGACGGCAACTACTACTGCATGACCTCAAAGAATAACGCCATCTTCATTGTCAACAGGGGCCTTGTAACCTGGGCGGAGTTTAAGCCGTTTGACCTCTACTACAAGCTCGCCTGCGTGCCGAACATCAAGACGGTTTCGGCTGTTACGGTTGAGTTTGACGGCAAGACCCACCGGTTTGACCTTACTCACGGGGAGGACGACACCCTGACCGTGAAGTACAACTCCAATAAGGAGATGGATAGCGAGATATTCCGCTCGTACTACCAGCTTCTTATCAGCGCAAAGGGCGAGTATGAAGCAGCCGAGATTCCCGAGGATGCTGCGGTGCAGATGAAATATACCTACGAATATCTGGACAAGTCGCAGCCGAGCGTCGTGGAGTTTAAGCAGATTAACGACCGCCGCTATGCGATTCTCCTAAACGGCGATGTCATCTACGCGGTGCGCGCCATGTATATCGACAAGGTGAAAACCTCGCTCGACCAGGCGCTAGCCGGCGAAAAGGTCATTATCACCTGGTAATCAAAGCAATAAAAAAGAGCCTGCGTATGCGGGCTCTTTTTGATTTGGGGAATGGAACCGCCTACAGCCCGAGCTCCTTTGTCACCTCGCTGCGGGAGAGGCCCTTGACGCGGTGGGGGCGTGCAAACCGGTTTTGCTCGGAGAAGGTGTACACAAGCAGATCACACGACCCGCCTAGGCGCTGAAAGAAGCTCTGGCGAATACTAATCAGCGCGATGTGGCAGGGCTTAACCGCCACGGTGTGCAGGATATAGCCGCTTGAATACCGCAGGGTGAGAGCTCCCTTTTCAAACGAAAGCCCCGCGGTCAGGTAGTCGACAATCTTTAATAAAAACAGCCAGCCGAGTGGAATACAGCTCATCAAAAACACAAAGCGGGATACATCTCTCCAAGACGGGAAGAGGTAGAGGGCAATGCAGTAGATGATAACAAGCCCGATAGCCGAAAGCAGGGTGGAATAGAGGTAGCGAAACCAAGCGCCCCGCCTCGGCTTAATCGAGCGGGCATGCGGGCGTATGCCGGGCAAAAGGCCGCCGAGCATGGGGGCAAGGTCGCGCCGCGTGGCGGAGGGGATGAGGACGGATGCCTCGTCCTTGTCCTTGCCGTAGCCGGTACACCGGATAAAAACAAGATAGATGCGAAGGAGTCTGGTCATCACGCTTTGGCGGATATCAAGGTAAAACACCTTGTCGATGCGCACACTATACCGACGGCGGGTGATAAGGCCCGCGTCAATCGTGAGTAGGGAACCCGTGCGGGCGATGCGAAAGCGCACAAGCCGCAAAAGGTTGCGCAAAAACCCGATAAACCACCCGCCGAGGATGATAAGGGCAATCATTGCGGCTAGGGGCGGGACACCGTAGGAGATGGAGGAGACCGTCTCGGAAATCCTTGCAAGCAGCGAAAGAACGCGGCCCTGCAGCTTTTCACCGAGGATGTCGCCCGCGCGGGAGATTAAGGTTGCCGCAAACACCACACCCGCAAAGCTGTTAGACAAAAAGGCGGAAAGGGCCGCAATATGCAGGGAATGGGGAAACAGCACCTTGCGGGTTCCGCGCGATTTATCACACGAGCTTATGCGCTTGCCGAGGGCATTTTCTGCGTCGCGCCTGCGGACGATGAGCTCAAAATCATATTTTCGCATACTGCCGCCCGAGGTATCGGCGCGCAGGATGACAGCACCCAGAGGGCGGAGCAAAAGAGGGTATTGGGTGGACATGGTGGCGATGTTTTGCATGGGGATATAGACTGTCTGCCGATAAAATAGCCCCTTTTTGAGGTACAGCCCAACCTCGTCAAACCAAAAGACAGTCAGCCGCCAGCGAACGGCGGCAAGACCTGTGATGAACATGAGCACCAAAATATCAAACCATGCCCCTTGGGCCCATGCAATGATAGTTCCGGCGCGCAGGGCAAGCAAAAGCCCGCGCGCAACCGGAATGATAAGCAGGTACATGGCGCGGGAGAGGTAGCCCGCGATGGCGATGGGGTGGGGGCGTAGGTATTGGGTGGTCATAGACAATAACCGCCTTTTGCAGTTTGAGTGGTGTCAATTGCCGCGGAAATCATGTTCGGAAATATTGTCAGCAGGGCAAAAGGAAAACATAGCGTATGTTATTTTGATAATATTACTGATTGTTGTCAAACAATTGGGGCAGAACGGCGGTGACGCAGGAGAGGGCGTTGTCATCAAGGCCATATAATGCAAGCGAGGCCCCCGGGCTGCGCAGGCGGACGGTGTGAAGATGGAACATCATATCAAGGATAGACCGCTCCACCGCCGAAAACTGGATGTTCTTGATATACAGGTACCGCGCGGTTTTGTTGAGCACCCCGCCTAAAATAAGCACATACTCGCTTGTTATCTCATACCGAAGACTGCGGTAGCGGGCGGGCAGGTACCATACAAAGAGGACTGAGAATACCACAAGTATAAAAGCGGTTGTCCATAACCATAAGGCGTCTGAAAAGAGGGAGAGCAAAGAAAGCGCAAGACACAAAAGGATGGTGCAGACAAAGGTCAGCACCCACCAAACATACAAGAGCCGGATGCTCGGCACCTGCTTCATCTACTCGCCCCCCTTTGTTGTGTGATTCGCTTGCGGTCGTGCAGGATTAACCTATCAATCTGCAGATGATGTGCATATCGCGCTACTGCATTAGCTTTGGCAAAGACTGCACGCATTATGTTGTATGCTTATCGTGCAAAAGCGGCCGCTATTAGGATATTCGTGTATTCATGGCAACATTCGTACAATCATGAAAAGCAAACGCGATTATGCTAAAAACGGCGTAACAAAGCGCATCAAACACAAAAGATATTTACCCTTACAAAGCTAGACAGAAAGGATAAATAAAAATCAAAAAACCTAATTTTCGAGCGAATGAGAAAGAAGCGAAAAATCCATATTTTCAAAACGGAGTTTCATGCAAACGCCCCCTACTGCGGCTTGCCGCAATAGGAGGCGATGGATAGCTTCATTCAGGTTTTTGCCTAGCTGCAGAACAGGTGGCTTCCGATGCGCTTGATAACCGGACGGGTGCGAATCCACTTGTTGGAGGTCTTGTCCGGATTGTAGTAGTAGATGGCTCCGCCCGAGGGGTCCCAGCCGTTTAGGGCGTCCTGCGCCGCCTTGCGCGCACTTTCGGTTACCGCTTCGTTAATCTGGCCGTCGGTGATTGCGGTAAAGGCGCCGGGCTGGTAGACAACGCCTGCCAGCGTATTGGGGAAGGACGGGTGCTTCACGCGGTTGAGCACGCAGGCACCCACGGCTACCTGACCCTCGTAGGGCTCGCCGCGGGCCTCTGCCGAGATGATGCGGGCAAGCAGGGCCTGATCGTTTGAGCTGTAGGCGCTGCTGTTGGTACCGGTTCCGCCGGATGAGATTCCGATGGCTTTAAGGGTTTCCGGCCCTGCGATGCCGTCGACGGTAAGGCCGTTCTTCTGCTGGAACAGGCGAATCGCCTTTTCGGTCTTGTTGCCGTAGATGCCGTCTACCGAGCCGTCGTAATAGCCCCACTGCTTGAGCTTGGTTTGAATCTTCTTGACCTCATCGCCCCTGGAGCCGAGCTTTGAAAGGGTCTCTACCGCCTCGGTCTCGAAGGAGGGCTGATTGTAGGTATACACCACCAGCGCGATGATGCAAAGATTGAGTGCTACTATGATGGCGATTTTGAGAATGTTAATAATCTTATCCTGCATACGTTCATTTTCCTCCGCGTTCGATGGAATAAAGGGAATGAGATAGGATGGTGTGAAGATACTAGATGTATCTTGTCCCGATATGGGACGTCTGTATAAAGTTTTTCCACTCATGCCTCGAATTATCCCTATATTTTGGGGCGCAAATCAAATAAAGATTATCTTGCGCAAAGGACCGCTTTGTATTATATTGGTATGCAAAGTTTGTCCCGATTATGGAACAAGGGCGTGCAGGAAATCGGAAGGTTTGCTAAATGTGTTTGCACAAAGTCCAATGGTGCTAAGTCAATAGGGAGAGCAAGGAAAAATTCAAGAAAAATCAGTAAAAAGCTACCATGCGCGATAAAAACGGCAGCACCAATCTAAGCCCTGCCCGGAAAGCTTTCAAAAACA
>JAEZKF010000002.1 GCA_023415575.1 Bacillota bacterium
GCAACAACCTGACTGAGTATATCACCAGACGGGTGCTCTGCGACGATAATCTTTATATCCGTCAGGTAGCCTGTGGTAAGAAAAGCGAAGACTATCTTCAAGACTGTGTAAATCAGGAGCTTAAAAAGCTTGAGCGCATCTCCAAAATACTATCTGATGAGGTAGTTGCGACCCTCGGTTATAGCGGCTATCTGCCGAAATGGCAGACAGGTGATATTAACCTAACTGCTGCCTTTTATGAATCCCTGCGCAATGTTTCCACCCGCGGATACGGCATATTTTACGACCACACCATGTTTACATTCAAGGATGGGGCATTGTACCCTGTTCTTTACCCCGACCCCATTCGGCTTAATCAGCTTTTCGGGTATGAGGACCAGCACAACGAGGTCATCCGAAACACCTTAGCCCTGCTTGCGGGAAAGCCCGCCGCCAACGTACTGCTTTATGGCGATGCCGGCACCGGAAAATCATCAACCGTCAAGGCGGTGGTCAATGAGTTTGCCGCAAAAGGCTTGCGTTTAATTGAGCTTACCAAGTCGCAGTTACACAAGATACCGGCCATTATCGCCCAGCTCAAGGATAATCCTTTGAAGTTCATCTTGTTTATAGATGATTTATCGTTTACATCGGTTGGGGATGATTTTAACGCCCTCAAGGCTGTACTCGAAGGCTCTGCCGCTGCAAGGGCAACGAACTTTGCGATCTATGCAACCAGCAACCGCAGGCACCTTGTTAAGGAGCGTTTCTCCGACCGAGAGGGGGACGATATCCTTCTCAACGAGACGATTCAGGAGCTGTGCTCCTTATCCGACCGGTTCGGCCTAAGTGTCGGTTTCTACAAGCCGGATAAGCAGCAGTATCTTGACATCGTGCTTGCACTAAAGACATACCATCAGATTGAAATCGATGATTCCACCCTGTTTTTAGAAGCGGAACGGTTTGCTGCCATGCGGGGCGGACGGTCGCCGCGAACTGCCATGCAGTATATTCAACAGCTTAAAAATCAGTAAAAACGATAAAGCCCGCCATACTTGGCGGGCTTTGCTATTTGATGTACTACTTTAAGGGAAATACCACTGTCAGCAGCATCTTAAACCTGGTCTTTGCTTCGAGGGCGTGTGGGATACCCGCAGGCATTACGATGGTCTGCCCTGCGCTTACCTCGTGTTTGGTTTCACCGATAGTAATCAGCGCAGTTCCCTCCATAATTGTAACCATTGCGTCTCCGGTTGAGGAGTGGCTGCTAATCTCCTCCCCTTCATCAAAGGAGAATAGGGTGATACTAACCGCGCCGTTTTGAACCAGCGTTCTGCTGACCACCTGACCCGGTTGATATTCGACCAAATCGCATAGGTAAAGGCCCTTCTCAAACTCGATGTTCTTTAAAAAATGGTTGCTCATTTGATTATCCCCCTTATGTCTGTCGTTTTAAAGTCCGTCTGATATAGCAGTTTCCAGTCAGCCTGCATTTATACTTTTCTTAACCTAGGCACCCGTTTTTATTGCGGAAGACCGGTAAGCCGTAACAGCATTTACAATGCTCTCTGCCCTTTGCTTATAGGTATGGTTTTGAATCGTTTTAAGTGCATTTGCCCGGATTGCAATGTACTTATCGGGATTCTTCTTGTAGTATTCCACTATCTCAAGCGTTTGGGACGCAGATGAAGTTACCTCCAAATCCCTGCCCGGGACAAAGTGTTCCCTGATTGCCGCGTTATCGGCCGAAAGCAGAAATCCGCCGGAGCCTAAAATCTCAAATGTCCGCTTTGTAATGGTATGCCGATGATTCTGTGTCGCAAGGTTGATAAATGCGCCGCTGTACAGCTTGTGGGTATTATCGTAAGCAAGATACGGATGAAACCACTCTGTGGGTGGATTGATTTTCCACATGGCTTGAAGTAGGGCGCGATACCGTAGCGGCTCGCCAAAAAAGTCAACCTGATACCCCGATTCCAGCAGGGGGCGGACGAGATAGCCCAGCGATTTATAGCGGTAGTGGTCGGGCGACCGCAGCATGATTTCAAGATAAGACTGGCCCAACAGCACAATCTTTCCGATATACTCCTTTTGCGGGGGCGCGGGATGGTGGTTTATCGGACAAAATGCGTAGTCAAGGCGGTGGCTGTCAATCCCCTTGGTTTTGAGAAACTCAAGCATTTCCGGACACATGGTAAACACCATATCGGGCTTGGAGGCATTGATGACATCCATCTCAATCCCTTCGCCTGATACCGACCGATAGAGCTGGCTTGAGATTCCGTCCGTATCCCAATGCACATACGTCATGTTAGGCGTCCTTCGCTTTGATAAGTACTCGAGTATATTCCTGTTAAGCGAAAGCGGTGCACCAAGTGTAATCAAAAGCTCAGGAGACAGCCTAGCAAGCAAATCATCCATATCCTGAACTGTGGATGGATTTGCAACATGCGCCTCCCAGCCAAGCTGCTCAAAGCCCCATGCTAGGTCGTATGAAAAGATTTTATGACCGTATACTACAGCCTTCAATGCCCTTCACCTTTCGCACATAGTAATAAAGCTCACGGTTTATTGTATGAGCAAAACGCGGCTTCGGGCACTGTCGACTTATTTATATCCAAAGCTTTTGCGGTAGATTGCAACAAGATCATCGCGATTTAGCAAAACACAGGTGTTTTGCACATTCTTTGCCTTTATGGCACTGTCGGCATACTGCTCAATCTCTGTAAGGGTGACTTCTTCCTTTTTGCCGAGCAGTGACACCAACTGGTCTTCCAGCTCGCGGGCCGAGGAAAGATTGACGTGAGAAAGAATCTGGTCAACACGCTGCGGGTTGCGCTCGTGCACTAATTCAAGGAAGTGACCCAGTATAAGACCGTTTGCGCGCCCGTGGTCGACATCCTTGAAGTAGGTAAGCGGATATCCCATGGGGTGCACAACCGTTGTGCCGGTCTGCGCTATTACAACGCCGGCGAGCATAGAGGCATATAGAAGCTTTTCGCGGTCTTCAAAGGTTAGATTACCTGACCGGAGTGCGTCAAAGCAGGAGAGAATATCTCGAATGCTTTGCAGAGCGAAAACATCGCTCATCGGATTGGCTTTAACCGTCAGCATACCCTCAATCGAATGTGAAAGCGCGTCAATCGCCGTGTTGATGGTGGATGACAAGGGTAATGCCATGGTATATTTCGCATCCAAGAAGGCGATTTTCGGGAAGATGAGGGGTGATGAAATGCTCATCTTGGTCTGAGCCTTGTGGTTGGTCAGAACAGCGTAAGGGGTTACCTCCGAGCCGGTTCCTGCCGTGGTCGGCAAAAATGCCATGGGCAAAACGTTATCTTCGTAGCTGCCCGAAAACAGCTTAACCTCGGGAATTTCCTGACACGCAAGCAGCGCGATGGCCTTTGCAGCATCCATGGGAGAGCCGCCGCCGATTGCAATGACAAAATCAGCCTTCTGCTGTTTTGCATATGCTGCCCCTTCATAGACACATTCTATGGTGGGGTTAGCCATTACCTTATCAAACACAGCATACTCCCTGCCCTGGGCGGTAAGAGCCGATATAACATCATCTAGGGCTCCGCATCGTTTTGCAGAGTTTGCACCGGTTACAATCAGTGCCTTATTACCCATGGAACACAGTAACTGCGCGTTGTCTTTGATGCAGTCTTTGCCTATAATCACCTTTGTGGGCATGTGAAAGAGTACCTTCATAAATTATATACCTCATTTCCTGCTGCTATGTTCTGCCCGTGCGGGCTAATGGGCGGAAGCAAATCCTGTTAACAGCGTAATACGAAACCGAGCGCTTGTCAACCAAAAGGGAAGTGCATAACAGCGCCTTTGAGCAAACATAAAAGCAATCACACTAGCACCTTACCGTACTGTGTGATTGCTTTTTACACAAGCGAATACTCTACTGACTCTGAAACTTCGTTCTTGTCTCTTGAATCTTTGCCCCGTCTGCCGGCTCGGTTTGGTACCAGCCGCGGTTCTTCATCTCGTTAAAAAGGTCGAACTGAATCTGATGCTCCGCTTCTAGGATGCTCATCATCGCGTCGCGCAGCTGTGGGTGTTCGCACTCGCTGGAATAGGTGTTGTACACATCGGTTATGAACTTCTGCGAAGAGAGGGCGTCGGTAATCATGTCCTTATCCTGAAAGGCGCTGCTGTTTGCCATCATAGCGATTTCTCCTTTTAGTTCAGATATGACATCAGCGTGTTGTAGTGGTTTTGATGCTCTGTGGCTATCTGCTCGCACTTTGCCTTTAGCTGAACATCGGATAGCTGCTGGGCATACATGCGGTATTTCTTAATAAGCACCTGCTCCTGAGCAAGCTGGTCATCTAAGGCTGCAAGCTCCTTAGCCGTGAGGTTTGCCATATCATCACTCCTGTTTCGGTTCGTTTATCATCGCCGCATTTATGCGTAGTCTTTATTATTCTTACCGAAAGGCGCATGATTATCCTTATCCCTTCATCTATAGAAATCGCTTGCTGCGTGACAAAATGCCCGAATAAAAAATCAAATGGATCAAATACTATTTTCGCATAATTCCCCTCGGCATTTGCCGCATGTTATGGAAAAGAGGTGAAAATAAGGAATGGCAAAAAACAGAGAAGAACGCAAAAACGAGACACAGAACAAGCAAAACCGAGCGCAACAGCAACAGCAGCAACAGCAGCAGCAAAACAACCAGAACAAGATTAACAACGTAAAGAACGAAAAACAACGCGAGCAATAATCTCCCTGACAAAACGTGTGAGAAGTTAACAAAAGAGCATATGGACAGTCTGTTTTCTGTCCATATGCCCTTATTTTTGCGTAAATCTGAGTTTAACCCGCAGTTTGACCGAATACCTCGTCGTAGTTGACATACCGCCACTCGACTGTGTCGCCCTCTGCTACTGCCTGCTCCTTTGCGCCAACCGATGCAATCTCCCCGTTGATGTACAAAAGCCATCCGTCAGTTTGGGTGCTTTGGATATCGGAGATTGCTGATACAAAGCCGTCCGACTCTTCGATTTTAAGGCCTCCCTGTTTAATGGCCGCGGAGGTGGCATCCATTGCGGTCGGCTGCTTTGTTGTCACTGTTACCGCTTGGTCAAACAGAACGTTGCTATCCGGCCCGGTAATGCGCACCGTGAGACTCATACCCTTTGCACTACAGCCCGCGAGCAGCAGCAACGAAACTGCGAGCATCAGCGCAAGCACCTTGATTGCGTTTGTCTTTTTCATTCTTAACATCCTTTCTTTCACCCTGCCGTTTCGTTTTTGTTGCTGCGGCAGAGAATCTATTCAAAACCGCGCTTTTCGTGGCGGGTTGAATCCTTGCACATCAAGCAAGTCAAGACTTTTGTATTTATGTCAACTATTCCTTGTGGCCTCTTCATACTCAACAAAAGCCGGCGCGTTTCGTTGCGCCGGCTTTATCTCGTCTTTTAGAAGAAAGGCTTACTCGCCAAATACCTTTCTGTAGTCCTCCTGGAACTTAACAATGCCGATATCGGTAAGAGGATGCTTAATCATCTGCTCGATAACAGCGTAAGGAACGGTAGCAATATCAGCACCCGCAAGTGCACAATCGGTTACATGAATGGGGTTGCGGATGGAAGCTGCAATAATCTCCGACTCGATGCCGTGAACCGCGAACATCTGGCTGATGGTGCGAATGAGATCGATACCGGGCTGAGAGATATCATCCAGTCTGCCAAGGAAGGGGCTGACAAATGCAGCACCGGCACGAGCAGCCAACAGAGCCTGATTCGCGCTGAAGATGAGGGTCACGTTTACCTTTATGCCCTCGCCGGAAAGCACTTTGGTTGCCTTGAGGCCTTCGGCAGTCATCGGAATCTTTACAACCATGTTGGGGTGAAGGGCGGCAATCTCGCGGCCTTCTTTAATCATGCCTTCGGCATCTACCGTGGTTGCCTTAACCTCTCCGGAGATCGGCCCATCCACAAGCGTGGTAATCTCCTTGATTACATCCTCAAGGTCTCTTCCCTCTTTGGCAATCAGGCTGGGGTTGGTGGTTACACCGCAGATGACACCCAGGTCAACCGCTTTCTTAATGTCTGCAACGTTTGCTGTGTCGATAAACAGCTTCAATTTCTTTCATCCTTTCTTTTATACGCTATGACCGGTATATACAAAACAAAAACGCAACGGAGTTTTGTTTTGGTCGTAGTACAACAGGCCCTTCACACATAGTATAGCCCGATTAAAAAGGATAAGCAAAGCGGTAAATGGTTCTTTGAAGTTCCAAGTTGGCACTTACCAATTACAGATTATAACACACCGGCGTGCAAAACTCAACCTGTTGCATCATAATCTGCCATAATTAGCGTAGCAAATCTACACACAGGTAACCTTGTCTAAATCCTTGCGCAGGCGTTTGATGATGCGTTTTTCCAGGCGCGAGATGTAGGACTGCGAGATGCCAATCATATCAGCAACCTCTTTTTGCGTACGCTCAATGCCGTCGCTTAACCCAAACCGCATCTGCATGATGATGCGCTCGCGTTCGGATAAGCGATCGATAGCCTCATGCAGCAGGGTCTTTTCGACATCCTGCTCGATGTGGCGGCTTATGTAGTCGCTGTCGGTGCCTAGTACATCGGAAAGCAGCAGCTCGTTGCCGTCCCAGTCGATGTTAAGCGGCTCATCGATGGAGATGTCGTTTTTATATTGGCTGCTCTTGCGCAAAAACATCAAGATCTCGTTTTCGATGCAGCGGGAGGCGTAGGTAGCAAGCTTGATGCCCTTATTGGGGCAGAAGGTATTGACCGCCTTAATCAGCCCGATGGTTCCGATGGAGATTAAATCCTCCACCCCGACGCCTGTTGATTCAAACTTGCGCGAGATGTAAACCACAAGCCGAAGGTTGTGAACAATGAGTGTCTGACGGGCGTTCTCTTCGTCCGTTTCGAGCTTTTTGAAGATGACAGTCTCTTCATCCAGACTCAGCGGCGGCGGAAGGGTTTCCGGCCCGTTAATGTAGTGCAGAGGGTCGCACAATCCGAGGCGAATCAGCAGCCTCAGCACCTCATACCGTATTCTTGCCACTGCCGTCGCTTTCGTTCTCATAACACCGTGCACTCCGTTTCTCTGTTGAAAGTTCTATAATCTGTGGATTCAGAATACAGGAATAATCAAGCCGTGTGGTCTGTTTTTGCGCTATCCCCACATATACCTTGTCGCAGTATAGGCGCGTTTGATTGTGTTCAAGCTCTAAGCTGTCCGGTCTGAACGCAAAAAGCAGCCCCTCTCCCGACACGTCGTGGTAGGGGATAATACGCACCGAAGAAGCAAACTCGCTTGCGCTGAGCGCCTGCATGGCGCCAGCTGCGTCGGTGCGTAGAATAATCTCACTGAGCCTTACAGGAAGGAGTTCTTTAACATCCTTGATTCCGCACACGGCAACCGGATACTGCGAAAACGCCTCCTTAAGGCTGTTTCCGGTATCCACAATTGCATCTAGGGATACGGCTTTACCTAAATATCTGATTGTAACGCGGTAGTTTAAACGATCCGGGGCGCGTCGCTTTGCAATGAACTGAGCAAGCGTCATGCCGAGATACGCGATGATGGTATAGATGACAAGCTGGAGTACCGAGATATCAAAATAAACCGTCCCGTTGCGGACAAGCATCCCTTTGGGAGTTGTCAAGAAGTAGAGGGCGGAGAAAATGCCGCCAAATAAAAAGGTGCTCACCATAAACACACAGTAGGCGCGCACGAGCATCCGTTTATTTTTTAATCCAAAAGCTGCTACCACAATAGAAAGGCTAAACACAGCCTTGATAAGAAGATCAAGCGGCAATACCAAACTGGGTGCTAAGATAATGAGCGAGTAAACACTGCCAAGCAGTGAAGCAAAAAATAATCGAATTCTTTTTGCCGGTGTTGGGATTAGTTTAGCCGTGAGCAGCAGCAAGAAGTAGTTAATGAGCAGATTGACGCTAAGCAAAACATCTATGTACACAACCTGCTCCCGCACCCGCAATCCCACCTTTTATACTTAATTATAGAGGGACGCGTTCTTTTAATTTGTCATATTATATGCGGACATCTTGCCGAAAATTCAAACTTCCTTGCTGCTTATCCGCTTTATGCATGTCCAAAATGAGAAAAACAGGGCGAGCCTTGCGGTTCGCCCTGTCTTGTAAAATAAGCCTGTTTTTCGGTGTTTAGCTGTGCTTCTTTTCGCTCTCCTGCCTGATTTGCACGCGGCGGATCTTTCCGCTGATAGTCTTGGGCAGCTCGGGAACAAACTCGACGATGCGCGGGTATTTATAAGGAGCAGTCTGGTTCTTCACATAGGTCTGCAGCTCCTTAGCAAGCTCATCAGAGGGGCTGTAGTTCTTTGTAAGCACGATTGTCGCCTTTACTACCTGGCCGCGCACTGGATCCGGTACGCCCGTGATGGCGCACTCAAGTACTGCCGGATGCTCCATCAGAACGCTTTCAATCTCAAACGGCCCAATGCGGTAGCCGGATGACTTAATCAGGTCATCCGTACGGCCTACATACCACAGGTAGCCGTCTTCATCACGCCAAGCGGTATCGCCGGTGTGGTAGAGGCCGTCATGCCAGCACTCGTTTGTAAGCTTCTCGTTGCGGTAGTAACCGAGGAACAGACCAATCTGCTTTTCGTCTGTGGTTCGCAAAACAATCTCGCCCACCTCGCCGGTTGCGACTGTTTTGCCTTCCTCGTCTACAAGGTCGACGTTATACAGCGGAGAGGGCTTGCCCATCGAACCGGGTTTGGGCTCGGTTCCGACAAGATTTGCAACCAGCAGGGTGGTTTCGGTTTGTCCAAAGCCCTCCATGAGCTTTAGACCGGTAAAGTCCTTAAAGCGGTTGTAAACCTCGGGGTTGAGGGCTTCGCCTGCTACGGTCGCATATTTCAGTGCGCTGAGGTCATATCCATCCATACCCTCCTTGATGAAGAAGCGGTAGACAGTAGGCGGAGCGCAGAAGGATGTTACACGGTACTTTTCGAGCTTATGTAGGAGGTCTGACGCCACAAAGCGTTCAAAGTCATACACAAATATGGTTGCACCCAAGAACCACTGACCGAACAGCTTGCCCCATGCAGCCTTTGCCCAGCCGGTTTCGGAAACGGTCAGATGGATGCCGTCATAAGCGACATTCTGCCAGTACTTCGCCGTGACGATATGGGCAATTGCGTAGGAGTTGTCATGCTGCACCATCTTGGGGTATCCCGTTGTGCCGGAGGTAAAGTACAATAGCATCGGGTCGGTAGCAAAGGTCTCAGGCTTTTCAAACACGCCGTCCGAGGCTTCGATTGCTTTATCAAGGTCCTTAAAGCCCTCTTTTATTCCTCGAACCATGTAAAGGTTCGTAACATCAGGGTATTCCTTACATGCTTCAAGCACATGGTCGGATACATCGCCGTCATGTGTGCAAACAACAGCTTTCACCCCAGCGGCTTCATAACGGTACAAAAGGTCCTTTTTGGTTAGCAGGTGTGTTCCGGGAATCGCAACAGCACCAAGCTTCATCAGAGCTGTAATCACATACCAAAACTGATAGTGGCGCTTTAAAATCAGCATTACGCGGTCGCCCTTTTTAATGCCGTCGCGTGCAAATACCGCTGCCGCACGGTCACTGAGGTCTTTTAGCTCGCCAAAGGTGATGACGCGCTCTTCGCCTTCCTCGTTGCACCACAACAGTGCGCGGCGATTCGGCTCGCGTTTTGCAAACTCATCCACAACGTCATATGCAAAGCTGAAGTTCTCGGGGCAGACCGGCTCAAAGCCGACGAGCACACCGTTCTCATCAAAGGTCTCTTTACAGAAGTTCTGATAATACCGTTCCATCAATCAATCATTCCTTTCATGTCGCTAGTCATAGCACAAAACTGCGGCAGGGTCCTCTCACAGAGTGAATTCCTCCGAACAGCAGATATCGGATTGGTTGTAAGCCTGTTTTACTCTTTATCCTCAGCGCTCTTATGATCCTTGAGGACTATCGCCAAAAACTTGCAGTCACTTCCACCGGTGGCAATCATGCCATGACCGTGACCGGAATTGTAATAGATGGCATCTCCTGCCTCGAGGTATTCGATGTGGCCTTCCAAGGCAACCTTGAGCTTGCCTTCTAAAACGAAGTCAAACTCCTGACCCTCGTGGTAGCTCAGGTGCAGGGGCTTATCCTGCTCCTCCTCACGGTAGGGGGCTGTAACAAGGAAGGGCTCGGCATACTTGTTTTTAAACAGCGGGGCCAGATGCTGATAGGTAAAGCCCTCGCGGCGCTTAATCGGCAGCCCCTTGTCCTTGCGTACAACCGTGTAGAAAGAAAGGCGGGGATTTTCGCCGGTCAAAAGCTCTACGATGTCGACCCCGAAGCGCTCTGCGCATTTGAACAGGAAGGTAAATGAAAAATCGGTCTTACCCTGTTCGAGCTCGCAGTACTCATCCACGGTCACATCGGTAGCCTTCGCCATTTCTTCCACTGAGATTTCTAGTATCTCACGCAGGGTTTTAATTCGCTCGGCAATCTCAATAATCCTAGGCTCCATTGAAAAATCCTCCTCGATTATAATGTACTGATTATTTCCCGCAGAACTGATTTATCTCTTTTTGAAACTACCCGCTTATTACGGTCTGCGAGAATTAGGGTGTAAAAAAGGCCCATCCCATTCCCTATAAAGGAATTGGGACGAGCCGATTATACTTATATAGCCCGCGGTACCACCCAATATTGTGTAGATACACCACTTAGCGAGGTTCCAACAAACCTCCGACCTTAACGCAGTCATACGGGAGCACGCTACTGACCCATTAGGGCGTTGACGTTCCGGCTCAGGAGTGATAGGGTGTTTATCCCCTTGCAATACCGGCTTACACCAACCGCCGGCTCTCTGAAATCACATAGGAGATACCCGTCTCCGTCACAGCCTTTGAACTATATTGTTAAAGATATAATATATGGTAATTATTCTTTTGTCAAGACGATTTTTGAGCAGGCAACAGCTGCGAAACAATATCCATGGGATGTTCTGCAATCATATCTGCGCCTGCCGCTATAAGCTCTTCTTTTCCTCGAAAGCCCCACACCGCTCCAATCGAACGGACGCCCGCATTTTTCGCGGTCAAAACATCAACATCGGAATCTCCAATATAAACACACTCGTCCTTACTAAATCCTAACTTCTCCATGCACATAAGTACGCCTTCGGGGTTCGGCTTTTTTGGAAGGTCATCGGACGAGCCGATGATGATATCAAAAAACTTGGCACCGAATATCCTTGTGACCAGCTCAATTGAAAAGGTATGCGGTTTGTTGGAAACAACACAGGTGCGGATATTGGCAAGCTTAAGCACGCGCAGAACAGCCTCAATGCCGTCATAAGGTACAGTTAAGTCCATGAAGTGTGCCGCGTAGTGTGCAGAAAACGCCTCTTTTATCGCCTGCTTTTGCTCTATTGTAGCATCGGGAGCCGCGCGCTCAATGAGCTTATCCACCCCGTTGCCGACATAATAGCGATATGCCTCAATATCATGGGTTGCAAATCCATACTGCGCAAGCGCCCAGTTGCAGCTTGCTGCAAGGTCATTCAGTGTATTGAGCAGGGTTCCATCTAGGTCGAAGATGCAGCATCGAATCGCCATGTGTACTCCTTTCACTGTACTGCCGCACAAAGCAGCAATACCCAGTCGCCTTTGACCGTACCCTACTATCTTACATCGACTGTACATCAAAAATCAATACCCAGATAAATAGAGTAAGGGCAGGCTGTTTATGCCTGCCCTTTAACTGCAATCAACGGCTTATTTGATGGTGATGTTGCCCATGTTAATGTCTAGGTCAATCTCGCATGCGCCGTCGAGGTATTCGAGCGTGCCCTTGCGGGAGATGAAGTCGTTTGAATCGTTACCGGAGGATATAATACTTGTTTTGCCGTCAAAGCGGTTTAGGAAGCTGCCCATATCCGATTTGTAATTCAGGGTAAACCCGATATCCTTGGAAAGCTGCAGGTCGATATTGCCCATATCAACCTTTGCCTGAATCCTGTCGGTAAACACGCTGTCGCCTGTCATTGATGCATTGCCCGCATTGACCGAAACGTTAAGCGATTTGCCCTTAACGTCACGCAAATCAACGTTGCCGGCATCCGCTTCAATGTCCATATCTGTTACCTGTGCGGTTTTTACATCAACATTGCCTGCGCTGCAGGATATGGTCATGGAGTCGGCTGTCGCGTTTAGGATGGTGGTGTTGCCCGCATCAAGGTTGAGTTTAAGCTCACCGCAGGCAGCATCCTTAAGTTTCAAATCGCCTGCACTAATCTTGACGATAAGGGCATCATACTGCTTTTGGGGCAGCTTAATATAAACTCTGGTAAGGGTTACACCTGAAACGTTTACGATGTTATCAAACACATACTTGGATTCGATTACCGCAGACTCACCGTTCACCTCAGCCTTGAGGGTGCGCTTGCCCTTTAAACCGGAGGTTTCCACGGTAACAGTGGCAGTATTGCCCTCAACCGGCGTAATCTCTACCCGGGCGGCATCCACCTTTACTTCGACCTGATTTACATTGGAAAGGTCTAAGGTTTTTGTAGTTTTATCGTCTGCGACAAAGTGTGCATCATCAACATCAGAAAAAGCATCTGCTATAATGTCACCGATGTCTAAGCCCGCAATATGGATTTCGCCGTTAATAACCTTGCCGATTTGGCTCGCTGCTGCCGGGATACCCACCGCTGCTGCGGCAATGCTGAAGCCGATGACACAGACCAGCGATACCGCCGTGACAATCGCTGTGATGATAATTGCCTTTTTCATTGTGCCGTTACCCCCTTATCCTGACTGTATCTGCGGTACAGATAAATGCACAACCATGTGAGCGAAAGCAGTATCAGCAGGGAAAGCGCCATGATAAAGATTCCCAGCGATATCAGCAATGCCGTTACAATCCAAGAACCGACAACGGCCCCTGCAGCAACGCCGGAAACCAAAACTGCACCGCCGCTCACAAGTACCGGAACAAAGGTCATATACATAAACACGGTAAAGAGAACAGAAAGGATAAACAGCACCAAAAAGGTCGTTTGCGAGCTGCTTTTAGATGAGGGCTGGACCGGTGCGGTGTAGGCAGCCCCCTGATAAGACCCTGCCGTGGCCACAACGGGCGGTACTGTTCCGATATAGCCGCGCGGCATGCTGCCTGCAACATATTGCTCCGCGTTCTTTATGGGGTCACCCAGATCCTCGCAGATCTCTTCCTCCGTTTTTCCTTTTGCAAGACCCGCGGAAAAATGCTCCTCAAAGTCGAGGATAATTTCAATCTTTTCGTTTTCAGGTAAGCCTGTGAGGTGTGAATTGAGAAGCGCTAAGTAATCATTCTTCTTCATGGTCAAGACCCCCTATCACCTTGATGACCTGTTTGGTAAACTCGGACCACTCTTTATATTGCTCTTTTTGGGTTTCGATGCCCTTCTGGGTAAGTCTGTAATATTTGCGTGGCGGACCTTCGCTCGATTCCTTGATGTACACTTCAAAGTAGCCTTCATTTTTCAGCCTGCGCAACAGCGGGTAGATGGTTCCCTCCGCAACGGGGATATCTCTGCTGATTGCCTCGGCAAGCTCGTATCCATACTTATCTCCCTGCCGCAAGAGCGACAGCACACACAGCTCCAGTACTCCCTTTTTGTACTGAATGTTCATATAACGACACTCCTTTCTGGTTGACTTCGCCCAGACACGATTTACTCTGCACCGAAAATTGCCACATTCCTTTCTTCGTCTGTTTTGATTCTAACTGTATTATATCGCACACTACTGAATAATGCAATATACTGTTTAATAATTAGTACCTTGCATAAGTATCTACGCAAGGTATCGTCCTAATTTTTCCATTATGCACAAATCAAGGTTTTGCTGGAGGCGATTGATAGCTTTCGGTTTTAGTGCTTAGCCCCTTTTTTGCAAGGCGGGCGTTAATATACTCTCTGGCAAGTGAGTGTAGTACCGAGAATATCGGAACGCCGATAAACATTCCGACTATGCCGAATAAGCCACCCCCGACAATAACCGCAAACATTACCCAGATTGGGGAAAGTCCGATGCTCTCGCCGAGTATCTTCGGCCCAAGGATATTACCATCAAACTGTTGGAGCACAAGGATAAATACTGCAAAGCCAATCCCCTTCATCGGGTCATATAGAAGAATGAGAATAATAGATGGAATCGCGCCAATAAAAGGTCCAAAATACGGAATGACATTGGTAATCCCGACAATCACCGAAACAAGCAGAGCAAACGGGAAACGGAATATCAACATACCGACGTAACACAACACGCCGATAATCAGCGAATCAATTAGCTTTCCCGTTATAAACCCGCTAAATATTCGGTTGCTTGTGCGGGTAACCTCTATGGCCTTGCCGGCAAACGCCTCGGAAAACAGCGCGTACATGAGCTTTTTGCTTTTTGCAAAGAGGCGCTCCTTTGATGCAAGAACATAGATAGATACAACAAATCCGACCACCAAATTAAGCAATACGGTTGTAAACGATTTAGTAAACCCGTATAAGTAGGGCAGCGCCTTGGTGATAAACTCGGATGACTTATCAAACAGACCATCGAGGTATTCAAAAATGGAAATCATCTGTTGGTCAACAAAGGTCTCGGATAGCCCGATCGACAACATGATTTCCCTCACCGCATTCACGGCGTTGTCATAGTAGCCGGAAAGGTTGACGCTGATGTTCTTTAGACTGACCGCAATCTGGGGGACGATGAACATCATGGTGCCCCCCAACAGGGCGAATGCTATGATATAGGTTGTGAGAATACTCAAGCTTCGTCTGAGCTTGGGGCGTGATTTCTTCTTTTCAACAAATGCGAAGGCACGCTTTTCCAGCCATCTGCACAAGGGATTAAGAACATAAGCAAACGAAAAACCATAGACAAAGGGAAGCAGTAACCCGCTCACCTTGTTTAGAAAGGACATGGTTATCTCCATGCGGCTGGTGATGAGGTAAAAGAGGATTCCCCCGCAGATCACCAAAAACGCATAGACGGCGATGGTGGTGTAGTTTTTATTCCATTGAATCTTCATAGTTTGTCCGCCCTCCCTATTTCGTCATTGTTTGAACCTTCTTCTACTGGCCGTACACCTGTTTTGCGACAGCGACCGCTTCATTCGCGTCCTTCGCGTAGAAGTCAGCGCCCATCTTTACAGCGTATTCGGGGGTGAGCACGGCACCGCCTACACAAATCTTGCAGTCCACCCCTTCGCGCTTGAGGGCTGCGATGGTCTCTTCCATGCTCTTGATGGTTGTGGTCATCAGGGCGCTTAGGCCTACAAGGCGTGCCTTGCTTTCCTTGGCTGCTTGGACTACCGCCTCGGGCGGCACATCTCTGCCGAGGTCGATGATGCGGTAGCCGTAGTTTTCCAGCACTACTTTGACGATGTTCTTGCCGATATCATGGATATCTCCCTTGACGGTGCACAACACGATAGGCTTGTCCTGCCGCTGCTCGCCCTTGGGCAGGGCTTCGTTAACAAGTTCAAATGCAACCTTAGCAGTTTCGGCCGCTGAAATCAGCTGCGGCAAAAAGAGGATGCCTGCCTCGTATTCCCTGCCCACCTCGTCCAGTGCGGGGATGAGGTGACTGCTTACCACCTCAAGCGGAGGCAGGGTACTCAAAAGCTCGCGTGCCTTGTCGCGGCACTGCTGCTTAAGTCCCTTTTTGATGCAGTAGGCAATGGTCATGTCAGTGTCAGACTGCGGTGCCTTACTTTCGGCAGGGGCTTCCTTTGGCGCAGCAAACCGCTGGACATAGCGGGTGCTGTTTTTGTCAATGCCAAGCAGCACCTCGCTTGCGGCTACAACATCCATCATCGAGCGGATGTTCGGGTTGATGATGGGTAGACTCAAACCGTTTTGCAGCGCCATGATTAAGAAGGAACGGTTGATAAGCTCCCGCTCGGGCAGGCCGAACGAGATGTTTGAGACACCCAAAACCGTCTTAACACCCAGCTGCTCTGTAACCATCTTAACCGCGCGCAGGGTCTCGGCAGCGTTTTCCTGCTGGGCGCTTACGGTCAGGGTCAGGCAGTCGATATATACGTCTTCGCGGGCAATACCATACTGATCAGCCCGCTCGATAATCCGTTTTGCAATCTCCACGCGCTGCTCGGCAGTATCTGGGATGCCGTTTTCGTCAAGGGTTAGACCCACAACGGCAGCGCCGTACTTCTTAACAAGGGGCAGGATATTCGCAAGCACCTTTTCGTCCCCGTTTACAGAATTGACAATCGCCTTACCGTTGTAGACACGCAGCGCGGCTTCAATGGCGACAGGATCGGAGGAGTCAATCTGCAGCGGCAGGTCGGTTACACTCTGGATAGCCTTGACAGCCGAAACGAGCATCTCAGGCTCGTCGATATCGGGGATGCCGACGTTGACATCCAGAATATCCGCGCCCGCATCGGCCTGCTCAATGGCCTGACGCAGGATATAGTCGATGTTGCGGTCAATCAGAGCCTGTTTAAACAGCTTTTTTCCGGTGGGGTTGATGCGTTCACCGATGACGCGGACACGGTCAATCTCCACCACCTTTGTGCCGGAGCAGACTGCAAAACGTCGGACAGGTTCTCTGTTGACCGGTTTAAGACCAGAAACCGCCTTCTTGATTGCCGCAATGTAACGCACATCGGTGCCGCAGCATCCGCCGACAAGGGTCACGCCAAAGCCGATTGCCTCGGCAACCGCTTGTGCAAACTGCTCGGGCTCGACAGCGTAAAAGGATTTATCCGGTGACGGCAGACCGGCATTGGGCTTGACCACAACGGGAAGGTTTGTGTACTTGACAAGCTCGCGGGCAATGGGCAGAATCTCATTGGGACCCAGTGAGCAGTTGATGCCGATTGCGTCCGCGCCAAGCCCTTCGAGCGTGAGCGCCATCGCACGAAAATCACAGCCGGTGAAGGTGCGCATGGTCTCTTCAAAGCTCATGGTGCAGATAACAGGCAGGTCGCAGTTCTCCTTTGCAGCGAGCAATGCCGCCTTGCACTCGTACAAGTCGGTCATCGTTTCTATGACGATGAGGTCGGCCCCTGCCGCAGCGCCCGCCTTTATCTCCTCGGCAAAAAGGCGATAGGCCTCCTTAAAGGCGAGCGGCCCCATGGGTTCAATCAGCTCGCCAATCGGGCCGACATCAAGGGCAACATGGGCGCCAAAGGCCTCGGCCTCCTTTTTCGCAATCGAGACCGCCGCGTGAATAACCTCGTCGACGCTATAAGGGGTGTCGGCAAGCTTCTTTGCATTTGCGCCTAGTGTATTCGTATAGATGATATCGCTTCCGTTTTCAAGATACCCGCGATGAACCTTTGCGATAAGATCAGGATGAGTTATGTTGTAGGTCTCGGGGCATTCGCCGAGCTTTAAACCCATCTGCTGCAGTATGGTGCCCATGGCACCGTCTAAAATCAGTATATCGTTTTTAATTCGTTCTCTCAGCCCCACAACCGGTGCCCTCCTGTGCATAATTGCAGTTTTCGCGCCCCGCGCAGGTATCGCAGCCTTTTGGTAAAGGCTTGTCAGTACGCGGGACAATCCCCATAATAGCTGTTACGGATTTTAGCGGCGTTAATAGGTGCTGCGCCGTCTCAGTAAGACCAATCTTTCGCCCTGTGTCAAGAAGGGGCAAAAAGGTTCGGTGGATGGTAAGGGGCAGGTCTCCGTAACCGGGCGAAAACCGCCAAGTAAGTTTTTCATCTTCTCTGCAGGCTTCCTCTCCTGCTGCTGCCTGTATGCGATCGCAGTAGTCTTCTATCAATGAATTTGCGCAGGCATCAATGAGCAGGGCGCGCAAGGGCGAAACCGCCTGATAGCGGCGGCAAAGGTTGTCGATGCCAACACCCAGCGTTGCCGCCATCAATACACACTCATCCGCATGCTGCAGATGGCGGGCGATTGCCTTGCCTTCCAATACAAGCGGTGTGTCCGCTACTGTAAGCACGTTTTCGCTGCGAGCAAGGGGAAACTTTGCGCACACAAAACGCGGTGTGGCTACCTGCTCGGTTTCGCGGGCGGCTGCTTCGATATCGCGGAGCATATCCTCGTCCGGTGCAATCTTTCGGTACCCGAGATAGCGGATTGCCTCTTTTATGTCAACCTCAGGGGTAAAGGAACGGTCTTGTAAAAGTAATCTCATTTGACTATCTAAACACCTTCGTAAATTTCCGAATCTGTAAGCAGTGACGCGATGTTCGCACTAATCTGGCGCGCGACATAGGGCTGGTTCATGGTGTAGAGGTGTATGCCGTCCACCCCGCTTGCTATGAGGTCGATAATCTGCTCGATGGCATAGGCAATACCTGCGTCGCGCAGGGCTTGTGGGTTGTGTCCGTAGCGCGCCATAATGCGGCTGAACTTACCGGGCAGCTTTGCGCCCGTCATCGACACCATGCGCTCAATCTGCCTAGCATTGGTTACCGGCATAATACCCGCCTGCACCGGAACCGATATTCCCTTCTTGCGGATAAGCTCAATGAAGCGGTAGAAATCCTCGTTGTCAAAGAACAGCTGGCTGTTAAGGTGGGAAACTCCCATATCCACCTTGTGCTTGAGGTGTTCGATGTCCTCCTCAAGCGTATCACAATCGGGATGCCCCTCCGGGTAGCATGCACCCGCGATATCAAAATCGCAGTGAGACCGGATAAAGGCTACAAGGTCGCTCGCGTATTGAAAGTCTCTCTTGATAGGGGAGTCTGGTAAGCGGTCGCCCCGCAGCGCGAGGACGTTTTCAATTCCATTGCGCTTAAACTCCTCCAGGACGCTTAAAACCTCGGGCTTGCTTGAGTTGATGCAAGTGATATGGGCAAGCGGCTCAATGCCGTGCGTCTTTTTGATGTGGGTCGCCAGTTCGCAGGTCTTGTCCGAGCCGTCGCCGCCCGCGCCGTAGGTCACGCTGATGTAATCGGGTTTCAGGTCGGTCAGTGCATCCAGCGTTTGATATACGGTCTCGACGGAGGATGTTTTTTTCGGAGGGAACACCTCAAACGAGTACACAACCCGTTTGGTTTTGAATAACTCACTGATTTTCATTTTCGCTTTACTCCTTTAAAACATCAGCCTGCGAAACAGGTCGATATTATTATATTACACAATTCGCGCAGATACAATGAAATGTTGGTTGCATCCGCCACCAACATTTCCTGTATTCTAACACTTATTTACTTTTTCAGTGCTTCAAGGCGTTTAACAGCCTCAATGGTGTCCTCCCTGCTGCCAAAGCCGGTTAAGCGGAACCATCCCTTGCCGCATTCGCCAAAGCCCTCGCCGGGGGTGCCGATTACGTTGCACTCGGTCAAAAGCTTATCAAAGAAGTCCCACGACGAAAGCCCATCGGGGCACTTAAGCCAAATATACGGGGAGTTCGCGCCGCCGATGCACTTAATGCCGAGATCATCCAAAGCTTTCTTGATGATGGCGACGTTTTCAAGGTAGAAGTCGATGTTCTTTTTCACCTGCAGGCTGCCCTCGGGGCTGTAAACCGCCTCGGCGCCTCTTTGGGTGATATAGGAGGTGCCGTTAAACTTGGTGCTCTGTCTGCGGAACCAAAGCTCGTTGGCGCTCATTTCGCCGCCCTGCCCTTTTAGCTTAAGCGCCTTGGGTATAACAGCATAGCCGCAGCGCACACCGGTAAAGCCTGCGGTCTTAGAAAAGCTTCTAAACTCGATTGCAACCTCTTTTGCCCCTTCTACCTCATAGATGGAGCGCGGAAGCTCCGGGTCTCTGATAAAGGCCTCGTATGCGCCGTCAAACAGCAGTACCGAGTTGTGCTTCTTTGCATACTGTACCCATGCCGAGAGCTGCTCCTTGTTCATAACGGAGCCCGTGGGGTTGTTGGGGGAACACAGATATACAATGTCATAGCCCTCTTTGGGCGGAACAGGGATAAAGCCCGTCTCTTCCGTGCAGGGCAAAAGGGTTACGCTGCGCCCGCTCATGACGTTGGTATCGATATAAACGGGATAGGCGGGGTCGGCAATCAGCACGGTATTTTGAGTGCAAAGGATATCGCCGATGTTGCCGGTATCGCTTTTTGCACCGTCGCTCACAAAGATTTCGCTCGTGTCAATCTCAACACCGCGCGCTTTATAGTCATACTCTGCAATCTTTTCAAGCAGGAAGCTGTAGCCCTCATAGGGGCCGTAGCCGTACAGGGTCTCCTTTTTTGACATATCGTCAACGGCCTTGTGCATGGCCTCGACCACTGCAGGCGCAAGCGGCAGGGTGATATCGCCGATTCCGAGGCTGATTACCCTTTTATCGGGATGTGCCGCTTTATATGCCTGACTGCGTCTTGCCACCTCGGCAAACAGGTATGCCCCTTTGAGCTGTTCGTAGTTGGGATTGCTGTAAGCCATCTTCCAATCATTCCTTTCCCCGCTATCGATAACAATGCGATAGCCTTCATCTTCCTTTTCCGGTTTAAACCACGAATATTTCTTGTATTATACTAAAAATAGTATTGCCCGTCAAATACATGCGCTGCATTTCCCGTGAGAAAGACATCACCGGTCTTTTCGTCCCAGCGCACGAGAAGCTCGCCGCCGCGCAGGGATACAATGACGCTTCTCCCGCTCTTTTCACATACACATGCTGCTACTGCCGCAGCGCATGCCCCCGTACCGCAGGCAAGGGTTTCACCGCTGCCGCGTTCCCATACGCGCACCTTGATTCGCCCATCCCTTACCTCGACAAACTCCGTGTTTACGCGTTTGGGAAAGAGCTCATGCCACTCATACAAGGCGCCGATGGCGTCAAGGTCGAGCGCGTCCACATCCTCCACAAAAAACACCCAGTGGGGATTGCCCATCGACAGGGCAGTCGCCCGCATTGGCCTACCGCCTACCATCACGGGCTGGTCGATAAAGC
>JAEZKF010000056.1 GCA_023415575.1 Bacillota bacterium
TGACACAGGCCCACCCGGCCCAACCGGTGACACAGGCCCGACCGGCCCGACAGGCGATACAGGCCCGACTGGCCCGACGGGCGATACAGGCCCAACCGGACCGACCGGAGATACCGGCCCGACCGGCCCAACGGGCGATACAGGCCCAACCGGCCTGACAGGCGACACCGGCCCAACCGGTCCGACGGGCGATACCGGCCCAACCGGCCCGACGGGTGATACCGGCCCAACCGGCCCGACGGGAGATACAGGTCCTACAGGCCCAACCGGAGATACCGGTCCAACCGGCCCGACAGGCGATACCGGCCCAACTGGTCCGACGGGTGACACTGGCCCTACTGGTCCGACGGGAGATACCGGCCCAACCGGCCCGACGGGAGATACAGGCCCAACCGGCCCAACGGGCGACACCGGCCCGACCGGTCCGACAGGCGACACTGGCCCAACCGGTCCGACAGGTGACACAGGTCCAACCGGTCCGACAGGTGACACAGGCCCGACTGGTCCGACAGGCGACACCGGCCCAACCGGCCCGACGGGTGATACTGGCCCAACCGGCCCAACAGGCGACACAGGCCCAACTGGCCCAACCGGAGACACCGGCCCAACCGGCCCGCCAGGCGACACAGGCCCGACTGGCCCGACGGGTGACACTGGTCCAACCGCATTAGAGGCATTTGGCGGACTTTTCTCAACCACTGCGCAAAATATCTCAATCGGAGTACTGGGCGGTACCCAGCAAATTGCATTGGCCCAGCCGATGTCGAGCAGCAATGTAACCCTTGGAACCAATACGATTACTCTTGTAGAAGGCGGAGTCTACGAGGTCAACTATATGGTTTATATTGGCACTGTTGCATTGGCGGCAGGCCTTTCCGCCGGCGTACGTGTCGGTGGTACCTTTGAGCCCTCGACACTTCAAACTCGTACTCTCTCTCTTGGTACGGATAACCTTTTCGAGGGTAGCACAATTATCAATCTGGCTGCAGGTAGCGAACTTGACCTTGCTGTTACAAGCTTAGTTTCAGTAACTGCGGCCTTAGGCGCAGGAGTTAACGCATACCTCACTGTTAAAAAGCTTAGCGACTAAGCACATCTCACCTAAACAGTTTCCCCGCCACTTCATGCTCTCGCATGAAGTGGCGGGGCTTTTTTAATAAACGCTCTAGTATCATGCACCAGCCTAAAAACATATAGTGGTATGGTGAGGCAGTTAATAATCACGCTAAGGTGCCTTGCATCTACACTTTACGATAAAGGCAGGGCGATAACGATGGGCAAGTATACCATCTGTGTATATGCCATCTGCAAAAACGAAGAGCAGTTTGTAGACCGGTGGATGGATGCAGTGAGTGAGGCTGATATGGTGGTGGTAACCGATACCGGCTCCGAGGACAACACGGTAGAAAAGCTCCGCGCGCGCGGGGCCATTGTGTACAGCGAAAAAATAGAGCCGTGGCGCTTTGATGTAGCGCGAAATATCAGCATGGACCACATCCCGGAAGATGTGGATATCTGCGTTTGCAATGACCTTGATGAGGTGTTTGAGAAGGGCTGGAGGCAAAAGCTTGAGGATGCGTGGAAGCCCGAATACACCCGCGCCCGATACCGGTTTAATTTCTCGCTAGACGAAAACGGAAATCCAATAAAACAGTTTACGATGGAAAAGATACACCGCCGGCATGGGTTTCGGTGGGTGCATCCCGTGCATGAGGTGCTCGAGTACAGCGGAAGCGACCCGGATAAAAGCGTATGGGTTGACATGACGCTCAACCACTATCCGGATAACACCAAGTCGCGCGCCCAGTACCTGCCTCTGCTTGAGCTTTCCGCCCAGGAAAACCCGATGGATGACCGCACCGCCTTTTGGCTTGGCAGGGAGTATTTTTACCATGCTCGGTACGATGACGCCATCCGGCAGCTGCAAAGGCATTTGAAGCTCCCCACAGCAGGCTGGGCGGAGGAACGGTGTGCCTCCATGCGGTTTATCGCATCCGCATACGAAGCAAAAGGCGAGTTTATGCAGGCAAAGCGGTGGCTGTTTCGGGCTATTGCGGAATGCTCATGGGTTCGCGAGCCCTATTATGATTTGCTCAAACTCGCCTACCGCAAAAGAGAATGGACACTCGCAGCCGCGATGGCGGAAAAAACTCTTGCCATCACGCAGAAAACCGGCAGCTACCTCACCGACCCCGCGGCGTGGGGCGTTGGTGTTTATGATTTCGGCTCCATCGCCAGTTATTATGCAGGCCTGTACAAAAGGGCCTATGAATATGCGCAAACTGCGTGCAGCTTAAGCCCCAACGATGACCGACTGAAAAACAACCTTGCCTTAATCCGCAATAAGGCAGAAGAAAAGGGGGAGTAGGGCGTGCATAAGTATAAGGTGTGTGTTTATGCCATCTGCAAAAACGAATCACAGTTTGTAGACCGATGGATGGACTCGATGAGTGAGGCGGATCTTGTGGTAGTAACCGATACTGGCTCAACCGACGATACAGTAGAAAAACTGAAAAATCGCGGGGCGGTGGTCTATACCGAGATAGTCAGTCCGTGGCGGTTTGACAAAGCGCGCAACCTCTCACTTTCGCACGTCCCCGATGATGTGGACATCTGCGTGTGCACAGACCTTGACGAGGTACTCCTGCCCGGATGGCGCGATAAACTGGAAGCGCAGTGGAAGGATACCGCCACCATGGGAAAATATCTTTACAACTGGAGCCTGAAACCGGACGGCACACCCGATGTGCAGTTTACCTACTTTAAGGTGCACACAAAGAAGGATTACGTCTGGGCCTATCCCGTGCACGAGTGTCTGAAGTATATCGGAAATGACAGGCCCGTCGAGGTGTTTATCGAGGGCATGGTACTCAACCATTATCCCGACCCTGCAAAATCGCGCTCAAACTACCTGCCGCTCCTTGAGATGGGTGTACAGGAATCCCCTTTGGATGACCGCATGAACTACTACCTTGGCAGGGAGTATTTCTTTGCGAGCCGATGGCAGGATTGTATTGATATTCAAAAGCGATACCTCACCCTGCCCACCGCCACATGGGAGGAGGAACGGTGTGCCGCTATGCGGTTGATTGCGCGCTGTTATAACTATCTTGAAAACCGAGAGCAATCCCGCATCTGGTTTTTCCGTGCAATCGGCGAATGCCCATATATGCGCGACCCGTATGTTGAGTTTGCACACGCCGCGTATAGCTGGAAGGAGTGGCTGCTGTGCCTGAGTATGGCAGAGCAGGCCCTTGCGATTACACAAAAATCAAGGACCTATGTCAACACAGGCCGGGCATGGGATCACACCCCCTATGATCTTGCATCCATTGCATCCTGGAATCTCGGATTATACGAGAAGGCGGCTGAATACGCAAGGCAGGCGATTAAAATTACCCCGAACGATGCACGTCTGCAAGGCAATCTGCGCTTGATGGAAAGCAAGCTGAGTAAACAATCCGGTAAGCAATCGGGATAGGGCATAGATAAAACAAGAACGCAGCCGTTTAATATGACGGCTGCGTTCTTAAGTGAGGAGGATGAATCCTCTGCGGCTAGAAATGTATTATTTAAAAGAAATCAACAGGGTTATATGATTTAAGCGGCTCCAAACAAGTGGACAAGCGAGGGAGTATGCTCATATCGCCTGCAAAGTACCTCGCGGCACCGATCATAACGGCTAAACAACAAGGCGGCTGCCCTTAGGTTGGAATACACCTTCCAATAACCGCTCAGCTTGCAGTTTTTGCCCTTGTTACTGACGAAAGCCAAAACATCGCTTACGGGGTAGCCGAGCAAAACACCGACCTCATGCGGAAACGCTGCAGAGCTAGCAAGCCGGGTTTTCAGGTGATTAATCACCGCTTTTGTGCCGAGAGATACAGGATAGCCCTCGTTTTCAAGGTATTGCTTAACCTTAGGGTCGCTTAAGTGGGCTGCGAGCTTGCTTTCGCGGTAAACGAGAAGCAAAACACGGTTTTTGCATCCGCATACTGGAGCAAAGAATATGCCCTTCGGGTTGAGCTTGCTGTTGAGCTCGCGCAGGTCTTTGTCAAATGCGGGGTAATCTGCCGCGGCGCAGGATACAAGGCTTGACGGTTTTATGCCCGCAAGAGCAGGTGCGCAATGAAAGATAAGGCATTCGTCAAGGTGGCGCTGCATAAGTACCTCCTGCGGTGAACCGCTAAGTTAGCATATGCTAACTTGAAATATAGTTTATACTATCGGTGGTTGTTTGTCAATAGGTTTTCATAGGTATATTTTACGAAATTCCTCTAAACTATACCTGCCAAAGTAAAAAGGCGCAACGTAATCGTGACGCTGCGCCTTCAGTATCGTAATAAAGTGAAATAGAAATGATATTGCTACTTATCAAACAGGCCGTAAGCATTGCTTACATCCTGAACAAACACTATGCCATTGCCAGCCTTACTTATCTCAAGCGCATCTACAACCGAATCGACGATGGCTTGGGTAGACTCGCGGTCTGTAATAATGAGGGCAATCTCCTTTTCGGGCTCAATCTCCATCGCAAACAGCGTGCTAGTTTCGTTAACGCCGGCACCTCTTGCGTGAATGATGGTACCGCCGCGTGCACCGGCCTTTGATGCCACTTCTATGGCATCCTCAGCACGGCCTCGATCCACGATGATGTAAACAGCTTGATACATGGTTTGCTTCTCCTCCTTGCTTGGGGCAAAGGCCTCAACATATCCGTCCTGTCCGTCGCATTTGGCAACAGTCGGAATACTGAAAGTTATACCGTGGTTTGGCTTTTCAAAATGGTATTGCTCACTAAGGTGTTTCATAACATCAAAGGCCATACTGCGTTCTAGGAGCATGCTGATGATTTCCTTGCGAATATCACACAGGTCAAGCAGCTTAAGCAAAGGGTTGGATGCAGTACCTTTACCCATTAACACGGTTGCGTCTTGTACGCCCAGCTTTTTTGCGGTAGCAATCATCTTATCTGCTGCCCCGTAATTTGCAATTACATATACTTGCTCAAACTGGTGTGTGTTGGGACTTTGCATCATCTGTTTTACCTCCCAATTTCTTGGATTTGAGTTTGTAAATCAGACCGAGTATCTGTAGGGCAATCAGTGGGGTGAGTGCCACCATCGCAATGATGCCAAATCCGTCCAGCAGAACATCGGCGGTATCAACTGCTTGGGCTGTGCCCTGTGCAAATGCAAGGATAAAGGTGGCGGTCATCGGGCCAGATGCGACACCGCCCGAGTCAAAAGCAATTCCGACAAAAAGCTTAGGTGTAACGTAAGTCAATGCTATGGCAATAATATAACCGGGAAGCAGATAATGCCACAGCATAATGCTAGGAACAATAATCTTTAAAATCGCAAGGGCAACCGCAACGCCCACACCGATAGAAAGAGAAAGAAGTACGGCTTTTCTTTTTACGGTACCGCTTGATACATCCTCAATCTGTTGTGTCAAAACGTGAACGGCAGGCTCTGCTAAGATGGTTACCAAACCAAGAATAAAGGCTACCAGTAGTATGATGAATTTATTATCCATCGAGGCAATCTGATAACCGGTTATCCGCCCTACCTCCATAAATCCCGCATTGACACCGCAAAGGAACATCACAAGGCCAATAAACGCATACACAAAGCCTTTGAGGATCTTATTAAATGATTTGCGTGACATTTTAAAAGATGCAAACTGCAATATGATGAAGATAACAAGCAGGGGAGATAGCGCCAGCGCCACTTCGCCCATTAGGGTGGGGAGGATACTTATAAAAGGGGTAAATAAAGCGGTGGATTCAATGGTTGTGGTATCTAGCGTGCCGGTGATCTCCCGCTGACTCGTGATAAGGCTCATAACCAAAACAGCAATAATAGCACCGGCAGAAGCAATTGCAAGCAGACCGAAGCTGTCCTTTTCGGAGGCCTTACTATCCTTCTTCATCGCCGAAACACCCAGCGCAAGTGCTAAGATAAAAGGAACGGTCAAAGCACCCGTTGTTGCGCCCGAGGAATCAAAGGAGATAGCGAGAAACTCAGGGGAAGCAAAGATGGATAAGGCAAAAATAATCAGATATAACCCCGTTAGTATCTTGTACAACGGTATGTTATATAGTATACGAATAAAGCCAAGCGCAAGCAATACCCCAATACCGATTGATACAACAACCAATATGCTAATTTTTGATATGACCCCGGAGGTAATCATATCAACCTGCTCCGCAAGAATAATTAAATCAGGTTCCGCAATGGAAACCAAAAAACCAAGCAGAACTGTACCTGTGATAATAATCCATATTTTACGCGACTTTACGAGCTCTTTACCAAGCAGGTTGCCCATGGGGGTAATACCAATATCAACGCCCGCTAAGAATATGGATAAGCCGATAATGATAAGTACTGAGCCGATAATAAAGCGGATGAGCAGGTGGTTTTCGAGCGGTGAGATGGTAAAGTTTAGAATGAGTACAATTACGGTGATTGGCACAACAGAGAAAACGACTTCTTTGAATTTTTCCATTAGTAAGTTCAAATATTACACACACCCCTTCGAAAGGGCAAACGATGCCCTACTATTTCATAGTAAGTATATGAAAAAAGTATAACATGGATATGGATATTAGACAAGCCCAGCAACAGGAAAAGCACCATTGTTGGTACGGAAAAAACAATGGCATACCATATAAAGTATTTTGGGTCATATCATCATAACTGGAAGTGAGTAAAAAAGACTGTAGATGAATAAATCAAAACCCTTACAATGAATGATATGCATTCCCTCGGAATATATAGATAAAATAAGGGGCATTTTGCCTTAAGCAAAACACCCCTTATCCGATGAACCATATTACTAGCTTGCTTATTTGTTGCTGAGGTTAGCAAGCTCCTTTAAGCAGGCTGTGCAAATGTTCTTGCCGCCGTAAACGGTGACGTTGCTCGCATCTCCGCAGAAGATGCAGGACGGTTCATACTTCTTGAGGATAACCTGATTGCCCTCGACGTAAATTTCAAGAGAATCCTTTTCGTTGATGTTCAGGGTACGGCGAAGTTCAATGGGAAGAACAATGCGACCCAGCTCGTCAACTTTTCTTACAATACCTGTTGATTTCAATGTTTGTACCTCCAAATTTCTCGTTTTGCTGCATTTTTGTTGTAAGATTGCTATCAACATTTATAATATACTACAAAACGAGTTAAATGTCAAATACTAGAAGGTAGAAAATTAAAAAATTTTGTGAAACATCTGTTAATAATATCAAATTATGCGGCAAGGCAAAAGAGCAGAAAAAGCCGGCAAAACGCATAGATAAAACGTTTTATTATATATTTAAGTCAGCAAAACTGAAAATAGGGTTCTGTCTTTAGCGGTATTTACCAATTATAAATAATTGCTTTAAAGCGTTAAAATATCTCTTTTCCAAAACGGGAAATGTAATGAAAATTGGAATATTATTGTATCAATAACTAACTTTAAACATAAAAATCAATATATTGGAATAATTTTGAAAAGCAAACGTTACAAAAATTACCAGAATCTAAAAACGCATACATCAGATTAGGCTGGTATTTGAATAAGCATAAGGGGTTTGTATGATATGATGACATGGGTCATTACCGCAATGCTGCTTATCAGTATCCTAATCGGGATACTCAACGGGCGGATGGAAAACGTCTCGACCGCAACCATCCGCGGAGGTATCGATGCAGTTGAGCTTTCCATTACCCTTCTCGGCGGTATGTGCCTGTGGAGCGGGGTGATGCGGGTAGCCGAAAAGGCAGGGTTGACCCAGACCTTCTGCAAACTGCTAAGCCCCATAACCAAGCGTCTGTTTCGTGGGGTGAACCCGCAGGGCAAGGCGATGCAGGCAATCTCAATGAACATTACCGCAAATCTCCTGGGGCTCGGGAACGCCGCAACACCGCTTGGAATCCTTGCGATGAAGGAGCTGAAAGAGGAGCTCAAGGCAGAAGGGGTCCCCACACACCAGATGATCCTGTTTGTAGTGCTCAACACCGCCTCGATTACCATTATACCAACCACTGTTGCAACACTTAGGGTGGAGCATGGTGCGCAAAACCCCATGGATATCCTGCCCTGTGTATGGCTTGCATCACTTGCGGCCCTTGTGTGTGCGCTCGGGGTTACAGCCTTGGTTGGGCGCCTAACGGGAGAAAAACGCATCCCTCGTCCCCGGGCCTTGCCAAAGCACAGCCTTAAAAGCACGAAAGATGGAAAGGTGCGGTCTGTGTCATGAGTCTGACGAGCTTGGTGGTTCCGGTATTCATTGCCGTGATATTCTGTGTGGGAATCTATAAAGGAGTGGATGTATTCGGGGAATTCGTCAGCGGGGCAAAAGAGGGGGTGCAAACCACTATCAGCATTCTGCCCGCTTTAATCGCGATCATGACGGCAATCGGAATGTTCCGCGCCTCGGGTGCGCTTGATATCCTAACCAATGCCGCCGAACCGATTACGTCACTCTTGCAGATGCCAAAGGAGGTCGTTCCGCTTACCTTGCTGCGGCCTATCTCGGGCAGCGGTGCTTTGGTAATTGTGGAGGACATCCTAAAAAACTGCGGTCCCGACAGTATGGCGGGGCGGGTGGCAAGCGTGATGATGGGGTCGACTGAAACCACGTTTTACACCGTGGCGGTCTATTACAGTGCCGTTGGCATCAGCAAGACGCGGTTTACCATCCCCTGCGCCCTCACCGGAGATATGGTGGGTTTTATCATGAGTGCGACACTGGTGAGAATCCTGATGCCGCAGTAGCAAACTTGGTTAACGCATCATTGAAGAATGGATGCAGTAAATCGGGCAGCCCGCTTACACTAACCTTGAAAAGGGGTGTAGGCGGGATTTATGCTATCCTCGCAAATCTTGCCGTCGGATATCCGCACAATGCGCTGGGCGGTGGCGGCAATCTGGTTATCATGCGTAATGAGGATGATGGTGTGCCCTTCTGCGTGAAGCTCGTGCAGGATGCGTAAAACATCCTGGCCCGACTTAGAGTCCAGGTTTCCGGTGGGCTCATCCGCAAGAATGATAGGCGGGCGGGCGGCGATTGCCCGCGCAATGGCCACGCGCTGCTGCTGACCGCCCGACATCTGCGTCGGCTTGTGATGCAGACGGTTAAGCAAACCGACCCGGCCAAGCGATTCCTTGGAGATTCTGTGCCGCTCCTCTCGGCTGAGGCCGCGGTAGATAAGGGGCAGCTCCACGTTCTCCATTGCGTCAAGGCTTTGAATCAGGTTAAAGCCCTGAAAGATAAAGCCAATCTGCTCGTTGCGGATGTCCGAGAGCTCATTGTCGGTCAGCTTGGATACGTCCCTGTCCGCAAGGTAGTACTCGCCCGAGGTGGGTACATCAAGGCAGCCGAGCATATTCATCAGCGTACTCTTACCCGAACCGGACTGGCCGATGATGGCGACAAACTCGCCGGTCTTAATGGTCAGGTTGACGCCATCGAGCGCACGTACCTCGTTTTCACCGGGGTTGTAAATTTTATATACATCCTTAATCTCTATCAGAGTCTGTGCGGACATGGTTCCAACTCCTTTTGCCGGTGGTAGAGCTATTATTTACAAGTTTTTCATAACTATTTGATACAATATGATATACTTAAGCTGATTTTACTGGCGTATGAGCCTTTGTGCCGAATAAGCGGAACGTTATAAATGTTAGCCACAACCTATAGTATAACCTGTATGACAGGCAGTCAAGCATATAAATGTTAATTTTCCCAAAGGTTAAGCGAAAGACATCCACTTTATACCCGTACTCGGATAGAGAGGAAGGAATGACATGCAAAGCACTCTTGTTGTAGACAACCTGTGTAAAAACTACGGAAAGAAAGAGGCGGTCAAAAACGTCAGTTTTACGGTAGAGAAGGGGGAGATATTCGCCCTGATCGGCCCAAACGGCGCCGGCAAGACCTCCACCATCCGCGTGGTGGCAACCCTATTGACCCCAACCTCGGGGGATGCTCTGGTAGACGGGATAAGCGTCGTGAAGAACCCCGCCGCTGTGCGAAGCATCATCACCTATCTGCCGGATGAGGCCGGTGCCTACAAAAATATGACCGGTGCCCGTTACCTAGACTTTATGGCATCTCTCTTTGCAACCACAAGGGCCCAAAAGGAGGAGATGGTGCGCAGGGCAAGTGAAATCTGCGATTTGGGCGACCGCCTTTCGGATAAGATTTCAACCTACAGCCGCGGCATGATTCGCAAGCTCCTGCTCTCGCGCGCGGTGATGAGCAGGCCGAAGCTGGCTGTGCTGGACGAGCCGACCAGCGGGCTTGACATCATCAATGCGCTTGAAATCCGCCGCATGATAAAAGACCTCGCATCGGAAGGAATGTCTTTTTTGGTATCCTCGCACAACATGCTTGAGATTGAGTTTATATCAAGCCGCGTGGGCATCATCAACAACGGCGTCCTACTCGAGTGCGGAAGGCCCGATGACCTAAAGCAGAAATACGGCGCGCAAAACCTCGAGGAGGTCTTTGAAAGGGCGGTGAAACAGGCATGAGCCGGTTTTGGATATTACTCAAAAAAGAACTGCGCGATATGATAACCCTTCAGGCTTTGCTGCCCATGATTATCGTGCTTGTAGTATTCTCCCTGCTCGGGCAGTTTATCGGCAGTGCGACACAAGAGGCTGCAAAGAGCAGCAACACTGTTGCCATAGCCGACCTTGACGACACACAGGCATCGCGCGATATCCTCGCCCGCCTGTCCAGTGACGGATACGAAATCAAGCTGATAGCTGCGTCTGAGAGCGACCCCCTGAAGGCCGCCCAGCAAAACGGCCAATCCAGCGTTTTGGTTATCGAAAAAGGCTTTGAGGAGGCTCTTAGTCAGGGTAAGGCACCCATGCTTTCTGTGCACACTAGGCTAAACTCCTTTGCTGTGCTTGCTACCATGACGGGCACACAGATTCAAAGCGTCGCCGAAGAAATCGGTGAGATGATTAAAACCGATCTGCTCACTAAATCGGGCGTGACCGACACCAAACTGATTGAATCTCCTGTAACAGTTCAGGAGTACACCCATGTCAAGGAAAGCAGTGCGCAGGTTTCGTCCAGCGTCGTACAGTCGATAGCAATGTCCCAGACCATCTTTGTACCGATGATCATCTTTATGATTGTCATTATGGCATCCCAGATGACTGCAACCGCCATTGCCAACGAAAAGGGAGATAAGACCCTCGAAACCCTGCTGTCCACTCCGGTTCCCCGCCTTGCAGTCCTCTTTTCCAAGATGGCGGCTGCCGGCATCGGCTCGCTGTTTATGTCGATTGTCTTCCTCTTGGGCTTTTCCAGCTACATGACATCACTCACCGGTGGAATGTCCGGCCTGTCCGCACAGGCAGGCGATACCATGCAAAACATCGGCACGGGGATTACCGATGTATCCACCGCGATGAACACCCTGGGGCTTACCCTTTCGCCGATGCAGTTTATTATCATCGGCATTGAGCTGTTTACCACCATCCTGATTGCCCTTGCCATTTCCACTATGCTGGGCGCCCTTGCCGAGGACATCAAGGGGGTACAGACCGCAATCACCCCCATCATGTTCTGCGTGATGATACCCTATCTCATTTCGCTGTTTACCGATATCTCCTCGCTGCCCGTGATGGTGCGCATCCCGCTTTATCTCATCCCCTTTACCCACACATTTGTCGCAACGGCAGCACTCGTGTTTGGGGATTATCCCCTTGTGATGTTCGGCATTGTGTACCAGCTTGTATTTCTGGCGCTGTCTCTTTACCTTGCGGTTCGCCTCTTTTCCTCGGATAAGCTTTTTACCACAAAGCTCAAGCGCCGCAAGACCAAAAAGGGTGCGGCAGCGTAATACTGCCTGTTTTTATCCGTATGTTCTTGGCAATGCTGCGCAAGCGGTTTAGACACAGTTTGACAAGGAACCTATGAGAACGGTAGAATAAAGTAGAATCCTAGCAAAAGACAGGAAGGCAATGTTATGGATAGATTAAAACGTTTGTTAGCCATGGCCCTTGCGGCAGTTACCCTCTTAAGCCTAGCCTCTTGCGGGCTGGGCGAGCAGCAGAGCAGTTCCTCGCAGCCATCCGAGGAGCCGGTAGACATCAACTACCCGCTTGACTTTGAGGGGGTATATATTGAAGAGATGCCCGTGCGGGTTGTTTCCCTTTCACCGGCCCTTACCGAGATTGTGTGTGAGCTGGGCTACGAGGACCGCCTGGTGGGCAGGACTGACTACTGCGATTACCCATCCTCGGTGTCGTCCTTGAAGAGTGTGGGCACCGTTTTGATGCCGGATATCGACGCGATTGCACAGCTTAACCCAGACCTCATCATCATGCAGGCACCGCCTACCGATGAAGCCCTGACCAAGATGCAGCAGACGGGAGCAGCCCTCGTCACTTTGGCCCGCGCCTATGACTTAGAATCAACCGCAGACCTGTATGCCAAGGTGTTTACCCTTATGGAGGGCGCTGAGGTCGGCGTGGAAAAGGGTGCTTTGTACAAGGCACAGTTTTTACGGCGTATCAACAACCTGACAGACGCCATCAAGCGCACGGTAGAGGGCATGACCGATGCCCCCAGCTACACCGGCGCATATATCGTAGACACCACCTCAATTGTCGCTACCCCCGACACCTACGAGGGCAAGCTGCTTGCCGTTCTGGGACTCGAAAACGTTGCATCGGAGGGGGCAAACTGGCAGTTTTCACACGAAAAGCTCACCGCCGCAAAACCTTATGTTCTATTGTGTGGAAGTGATATTGATGTCACTACCCTTGCAAAGAACAAGCGCCTAGGCGAAATGAGCGCGGTGAAAAAGGAGCGGGCATACGCAGTAAACAGCGTCATCTTTGAGCGCCAAAGCCCGCACCTTGCCGAGGAGCTCGAACGTCTGGCAAAGGAGATCTACCCCGACCTTGTGCTCGATACCCAATCGGCATCCTCGACCGAACTTGCCCCGGAGGCTCTGGGTGAAAGCGAAGGCGAATCCTCGCAGTCCTAACCTACATATCAAATACAAAGGGCGGAAGGGTTTTATCCCTTCCGCCCATTTTTATGCCGGTTGCAATGAGATTACTGCTCGTTAAGGCCGCAGCACTTCTTATACTTCTTGCCGCTGCCGCAGGGGCAGGGGTCGTTGCGGCCGACCTTTGCGCCCTTGTTGCGCACCGGCTGCTTCTTCTCTGAGCCGTCGCCGCCGTAGGATGCCTGCGACACATCCGCCACCTGTTCGCGTTTGGGCTCCTCCTGCGTTCTGGGGCGCACAAGGAAGAGGGAGCGCACCGTGTTTTCGCGGATGGAGTTAATCATCGCGTCAAACATCTCAAAGCCCTCGATGCGGTACTCCACAACGGGGTCGTGCTGACCGTAGGCGCGCAGGTTGATACCGCGCTTGAGCTCCTCCATCGCATCGATGTGGTCCATCCACTGTACGTCGACGTTCTTTAGAAGGATTACGCGCTCAATTTCGCGCATAAGCTCGGAGCCGAACTCCTTTTCGCGCGCGGCATACACCTCGTGGGCCTTCTCGCGCAGGGCAGCCTTAATGTCGTCCTTCTGCACCTCGGAGAGCTCCTCAACGCTAAAGCGCAGGCTGTCCTTGGTGGTGAGCCAGCCCATGTAGTAGTCGCGCAGACCCTCAAGGTTCCAATCGTCATGCACATCTCCGTCGGAAAGGTAGGTATCCACCACCGCCGAGATGCTGTCGTCTATCATCTTCTGAATATAATCGCTTAAGTCTTCGCCGTTTAGCACCTGGGCGCGCTGACCGTAGATAATCTCACGCTGACGGTTCATGACATCGTCAAACTGCAAAACGTTCTTGCGGATAGAGAAGTTGCGGCCTTCCACCTTGCGTTGGGCAGACTCGATGGTGTTGGAGAGCATGCGGGTCTCAAGCGGCATATCCTCCTCGACGCCCAGGGTGTTCATCATCGCCTGAATGCGCTCGCCGCCAAAGAGGCGCATGAGGTCGTCCTCCAGCGAGATAAAGAACTGGCTTTCGCCGGGGTCGCCCTGACGGCCGGCGCGTCCGCGCAGCTGGTTGTCGATACGGCGGGACTCGTGGCGCTCGGTGCCCAGAATGAACAGACCGCCGACCTCGCGAACCTTATCCGCCTCGCCCTTGATTTCCTGCTTGTATTTTTCCACAAGCTCGCGGAAGGTTGCCCGCGCAGCTAAAATCTCTTCATCATCGGTGTCGAAAAAGCTGACCGCGTTTACGATGGCTTCTTCATCGTAGCCCTGCTTGCGCATCTCGGCCTTAGCCATAAACTCGGGGTTACCGCCCAGCATGATATCGGTTCCGCGGCCCGCCATGTTGGTGGCAATGGTCACAGCGCCGAACTTACCGGCCTGAGCGACAATCTCCGCTTCCTTGTCGTGGTACTTGGCGTTAAGCACCTCGTGCTTGATGCCGCGCCGCTTGAGCATTGCACTGAGCAGCTCGGAGCGCTCTATCGAGATGGTACCCACAAGGATAGGCTGCCCCTTTGCGTGGCACTCGGCAATCTTGTCGATGATGGCCTCATACTTTGCCTTTGCAGTCTTATAGATAACATCGGGGTGGTCGATGCGAATCATCGGACGGTTGGTGGGAATCTCGATGGAATCGAGCTTATAAATCTCACGGAACTCTGCCTCCTCGGTGAGCGCTGTACCCGTCATACCCGACAGCTTTTGATAGAGTCTGAAGTAATTCTGGAAGGTGATGGTGGCGTAGGTTTTGCTTTCGCGCGCAACCTGAACCTTCTCCTTGGCTTCAATGGCCTGATGCAGACCCTCGTTGTAGCGGCGGCCGAGCATCAAGCGACCGGTGAACTCGTCTACGATGATGACCTCGCCGTCCTTGACGACGTAGTCGATATCGCGGGTCATGACACCATGCGCACGTATCGCCTGATTAATGTGATGCAGCAGGGTGCTGTTTTCGGGGTCCATGAGATTTTCTATGTTAAAGTAGCGCTCTGCCTTCTCAACACCCGAGGGGGTGAGGGTGGCGGTGCGGGCCTTTTCGTCCACGATGTAGTCGCCGCCGAGGTTGTCGTTGTCTTCTTTATCATTAAGCTCCGCAACCTTGACCATATGCAGGGTGGTCACAAACCGGTCTGCGCGCTCGTATAAATCGGTGCTCTTGTCGCCGGGGCCCGAGATGATAAGCGGGGTTCTCGCCTCATCGATTAAAATGGAGTCCACCTCGTCCACGATGGCATAGTGGTGACCGCGCTGAACACGCTTTTCCTTGTAGATAACCATGTTATCGCGCAGATAGTCAAAGCCGAACTCGTTGTTTGTACCGTAGGTGATGTCCGCGGCATAGGCGGCGCGGCGCTGTTCTTCGGTTAAGCCGTGTACGATAAGGCCAACGGAAAGCCCTAAGAAGTTATAGACCTTGCCGATGAGCTCCGCAGCGTAGCGGGCTAAGTAATCGTTAACGGTAACTATATGAACGCCCTTGCCCTCAAGTGCATTTAGGTAGGCGGGCAGGGAAGCAACCAGCGTCTTGCCCTCACCGGTCTTCATCTCGGCAATACGGCCCTGATGCAGGATAATGCCGCCCAGCACCTGCACGGGGAAGGCGCGCAGTCCAAGCACGCGGTCGCCCGCCTCACGGCAGACGGCAAAGGCCTCGGGCAGGAGGTCATCGAGCGTTTCGCCTTTTGCAAGGCGTTCGCGAAAGATTGCAGTCTGCGCCCGCAGCTCTGCGTCTGACATCTCGCGGTAGCGCTGCTCCAGGGCAAGTACCGCCTCCTTAAGGGGCTCTACGCGCTTAATTTCACGTTCACTGTAGGTGCCAAATATCTTTGTAAGTAAACCCATATTGAAAAGCTCCGTTCCGCCGCAGGATGCGGCATTAGTACGCAACACAAATAGTCTTACGGCTATTGAGAATACAAATCATGTCAATCAAAGTTAATTGTACTATCGCCCCTATCCTTTGTCAAACGAATAATGCGCTTAAATGTAAACGACATTTTAAGGTTTTGTAACTTTTACGTGCAGGGCAATACCCATTGTCTTTGCATAGCAAAGCAGGCCAAAAACAACAATATATTGTGTGCTTTTGACCAAAAAGCTTGAAAAATAATCCAAGTAGTGTTACCATAATTACAAAACTATGGAATTTAAGCAAGGGTTCATAAGGTTTACATAAAAATTTTGGAAAGAGCGGTGTACTGCTTGATACAGCAAGGCAAAAAATCGACGACATCGCAAGAAGCGCGCCGAGGGTTGTCCATTGAAAAGTTGTATGGACTCATTACCCTGCTGTGTGCATTGGTTCACACCATCTACCTTGCGATCTTTATCACCTCAAAGCTAAATATCCTTTGCGCATTTGAGTGTGTCAATATCATTGCATATATGCTGCTTGGGTTTGCAGTCCAAAACAGGATGTTCCCCCTCATGCTCAGCGTGCTCCACATGGGGGTATTTTCCACCTTCGCCGTCGGCACTATTATGTTCGGCTGGGCATATGGGTTTGAGTTTGTGCTATTGTGCATCCTTATCCTAGAGGAGCATTTCATGTACCGCAACCGTAATACGCCCCATTTGCTGCGGGCCGCCGGCGTTATCCTGCTCCTCGTTGTGGGCATTGTATCGGGATATTATACTCCGCCCTATGCCGAGGCGTTAGTACTATGGCAGCGCAATGTTCTGTTTGTCACCAACATTGTGGTGTTTGCCGTGGGCATCCTTGCATGCGCCATTATCGGGGGGCAGAGCAACAGCGTTGCAGTCATGATATTAGAGGAGAAGGCAAACTACCTGCAGCGACTTGCCGAGACCGACCCGCTCACAAATCTTCTTAACCGCCGCAGTATGCTCACCCGTCTGGAGACAGCAATCGAGCACAGCCGCCAGAGCGGAGAACCGTTGTGTGTTGTGATGTGCGACATCGACGATTTCAAGACCATCAACGATACCTACGGCCATTCCAGCGGCGATTTTGTGCTGCGGATGCTTGCTGAGACCATCACCGAATACCTCGGCGACAACGACGCGGTATGCCGGTGGGGTGGCGAGGAGATACTGATTCTGCTTGAAAACACAAGCCTTGCCCAGGCAAAGGAGATTGTAAACGGCCTGCGGCGCGCGGTGGAAACCGCCCCCTTTGTGTACTGCGGCCGAATCCTTTCCATCACCATGACCATGGGCATCACCCAATGCTGGGAGGGTGCCACGGTGCCTGAACTGATTGCTCAGGCAGATATGCTGATGTATGCGGGCAAGCGCAGGGGTAAAAACTGTGTGGTTCCCAGCCGATAATATAGGTGCAACTTGCATATTGGAGGAAGGACGTATGGATAAAGAGATTATAGAGTTTTTAATCCGCGCAAAGCGTGCAACCTATGCAGGTAAAGGGCCGGAAAGCCCCTCCTCGCGCCCTGCTTCACACGACCTTGTGTACACCGAAGGAAACCTCACCTACATTGATACCTACCTTGGAGGTGAACGGTTTGCAGGGGAGGAGGCCCTGTGGCAGGACGGCGTGCCCATCTGGGCGATGAACTACTCGGGCCGGGTGATCGGAGAGGGATTTTCGGGCGACTTCTTAAAGGAATCCCTCCTGCTTGTACCGCCTGAGATGCCGTTTCGCGGCCCGCTTTCCCACCGCAACGGCCCGTTTGCATATCGCTGCGAGGCGGAAGGGGACTTTGACTGGTTTTTCGGTCGAGAGGACATCCTAAAGGATGACGTGATTATCTATGAATGTCTGTTTCACGGAGGACGCATCCGTTGAGTGATACTGCCCATGTAACGCATGCCTTTTTACCCGTTTTTGATGCGCATTCCCGCGTACTCTTGCTTGGCACTATGCCGTCGCCGGGCTCGCGCGAGCGCGGGTTTTACTATTCCCACCCCCAAAACCGCTTTTGGAGGGTGCTTAGTGCCCTGCTCAACGAAGAAATACCCCAAACCATCGAGCAGAAAAAGGCCTTATTGCTAAATCATCATATCGCCCTGTGGGATGTGCTTGCGTCCTGCGATATCGCTGGCGCAAGCGACGCGAGCATCAGAAACCCTGTACCAAACAATTTGCGTCTGATCTTAGACAACGCGCCGATTCAGGCTATCTTTGCAACCGGCCGCAAGGCACAAGAGCTTTACACCCGTTTGTGCCAGCCCGTGACGAGGCGGCCGATTACTTGTCTGCCCTCCACCAGTCCCGCGAACCAGCGGTACTCGGAGGAGGCCCTAAAGCATGAGTACTCGGTGATTTTGCCCTATCTAGCCTGAATCATTTTGCCGCAAGTTTAATATAGATTGCAAAAAGAACTATTTGCGAACGAGGAGGGAGATGTCTTATGCCAAAGCCGTTTGCAATTCCCCGCGGAATGCTGCTCGGCTGTGCCACCGCCGCCACCCAGATTGAAGGGGGCGACACCACCCATAACTGGTATGATTGGTGCACAAAGGGCCATATCAAGGACGGAACGACCTGCCTGCGTGCTGACGATCATTACCGTCTTTGCAAAGAGGACATAGCCCTGATGAAGGAGATGGGGCTTGAGGTCTACCGCATGGGTATAGAGTTTTCCAGAATCATGCCAGACCGCCACGGCTTTGACTATGAGGCGATGGAGCATTATAAGGAGGAGCTGCGTCTCTTGCGGGATAACGGCATCCGCGTGCTGGTTACCCTCCACCACTTCTCAAACCCCATGTGGTTTGAACGGATGGGCGGGTTTGAACACCCGGACTGCATCGATATCTTTGTGCGGTATGTAAGGTTTGTGGTCGAGCAGCTCGGCGACCTGTGCTGCGAGTATGTCACCATCAACGAGCCCAACGTCTATGCCGTCAACGGCTACTTTTTCGGCATATGGCCTCCGGGTGTTAAGAGTCTTTCAAGGACGATTAAGGTCATGAAGAACATGGCCAGAGCCCATATCGAGGCCTACAAGACCATCCATACCGTGCGCCGTGCGCTCGGCTTTGAGGGCGAGACGAAGGTTGGGTTTGCAAACAACTTTTCCGTGTTTGTGCCCATGCGCAGGAATAGCCTGATTGACCGCCTTGCTACCCGAATATATGACCATGCCTTCCAAGGGGCGATTACCGAGGCGATGGTCACGGGCAGATTTTCACCCCCGCTGGGGCTGTCTGACAGCAAAAAGGGAAGCTACTGTGACTTTTTCGGCATAAACTACTACACCCGCAACGCGATGCAGGGTTTTAAGCACATCACCCTGCCCGATGTTCCGGTTAATGACCTCGGCTGGGAGCTCTACCCCGAGGGAATCGGGATTGTGTGCAAACGGTTTTATGAGCGTTATAAAAAGCCCATCTGGATTACCGAAAACGGCACCTGCGACGCCAAAGACCGCTTTCGCACCCGTTATATCTATGACCACCTAAAGGTGCTCAGCGAGCTTGATGTACCCGTAGAGCGCTACTACCACTGGACGCTGATGGATAACTTTGAATGGGCCGAGGGCGAAAGTGCGCGGTTCGGCTTAGTTTATGTTGACTACGAAACCCAAAAGCGCACCATCCGCCAGAGCGGACGGTTCTACTCAGCAATTATCCGCAACAAGGCAGTCACCGAGAAGATGTGCGGGGAGTTTTTGCCCGAGGCGGTTTCGGTAACAGGGCAAGGCACAACGGTATAGACCGGCCTTGCTTTTAAGGGGTAGCGATACCCCGCCGGTAGCGAAAACGCTAAGCATTTCACCATTCATATTACATACTCAAAAGGACATCTTTACATAGTAAGGATGTCCCTTTTTATTAGGCAAATTTGAATAAGGTTAATAGCAAATAGAAAAGCTAAAAGGGTTGACAAATGAATCTTGTTCGACTATAATAATGATAACGATAATAATTATCATTAACAACGAAACAGGAGGACTTAAAATGTCAAACTATTTTGATAAACTAAACACCTTTTTAGCCGATCAGGTAACCCTATATATGAAGCTGCACAACCTGCACTGGTACATCAAAGGAAGTAGCTTTTTTACCCTGCATGCAGAGTTTGAAAAGCTGTATGACGTAACCGCCGATGTCATGGACGAGGTTGCCGAGCGCCTGCTTATGCTTGGTCAGTCGCCTCATGCATCCTTAAAGGATGTTATCGCGGCGACAACAATCGGCGAGCGCGATCCCCTGCCGGTAGACGCAAAGACCTCGGTCGAGATTACACTTGCCGACCTTGAGAAGCTGCAGAAGGACGCAAAGGAGATTGTCAGTCTTGCAGCCGCCGCCGGAGACGAAGGCACTGCAGATCAGTTTACCGGCTACCTGCGCAACTACGAAAAGACCATCTGGATGCTGCGCTCCTATCTCGCATAAGCAGCATTACCCCAGTAGCATAACAGCATAGTATGAAAGGATGAGACGATGAGCTTAATTGGAACAAAACTACCCGATTTTAAAGTGAACGCATACCATAACGGTGAGTTTACCGAGGTGACAAAGGATTCAGTTCTCGGTAAATGGAGCGTATTCTTTTTCTACCCCGCAGACTTCACCTTTGTTTGCCCCACAGAGCTTGCGGATTTAGCCGACAGCTATGAGGAGTTTCAAAAGCTGGGTGCGGAGATCTATTCCGTTTCCACAGACAGCCACTTCGTTCACAAGGCATGGGCGGATGCATCCGAAACCATCCGCAAGATTAAATTCCCCATGCTGGCCGACCCCGCCGGCGTGCTCTCCCGCTTCTTTGATGTCATGGTGGAGCCGGACGGACAGGCATTGCGCGGAACCTTTGTTATCAACCCCGATGGCGAGATTAAGCTTTATGAGGTACACGACATGGGCATCGGCAGAAACGCCGAGGAGCTACTGCGCAAGGTACAGGCAGCACAGTTTGTCGCCGAGCATGGCGATCAGGTTTGCCCGGCCCGCTGGAAACCGGGAGCCAAAACCCTCAAACCCGGCCTTGACCTCGTAGGAAAGCTCTAAGCTATACCCATAATGCAACAGTATAGCGCGAGTATGAATTCATCATTTCTTTAACCTCCTATTTATATAAAACGGGAGAGCCTAGCTGATAAAGCAGGCTCTCCCGTTTTTTGCTGTGATTGTGTGCTGTGCGGAATAATTCATATGAACTGACAGCCTTTACAGCGGAAGTGCAAGTGTGAAGGTTGCACCGCCGCCGGGGGTATCCGTTACCGTCAGCGTGCCGCCGTGTAAGGCAGCAAGCTCATGTGCAACGGAAAGGCCAAGACCGAAATGCTCCTTGTTGCTGCGGCTTTTATCAGCACGGTAAAAGCGTTCAAATACCCGTTTCTTACACTCATCAAGGATGCCGGGGCCGTGGTCGATTACCGAAATGAGTATGTTGTGCCGGTCTGCCTGAACATCCAACTCGATGGGAGTACCAGCCGGGGCATAGTCCATCGCGTTGGAAAGGAGGATGGAAAGTAGCTGTACCAGCCGCCCCTTGTCAGCATTGATGGTCGGTAGGGCCTTGCCGGGCAGGTTTAGGGAGAGGGTATGCCCCTTTTGCGTTGCAAGAAGATGGGTTTGCTCATACACCTCAATGCACAGGGTATCTACCTCAACTGGCTCTTCGACTAGGCTCCATGTCTTTGCATCTGAACCTGTAAGCATAAACAGATCGTTTGTTAGTCGTGATAAGCGCTCAGTCTCGCGCATGGCTGTATCCAAAAAGGCCGGTGCCTCCTCGGGCTGCTGTTTGGCCGCAAAGATACTTGCGTGGATGACGGCAAGCGGGTTTCTGAGCTCGTGGCTTGCGGCTGCCACAAAGTCGTTCTGCTGGCGGATTGCCTCTGCAGTCGGACGTATTGCCCTTCCTGCCAAAAACCAGTTCACCACATATAGGGCCGCAATCCCGACCACCCCAAGGCCGATATGAATCAGCAACAGCTTAAGAATCTGACCTTGCCGGTCTGAAATATCCTGCAGGAGCACAAGGTTAAACCAGCCGTCATTTGCAGGGATGCGCACGACCGAAGTCTGATAGGTATCCTCTGCTTGTCCGGTGATTGTAAAGGTTACCTGTTGGGTAAACAAAGAAGAGGAGGGTGCCTTGTTCAGTCGCAGCCCTTTATCCTCCGCTTTGCTCTTTGCCTGCTCGATTAGCACCATGCGGTCGGTCGCGGGCTTCCACGCCCCGAGAAAATGCAGGGGAACCCCCATGTCCTCGATGTGGATGACGCAGCTATACTCCGCCTCCACTGAGGCAAGCCACAGGTCTCGTATGGTATTTTCCGTCTGCAGCTTGGTTACCACGGTAGTCACAGTGGTTTGGTAAAGGGCATCCGCGCCGGCGGTATACTGCTGCATAGACATGGAATAGGCCACAAACAGCAAAAGACACAGGATGAGGCTGGTCAGGGCCGTAAAGATAAGGGTTAATCGGCGGCGCAGCTTATGTATCATTTGGGCACCTCCAGCCGGTAGCCGATTCCACGCACCGTTGAGACCACGGCAGTGGCGCCCACCATCCGCAGCCGCCTGCGCACAAAGTGGATGTAGCTGTCGAGTATCGCTTCTTCAACCTCAGAGTCCGGCCCCCACACCTTGCCGAGCAGGGTTAGGCGTGAGACGGTCTGGTCGCCGTTTGCCATGAGGGCAGCCAGCAATGCGCATTCCTTTTTGGATAAGGTACACTGGCCGCGGGGACCATGCAAAAGAAGCTGGGCGGTGTCGAGCGTCATATCCGAGTACTGTTTCATCCCGTCCGGGTCTACGGTGGCCGGGCGGCGCGCTAACGCCCGCACACGCGCAAGCAGCTCTCTCATATCAAAGGGCTTGGCCAGGTAGTCGTCAGCACCCGCGTCTAAGCCGTCCACCCGGTCGCTGACCCGGCTCAACGCGGTCAGCATAAGCACAGGGGTCACAATGCCCTTGGCACGCGCTGATTGCAATAGGCTTAGCCCGTCCATCCCCGGCAGCATCCTGTCAAGCAGGCAGACATCATAGATGCCCTGCACCAAATAGTAAAGGCCCTCCTCGCCGTTGTGGCAGGCATCTGCCTCAAACCCGTTGCTGCGCAGCTGCTGCAAAACCGCAGCGCAAAGATCTTTATCGTCTTCAATCATCAAAACACGCATTGCGGCTCACCTCACAATATCTAAATCCATTATACCGAACGAATCTTAAAAGAACCTAAAGTTTTTTTGAATAATTTCAAGGATTTTTAAAGGTTGCCATGTTATGCTTCACTATAAAGACAAATATTGCATGGAGTAAAAGAAATGATGAAGAATACGGTTTATATGAGACTTCTTAAGAGAATAATTGCGGCTTCCTTAAGTGCCGCTATGCTTTGCACCTTGTTTTCTTCGTGCGGGGGAAGCAGGCCAATCGACGACAAGCCCACATCATCTCAGGCCGCGATGGGAGCGTATGTGGAAACCGACATTACACCACCCGATGCAGGTGGTACTCCTGTCGGCATATGGACTAATGACGAAGGTATCTACTACTGCGACAATATCATTACAGATTCAGGATATATGCAGTATCGCCTGTTCCACTCGCTAGACATGGGTACAACGTGGAAGGAACAGGATATGTCCTGGCAGAATAATCTCGGCGCCGGAATTAACCGGCTTACCATGACCAAGCAGGGCAACCTCCTTGTTGTAACCTACGGCGAAAAGGGACTCGGGCTTTGGCTTGTCAAAAAGGACGGAAGCCTAAGCGAAATCAACCTTCCGCAGCTCAAAGAAGTGGTCGGTGAAGGGCAGGCAAGCTATTGCAGCCACATTGAGGCTCTTAGCGAGGATACCTTCTTTATAGAGTACACCGTGTTTACTCTGCCCGCCGATTCTGCCAATGCCGAATCGAACGAAGCGCCCTCTGACACTGAAAGTGCCGACGAAACGACAGAAAGCGTTGTGACCGCTTTTTCTATCTCATCGTCCGATGACAATGATGACCGAAAGGACTATGCCGGCATCTTTAAGACAAACGGCGACGTTATAAAGCAGTTTGACAACCTAAAGGATATTCAGTCGGTTGCAAGCAACGGTGAGGTTCTTTTGAGTATCGACTATTTGGGCAATCTGTTTACCGCACAGGCTTCAACAGGAAACCTGATTTCTGGGTATCCAAATCAGGTTGACAACGGAAGGGAGTACTATGTAACAATCGCCGTTGATAAGGATGCAAACCTCTACGTCGCCACCAACAAGGCCATACAACGCACTGTTCCCGAAGGCAGCCTAGAGGAAACTATTTTAGAAGGCAGCATGTTCAGCTTCGGCTCACCGAACAACCATGTGCAACAGATGCGGTTTGCTCCCAATGGAGATATCCTGCTCTCGCTTCTAACACCAAGCGGCGGAAAGCTGTACCGATATCACTTTGATGAGACCGTCCCAGCGCTTCCGGATCGTGAACTCACCGTATGGTCGCTAAAGGAAGTGCCAAGTGTACGAGCCGCTATCACGGTATTCCAAAAGAAGAACCCGGACATCCGCATCAACTATACCGTTGCCCTGCCGGATGAGGAAACAGCCGTCAGCACGGATGACGTAATTCGCTTGCTCAACACCGAGCTGCTCGCAGGTAAAGGGCCGGACGTCCTTATCATGGATGGACTTGATTATCAAAGCTACCAGCAAAAAGGGTTGCTCAGAGATATTTCAAAGCAGATTAACCTGTCCGACCTGTATCAGAACATGGTTAAGCCGTTTGAAAGCGCAGATGGTCTATTCGTTCTGCCCACGCGGTTTTCTGTACCTGTGCTTTTCGGGGATAAGGCAAAGCTGGATGCGGTAACAAGCATGAAGGATTTATTTGCCGCCGCCGAAAAGGGCCCGCAGCTTACACCAATTATGATGGATGACGAAAACTACACTGTGCCGCTTCCGCCTGAACAGCGCGCCGTTATTTCCTTTGGCGGCATGAGCAGCGCCTTTCACTTCATTTACGGTATCTATGCAAACGACATTATCTCAAAGGATGGCGGACTCAATAAGGAAGCCCTGACAGAGTTACTTCGCGAGATGAGGATCGTATCCGACAAGTGCGGCTTTGCAGGCGACCCCTCATCGGATTCACATATCATGGGCTTTGGTATGTCATCCGCAGACGGAAGCATGGTCGGCATGGGTATCGACAAGGGCGTTGTGGACTACACCGTAGGCCACACGGATTTCGGCGGCACCAGCCTGTCTTCGCTTGTTTTATTCATCTTTGTAGAGATGAGCGGGGTAGTCCCAAAAGACTATATCTTGATACCCGGTGCTTCAGGCAAGCTGTACGAGCCGTTGGTTATGGCTGCCGTAAATGCGAACACTCAGATGCAGGAAGAGAGTGTCGATTTTGTGAACTCCCTTTTAAGCGAGGATGTCCAAGGATATGACGTCGAAGATGGCCTGCCAATGTCCCAAACGGGCATGGAGCAACTCATAGAAAAGCTCAATAAGGACATCAAAGAGATGCAGCTCACCCCCTTGGACTCAAGTTTTAAGAGCATCATTAAGCAGCTGTCTGTCCCCGTAACCGTCGATAAGGCGGTATCGGACATCATCTTCTCCGAGGCTGAGCGTTACTGCAGGAGTCAAGCCACCCTGGACGAGGCCATACAGGCAATCGAGAGCAAGACGGAGATGTACTTTGCAGAGAGGCAATAATTACAAAGAATGAATTTTGTAAATAGCTCAGAACCCAAGCCTTATGGAGCTTTGCGCCTTTGTGCGAATCCCCTTTGCCGACATGATACGGCGCTTCTGTAACGCGGCAATGATTTTATAAAGCAAATCGAAAAGAACCTTAAGTATTTTGGCTTTTTCAAGGATTTTTAAAGACTTCCATGCTATGCTTGATTTGTGGGATGAAGCACAAGAAATGATGAAGAAGGTGGTTCATATGAGATTATTTAAGAGATTGACGTCGACTATTCTAAGTGCCGCTATGGTTTGCACCCTACTATCTTCATGTGGGGGAAGCAGGCCAATCGATGACTCATCCACCCCATCACAGACCGCGATGGGCGCGTATGTGGAAACCGACATTACACCGCCCAATGCGGTAGGTACTCCGGTTGGCATTTGGACAACCGACGGAGGTATCTACTACTGTGACAACATTACTACAGATCAGATGAGGCAATTCCGCCTGTATTATTCAAGCGACATGGGCGCAACGTGGCAGGAACAAGATATGTCATGGCAGAACCAGCTCGGCATCGGAATCAACCAGCTTGCCATGACAAAGCAGGGTAACTTCTTTGTTGTAACCTACGGCGAAAAAGAGCCCGGGTTTTGGTATGTAAAAAAGGACGGAAGTATAAGCGAAATCAACCTGCCGCAGGTCAGCGAAATGGTCGGTGAAGGTCATATAGCCTTTTGCAACCATATTGAGGCGCTGGGCGAGGACACCTTCTTTGTCGATTACAGCGTGTTTTCTATGACCGCCGATTTGGCCAATAGCGAGTCTGGCAAAGGGCCCTCCGATACCGAAAGCGCCGGCGAAACGTCAGAAAGCGCCGCGGCTAAACTTACAATCACGACTGATGAAAATTATGATGCAAAGGAATATGCCGGCATCTTCAAGACAACCGGCGAAGTCGTAAAGCAGCTTGATAACATAATGGGTATTAAGTCTGTTGCAAGCAACGGTGAGGTTCTCTTGTGTGCGGACTTTTCGGGCAACCTGCTTGCCGCACAGGCTTTAACAGGTAACCTGCTTTCTGAGTATCAAAGCCAGATTGACAACGGCAGGGAGCTTTACTCGGCAATAGCTGTTGATAAGGATTCAAACCTTTATATGGCTACCAACAAGGCAATTCAGCGCATTGTTCCGGGGGGAAGTCTTGAGGAAACCATTTTAGAGGGCAGCATGTTCAGCTTTGGCTCACCGAGCAGCCATGCCCAGCAGATGCAGTTTGCCCCCAATGGGGATATCCTGCTCTCGCTGACAACATCAAGCGGCGGAAAGCTGTACCGGTATCACTTTGACGATACTGTTCCTGCACTGCCGGATCGGGAGCTTACCGTGTGGTCACTCAAGGAAATGCCGAGTGTACGCGCTGCAATCACGGTATTTCAAAAGAAGAATACGAATGTCCGCGTCAACTATACCGTTGCCCTGACCGATGAGGAAACTGCGGCGAACACGGACGATGTAATTCGTTCGCTAAACACCGAGCTGCTCGCTGGGAAGGGGCCGGATGTCCTTATCATGGATGGGCTTGATTATCATAGCTACCAGAAAAAAGATATGCTCAGCGACATCTCAAAGCAGATTAGCCTATCAGACCTTTATCAGAACATGGTAGAGCCGTTTATGACCGGTGATGGCCTATATGTTATGCCAACGCGGTTCTCCATGCCGGTGCTTTTTGGGGATAAGACAAAGCTTGCTGCGCTTACAAGCATAAAGGAAATTATAGACGCAGCCGAAAAAGGCCCGCAGCTTACATCGCTTTTGATGGAGGATGAGAACTACAACGTTCCCCTTCCGGCCGAGCAGCGCGCCGTCATCTCCTTCGGTTATATACGCACTACCTTTGACTTCTTATACGGCATCCATGCAAATGATATCTTCACCAAAAAGGATGGACTCAATAAGGATGCCCTAAGAGAGTTGCTTAGCGAGATAAAGATTGTATCGGATAAGTGCGGCTTTGCCGGCATGTCCCCATCGGATTTTGACATCATGAAATTTGGCATGCTAGACCAAGACGGGAACTTGATTGTCAGAAAATTCGATAAGGGTGTAGTGGACTACACCGTAGGTCACACGGATTTTGGCGGCACAAGCTTGTCAACGCTTGCCTTGTTCCTATTTGTAGAGATGGGCGGGGTAGTCCCAAAAGACTATATCCTGATACCCGGTGCTTCGGGCAAGCTGTACGAACCGGCAGTCATGGCCGCCGTAAACGCGAACACTCTGATGCAGGAAGAGAGCATCGATTTTGTGAATGCCCTCTTAAGTGCGGATGTGCAAGGATATGAGGCCGGAGACGGCCTGCCGATGTCCCAAACGGGCATGAAGCGAATCATTGAACAGCACAACAAGGACAGCATAGAAATGGAGCTCACCCCCTTGGATTCTCAGTTTGAGAATGACATTAAGCAGCTGTCAGTCCCCGTAACCGTTGATAAGGCGGTAACGGACCTCATCTACTCCGAGGCGGAGCGCTACTGCATGGGTGAAGCCACCATTGACGAGGTCATAAAGGCAATCGAGAGCAAGACGGAGATGTACTTTGCAGAACGGCAGTAATCACAAAAGAAAACTTCATATCAAACCGAGTTATCGGGGACAGGGGGGAGCGGCGCTGCTGTTCCTAGCACCAAGCCTTGTTGGGCTAAGCGTCTTTGTGCTGATCCCCTTTGCCGACATGATACGGCGCAGCTTCTTTAACACCACAGCGAGCCGTTTTGTGGGGCTTGAGAACTTTCGCGGGGTTGTTGCAAACTCGGCATTCCAGCAGGCGGTGAAAAACACCGCCCGCTTTGTGTCCATCTGCATCCCCCTGCTGCTTGTCATAAGCCTTGCACTTGCCCTGCTTGTGCGGTGTATCCGCCCGCACGGCAAGGTGTTTAAAACAAGCTTTCTCGTCCCTATGGCGGTACCGGTGGCAAGCATCGTCTTGCTGTGGCAGACGTTGTTTGATGAGCATGGGCTTATCAATAGGGTATTCACATCGGCAGGCGAGCAGCCCATAGACTTTATCGGCAGCGATGCGGCTTTCTGGGTGCTCATTGTCACCTATCTGTGGAAAAACGACGGCTACACCATGATTTTATGGCTTGCGGGCCTTGACAACATCCCCGACCAGCTGTATGAAGCGGCAGCCGTAGACGGTGCCGGGTGGCTTAAGCAGTTTGTGTACATCACCCTGCCGGGGTTATTTCCGACGCTGCTGCTGACCGCCGTACTTAGCCTGCTAAACTCCTTTAAGGTGTTTAGAGAGGCATACCTTGTTGCAGGCAGCTACCCGCATAAGAGCATTTACCTGTTGCAGCACCTCTTTAACAACTGGTTTTTGGACCTTGATATTGGGAGGCTCAGTGCTGCCGCTACCCTTGTGGCACTCGCGCTGCTTGGGCTGATGCTCCTTCTGTGGCGGATGTGGAAAGGAGACGACGCCCTGTGAAAACCAACCGCAAAGGACGTCTTTTTGTCTACGCCCTGCTTGTCATAGCATCCCTGCCCGTGTGGTGGGCGCTGTGGTTTATGCTGACGGGAACACTTATGCCGCTTGACGAGCTGAAGGCCACCATAGGCCCGGTGCTCGGTATGCGGGAAGGTTTTGCTCAGTGGACGGTTTTGCCGTCCTACCCCACGCTGCAGCCGCTTGTGGAACTTTTGCTGGATACGCCCCAGTTCTTCACCATGTTTTGGAACACCTGCAAGCTGGTGTTCCCGCAGGTTTTGGGGCAGTTCCTTGTCGGGGCGCCTGCAGCATGGGCGCTATCGCGCCTGCGGTTTCGGGGGCGGGAGGCGCTCTTTGCCCTTTATACCGTACTTATGCTCATGCCCTTTCAGGTTATGATGGTGCCAAGCTACCTTGTCGCCGACAGGCTGGGTTTAATGGACACCATGTGGGCGGTCATCCTGCCCGGTGTGTTCTCGACATTTCCGGTGTTTATCATGGCAAAGGGGTTTGATTCAGTACCCCATGCGGTGATTGAAGCAGCCGCCTTAGACGGCGCAGGGGCCTTTCAAATCTTTGTGCGCATTGGCCTGCCGATGGGCCTGCCGGGGATTTTGTCTGCCTTGGTGCTCGGCTTTTTAGAGGCGTGGAACGCAATCGAGCAGCCGATGACATTCTTAAAAACCCGAGCCAATTGGCCGCTTTCGCTTTACCTTCCCCAAATCGTTTCCGAGAAGGTGGGCTTAGCGCTCGTCTCCAGCCTTATCATGCTCATGCCCACCGTCCTCATCTTCTTATTTGGGCAAAAATATTTAGAGCTCGGCATTCAGGCCGGAGGGGTAAAGGAGTAACATACATCATTCTTTCCATAAAGGTACGAAAGGCAAGGATTTAAAGCATGAACAGATTACAAACCACAGTTGCGGCAGTAAGGGCCAGACTGTTACATCGGGATCAAAACCAGCAGAAAATGCTTGCCAATGTCGCATTCTTCTTTGCACTCATGCTTGGGCTTACCCTGATTGCCCGGGGAACGGCAGCCGCCACTATGCCGATGGTTGAAACGACAACCCCTGTGCGGGGCGAGATTGTGCAGCGCATCAAGGAGGAAGGCTTGGTACGCGGGGTCAAGGGCACACCGCAAACTATCCCATCGGGTATCACGGTGGATAAGGTTCTCATTACACAAGGGCAGGTTGTAAACGAAGGCGATGCAGTAGCACAGCTAAACCTCAAGGAGATTACACAGGAGCTTGAACGCGAGCGGGTAGAGCTCCAAAGGCTCCAACTGCAGGTAGCGCAGCTGACTAAGAAAAGTGAAACAGAGGATTATTCCCTCAAACAGGCTCGGCAGGAGCTGGAATGGGCGAGGGAAGACCTCGATAGCATCATAGATAAGACCGATGACATCGTCGACGAGGCAAAGGAAGTTTATCTGGAGGCAAGAGACACCCTCAACCGTGCAAGACGCCATCTGGCAGAGCTTGAAAAGAACCCCGATGCGACCGAGGAGGAGCTGGAAGCCGCCCGCCAAGCGGTAGAAGAGGCCGAGGAAGCCTTCTTGGCAGCGAGGGAAGCCCTGTATGCTGCCGACGAGAACGCCGAAAGCCAGATAACGGCGGCAGACAGAAGTGTTGACAGAGCAAAGCTTGCATATGAATCCGCCTTGGCAGCATCCGAAAGGGCAAAGGAAGAGGCGCAGGAGCGTTCTGCATCCAACTCGGTGGAGGCAAAGATGCTTGCGCTTGACATCAAGGAGAAGAAGGAGCGCATTGCAGAGCTCGAGGCATTAGTTAAGAGCGAGGGAATATACAGCGTAACGCAAACGGGTACCGTGCGTCTGCTAAACCTTATGGAAGGGCAGAAGACGCCCGAAGCCCCTGCGCTTTATGTTGCAGATAAGAGCATGGGATACTTATTTGAGTTTTCGATTGAGGAGAAGATGGCAAAGCGCGTGAAGGTGGGTACAGCCGTTACCGTCACGCAGGGAAGAGCAAAAGAAGAGGCCACAATACTGACACTGATACCAGAGGATAACGGCTCGATGACCGCAACCGTAAAGCTGGAGGGAAGCGATTGGAAGGAAGGCCAGTTTGCCAAGGCGGAGCTTGAGCTCAGCCGCACCTCGTATGAGCTTTGCCTGCCCATCTGTGCCGTGCACCGCGGTAGCAGCGGGGATTACGTTTTGGTGGTAGAAGAGCAAAGTACCGTGTTGGGACTTCAAAACGTACTGCGAAGTGTACCGGTCAATGTGGAGGAGTATGATAATTCCCAGATTGCCGTAACGGGTGTACTTTCACAGCAAAGTATGGTTGTAAAGTTCAGCCCCAAGCCCGTGGACGACGGCAGCCGTGTAAGGATAAAGCCATGAAAAGGGTAATAAAAAGGCTTATTAAGCTTGTCGTTTTCTCTCTGCTTTTATTTGCGGCGTTTTATAATTCTTCGGCTTTTGCGGTAATATATCCGGCACCTGTAAGCCTGCGGTACATAGAGCCGCTTACAAAGACTCAGGTAGAGAGTGCACTGGAATACGTCCAAAGCGAGCAAAATAACGCTGACACCTATCCCACCTTCTGGCTGCAAAAGGAAGGTGTAGAGGTTACAACGCGAGATGACACCAAAGCCATCACGCAAATCCTTGTCGGGCATGGTCAAGGGGAGCTTATATGGCCTGCGACGTTTATCCTTGGCGGCTGGCCGGGTGTGTATGATGAGGATGGCTGTGCGGTATCGGCGCAGCTTGCATGGAACCTATGGGGCAGCACCGACGTTGTGGGCAAGGAAGTACAGTTGGATAAACGCAAACTCACTGTACGTGGTATCTTTGAAGGGGAGGACCCCATCCTCTATGCAACCGGCGGCTTAGATGCAGGATACACCTGCGTTGAGCTTTCTCCCATAATCGATGAAGATAAACACGAGGCGGCTGAGAACTTTATAATCAAGGCGGGGCTTCCGTTTGCTGACTATATGGTTTACGGCGGCTCCATGCAGGTTTTGATGCAAGCTGCCTGCTGGCTTGAGGTAATCTACTCCGCCCTATGCCTGATGTGGCACCTTTTTCGCGCCTGCCCGCCGAAGCGAAGGCGGTTGATGCTGCTGTGCCTGTTGTTCGTGCTTGCATTCCTGCTGCCCGTCGCCTTATCGGAGCTGCCCGCCTGGGTCATCCCCACCCGATGGAGCGATTTTGATTTCTGGGGCAGGCTCTGGCAGACCGTCTCCGACCGCATCCGCGAGTGGTTCTCTCTGCCCGCACAATCTAAGGACGTTATGGCGAAGTTTCTGATGCTAAAGCAGGGCATCCTATCTGTGGGCCTTATGCTATTAGCCGTTTCTTTGATGAGAAAAGAGGGAGTGTCAGTCTCGGATATACGACATCCCAAACCCTGACGTTTTGCATCCATATACTATCAAAAAACAATAAAAGTGGCCTCGACTATCTCGAGGCCACTTTTATTGAAGGAGGATCCTATTTCTTCGAGCGCTGCCCGTAATAAGCGTTTGCACCGTGCTTGCGCAGGTAGTGCTTATCCAAAAGCTCCTGCTGCATACGGCTGTTCTCATTGTTAATCATGCGGGTATGCCAAGCCATCATCGCAATCTCTTCCAAAACCACGGCGTGATAAACCGCATCACCGGCGTCCTTGCCCCATACAAACGGGCCGTGACTGTTGACAATCACCGCCGGGGTGTCCATAACTGGTGTTCCTTGGAGGGTTTCCACGATGACATTGCCTGTTTCTTTTTCGTACTCTCCCTGAATCTCTTCGGGGGTCATACGGCGGGTGCAGGGGATGTCGCTGTAGAAGTAATCCGCGTGGGTGGTGCCGAGCGCCGGGATATCAAGCCCCGCCTGCGCCCAGATGGTAGCCCAGCGGGAGTGGGTATGTACAATGCCGCCCATCTCCGGAAAGGCCTGATACATCACAAGATGCGTCGCCGTATCCGAGGAAGGGTTCAGGTGCCCCTCTACTACTTCGCCCTGCATATTGACCACAACCATGTCCTCGGGTCTGAGCTTGTCGTACTCCACCCCTGAGGGTTTGATGACAATCATATCGCTCTCCCGATCGCGTGCCGAAACGTTGCCCCATGTAAAGGTGACAAGATTGTACTTCGGCAGCAGCATATTCGCTTCATAGACCTTCTGTTTTAGCTGCTCTAACATACAAACCCCCATCCTGACGCGTTCTTTGCGCCCGCAAAGTATGATAGAACTCCTTGCCTTTGCTTATTTCAGCTTCCACGCAAGGTCGGATAAGAACAGGTCGTGCTCAAGCCCTTGGATGGTGGTGTCCTTTGTGATATGCACAAATTCAATATCCATCATGCGGGCCCAGTCAGCCATCTGTTCTGCGGTGACATCATAGCTCAGTGCGGTGTGGTGTGCGCCGCCTGCGATAATCCACGCCTCGGTGCCGGTCAACAGGTCGGGCATGGGACGCCACATCACGCGGGCTACGGGAAGGTTCGGCATGGGGTAGATGGGCTTTACACATTCGATGTCCTGACAAATCAGGCGCATACGGCTGCCCAAATCGATGAGGGAGACCACAATGGCCTTGCCCTCGCGGCCTTCAAATACAAGCCGCGCAGGGTCGCCCTTGCCGCCGATGCCCAAGGGGTGAACCTCAATTTTAGGCCTTGCCGCGGCGATAGACGGGCAAACCTCCAGCATGTGCGCACCGAGGGAGTACTCCCTGCCCTTGGTGAGGTCATATGTATAGTCCTCCATAAAGGCGGTGCCTCCGGTCAGACCCTCGCCCATGGCCTTCATAACAGCCACAAGAGCGGAAACCTTCCAGTCGCCCTCGCCGCCATAGCCGTAGCCCTTTTCCATCAGGCGCTGGCTGGCTAGACCGGGCAGCTGCTCCATGCCGTACAAATCTTCAAAGGTATTGGTAAAGGCCTTGCAGCCTTCCTTATCCAGCATCCGCTGAATGGCAATCTCCTCTTTGGCCTGATAGCGCACAGCATCTATGTTATCTGTGTTCATCTCGTATTTTTGGGCATATTCCGCCATCAAGGCGTCAACCTCAGCATCGGTAACAGCGTTAATGTACTCTACCAGCGTGCCCACAGGCCATGTGTTTACCTGCCAGCCAAGCTTGGCCTGTGCATCCACCTTATCGCCCTCGGTGACGGCTACGTTGCGCATGTTGTCCCCAAAGCGCATAACCTTGAGGTTTTTGCTGAATGCCACACCGACGGCGGCTCTCATCCAGCTGCCGAGCCTTTGCTGCACGTCGGCATCCTGCCAGTAGCCGACAATCACCTTGCGCTGCATCCTAAGGCGCGCCCCGATAAACCCGTGCTCGCGGTCGCCGTGGGCCGCCTGATTGAGGTTCATAAAGTCCATGTCAATCTCTTCGTTGGGGATTTCGCGGTTATACTGGGTGGCAAAATGGCAGTAGGGCTTTTGCAGGTTCTTTAAGCCATCAATCCACATCTTGGAAGGGCTGAAGGTATGGCACCATGTGATGATGCCCGCGCATTTATCCTCGTAATTTGCCTCTCTTATCACCTTGGAAATCTCTTCGGGTGTCTTAGCAGTAACCTTATATACAACCTTGCAGGGCAGGTTGCCCGATGCATTGAGCTGCTCTGCCATCTTGGCTGCTCGTTCTGCTACGATATCAAGTACCTGGGGGCCGTACAAAAACTGGCTGCCAACTACAAACCAAAATTCATAATTGCTCATCATGGCCTATTTCTCCTTTTGTGATGTGTGAAATGGAATAAGCTACTTTAGCGATTCAACTGCTGCGCGCTCTATGGCTAAGCCCTGCAGATAGCGCTGCATAAACGCGGTAAAGCCTTGAACATCCTTGGGGTCGGGCGCTACGCATTCGCCCATCTGACCGGCAAATACCTTGTGTGTAAGAAAGTCCTCGAGGGTTTCACCTTGTGCCTTATTGCGGAGATAGGATGCCAGCAGGGCAATGCCCCATGCACCGCCTTCACCCGCCGTTGCCATAACGGATACCGGTGCATTCATGGCGGCAGCCATCAGCCTTTGTCCGACACCCTTTGCTTTGAAAAATCCGCCGTGGCCGAGCAGCCGGTCAATGCATACATGCTCCTGCTCAAACAGAATATCCATGCCGATTTTGAGCGTACCCATGGCAGAAAAGAGGATTGCCCGTGCAAAGTTTGCAAACGTAAAGCGGCTATCGGGCATGCGCACAAAGAGCGGGCGTCCTTCCTCCATGCCGGTAATCGGCTCGCCGGAGAAGTAGTTATAGGAGAGCAAGCCGCCGCAGTCTGCATCCCCCTCGAGTGCCTGGTAGAATATGGCGTCAAACAGGTCGGACTTTTTAACGGGAGTCCCTAGTGTATGTAATAGGTCGTCAAAAAGACCAGCCCAAGCATTGAGGTCAGAGGTGCAGTTGTTGCAGTGCACCATTGCCACAGGCTTTCCTGTTGGTGTTGTAACCATGTCAATCTCGGGGTAGACTTTCGAGAGGTCTTTTTCCAGAACCACCATCGTAAAGACCGACGTACCGGCGGAGATGTTGCCCGTGCGTTCGGCTACACTGTTTGTGGCTACCATGCCGGTGCCCGCGTCACCTTCCGGCGGGCAAAGGGGAATGCCCGGCCGAAGCTGGCCGCTGGGGTCAAGCAGCCTTGCTCCTTCTTCGGTAAGCCTGCCTGCATCCTCGCCAGCCAACAATACGGCGGGCAGGATGTCTTCTAACCTACACGGAAGATTTAACTCGGAGATAAGCTCATTGAACTGACCCACCATGCGCGCATCATACTGATTTGTGCTGCTGTCAATGGGGAACACACCCGAGGCATCGCCTACCCCCAGCACCTTTTGGTCTGTGAGCTTCCAGTGAACATAGCCCGCCAAGGTGGTGAGAAAAGAAATGTTCGTAATATGGGGTTCCTTGTTTAAAATCGCTTGATAGAGATGGGCAATGCTCCACCTCTGCGGAATGTTAAACCCGAAACGGTCTGTCAGAATTGATGCCGCCTGCTCGGTTATGGTGTTGCGCCATGTTCGGAACGGCACAAGCTGATTGCCGACCTTATCAAACACCAGATAGCCGTGCATCATGGCAGAAAAGCCGATAGCCGCAATATTGGTGATGGGTACTTCATACTTAGCCTGCACCTCTTCGGTCAGCCTTTGGTATGCAGACTGAATACCCGTCCATACATCCTCTAAGTGATAGGTCCACACCATGTTCTCGTAGCGGTTTTCCCATTCAAAGCTTCCTGATGCGATAGGGGCGTGGTCCTCGCCAATCAGCACGGCCTTGATTCGCGTAGAGCCAAGTTCAACGCCAAGGAAGGTTTTGCCGTCTTGAATTGCCTGCCTGATGCTGCCGTTTTGCATGAGAATTCACCTCTTGTATCAAATCATTCTTTAGATAGCCGAGGGGACATGGATGATCACAGTGTCTTTAGTTGTCTTTTCAACTTTTGGTGCCGGCTTAAATCTTAAATATTCCCTCACAAGTACAGAATTTTCAGGGGGTTACGCTTATATTATCCTTTTGTGATTTAAAACTCTCTATCCCTGTAATCTTATGGACAGACTTAAAGTTGTATGTACATCTTTTAAGATTATCATAATACACAATGACAAAAAATGCAATGGGTTATCGATAAATTTATGAGCAAAATTTCCAATAGTGCATCAAAAAAGCGCCCTCCTTGTTCACGGAAGACGCTTTTATTATGCTGACTGTTATCCATTTAGTTTAAGCACGGATTGCCGTTCTACAACGACAGGTTCAAACAGCTTACCTGCCTTGAGGCTCCTATCATTAAGCATTGCCAAAATGCCCTGGGCGGCAACCTCGCCCAGCTGCTCCTTGGGGTGGGCTATGGAGGTAATGCCAATGCCATACGAAGTAGCGAGATTGGAATTATCAAAGCTGATGATGGAGATATCCTCGGGTACTTTGACACCAGCACGCCGCAGGATTTCTATAACCTTGACGGCAATCTCGTCGTTATAGCACACAACGGCAGTGCAGTTTTTAATGCGGGAAAGGATGTAAGCATCGCTGTCGCCATCAAACAGACGCGGGATATCCTCAGTCACATACCACAGCACGACATCATCGCTTAATGTCATGCCGTTCTCCCTAAGGGCGCGCGCAAACCCTTCATAGCGCAGGTGGCCCTGTATGTCATCCGACTTAAAGATGCCGCCAATCTTCTTATGCCCATGCAAAAGCAGGTGCCTTGCAGCCTCTCTGCCGCCGCCCATATCATCCGGTGCGACACATGGGAAGTCCATATCGGGGTAGCATCCATTAATCATCAGACAGGGGATATGCCTTGCGGCAAGCTTTGCGTAAAGGTCGCGGTTTAGGTTGGGCAGGGCACTTTTGGTCGGTTCCACAATCAGGCCGTCCACCTTGTCCTGCAGCATGTTTGTGAGCGCCACGGTTTCGTTTTCCACCTTGTTATGGGTGATGGAAAGACGCATCGTGTAGCCGTTTTGCGATAAGATGTGCTCAATGCCCCTTATGATGCTCGGGAAGATGTAATCATCAAGGTAGGTGGTAACCACACCGATTGTCTTTGTAGGCTCGTGAGGAGGCTCGGGTGTCGGGCGGATATAGGTTCCGCTGCCCCGCCTGCGTTCAACAAGCTTTTCGTTCTCCAGAATACCGATGGCCTGACGTACGGTCTGCCGGCTGATGCCAAACATACGGGAAAGCTCGTTTTCAGAGTACAGCTTTTCGCCCGGCAGAAAATCGCCGCTATCGATGCGTTGTCTTACCCAATCCACCAGCATGTTGTATTTGGACAACCCTTGCGGAGCCATTGTATCAATCCTTATAAGAATATTTGCATTTATCATACAACATAAAATGGGTGTTGTAAAGACAACCCGAAAGAGGCTTTGTACCACCACATTAACTAGAAGCAAAGCAAAAGAGCCTAAGATTGACTTGGGCTCTTCGGGGATGAATTTATCAATTTTGGTATAATGATATACTAGAGTTTCGAACCGCATTTCCAGCAGTATATATCGTTAGCACTAATCATGTTTCCACAATAACTACAAAACCTTTTTTGCGTAGTATTACCATTGAATGTACTTGATACCGAGACCTGGACATTCTGATTAGTAGGAGAGGTAGTATTATGATGAGTTAAATACTTCGCTATGAATATAATGAATAATATTCCGCTTAATAGCAATAGTGCAATTCCGATTTGATAAATCCAATCAATTACTTGAATAAAGTAATAAACATCTTCTGAAATATCTTTAAAACCAAATAAGCTATATACTCCTTGAGCTATCTGGTATTCTGTTTTACGCTGATAATATGATGAAATACTAATTGAAATTCCACCAATAAATCCGCAAATAATACTCCAAATAAGGTAAGGTGTACTGGGATTTGATTTATTATAGTCAGTATTTCTCGACTCGATTATTTCTTCAATTTCTGAAGCTACATTATCCATACCATATTTGCTGAATTTATCTTTTGCCATAAGGAGGTTTTCAGTAGAACTTTGCTCTTTATTGTTGTAGATTTCCCAAGGAAGAGTAGCGATTTCATCAATGTCAATAGCACAACCACAATAATCACATGCTTCTGATGAAGAAGATACTGGACCATTACACTTAACACAAGAGATTACATTAGGTACTAAAGAACGCTTTTTTTCCAAAGTAATTTGGTTGCGTCTTATTAGTTCTTCTTGTAAAAGCTTTAATTCATCAGAAGTATACAAGTCCTTTTGATCATCCAGAATAAGCTGAATGTCTTCTGAAGACATTGCATTTAGATCCTCAAATAGCGACATGTATCTCAGTGGTTAGTTGGTCTAGATTCCTCAGTGCACTAATGTCACTAACTTTTGTGCTGTAAAGATATAACTTTTTCAAGTTGGTCAATGTAGATAATGCTTCAATATTCTCCAAGTTGTAAGTGTCTGTTATCGAAAGTACTTGTAAGTTTGCTAAGTTAGATAGTGGATTAATATTGACTATGTTTGTATAATCGAAGGTAAGGTTCTTGAGTTTAATCAGGTTAGATATTCCGTTAATGTCATGTAATGATCCTGCTCCAGAGATTAATAATTCTTCCAAATTACCCAAGTTTGAAAGAGCATCAAGGTTTGTAATTTGTGTATCATAAACAGCTAATCTTTTCAAGTTTGATAAAGAAGTTATCGGATCTAAATGAGGTAATGAATACCCCATGAGTGATAGCTTTTCTAACTCGTGCAATTTCGATAGAAAATTGAAATCGCTGTTAACGTACATTAGACGAAGAATTTTGAGATTTGATAATTTCCCAATTGAACTAATGTCACCGTTCACAGAAATTAATTCAAGTTGCTTAAGATTTGATAGTTTTCCGACTACATCTATGTTATTAAAGGCTTCTCCTGAAAGGCTAAGTTCTTCAAGTTGCTTAAGTTTTGACAATATACGAATATCCAATAGTTCGGCCTCGGTATCCATCTCAAAACTATCAGGATCAAATTCAAGTTTTTGCTTATTAATTTTTAGTCGCTTAAGTCTTGATAGATGTTGTAACGCAATAATATCGTTGAGGCCCCATCCATCAAGTTCAAGGCACTCAAGTCGCCTTAAAGCGCCAAGTGCATTTACATCAGTAATTCCAGCATCTTCAAGAACTAATTTTGTTAATGAGCTTAATGTTGAAAGTGCCTCTGAATTATCAATATTGTTATTCAAAAGTTCAAGGCTGTTCAGTTTCGGTGCATATTTGTCGAGATGACTAATATCCAAATTGTTGTTATTGGTAATCTTTAAACTGACTAAGGCCTTAAAATGGCGGCAGTCTTCCAAAGAGATTATATTGTTGCAAGTATTGAAAACACCGCCCGTACCTAAAGAATATGCTTCTTCCCATGAAGAAGATTTGTCTGGTGCAGAATCGTTAAATATTGCAAAGCTATCGCCCCATACTTCAAAATGTGTTACATAATCCAATTCACTTCTCATGATCGTTCCAGAAGGTTTATCTAATGCAATACGAACGGCAGCTTCAAACCCAGGGTCAGACCACTCTATCGCATAATCAGGTCCATAACTGATTTTCTCAAATGCCCCCACGTCTGATTCCGTTGATGTAGATTCCATTGGTGTACACGCCGAAATGATTATTGCTAACAATACCATAGTAAGGAGTCTAAATTTGCTTTTCACTCTCATCTCTTGTTCTCCTCTTATTTAATTACATGAGCCATTGATTTCATTATATTCCAATAATTTCATAGTGTCAAAAATCAACATGTCGCTTTCACCCCTTGTGTGCAAAATATACTTTATTTTCTTATTGCACCTTGCATTCCACAACAACTATTGCAGGGCCTATCACTATGCCATGATTTCAAAAATAAAAAAATACCACGGGAAAACCCGTGGTATTTTTGGTTGCGGAACTAGGATTCGAACCCAGACAAACAGAGTCAGAGTCTGCCGTGCTACCGTTACACAATTCCGCAGTTTCATGCGACGCTTTATATTATACTTTTTCTAAACCTACATGTCAACACTTTTTTTGCATTTTCCCCACGGTAAGATTTGAATTTTTAAGTCGACGTTTTCTGCGCCACCATGCGGAAAAACAGGATATATACGGCATTTTATACCGAGTAAGAATCAACCGATTTACTCCCCCTGCACTCGCTTGCACAGGGGGAGTAAGGTAGGTTTTATTTTACCGTAACAGGCTTAATGCCCCAGATGTTCTTTGCATAATCGGCGATGGTGCGATCGGAACTAAACGGGCCTGCGTTGCACATATTCAGCCAGCACATCTTTGCAAAGGCCGCTGTGTCCTGATACCTCTTGTTAGCGCTCAGGCGCGCATCGACATAGCTTTCAAAGTCCTCGAGCAGGAAGTAGTGGTCGGGCTGGTGCCAGCTTGCACCCTTGAGCAGGGCATCATAGAGCTCTGCAAAGATGCCCGTGCCGCCGTCGTCAAACGTCCCGTCAATCAGGGTGTCAAGTACACGATGGATGCGGGGGTTCTCGTTGTACAGCCTCATGGGGTCGTAGTCGTTCTTAATCTCGGCCAGTTCTTCAACACGCCTGCCGAAGATGAAGTTGTTCTCCTCGCCGGCCTCGCGCACAATCTCGACATTTGCACCGTCATAGGTGCCGATGGTCACGGTGCCGTTGAGCATAAACTTCATGTTGCCGGTACCCGAAGCCTCGGTGCCCGCAGTCGAAATCTGCTCCGAAAGGTCGGCAGCCGATACGAGCTTTTCGGCATAAGAGACATTATAGTTGTGCACAAACACAACCTTGAGTCGTCCGTTTAAGCGCTCGTCGTTGTTGATGACACGCGCAATCTCGTTGATAAACTTAATTATCCCCTTAGCGCGTCTGTAGCCCGGGGCTGCCTTTGCACCGAAGATAAACGCCGTCGGGTAAAAGTCGGTGATGCGTCCATCCAGGATGCCGAAATAGATGTCTAGGATAGCAAATGCGTTGAGAAGCTGTCTTTTATACTCATGCAGGCGTTTTACCTGAATATCAAAGATGGCATCGGAGTCAAGCCGTACCCCTTCGTGCTTCATGATATAGTCTGCAAGCCTGCGCTTGTTGTCGTGCTTGATGTGTATAAAGCGGTCAAGCACCTCTTTGTCATCCGCATACTGCTCAAGGGCCTTGAGCTTAGAAAGGTCTGTGATCCACTCATCGCTGCCCAGAAGCTCGGTAATGAGTTTTGAAAGCTCGGGGTTGCAAAGTGCAAGCCACCGCCGCTGGGTGATGCCGTTGGTCTTGTTCTGGAACCGCTCCGGGAAGATGCTGTACCAGTCCGCCATCTCGCGCTGGGTCAAAAGGTCGGTATGGATCTCCGCAACGCCGTTGGTATGTGCCGAGGCGTACACCGCAAGGCGGGCCATATGGACAGTGTTGCCGTCTACAATCGCCATCTTGCGGATTTCATCCTTGGTCATGCCGCGCTTTGCAAAGTCTTTCTTCAAGCGGTGGTCGATTAGGCGGATAATCTGATAGACGCGGGGCAGTACCGACCGCACCAGGGCTGCACTCCATTTTTCGAGCGCCTCCGCCATAATGGTGTGGTTGGTGTAATGGAAGGTCTTCTGCGCTACTGCAAATGCCTCGTCAAATGAGAGCTCCTCGTCGTCGATAAGCCTGCGAATGAGCTCGGGGATGGCGAGCACAGGGTGGGTATCGTTGAGCTGGATGGCGTAGAAGTCAGCAAACTGCATCCAGTCATCGCCGTGCTGGCGCTTATATGACCGCATCATGTCGGCAATCGATGCACTGCTGAAGAAGTATTCCTGCTTTAGGCGCAGGCGTTTGCCCGCAGGGGCGTCATCGTTGGGGTAGAGCACGCGTGAAATGTCCTCGGCGCGGTTCTTATCCCTGACTGCCTCGTCGTAGTGCTGGGCGTTAAAGCGCTCAAAGTTAAAGTCCTTGAGGGGCTCTGCCTGCCACAGGCGCAGGGTGCCGACGTTGTTGGTGCCATAGCCGATGATTGGCATATCGTAGGGCACGGCGCGCAGGGTCTGGTCGGCAAAAGCAACAGTTACGGTGTCCTCCTCGCGGCGGATGGACCACGGGTCGCCGTGGCGGGTCCAGTCGTCTGCCTCCTCGCGCTGCATCCCGTTAACAAACCGCTGCTTAAACAGGCCGTAGCGGTAACGGATGCCGTAGCCGGTCAGCGGCAGGTTGTGGGTGGCGGCACTGTCTAAAAAACAAGCGGCAAGTCTGCCTAAGCCGCCGTTGCCGAGTGCTGCATCCTCAATCTCCTCGAACTCAGCAAGGCTGGAGCCGTGCTGCTGCAAAAGACGGTCCGCTTCCTCGGTAAGGCCAAGGCACAATAGGTTGTTATACACTGCGCGCCCGACCAAAAACTCCGCCGAAAGATAACACGCACGCTTGCCGTTTTCCTGGGCAAGCCTGCTTTTTTGCCAGTTGTCTGCTATATAGGTCATTACAGCGCTCGAGATGGCATGGTGCAGGCGGTAAACCGAAGCCTGCGCCTCGCTGCCGGAGCGCTTTAAGTAGGTGTCAAAGTATTGGGCAAAGCTTGTGCTTTGCGTGCTCATCGCGGGCACCACCTTCCGTACAACTTGGTTATAGAAAGAATCTCGCCCGCGAGCTCGCTCGTCAGGCTGTTGGGCAGGGTACGCCACTGCCAGTTTCCCCCTACGGTGGATGGCTTATTCATGCGGGCAGAACTGTCAAGCTCTAAAAAATCCTGCATGGGTGCGATGGCGGTATCCCCGACACTTGCCCAGGCGGCTCGAATCATGCTCATGCCGCGGGGGTCGTTTCTGCGTATGTTAAGATAGCGCTTGCAAAAGCGCACATCTGCACGGGGGGCGGTTTTAAACCAGCCGCATACCGTGTCGTTGTCGTGTGTGCCGGTGTATACTACGCAGTTTTTCTCGTAGTTGTGCGGCAGATAGTCGCTCTGTTCACGCGAATCAAACGCAAACTGCAAAACCTTCATGCCCGGATAGCCGGTTTTCTTCTGCAATGCGCGCACTGAGTCGGTGAGAAAGCCGAGGTCTTCGGCGATGATGTTTTTCTTGCCTAAGGTCTTGCGCAGGCATTGGAAGAACTCAAAGCCCGGGCCCTGCTGCCACACGCCGTTTTCAGCGGTGGTGTCACCGGCGGGGATGGCATAGTAGCTGTCAAACCCTCTAAAGTGGTCGATGCGCACCACGTCATACATCGTGGTGGCAGCCTTGAGCCGCTGCATCCACCATGCGTAGTTATCCTTTTTCATCTCATCCCACCGGTAGATGGGGTTGCCCCAAAGCTGTCCTGTCTTGCTGAAGGCATCCGGCGGACAGCCTGCGACCACGGTGGGGTGCAGGTCTTCATCCAGCACAAACAGGGCCGGATTTGCCCATACATCTGCGCTGTCGTGGGCGACGTAGATGGGGATATCGCCGATAATGGATACCCCGTTGTCGTTTGCGTACTGCTTTAATTTTCCCCACTGGTCAAAGAAGAGGTATTGCACAAACCGCCAGAAGTCGATCTCGTCATGCAGCAGGTCGGTGTAGCGTTTGACCGCATCCTGCCTGCGCAGGCGAATGTCGTCCTCCCACGCTGACCATGGCTTTCCGTCAAAGTGGAACTTAAGCGCCATATACAGCGCATAATCATCTAGCCAAGACGCGTTTTGGGCAGAGAAGTCCAAAACCTTCTGCCGGTGTGCTTCATCCTGATTCTCAAACGCTATATGCAAAACGCGAAAGCGATTTTCGTACAGCTTGCCGTAGTCTACCCGAGCGGGGTCAGAGCCCCAATCAAGTCCGGCGTAATCCTCTTTTTTCAAAAGACCTTGCTCGCATAGCAAATCAAGGTCTATAAAGTAGGGGTTACCCGCAAAGGTGGAGAATGATTGATAGGGGGAATCGCCGTAGCTGGTGGGGCCGATGGGTAGTATCTGCCAATAGCTTTGACCGGCCGCGGTGAGAAAATCTACAAATTGATATGCATCCTTTCCGAACGTACCGATGCCATATGGCGAAGGCAGGCTGGAGATATGCATTAAAATGCCGCTGGAACGAATAGTAAAGCCCTCCCATGCTATTTGCTTGGTTGTGTCATGCCGTTCGCCGAGCAGCAAAGGGGATTAGCCCTTTACAGCGCCCGCGGTAACGCCCTTGATGATGTACTTCTGACAAGACAGATAAAAGATGATAATCGGGATGATGGTAAGCACAAGTACTGCCATCATAGCGCCCATATCCTTAGAGCCGTAGCCGCCGCGCAGGTACTGTACCGCGATCGGCAGGGTTCTGTATTTTGTGCCGATAACAAGCAGCGGCAGCAGGTAGTCGTTCCAAATCCACATCACGTTTAGAATGGCAACGGTGATAGCCGTGGGCTTGAGCATCGGGAACACCACATAAAAGAAGGTTTGCGGCGGGGTGCAGCTGTCAATGAGTGCTGCCTCTTCCACCTCGATGGGGATGGACTTTACAAAGCCTGCGAACATAAACACTGCAAGACCGGAGCCGAATCCGAGGTAGATTAAGATAATGCCGACGGGATTGCTGAGCTTTAAGGTATCAGCAATCTTCGACATCGTAAACATTACCATCTGGAACGGCACAATCATGGAAAATACGAACAAATAATACAAAATACTACTGATTTTACTCTTAACCCTAATAATACACCATGCAGTCATGGCAGTAAATAGCACGATGACACAAACCGAGCAAACGGTGATAAACAGCGAGTACATAAAAGCAGAGGGGAAGCCGGTTTTGGAGACGCCGTTGATATAGTTTGTAAGGCCCGAGAAGGTCTCGCTGTTTGGCAGGGTAAAGGGCTGGTCGGAGATATAAAACCGCCCTTTGAAGGAGTTCATGAAGATGATAAGGATCGGCCCTAAAAATGCGACGGATAAAATGGAAAGAAGGACGATTATCAAAAACGATGTAATCTTTTTTTCACGCCTTGTCATATCCGACACCTTGCCTTTCCGGCCGCGAGAGGATTGCAGCCTGGTTTGAAAGTGATTGTACTGGCTGGGATGTTTCTATTACACAAAACAGCTGTAAGAATCAAGCCTCTACCTCCCGACTTCTGGTTAACAGAAGCTGACCTAAAGCGATGATGCCAACGAGGATAAAGAAAATCACAGCCTTTGCCTGACCGACGCCTGCATAGCCGGTGCGGCCATAGAAGGTATTATAGATATCAAGGGCGAGCATCTCGGTTTGACGGGAGGGTGCTCCCGCAGTCAGTGCGAGGTTTTGGTCAAACAGCTTAAAGGAGTTTGTAAGTGTTAAGAAGGTGCAGATGGTGATAGCGGGCATCACAAAGGGCAGCTTGATGCGCCAGAGAATCTGAAAAGGTGTTGCCCCGTCGACCGCAGCCGCATCCAGCATGTCGCCGGGAATGTTCTGAATGGCTGCGATGTAGATAATCATCATATAGCCAATCATCTGCCAGTTCATCAGAATCACAAGACCCCAGAAGCCGTAGCTTGCCTTGGTTGTGATGGTCGCCTCAAAGTTATACAAAACGCCGTTGATGATGAGCTGCCAGATATAGCCGAGTACGATACCGCCGATGAGGTTTGGCATAAAGAATATCGTTCTAAACAGGTTTGTACCGCGCAGTCCGCGTGTTAAAAGCAGTGCCAGGGCAAATGCCAGCACATTGATGGAAATAACCGAAACAACCGTAAAGCGGAAGGTAAACCACAGTGCGCGTAAGAACTCATCATAGGAGGAAAATGCCGCAATATAGTTCTTTAGCCCAACCCATTTCGCGTTCGTTACGGTTGTAAACTCGGTAAACGACAGGTAGATTCCCATGACAAACGGGATTGCAAACGATATCGCAAAGGCGATAACGGTCGGCAGGGTAAATAAGGCATAATACCGTTTTATTGCTTTCTGCATAGTAATGACCATGCCTTTCTGGTTTGATGTCTCAAAGAGTTTTCACAAATGCTCTAAGGAGCATTTGCGCCAGGGTGTCATACGAAGTGCAGCCTTATTATATGCGCAAAAGTACTATTATTATTAAGAGTTCCTTTCGTTTTACGCTGGCTTCGGGTTTTAAATCGCATTGCCCTGCGCCCAAACGGACGCAGGGCAACACGTACACTCAAAAACAGAAGAAAAATATAGTGAAGGAGGTTATAGGATTAAGGGGTTATTATTGTGCCTTTGCCTTCTCGCTAGCCCACATATCCTTGAATACGCCTACTACTTCATCCCAGGACTTGCTGCCCTGCGCATACTCAAGCAAAGCTGCACCAAAGGCATCCTTAAAGGTCTGGCTGGGGAATGCTGCGAAGGTCCATGCAACAGAGGTGGTGTCCTTCTCCATCCATCTGAGCACTTCTTTTGCAAGCGGGTCGGCGGGCTTTTCATTCTCATTAAAGGTATCAAACGGAGCGATGAAGCCGAGCTTGTTTACTACAAAGTCCTTACCGGTTTCGCTGGTGAACAGCCAGTTGAGGAAGTCGATGGAAGCCTGCTGCTTCTCGGCAGAAACCTGGCTGTTGATTGCGAAGTAGTTCTCAGTACCTACGCACAGGCCCTGCTTCTCTTCGCCGGGCATACCGGTGTAGATGGGCATGAACTTGATATCCTCGGGCTTAACGGTGTTGCCTTCAACGCCGCTGATCTGTCCCCAAGCCCAGTTGCCGTTCTGAACCATTGCAACCTTACCGAGTGCAAACTCAGCCATGGAGTCGTCAACCGACTTACTGCCCAGAAGGCCCTTGGCGGTGATGGAGTTGTTCAGATACAGATCGAAGATGTTGCGGAAGTTGTCGCTGTACTTAAAGGCAACCTCGTTTGCAGCAAGACCGGCTAAAACGGTGTTGTCGTATGCGGTGTTCTCCTTGAACTCATAGTACAGAGGCAGGTTTGCAAGGTGGGTCTGCCATCTCCAGTCCTCACCGGTGGTAAGGGAGGTGGAGGCAAATACGCCCCCGATGCCAAGGGCATCCTTGTTGGCGGTCATGTCTTCAACAACAGCCTTCAGGGTATCAAAGTTGTTGATCTCTTCAGCAGAGGAGATAGAAACCTTCTTATTGGGAAGTGCAAAGTACTTCTCCATGATGGCGTTGTTGTAGATGATGCCGTAGCCCTCAACAACGTAAGGGATACCGTACACGCCGTCGCCGCTGGTTACGGCAAGGCTCTTGTCGGACAGGTGGGAGTAGAGCTCGGTATCCTTCAGGTCAAGGCAGTAGTCCGCCCAGCTCTGATAGCCTACGGGACCGTTAATCTGGAAGATGGTCGGAGCGTCGGACTTAGCAACCTCGCTTCTTAAGGTCTGCTCATAGGTACCGCTGGCGGCGGTTACAACGTTAACCGTAACACCGGTCTCAGCCTTGTATGCAGCTGCAACCTCATCGTATATAGATGCAATCTCGGGTTTGAAGTTCAGGAAATAGATTTCCCCAGCCTTACCGGCGGGTGTACCCTCTGATGCGCCGCTGGGAGTAGCGGAAGAAGTCGTTCCAGAACCCTGAGCGCATGCTGCAAAGGTTGATAATAGCATCAGTGCTGCCAGTACCAGAGCAAAAAGCTTGCTTGTTGTTCTCATAATAATCCTCCTGATAATGTTAGGTTTATGATAAGGTCATATGGCCTCGGCTTTTTGGCCACAGTCATCTGACCATATCCCACTTAGTATAACTGTACTATGTGCTATTTAGTTAAACTCTTGACCGATTCGCCTACCACAAGCTCCGCATCAAGCAGGCGGTGATGTGCGGGCTCAGATGCCTGTACCGACCGCAGCAGCATCTTGGCGGTTTGTGCCGCAATCTGCTCATAGGGCTGGCGCAGTGTTGTCAGCCTCGGGCAGAAGTAGTCAGCCAGCTCAATGCCGTCAAATCCCATGACCGAGATATCATCAGGCACCCGCAGGCCGCAATCGTGGATTGCGCGGATGCAGCCTATCGCCATCATATCGGACATCGCAAAGATGGCGGTAATCTTGTTGTTTTGACTTAACAGACGCTTGGTGGCTTCATATGCGGAGGAGACTGAAAAGTGGGCCTGGGCAAAGTAAGTCTCATCAAACTTCTGACCGTGCTCCTCTATGCTTTGGATGTATCCGGCAAGGCGAAGGCCTCCGGTGTAGGAGATGTCGAAGTCTCCGCCGACTAAGGCGATATGCTTATGACCGTTATCAAACAGATAATCAACGGCTTGCTTTGCGCATTTTGTGTCGTCCACGCTTACGCTTGATAGGTTTCCAAAGGCGAGGTCTTTCGCGCTGGTGGTGCTGAGTACGCAGGGGATCGAGATGTTGGAAAAGCGCTTTTGGAAGGACTTGATGTTGCCGCCAAGAAATACAATGCCGCGCGGCTTTAGCTCTCTGCAAAGCTGTTCTGCGATGCGAACCTCGTTTTCTTCCTCGTCGAAATAATGAACCGCAACCCCAAGGCCGGACTTGCTGAGTGTTATCTGCATATGTTCGATGATGGAGGCAAAGAAAAGGTTGAAGCTGCCCTTGACGAGGATTGCAATGCTGTTGCTTTCCTGCTGTTTAAGCTGCCGCGCATTGGAGTTAGGAACGAACTTGTGCTCCTTTACGATCTTGTTGATCTTTTCCTTGGCTTCTTCGCTGACATCGGGATGGTTGTTTAGTGCACGCGAAACGGTGCTGACGCCATATCCGGATAGTCTAGCAATGTCCTTAATTGTCAAAAAAGCTCACCACCTGCGAATCGTTACCGGAAAAGGTACCGGAATAGTTACCGGAAACGTTTCCAGCCATCGTGCTCATTATAGCACATTGAATAAGATTTCGCAATGAGTATTAATCAAAAACGTGATAGTGCTTGACCAAAGCCCTAGTATTCTATGCAAAAAGCACAAAAATATGTAGCGTATTATGACTACAATGTGAATCCGCCAGAATGTTTGGTGTGCCCTTGAGTCTATGACCCAGGGCAAGGTTTTCATTTGTATTTTCACTATATAAAATGTAACGGATACGCTGATATGTCGCCTTTGCATAAACGTAATGTGTACACGACGGGACACCGCTTTTTACACTAAACTTCTTGTTATTTCTGCCGAAATAGGATATGATTAGATATAGATAAGGAGGTGTCTTACATGACAGTGCTAAGGCTGGCAACCCAATACTACAATACCTATACAAACCCCTTGCTAAAGTCGGCTGACCCTGCCGCGTATGCAAGGAAAAACTACAACATCAAAAACCTTTCCGGTGCGCTTGGTATCGTAGATAGTGCTAAGTCGACAAACTTCACTACCCTGCAGAATGTAGACACCTTTGTAAAGAACGGGTTTACGGCAAGCGGGCTGGATACCTACGAAACCCTCAAGACCGTCATTTCATCTAACCCTACCGCAGCGCTGCTGTCCGGCAGTACAAGCATGACGCCTCTTTACAACATTCTGAATACACAGCTTAATATGATAACCGATCAGGTAAACGAGCTGTTTGCCTCCACACCTGCGGCATCCTCGGCAATCGCGAAGTACGCAAGCTACCTCAATGCCGCAGCCTATGGCTCTGTTTTGGACATTACGGCATAGCATCCTTGTAATATGCAACTTGGTATATGCCGCGAGAGATATGACAACAGCAAAGTCCCCGCCACAAATGGCGGGGACTTTGCTGTTACTTCTTGTATGCCCAATGAACGGCTTAAATGTAAAACATCAGATTGTCTTCTCCTGAAAGCTTTTCTACGCTTACCACTAAATCATCCAGCGTTACCTTTTGCAGTTCGTTTCTTAGCGCGGCATCCGCCTTTGTGAAGATGCAGTCATTCATCACCTGTTCTATCTCCGGAGACTTACCCAGAACCGGTTCCTCGGTCTGTTCAAACAGTCCATGCTCCAGCGCCATTAAGGCATCAAGCGCCGTGATACTGGAGGCAGGCCGTGTCAGGTGGTATCCTCCCTGCGAGCCCTTTACGGCGCTTACAAGGCCTGAGCGCTTGAGCAGGGTGAAGATCTGCTCGAGGTATATCTTTGAAATCCCAAGTTTCTCCGAGATGCTGATGACGGTGGTAACCCCGCTTGCATCCTGGTTCTGTGCAATGACTACCAAGGCAGCGATGCCGTATTTTGCGCGCGAAGAAATCCTCATTTCAATCCAACCCTTCTTATATAGAGCTTCACAGATTACATCTAAAAATACAAAAAATGTATATACATTACTGAAGATATCTGATATAATAATAGTAAACATAGATGCATACTATTATTATATCCCAAATTACGGTTTCGGTCAATCCTTTGCGTTTTTAGCGCAAAATAGGAAAGGATAGAAAGGAATGATTAAATCATGAAAAAGCAAAAGCGGGTAGCGGCAGTACACGATATCTCCTGTTTCGGGAAATGCTCCTTGACAGTAGCCCTGCCCATCCTTTCGGCGGCAGGTGTTGAAACCAGCGTCATACCCACGGCAGTCCTGTCCACCCATACGGGCGGGTTTACCGACTTTACCTATCGGGACTTGACCGAGGATATTCCGAAGATCGCAGATCACTGGAAGTCGCTGAATCTGCACTTTGATGGTCTGTACACCGGTTTTCTCGGCTCGTTTGAACAGGTGGATATCGTATCCGACCTCTTTGATAAGTTCAAGGACGAGGACACACTCATCTTAGTTGACCCCGTTATGGCGGACAACGGTACATTATATAAGGTATTCCCGCCCGAGTTCCCGCAGGGTATGGTACGCCTGTGCCGCAAGGCGGACATCATCGTGCCCAACATCACCGAGGCCGCGCTTCTGACCGGGCAGCCGTATCAGGAGGGGCCCTATCAAAAGCAGTATATCCAACGCCTGCTTGAAAGTCTTGCCGACCTCGGGCCGGAGCGAATTGTGCTGACGGGTGTATACTTTGATGACAAACACCTCGGTGCCGCCGCATATGAAAAGGAGACTGGACGAATCAGCTACCTGCTGAATCGACGCATTGAGGGCTACTATCACGGCACGGGGGATGTGTTTGCAAGCGTCCTGCTCGGTGCCCTGCTCAACGGCTTTGACCTAGCAAAATCCACCCAAATCGCCGTGGACTTTACGGTGGAGAGCATCGGGAGAACCAAGGAGGCAGGTACCGACATCCGGTTTGGCGTAAACTTTGAGTTTGGATTACCGGACTACGCAAAGCATCTCGGCCTGCTCAAATAACGCGACCAGGCGAGTCAGCTGCATCTAAACGTAATACGTTTTCGTCATTTGCAGACGATGGTAAATTTCTTTTAAAAAACTATTGACAAAATGATTTGTATTGCGTATTATAATAACATATTAAACATATATGAATTATACAATAAATATATGGAGGGAACATACCGTGTCAAAAATCTATAAAAGCCTAACCGAGCTTATCGGCAAAACCCCGCTGCTGGAGCTAACCAATTACGAAAAGAAACACGAGCTTGCTGCTACCGTTGTAGCAAAGCTTGAGTACTTTAACCCCGCAGGAAGCGTAAAGGACCGTATTGCCAAGGCGATGATCGACGATGCCGAGGCGCGCGGAGTACTTAAGCCCGATTCCGTTATCATTGAGCCGACCAGCGGCAACACCGGCATTGGCCTTGCATCGGTAGCTGCTGCAAGAGGATACCGCATTATCCTCACCATGCCCGAGACGATGAGCGTTGAGCGCCGCAACCTGCTCAAGGCCTATGGCGCAGAGCTCGTGCTGACCGAGGGCGCCAAGGGCATGAAGGGCGCTATCGCTAAGGCAGAGGAACTTGCCGCAGAAATCCCCAACGCCTTTATTCCTGGCCAGTTCGTCAACCCCGCGAACCCCGCCGTCCATAAGGCGACAACCGGCCCCGAGATCTGGGAGGATACCGACGGCAAGGTGGATATCCTTGTAGCCGGTATCGGAACGGGTGGTACCATCACCGGTGCGGGCGAGTACTTAAAGAGCCAGAACCCCGACATTAAAATTGTTGCGGTTGAGCCCTTTGATTCTCCTGTTCTGTCGGAAGGCAAGGCAGGCCCGCATAAGATTCAGGGCATCGGCGCCGGCTTCGTACCCGATGTACTCAACACAAGCGTGTTCGATGAAATTATAAAGGTAAAGAACGAGGATGCCTTTGCATCCGGACGCGAAATCTCCAAAACAGAGGGTCTGCTTGTTGGAATATCCTCCGGTGCGGCCCTGTGGGCGGCAACCGAGGTTGCAAAGCGCCCCGAGAACGCAGGAAAGACCATCGTCGTCGTGCTGCCTGATACCGGCGAGCGCTACCTCTCCACTCCTCTGTTCGCCGAGCAGTAATTGATACAGATAAGCTGCATTTATCACACAGCCACATATATGCCGCTCTTTTTGTCTCCTATCGGCAAGCCGGCGCAGCGTATGCTGCGCCGATCTGCCGTTGTATACCAAAAAGAAAAAGGCTGATGCGCTCAACAAGAGCCATCAGCCTTTATTATTTTGTGTCTAATCAAGCACCAGATTGAGATAGGGGAAAGAGGCTTGCAACGGGTTCTTTGCATACAGCATGCCGAAGGGCTTTCGTGCAAGCGGCATATCAAACCATTCGGGCAGGCGGGCGTGAATATGATCACAGCCCATGCGGTGGGCAAAGTCCGAAAGGATGGGCAGAATGCTTTCCTCGTCAAGCGTTGTTTCCTTCACAAACAGCGTTTTATTGCTGATATAATACATAAGGGCGTACTCGGTGTCGTGGGATGGGAACGAAATCTTTACGCACTGCCCGCCTGTAAAGGCGTTTTCTCTTAAGCAGTAATCTAGGCTAGCCTCGTCCCAGCATAGGTAGCCCGGTTGTGAAAATCGCTCGTCCCGCAGGGTCTTGTACTGGTGTGCACTGATGTCGGCAACCGTGTATTGGTCGGGCAGCTTAGGCTTGCCTTCCTCTGCCGGAATAACGAGGTGCTTTAGATAAAACGCAGTGCGGTATCCGTTCTTTTCATAAAAGTCAAACAGCCGCTCACTGGACGGCACCAGGACAAGCGCCTCATTGCGTTGGTCGGCGAGGTTGTTTGCATGGCGAATGAGCGCGCTGCTCAACCCTTGGCCGCGGTACTGCTTTTTGGTTGCTACCCCGTAGACATACTGCGCCGGATAAAACCCTTCGGCAGTCTGAATCTTGGCGGGCAGCAGCGTCATCATGGCTACGGGAGCACCGTCCGCAATCCAAACAAGGGTGTTGTCGCCGGTAAAGCGGTTTGCGTAAAAGAAATCGGTGTACGCACTGGTGTCGCCAAAGGCCTCCTGCCATATCCCGCGCAGTGCGGGGATCATGGTGCTGTCAGCAAATCGAATCATAATTTAGTCCTTAATGAGCTTAGCTGTGTACTTTTCAAGCAGGATTTCGGGGCGGTAGGAAAGCTTGACCTTGCGTAATCCCTCGTCGCCCATATCCTCCTCGCGGTTGACATAGGTAAACGAATGGCAGTTGTGGATGAGGAACTGCCGGTTAATCATCTGGTATGCCCCTTGAATATCCGCAAACGCCTTTTCAATGTGAATATTATAGGTATCAGACGATAAGGGCTCACCGATGGTAAACGCAATGACCTTGCCGTTTAAGCGAAGCAGGCCGCCCTTGAACTTTAGATCAAAGAAGTGCTCAAGTGCGGTTCTGACCGCGCACAGCTCCTTTTTTAGACTTGCGTCACTGCCGCAGCCGTGCAGCTGGCACCACTCGTCGTTCATCTGAACACATTCCTCAATGTTCTGCTGGGTGATGTGCTCATACGCCCAGTCGGGGTTGTCCAGAAAACGCGAGATGTGGTTGCGCTTGGCGGCGTACTTTTTGCCGGTGAGGTTGACCAAATCCTCAACCTTGTAGATGTAGTCGAACTGGTCGCGGTTTTCGGTTATCTCAAATCGGTCGGGGAAGAGGGCCTGAAGCTCGGCGACATCATCGGCAAGCAGGCCGCGTAAATAAAAGGGAATGCCGGATTCCTTCGCATCGGCAATCAGTGCTTCGATAACAGCCTTCCGGTCACCGGTACCAACGGGATTGGTGTACATGGGGTGGTTTTCCGGGCCGCTTTTGAGGCAGTAAAAGCCGTCAAATATGGCAAACTTCACGTTGTTCGGCCCCGACCAGATAAAGTTGTTGCCGAATGAATAGTCGCAGCTTTTGGAGTCTGCCGCCTGCAGAATCGGCTCGATGTCCTTACGGTCACTTAACTGAATGGTTTTAAATTGCAGCATAAAATGTCCTTCTTTTATTTTACTGTTTTTATTATTCGATTTCTTTAACCTTCACATCTAAGAGGCCTGAGTTTGATGGTGGAATACAAAGGTCAACTGGCGGTGTTAATATGCGTTTTTCGACTTTTGCTGATGGTTATAGTATCAGCCTATAATTTACTGGGTATGCAGCAGCAAAGTAAATAGAGTTGGGTAGCAAAAAACAAGGGCAACGGAACAGCCGTTGCCCTATTATAACACTATAACACGATAATGGACAAGATGTCAGCATCAGGTGCTTATGCGGCTGTTGAAATCGGCGGCGAGGTAAAGAGACCGAAACTCCGTCGGCGTGCAGCCCTTTTGCAGCTTAAACATACGGATAAAGGCAGAAAGGCTGCCAAAGCCCGACCGGATTGCAACCTCGGTAACGGATATCTGCGGCTCGATTAATAGCTGCTCGGCGTACATGATGCGTCTGCGGTTGAGATACTTGTAAAAGGACACACCGGTAAACTGCTTAAACAGCCTTGTAAAATAGAACTTGCTAAAGCCCGCGAGCGCAGCGACATCCTCAAGCGTCAGGTTCTCATCAAAGTGCTGGTTGATATAGTCGCACACGTACAAGAACTTCTCGGCATAATCCTGCTGGCGGATTGCCTTCTCGTTGGGCTCGATGACCGGGACTGTGTGCCGTCTGCCGATGAGCACAATCATCTGAATCAGAAAAGCGTAGATAACCGCCTCCTTGAGGGCAAGGCTGTTGTGGTACTCCTCAAGGATGTTGTCCATAATCTGCTTAGCTTGTTCGTATATCTCGGGCGTGTTGTGCTCCGAGATGCAGATGGCCGGCGACAAAAACGCCATGATGGAGTTAAACTCTTTAAGCTGCCCAAGAATCGAAAAATCCGCCTGAACAATCAACCGGCGTCCCGTCTTGGGTGCAAAGATGCTATGTATTGTACCCGGCGTGATAAGAAGAATATCCCCGACATTGAGGTCGAATGTGATTCCCCCGCATACCGCCCGATACCCGCCGACAATCGGCATGATAATTTCAATGGGAGAATGCCAATGGTTGGGATAATCCTCGTACAGCTCGTTATCGTAGATAACAACCGAGGAGCCTTCGGCAAAATCAACGGTTTCCCGAACCCCATACATTGTCTTCATCAACCTGCCGTCACCCCCGTTGCGGTATCGTGCACATTATGTGCTAATAGTTGTATGTACCAATTTGCATTTATCATAACATATTTTTGCGAATTTGAAAAGGGATAATGTACTAAAATCACTATTTTCTTTTTAATTATAACCAAAAAAATAGGTAATTTATATAAATGTACACGATTACATCAATTTTACCTCTTTTTGTAGATTAACAAACACAGCAATAATTGATAGTTTCAGAGCAATTATTAACAAGAAAGTGCTCGTGCACGCTGTTATAATAGCTGTTGTAACATGGTTATTTTATCCGTTCTCCCCATTTTAGGGTCATATTTTTTCAAAGCACATACGGATTTTCAAGGCGATAAGACTTTAGTGTCTGTGCGCATACAAAGGAAGGGCGTGGAACAGTTGAGCAGGACGCAAAACCCCATTTTAAAGGGCTTTTACCCTGATCCGTCGGTCTGCCGTGTTGGGGACGATTTTTACATCGTCAACTCCACCTTTGCGTATTTCCCCGGATTACCCATCTTCCAAACACGCGATTTTCGCCACTTTCGGCAGATTGGCAATGTCCTGACTACCGACAGCCAGCTTCCCCTTTCCGGAGTAGGCCACTCGGAGGGCCTGTACGCGCCGACCATCCGCTACCATAACGGCACCTTTTACGTCATCTGCACCAACATTTCACGGGGCGGAAACTTTATTGTAACGGCGACCGACCCTGCGGGGCCATGGTCGGAGCCCCATTGGATAAAGGGCGCTGACGGCATTGACCCGAGCATCTTCTTTGACGAGGACGGCACCTGCTATTACGTCGGAACTCATCCAAACTCGGACGGCGAGCGTTATTTCGGCGATAGCGAAATCTACATAGCAACCCTTGACCTTGATACATATTGCTTTACAAGCAAACCCAAGCGGATATGGAAGGGTGCCCTGCGCGATTGTACATGGCCGGAGGCCCCTCACCTTTACCGCATCAACGGCATGTACTACCTGATGATTGCGGAAGGGGGAACCGGCCCGGACCACGCGGTTACCATCGCCCGCAGCGAGTCGCCGTTTGGCCCCTTTGTAGGCTACCCGCGCAATCCTATTTTGACCCACCGCCATCTGGGCAAGAGCTACCCGGTACAATACGTCGGACACGGCGATTTGGTACAAGCTGCTGACGGCAGCTGGTATATGGTCATGCTCGCATCCAGACCCTATGAGGGCGGTTCAAATCTCGGGCGCGAAACCTTCTTTGCCCGGGTGGAATGGGAGGACGGCTGGCCGGTTGTAAACCCCGGGATCGGGAAACTGACAGATATAACGGAAACCACCCTGCCCGAATACCCGCTTGAGCCGCGTCCAAACTACTATTCATTTTCTGATATGTCGTGGGATGCACTTGACCCGAGACTTCTTTTCCTGCGCAACCCCAAGCGCGAGGACTACTCCTTCGACAAGGAGGGCCTTGCACTCAAGCTTTCGTCCGTTACCCTGCTTGAAGAGGACAGCCCCTCCTATGTGTGCGTGCGTCAGGCGTCATTTGACTATATGGTCGAGACTAAGCTTACCTTTTCACCTGCCCAGTCCGGTGAGTTTGCAGGGCTTGCACTTGTGCAGAGCAACCTATTTCACATTCGACTCGAGTACGGCAAATGTGACTCCGGCTGCGTTCTGCGCGCCGTTCTTTGCGAGGACGGTAAAGAAACCGTCATAAAAGAAGTTCCTGTGCATACAACCACAATCTTGTTAAAGCTTGCGCAGCACGGTCAGGATGTCTCGTTGTATTACAAGGCAAAGAATGGAGACACTGATGATGGATCCTATCAAAAGCTTGATTGTACTCTGAGTGCACGGCGGATGTGCACCGAGCAGGCGGGCGGATTTGTGGGATGCACCGTCGGCGTGTACGCAACCTCAAATGGAAAGAAAAGCGAAAACAGCGCATTGTTTGAGTATCTTGGCTATCAGGATATATAGCATATTTGAATATCAACAAAGAATGTAAAAGTATGAGAAAGTGAGTGAGCAGGAACAATGAGACAAGACTTTGCCAAGCGCGCGAAGGAACTGGTAGACCAGATGACACTGGAAGAGGCCGCTTCCCAGCTGCGCTACGACGCACCAGCCATCCCACGCCTCGGCATTCCGGCCTATAACTGGTGGAGTGAGGCACTGCACGGGCTTGCCCGCTCCGGAACTGCTACAGTATTTCCGCAGGCCATAGGGCTTGCAGCAATGTTCGACCCTGAGTTTTTAAAAGAGATAGGAGATGTAGTGGCAACCGAAGCCAGAGCTCGCTTTAATATGCAGTCGGCTCTCGGTGACCGCGACATCTATAAGGGCCTGACCCTGTGGTCGCCCAACATCAACCTTTTCCGCGACCCTCACTGGGGCAGAGGGCAAGAGACCTTTGGCGAAGACCCCTTTTTGACAAAAACCCTTGGTGTGGCGTACATAAAGGGGCTGCAGGGGGAAGGTAAGTACCTCAAAACAGCCGCGTGCGCCAAGCATTATGCCGTTCACTCCGGCCCTGAGGCGCTTCGCCACAGCTTTGATGCCATCGCAAGCCCGAAGGATTTGGAAGAAACCTACCTGCCCGCATTCCGTGCAGCAGTAGAAGCTGGCGTTGAAAGCGTAATGGGCGCGTACAACCGCGTCAACGGTGAACCCTGCTGCGGCAGCAAGACCCTGCTTAAAGATATCCTGCGCGATAAGTGGGGCTTTGAAGGTCACGTTGTCTCCGACTGCTGGGCTATCAGGGACTTCCACGAGGGCCACAATGTAACCAATACCGCCGTAGAATCTGCGGCCCTAGCCATCAACAACGGCTGCGACCTTAACTGCGGCAATATGTACCTTAACATCCTCCTTGCATATCAGGAGGGGCTTGTGAGCGAAGAGACCATTCGTGAGGCTTGTGTTCGTCTGTTCACAACCCGCATGATGCTCGGCCTGTTTGATGATGACTGCGAATACCACAACATCGGCTTTGAGGAAAACGACACCGAGGCAAACCGCATGCTCGCAGCAGAGGCTGCAAGACTTTCTGCGGTTCTTCTCAAAAATGACGGCATTTTGCCGCTTGAGCGCGCAACCTGCCGCCGCATTGCCGTCATCGGGCCGACTGCAAACTCCCGCACCGTGCTCGAAGGCAACTACTGCGGCACCGCTTCCGAATACATTACAAACCTCGAAGGTATCCGCGAGGCTGCGGGAGAAGACATCCGCATCTTCCACTCGGTGGGCTGCCACCTCTTTAAAGACCGGGTTGAACCGCTTGCCATGCCCAACGACCGCATCAGCGAGGCCAAGGGGTGTGCTGCCGCAAGCGATGTTGTCATCCTGTGCTTAGGCCTTGACGCAACCCTAGAAGGCGAGCAGGGCGATACGGGCAACAGCTATGCATCGGGCGACAAGCCGGACCTCTACCTGCCCGAGCCTCAGCGCATCCTGCTTGATGAGGTATTATCGGTCGGCAAACCAGTGGTGCTGGTGCTTAACACCGGCAGCGCAATGGATATCGGCGTTGCCGCTGATAAGTGTGCAGCCGTACTGCAGTGCTGGTACAGCGGTGCTCAGGGCGGACGGGCGCTGGCAGACATCCTCTTTGGCAACTGCAACCCGTCGGGTAAGCTGCCCGTTACCTTCTACCGCAACGGCACAACCCCCGACTTTACCGATTACAGCATGCACGGCAGAACATATCGGTACATCGACACCGAGCCGCTTTATCCGTTCGGATACGGCCTTTCCTACACCAAGTTCGGCTACCGCGACCTGCGACTCGATGCCTTTACAATGGGCAACCCCCTCACGGGAGAGGTCACCGTCACCAACGAGGGCGACCGCGACGGCGCAGAGATTGTGGAGTTCTATATCAAAAACCACGCAGAGCAAAACGCCGAAGATGAGCGCAACGCAGGAGTGCGCGACCGCATCGGCGAGCAGCCGCATCATTCGTTGTGCGGTATGCAGAGGGTGTTCCTCAGGGCAGGGGAGAGCAAGACAATCCGATTTGAGATACCCTTTGACTGCTTTGATACGGTCCTGACCGACGGCGAGCGCGTCACGATGTACGGCACCTACTCTCTGTATGCGGGAGGCAGCCAGCCTGATGCCCGCAGCGTGGAGCTGACCGGCTCTGCACCGCTGTGTGCTACCATTCAGGTTGACTAAGCTGTCATCCGACTTGTTGTAAAAGGGGTGCGATATGAGCTGGCAGGCATGTTATCCACATGGTAAAAAGACAGCACTAACCTTCAGCTACGATGACGGGCAGATTCACGACCGCCGTTTGGTAGACCTGTTTAACCGCTATGGTCTTAAGGCGACCTTTCACCTAAACTCCGGCATACTCGGTCAGGATGGCTTTGTTTCGGCAAACGAGGTACACAGCCTCTATCAGGGGCACGAGATTGCCTGTCATGGCAGGCATCATCTGTACCTCACTCACCTGACTGCCGAGCAGATGATAGAGGAGCTGTGGGAGGATCGCCGAAGCCTGGAACAGCTTGTAGGTGTACCCGTAACAGGAATGTCCTACGCATTCGGGGTCTACTCCGACACAGTGGCCAGCACCCTAAAGGCACTCGGGTTTGAGTATTCACGCACCGTGAATTCCACTGCATCCTTTGCGGCCGAAGATGACTTTATGCGCTGGAAGCCGACCTGTCATCATCACGATGCTAAAAAACTTGCCGAGCGGTTTTGCTCCCATTCTGAGTATGAGCGGATGCAATTGTTCTATATCTGGGGCCACAGCTTCGAGTTCGCCCGGGAAAACACCTGGGACGAGATGGAACAGTTGTGCAAGCTTCTTTGTGGCCGCAGCGATGTATGGTACGCCACCAACATCGAGATAAAACGGTACCTGTGTGCAGTTCGCGCACTTGTATCGAATGTCAGCAGCACGACGGTTTACAACCCTTCGGCACAGACGGTTTGGATTATATCGGCGGGTAACACATACAAAATTCTACCCGGAGAAATGATACGACTGTCACCAGACTAAATGTTCAACGATTGTCAGGCATCTACTTTTATTCGTTAAGGAATACTACTTGCGAAGATGAGTTTTGGTTGCTTACAATATAAAATTATTTTTTATAAGGAGAGATCTAAAGATGAGCGAAATATTTAAGGGCCTGCCTGTGGTAAAATACGAAGGGCCAAAGAGCACAAACCCGCTGTCCTTTAAGTACTATGATCCTGACCGCATTGTTTTGGGTAAGCCGATGCGTGAGCACCTGCCCTTTGCTATGGCATGGTGGCACAATCTGTGCGCAACCGGCGCCGATATGTTCGGCTCTGGCACCGCAGATAAGCTGTTCGGAGCCTCTGCTCCCCAGACAATGGAGCATGCAAAGGCAAAGGTAGATGCCGGCTTTGAGTTTATGGAGAAGCTCGGTATCGAGTACTTCTGCTTCCACGATGTCGACCTCGTTCCCGAGGCGGACAACATCGCCGAGACCAACAGACGTCTTGATGAGATTGCCGACTACATCGAAGAGAAGATGAAGAAGACCGGCAAAAAGCTTCTGTGGGGTACTGCAAACATGTTCTCCAACCCCCGCTATATGAACGGCGCGGGCAGCACAAACTCTGCAGATGTATTCTGCTTTGCTGCAGCTCAGGTAAAGAAGGCACTTGACCTCACCGTGAGACTGGGCGGCAAGGGCTATGTATTCTGGGGCGGCAGAGAGGGCTATGAGACCCTGCTTAACACCGACATGAAGTTTGAGCTTGAGAACATAGCAAAGCTCATGCACATGGCGGTTGACTACGGCCGTAAGATCGGCTTTAAGGGCGACTTCTTCATCGAGCCCAAGCCGAAGGAGCCCATGAAGCATCAGTACGACTTCGACGCAGCCACCGCAATCGGCTTCCTGCGCCAGTACGGCCTTGATAAGGACTTCAAGCTCAACATCGAGGCAAACCATGCAACCCTCGCGGGTCACACCTTCCAGCACGACCTGCGCGTCAGCGCCATCAACGGCATGCTGGGCAGCGTAGACGCAAACCAGGGCGACCTGCTGCTCGGTTGGGATACCGACCAATTCCCCTCCAACATCTACGATACAACCATGTGTATGTATGAGATCCTCAAGGCAGGCGGACTCAAGAACGGCGGCCTGAACTTCGACTCCAAGAACCGTCGTCCCAGCTACACCTTTGAAGATATGTTCCTCGGCTTTATCCTTGGTATGGATTCGTTTGCACTGGGTCTTCTGTGCGCTGCCGCACTCATTGAGGACGGCAGAATCGACGCCTTTGTCAAGGAGCGTTATGCAAGCTACGAGACCGGTATCGGCAAGAAGATTCGCGACAACCAGACCTCCCTTGAGGAGCTTGCGGAAATCGCCGAGAAGATGGGTGCTCCCGCCCTGCCCGGTTCCGGCAAGCAGGAGTATCTTGAG
>JAEZKF010000023.1 GCA_023415575.1 Bacillota bacterium
AGGGTCATCCTTCACTTAGCCGGTGTTTATTACGATGAGGTTCCACCTGTTCCCATTCCGAACACAGAAGTTAAGCTCATCAGTGCCGACAATACTTGGCGGGAAGCCGCCCGGGAAGATAGGTCGACGCCGGCTCCAAAGAAAAACAGTCTGCAAATTGCAGACTGTTTTTTGCTATATCACATATCGCTTAAAATCAGATCAATCAGTAGACCGCAATGGCCTCAATCTCAACCAGCGCGTACTTTGGCAGCTGCTCGACGGAGACACAGCTGCGCGCGGGCGGTGCATCTGTGTTAAAGAAGCTTGCATATACACTGTTTACCGCCGCAAAATCATCCATGCGGTCAAGGAACACAGTCGTTTTGACTACGTTTGCAAGACTAAGCCCTTCGCTTTTCAGGATAGCACTTAGGTTTTTAAGCGCAAGTTCGGCCTGCTCTTCAACGGTGGGGGCAAGCTCACCAGTTGCCGGGTTTACTCCGAGCTGGCCGGAGACAAACAGCATCCCTCCTACCTTTATCGCCTGCGAGTATGGGCCAATCGGTGCGGGTGCGTCGGGAGTAAAAACAACAGATTTATCTGCCATCTTAAATAACCTCTCTTTCAGATATGTATACTTTCCATTGATTATATAATAAAAACAGGTAAAAAGCCATCAATGTTTTACTATGTACATATAATACCGAATAATTAGGATAATTATTGCAGTTTAGTTTGAATTTGCGATACTGTTATTGTATAATTAACCTTGGTTTCTTAATCGGCTGCGGCGTCAGTCGATAAGCTCCATGACATGCCTATGATAGCGGAGGATGTATATGAGAAAGGCCATTTCATTTGTTTTGATAGCAGTGATGCTGTTTAGCATTTTTACCTCATGCGCTTCCCAGCCCGCCCCGCAGACCCAGCTGATTGAAGAGTCGAGCGAAGCGCCAAAGCCCACTAAAACCATAACAATCAGCCTCTATGTTCAGCCCTACTTTGCCAAGACCGAGGACGGAAAGAGCTTTGCAAAAGAGCTTGTAGCGGCGTTCGAGGAGAGCAATCCCGGCATACATATTAATATAGAAGAACTGACGGCGGATGAGAACGGTCAGAAGGCCCTGGATGAGGCAATCAAGGAGGGCAAGGTAGACCTTTTGTTTGACAGTGCCGATGCTGCTGCGAGTCAGGCGCGCATGGGTAAGCTGTACGACCTATCCACCCTGTTTACCGATGACATCATAAAGAACCTCCCAAAGGGAGTTGTGGAGGCCTGCACTGAAGACGGCAAGAAGTATATTTACCCCATTGCGGTTTCCCCCTACCTGATGGCATTTAACAAGGAGATGCTCGAGTCCGCAGGTGTTCTCGACCTCCTGCCCTACGAGCGCAGTGAAACACGCGCATGGACACCGGATGAATACACCGCCTTACTTACAGCTTTAAAGTCGAAGTTACCTGAGGGTGTCGACACCGGCGTTATCTATGCAAAATCCTCAAGCGGTGATGCTGCTACCCGTTCGCTGATTACGAATCTTTTCGGTGCGTCCTTTGTCAAGAGCGACCGCAGTGAGTATGCCATCAACAGTGATGAAGGAAAAAAGGCACTCGAATGGCTCAACAAGGCCGTTCAGGATGAACTGCTTAAGGTTGATGCGGAAAAGACCTCCGCCGATGTGGTGAAGGACTTTATCAACGGAAAATCCGCACACACCATTCTGTATACCATCGGGCTTGCCAACAACTATGCCGACAGCAAAAAGGACAGTTTCACCGAGATTCTGATGCCCTATCCCACCCAGCAGGGCAAGGATTTCTCGATAGAATACAGCTTATATGGCTTAAGTGTTTTTGATAACGGCGACAGCGATAAGCTCGCAGCCGCAAAGGCCTTTATCGAGTTTGCGGCAGGAGACAGGCAGTATAGCCGTATGGCCGCGGTAATGACCGGCGGCATCAGCCCCAATATGAGTATAAACGAGCTAAGATATGACCCTGAGTATATCTATGTCGAATCACTCAGGCCTTATCTCGGCAGCTATGTACCCGCTACCGAAGGGTATGGTATGATGAAGACCTATTGGTTCGGTGCGGTTGCGGATGCAGCATCTAAGGATGCAAAAATCGAGACGATTCTAAAGAACTTTGCTGAGAATGCAAACCAAACCCTTAAGGACGCAAAGGCAGAGCGTGAAGAGGCCCTGAAGCAGGCAGCATCTTCATCGGAAGAAGCAGCATCAAAATAACATAGTGTTATAGGGCCACTGAATATAACAAAGCCGCCGGTAACCCGACCGACGGCTTTTGCGTTTCTATATGTACCGATAGGATTATTTCAGGATTTTAATCTCGCCGATAAGAGGCAGGGGCTTTGTTTCATACTTAGCGGCGCTGATGATGCCGAGGATAAAGAATACAAAGCATCCAAGGCTGAGAATCCAGCTGAGAATCTGGAATACAAAGAAGATACCACCGATGCCCGCTATTGCGGTGAGGATGACAGATGCAACCTCTGCGATGAGCAGCACAAGCGACTGATTCGCATGGTGCTTGCAGAATGCGCTGTCCTTACCCGCCAGAATGGGGATAAGAACCAGAATACCGAAGTATCCCAAGATTGAGTACAAAATTTCATTGTTGCGGTTTTCCATGACATACACTCCTTAAAATGAAAAGATCATATACAAATCTGTTGCGGGTTACAGTCAACAGAATGTACGCATTGTAATATTGGGGCTCAATTAAGCAAATCGGATGGTGCTATTTGCTTGTCTCGTCCGAGGAGACAGCTCCATTTTCATCTGAAGGATTCGTAAGTGCTGTGCTTTTTGCAAACTGCCGGCGCTGATATAGCCGGATAAGCACCTTAAGCAAAAGGAACAATGCGACAGCACCAAAGAAGATTCCGAAGACGTAATAAGGCACCACAAGCCTTGGAATGCTTGCAACAAGCCCCGTTGATGTAGTCACAAGTGCAAGACCAATCACTTCGTTGCGAAGGTCAGTAAGCGGCATAACAGTGACAAGGGAGGCGTTACCGTCCTTGTTGCGCACCACAGCATATGCATATGGCCTTTGCTCAAAGGCAACAGCGTTTACCGCTCGTTCAAGAGACGTGCCGCCTGCGGCCTTCGGGTCAAAGTGACTGCCGACGGTGTTGTAATCCACGTTGGGGGTAAGGCCCCGCATAAAGCGCGAATCAAGGATGTTCACATATCCAGTGCCCCGCGGGATAATGGTCGTGATATAGTCAAAGCCGTTTTGGCGGGTCTTGGCGGTCAGGTTTTGCGTCAACTCGTCAAAACGAACGCTCTGTGCTTCCACCTTAAGGTGCAGGGTGCGCAGGTCATCCTGATAGGAGTCGGCGAGGCTTTCAAATATGAGTGATGCGGTCGTTTTGCTATTCTGCGCCGAGGCGTCGTACAGGGTATGTGTCTGGGTGGCGGCACCAAAAAGGGCATAGAGGGCGGCACCGGCGGACAAAAGGACGCCGAAGCACAAAGATAGGATGGGCAGAAGGCTTGGCTTTGCTTCCAAAGGCTGCAGGGGGTCTTGTTTTTGCCTCATTGTAAACGCCCTCCGTTTTGACGCTGGATATCACGCAATTTATAATGTATAGTAGCATTATAGCGAAATACGTAGATGTATGCAATAGTTGGAAGTTTTTCTGCCGTTAATTATAATGAACGATGGGGGTAGACTTATGAATATTCCAGTCATTAATCTTGAACAGGGTATGCCGTATGTGGAGGAGGCCATTCGCCGTATGAATGCAGGTCTGCGCAGTGCGCGGGCAAATGGGGCGCGGGCCGTCAAGCTCATACACGGCTATGGCTCCAGCGGCGCAGGCGGTAAGATTCGCACTGCGGTAGCTGCGGAGCTCTCAGGCAAAAAGCGCAGTGGGGAGATTCGGGAGTTTGTCCGTGGCGAGGACTTTACCCCGTTTAGCGAGAGTTGCCGAAAAGCACTGGATTTACTGCCGGAGCTTCAGAAGGATAAGGACTACCTAAAGTGCAACCAAGGTATTACCATTGTTATATTACGTTAACTTTTTTTTGTAGTGATCCATAGTAAAAAATAATCAGGAGAGCTAAACTCTTTTAATTTTAGACAAATTACGCTTTATTTTGTCAAAATACTCTATTTTAGTTGTACTATGAGGAAAACTATTGTATAATTAGAATATAAATTTCCCCAAGATTTACTATTTAAACTATTATCAAATGAAAAAGAGGGTTAGCATCATGACCACTATTAAGCATCGCATACGACTATCAATGATTGTGGTATCAATTGTAAGCGGAATAGTACTTACATTGGGTGCGATGTATCAGCTCTATCAGTCATCCGTGGAATCAGCAAGGCAGATGACGGCTGAAACAGCCCGTGCATACGCCCTAAACGTAGCCAACGAGCTCAAGCTTATCACCAGCGATTTGAATATTACAGGCAGAGACTCTGTGATTCGAAATCCCAACCTTCCGGCTTCTCAGCGCGAGCAAAGGCTGGCGCAGCTGGTAGGGGACACGAGATTTAATAAGTTTGATATTGCCGGTCCTGAAGGTGTTGCGCTCAACGGAATCGAAGTAATGGACCGTAAGTACTTTACGGAAGCAAAGGCCGGCAGACCATTCACGACGAGCCCCCTTGTAAACAGAGACCTTGGCAACATTGCAATAATCTCATCGGCCCCAATGGGAAACGAAGTGATTTTCGGAACAATTGATTATGCGCATTTTGCCAATATCATCAGTCAAATTACTGTCGGCAAAACCGGCTATGGCTTTATAGTAGATAGCACCGGTACAATCATCGCCCATCCCAATCAGCAGTACGTAATGGACTTTACCAACTACATAACGTTAGCCGAAGAGGATAAAAGCTATGAAAAGCAAGCCGAAGTCATCAAAAAGATGGTCTCCGGCGGAACGGGCAGTACGGTAGCTAAATTAGACGGCAAGACCGTAATGGTATCCTATGCGCCGATTGACAGCAATGAAGGCTGGACATTAGCGGTTGCCTACCCGCAACAGGAGTATCTGAAAAACCTCTTCACTTCACTTATTATATCCTTTGCGTTACTCTTAATCATTATTGCTATGGTTGTACTGTATAGTACGAGAATGTCAAAGATTCTTGCGGACCCCGTGGCGAAGTCCACCCAGCGTATCCATCTTCTTGCGCAGGGCGACCTCAGCACACCGGTGCCGACTGCTACCTCAAAGGACGAAACAGGCAGGCTGCTTGAGTCGTTGGGTGAAACCATATCTACGGTCAACGGCTATATTTCCGAAATCTCCGACATCCTTACCGGTATTGCTGAGGGTGATTTGACCAAGGAGAGCGAGCAAGTTTACCGCGGAGACTTCGCACCGATTGGCGAGGCATTGAAAACCATTACAGAGTCACTAAACGATGCGTTCTCCGAAATCTTTACTGCCGCCGAGCAGGTGGAGCAGGGTGCTACACAGATTTCCTCCGGTGCTCAGGAGCTTTCCCAGATTACGATGGAGCAAGCAGCTACAATACAGGAGCTCTCAGCAAGCCTTGGTGAGATCTCTGCGGGCATTCAGGATATCGCACGCAATGCAGAGGAAGCCCGCCAGCTGACCGAGCGCTCCAGCGAGAACGTTAAGAACGGCAACCAGCAGATGAACGAGATGCTCGAAGCCATGAGCGACATCGACCGTTCCTCCAATGAGATCAACAAGATTATCAAGGTCATCAACGACATCGCCTTCCAGACCAATATACTCGCCCTGAACGCTGCAGTAGAGGCAGCGCGGGCCGGTGCCGCAGGCAAGGGCTTTGCGGTTGTGGCGGATGAGGTTCGCAACCTTGCAAGCAAGAGCGCGGAAGCTGCCAAGGAGACAACCACGCTCATTGAGCAGTCGATTGAATCGGTCAAGAAGGGCACCAAGATGGCACAGCGCACTGCCCGTTCCCTCGGAGAGATTGCCAAGGAGTCTGAGGGTGTTAGCGACCTGGTCAACCGCATCAGTCAGGCAACCAACGACCAGGCAACCGCTGTGGTGCAGATTAATCAGGGCATGGATCAGATGTCAAGCGTTGTACAGACAAGCTCCGCAACCGCCGAGCAGAGTGCCGCCTCAAGCGAGGAGCTAAGCAGTCAGGCGCAGATGCTCAAAGACCTGATTGCGCGCTTTACACTTAAGTAAATGCAACAAGGGTAAAACAGGGCCGCTCCCACGCCTATGCGAAGGAGCGGCGTTTTTATATATTGAAAATACTTCACCGTCCAAAGCACACGGAACCTAGTTAACGAAGCTATAATGAGAATAAAGTAACACTTTCTACACCTTGCCAGAAAGGGAAAGTTATCACAGTGAAGGCTTAAGCAAATTTATTAGAGCGAACGGTACAGACTCTTGTTTGGCCGTAATCGACCAAACCCGCACACGTGACGAACTAGAGCTAACAGCATGGATAGAGGCATCCGAGCTTGAAAATGCCTTAAATGCTGCCCCTGTGCAGGTACAATCCTTGCCGGATGACGCCGACGAGCCGCCCATCGGCGGTGGGGCCGGTGTATTGCAGACTGCGGAGTCGCCGCGACTGCATGGCTGGGTAGTCGCTGTTGCAGCTTTGCTTCTTGTTGCTGCGGGCGGTCTGGTGCTTATCAGCCGACGAAAAGAAAGATAATCATTTGAAAAGTGCAAATATATAGACGATTATAAATATAAGCGATGCCAAGTACAACATACCGCTCGGCATCGCTTATAACATGTGGAACAGACCGCTCAACAGAGGCGATGCCGAGTATGGCTGGCTGTAAAGACACTTCGTTCATACGCGCTTGGCATCGCTCTTATTTGAAAGTGTGAGCCGCGTGTCAGTAGTAGGGTAGCGTTTTGTATAAGGTAAGTATCACACCATAGTTGGGCCAATATAGCGGCAACCGTATTTCTAGTTGCTGCACAGATGACTATGCTGATTATCAATCACTGAAAAGACTGACAAGAATAATCTAATACTGCCGCTATATTGATAGTAATAAATATAATCAGTGTCGGGGCATAAAGTCCCTTAACACTACTTTTGCATCTGAAATTGTCGCAAGTAAGCGGGGAAAGGCACGATACAGCACTTAGCGTTGTAAATATCGGAACACAGCTTGTCGGTTCTCCTTCCACCATGGTGTCTTTGCTAAAAGTAGCCTTGTTTGGTATGGTACACTTCGACTACTGTATTTGGATACAGCAGGACATATATTGATGATTATAAATATATGAGGCGTTTCTTCATTATCTTACTATATCACCCTTCCTTTTAATATAAATCCCGCCTTACCTTGATATGATATATCTGTCATGCGCAAAATGTCTTGAAAAGGGCAATACTAGTTATATCATGACCATTCCTTCAAAACTTTGAATCGACACTAAGATATTTGTGTATGGTCTGCCAAAAAAATTGCTATATCTTGAACCATAAGGTCAAACATGATAAACTATAAAGGAATGTGCATTCAAAAGGTCAGAATAGTAATGTAACAGGAAGGCGCGGATACAGTAATGACGATAACTCTCGCTGAGTTCCTTTCACAGCTTACGACCAATCCCGCACTGTTGATTTTGGTGTTGTTGACCTCTGGTGTCGTGCTTGTTAACGGCTGGACTGACGCACCAAATGCGATTGCAACCTGTGTTTCCACGCGGTCTATGAAGCCCGGCTCCGCTATCGCAATGGCAGCGGTTTTTAACTTCCTCGGCGTACTGTTTATGTCCTTAGTTAATTCTACTGTCGCCCAGACCATCTACAACATGGTTGACTTCGGTGGCGACCCCAAAACCTCTCTCATCGCTTTGTGTGCAGCCTTGTTTGCAATTGTGCTGTGGGCGACTGCCGCATGGTGGTTTGGTATTCCGACAAGTGAAAGCCACGCGTTGATTGCAGGAATTTCTGGTGCGGCCATTGCGCTTCAAGGTGGGTTTGGCGGCATCAATGGTGCAGAGTGGCTCAAGGTTATATATGGCCTTGGACTTTCCACTGTTTTGGGCTTTGGAATGGGCTGGATCACCGTAAAGCTCGTAGAGCTTATATGTAGGGGAATTGACCGAAGAAAGACACTTGCCCCGTTTAAGGGTGCACAGGTAGCGGGAGCCGCTGCCATGGCATTCATGCACGGAGCGCAGGATGGTCAAAAGTTCATGGGCGTATTCCTGCTTGGCATCTTCCTTGCAAACGGACAATCCGATGTAACAACCTTTACCATACCTATTTGGCTTATGATTTTCTGCTCCGTCGTCATGGGTGTTGGCACCTCAATCGGCGGCTACCGCATCATCAAGGCGGTAGGCATGGATATGGTTAAACTTGAAAAATATCAGGGCTTTTCAGCGGACTTAGCGGCTGCGGGCTGCCTGCTCCTTTCATCGCTCACCGGTATCCCCGTCAGTACCACCCACACAAAAACCACTGCCATCATGGGTGTGGGTGCCGCAAAATCTTTGCGCAATGTCAACTGGGGTGTTGTCAAGGAGATGGTACTAACCTGGGTGCTCACCTTCCCCGGCTGCGGACTAATCGGATTTTTAATGGTTCGTCTGTTCATGTGGATATTCAAATAAGTGTTGTATAAAGGAAGGGGACAAACGATGGCAAAGAAAAGAGATTACGATTATTTTGAGGTTTTTGTAGAGATGGTGGATTACTGCTGCAAGGCAGCACGAAGCCTAAACGAGGTACTTTCCGGCTTTGACCCCGAAACCGTTCAGGAAAAGATTGAGGCAATCCACCATATCGAGCACAGCGCTGACCTTGTAAAGCATGATATGATCAGCAAGCTGGTCAAGGAGTTTATCACCCCCATTGAGCGCGAGGATATCCTGATGCTGGCCCACCAGATTGATAATGTTACCGATGCCATTGAGGATGTTCTGTTGCGCGTATATATGTACAACATCCGCTCCATCCTTCCCGAGGCGCTGGAGTTTAGCGAGACCATCGTCCAGTGCTGCGATGAGCTTAAAAAGATGATGCAGGAGTTCTCCAACTTCCGCAAGTCTAAGACCATTCACGAGCACCTTGTTAAGGTGAACTACCTCGAGGAGGTCGGCGACCGTCTGTACACCCAAGCGGTTCGCTCGCTCTATACAACAGAGCACACCCCCATTGAAATTGTCGGCTGGACCGAGACCTTTGAGCGCATGGAAAAATGCTGCGACGCCTGCGAGGACGTAGCCGATGTCATTGAAAGCGTTATCATGAAAAACTCCTAATACAAAGATAGATTAAACCCGCGGTTTTGCCGCAGGGTCACACATATAATGTAACGACACAAACCATTTAAGGTTTCTGCCAATCGTTCTTTTATGACGTTCTAACACTGAGCGTACCAATCAAATTAGCTTACTTCTCACATTTCGATACGGGTTACATTTGCATCAAACCGCAGATTCAGCGCAAGCTGCTTCTGCGGTTTGGTGCATTTACGGGATAGTGTCGGTTGAATCATAACGTCGAAAATGGTAAAATAACCATATTATATAGACGGCGAAAAAAGCTAATCTTTGCGTTTTATTCTGTTGACTTGTGCCGGAGGAGGGAAGCAGTTGATCTTTATAGTGTGCTGTGACGAAAACAAATCACACCTAAACCACCTCAGGCAGGAGATTGCGATGCTCGGCGTAGGGGAAAAGGTCAACGCCGCCTTTTTCAGCACACAGGATCAACTGCTTGATTACATGGACCGATATGGCGAAATGGTGGATATCCTTTTGTGCGATACGGTGCTGCAAAGCAAAAGTGCCATCCCGATGGTGGGTAAGATAAAAGAAAGGTATCCGCTTATGCAGGTTATCTTTATGTCGGTGCTCTCGGCCTGGTGTGAAAAGACCTACGCGGTAGACCATGTCTATTTTCTCAAAAAGCCTGTGCGGCAGGCGGTACTTGCAAACGCCGTAAGCCTTGCTGCCAGCAAGGCAAAAAGGTCAAAGGAGCGCTACATAAACATTCAGAACAAGGGCGACATACAGACAATCCCCTTTTCCGAGATTCTCTACATCGAATCGATTTTGCGTGAGATTCGGATTGTCACACCCCGGCAAAGCGTGCTTTCCTACAGCCGCATCTCCGATATTGCTGGGCAGCTGGACGCCCGCTTTTTATCCTGCCATAAAAGCTTTATCGTAAATCTTGATAAGGTCGAGCGCATCGGAGGGCTGCAGTTTTTACTTGCGGACGGGCAGACAGTACCCATCTCACAGACGCGGTTTCGGGAGGTCAGGGAGCGATATCTGCACTATACGGGGCAGTTTGACAGTTAGAGACGAATATTGCTATTTGCTTTTTTAACAATGTGTAAATAGTTTGGTTGTGTAATTGACACAATTGCTTAAAGCTTGCTATAATACAAAACAGTAAATCGGTTAACTATTAACCGGCTTACTGTTTTTTGTTTTGGCGTATCATTATATAAAAAAGAGAAAGGGGAGGCGTAGTCATGCAGGTTTCGGGGCGGTCTATCATGAAAAAAATCTTACGTGTCTCACTGATGCACCGCATCAGTATAGACCGAGCGATCATTGATAAGGGCCTTTACTCAGGACAGTTTCCGGTGCTCGACTACGTTGTGAGAAACAACGGGTGCACGCAGGCCCAGCTTGCCCAGGCTATGCAGGTTTCCGCCCCGTCTGTGGCGCGTTCGGTTGCGCGTATGGAGCGGGCAGGCCTAATCAGGCGAACAGGCGATGAAAAGGACCGCAGGTGCAACCAGCTCAGCGCGACCCCCGCAGGCATTGAGATTGCAAAGCAGTGCCGCGGCTATATGGATGAGTACGACCAAAGGCTGTTTTGCGGCTTTACGGAGGAGGAAATTTGCCTTCTTTCGGGGTATTTAGACCGTATGATTGAAAACCTTTCTACCGATAATTTAAAGGATAACAGTATGTTCTCCCTGGTAGCACAGGCGATGCAACTGCACAAGGCAAATGAACCCAACGCAAAAAAACAGGCAAATAACCGGCAACGAATAGAGGAGGACTGCGTTTGTGAAGAAGTTTGGTAAGTTATTGCGGCTCATCAAGCCATACTGGCTGTTTGCGCTGCTCGGGCCGATTGCAATTGTATTCGAGGTATTGCTCGAAATACGAATCCCGCTTTTGATGGCGGACATTGTTGATAAGGGTATCCCCGCAAAGGACCTTACCTATGTGATGCAGACCGGCGGTAAGATGATACTGATGGCGCTCTTTTCACTCTTGTGCGGCGCGTCGGCATCCTACTTCTCGTCCTATGCCGCTATGGGCTTGGGGTCTGAGATTAGAAAGGCTGAGTTTGACAAGATACAGTCCTTCTCCTTTTCAAACATCGACCGTATAGGCACAGCCTCGCTGATTACCCGTATGACCACCGATGTAAACAACATTCAGCATGCGACCATGATGAGCCTGCGCATTCTGGTGCGCGCGCCCGTCATGCTGGTAAGCGCCATTGTTATGGCATACAGCATCAACCAAAGCCTTGTAACCGTATTCCTTATCGCCGTGCCCTTCCTTGCTACCTGCATCGGCGTGATTATGAAGGTCGCCTTTCCTCGTTTTGGCGTCATGCTCGGCAAGTTTGATAAGCTCAACGGGTCGATTCAGGAAAACCTCATCGGCATCCGCGTTGTAAAGGCATTTGTGCGCGCAAAGCATGAAAAAGAGAAGTTCCGTGAGGCAAACGATGACGTTATGAACGCCCAGCGCAGGGCGGAGCGCGTCGTTATCCTAAACGCCCCCTTGATGATGCTGACCATCTACTCCTGCATCATTGCCATCCTGTGGTTTGGCGGCAACCTGATTATCGGCGGGAAGATGCTCACCGGCGAACTCATGAGCTTTATCAGCTATGTAACCCAGATTCTTGTGTCGCTCATGATGATTTCGATGGTGTTTATCACCCTTATCATCTCGCGCGCCTCGTTTGAGCGCATCGTCGAGGTGCTCAATGAGAAAAGCGATATCACCGATGAAGGCTGCGACCCGGCACTTACGGTTAAAAACGGCGACATCACCTTTGAGAACGTGTCGTTTAAGTATAACAAGAACGCCGAGGAAAACACACTTGAAAACATCAGCTTTTCCATCCGTTCGGGTGAAACGGTGGGTATTCTGGGCGGCACGGGCTCTGCCAAGACAACGCTTGTCCACCTGATTCCCCGCCTGTACGATGTCACCCAAGGCCGGGTGCTGGTAGGCGGGCATGATGTGCGGGAGTATACGCTTGATGCCTTGCGCGGTGCCATCGGCATGGTGCTGCAAAAGAACGTCCTGTTCTCCGGCCCCATCATCGAAAACCTCAAGTGGGGCGACCAAAACGCCACACAGGAAGACATCGAGTGGGCTGCGAATGCGGCACAGGCCCATGGCTTTATCACAAGCTTCCCCGAAGGGTATAACACCGACCTCGGCCAGGGCGGTGTAAACGTATCGGGCGGGCAGAAGCAGCGCCTTTGCATTGCGCGGGCACTGCTTAAGCGCCCAAAGATTATGATACTGGATGACAGCACAAGCGCCGTGGATACCGCCACCGACGCGAAGATTCGTGCGGCCTTTGCAAATGAGCTGCGCGATACAACAAAGATTATCATTGCCCAGCGCGTTGCCTCGGTGCGCGATGCGGATAAGATTATCGTGCTCGACAACGGTCAGATCTCCGACATCGGCACCCACGACGAGCTGCTCGAGCGCAGTGAAATTTACAAAGAGGTATTTAACTCTCAGCTGAAAGGGGTGGCGCAATAATGCCGGGACCCGGACATGGGATGGGCGGCGTAGGACGCCCAAAGAATATGAAAAAGACCTTTATGCGCCTTGCCGGCTACCTTCTGAGGGATAAGCTCCGCCTTTTGCTGATAGTGTTCTTCACCATACTCAGCTCGCTTTCAGGCGTAGTAGGAACCTACTTCCTTAAGCCGATTATCAACGAGGGCATCCTTCCTCTGGTCGGCACCAACCCCTCGTTTGAGGACTTTCTGCCCCTTATCAATCTCATTACCATTGCCGCCTGTGTATTTGGGGTAGGCGCGCTTTCCAGCTATGTTTACAGCCGCATGATGGTAACCCTCTCCACCAAGACGCTCAACAGCCTGCGCAAGGAGTTGTTTGAGCGCATGGAGGACCTGCCCATCAGCTACTTTGACACCCATACCCACGGCGAGCTCATGAGCCGGTTTACAAGCGACGTCGACGCACTGCGCGAGGCCATCAGCAACAGCGCGGTGGGCATCATCAACTCCTCCATTACGGTAGCGGGCACCTTTATCATGATGCTCATCATCAGCCCGCTTTTAACCCTGCTCATCATCCTCATGCTTGCGCTTATGCTCTTTATCGTCAAGACCATCGGCGGTAAGAGTGCTGCAAACTTTAAGGCCCAGCAGAAGGCCATCGGCGCTGCCAACGGCTATATCGAGGAGATGATTGAGGGCCTGAAGGAGGTCAAGGTATTCAGCCGCGAGGAGCGCATCAAGGCGGATTACGCCGTGCTCAATGAAAACCTTCGCGTTGCGGCTACCAAGGCCAACACCTACGCAAGCATCCTCATGCCGATTATGGGCAACCTCTCGTATGTCAACTACGCCCTCACCGCGTCGGTCGGCGCCTTGATGGTAATCTCTGGCCGCATCGACATCGGCTCGATTGCATCGTATCTGCAGTATTCGCGCCAGTTCTCCCAGCCCATCGTGCAGGTTTCGCAGCAGTTTAACTCCATTCTCATGGCCCTTGCGGGCGCGGAACGCATCTTTGAGATCTTAGACGAAAAGCCGGAGATTGATAGCGGCTACGTCACACTGGTCAACTGCACCGAGGATGCAAACGGCAATATCATCGAAACAGACAAACGCACCGGCATGTGGGCGTGGAAGCATCCCCACAGCAGCGACAACACGGTTACCTACACCCCCCTGCGCGGAGACGTTCAATTTGAGAATGTCACGTTTGGCTATGTGCCAAATAAAACCGTGCTTAATAATGTAACACTTTACGCAAAGCCCGGTCAGAAGATTGCACTGGTTGGCTCCACCGGAGCGGGCAAGACTACGATAACAAACCTCATCAACCGCTTCTATGAACTGACCGACGGCAAGATTCGCTATGACGGCATTAACATCACTAAGATTAAGAAAGACGACCTGCGCCGGTCGCTCGGCATGGTGCTGCAGGATACCCACCTCTTTACCGGTACGGTGAAGGAGAATATCCGCTACGGCAGATTAGATGCCACCGACGAGGAGATTGTAGCGGCAGCAAAGCTTGCTAACGCCCACTGGTTTATCAAGCACCTGCCCGACGGCTACGACACCATGCTGACGGGCGACGGAACCAACCTCAGTCAGGGACAGCGGCAGCTCATTGCCATCGCGCGTGCGGCGGTTGCCGACCCGCCGGTGCTCATTCTGGATGAGGCGACAAGCTCCATCGATACCCGCACCGAGGCCCTGATTGAAAAGGGCATGGACACCCTGATGAAGGGGCGCACCGTATTTGTCATTGCCCACCGTCTTTCTACGGTACGCAATGCAGACTGTATTCTGGTACTCGAAAACGGCGAGATTATCGAGCGCGGCAACCACGATGAACTGCTGGAGCTAAAGGGCAGGTACTACCAGCTCTACACCGGACAGTTCGAGCTCAGCTAAGCAATAAAAAAAGCGGACGGCTTAAGCCGTCCGCTTTTTAATTTAAATGCTCATTTATTGGGGATGCACACCGTGATGGTCGTGTCGTCTTGTACATTCAGCGTAATGGTCGCTTCGTCCTCATACATGAGCTTTAGGCGGGCTGCGAGGTTTGCAAGTCCTGACCCTGTGCCGATGCCGATAACCGGAGAATGAATCTGCCGGTTCATTTCCTCCTGCTTTGCAGGGCTTGGGATAGGGGCGTTATCGCTTACCACAATGTAGATGATATCCCCCTGCGCGCGGACATGGATGCTGATAAAGATATCCCCTAGGTCGCCCGATTCCTCCGTGCGTTGCAGGGCATTCTCGGCAAGCGAATACAGGCACAGCTTGGGTATCATAAGCTCCGCCGCCTGATCATCGCAGCTTACGCGGTAATCAAACCGGTCGAAGGTCTGGGTCTTAATCAGGTGGAGGTAGTTATCGGTAAAGAGCACCTCATTCTCTACCCGCTCAAAGTCATCGGTATTCTTGGTATAGTCCAAAAGATTGATGATATTATCGGTCAGCTGCGCGAGCCTGCTGTGGCCGCGGCGGGCGGAAAGGTTAGAGAAGGCAAGCAGGGTATGACCGATGATGCCGGGGGTTACCTGCGCCTCTAAGCCGGAGAGCAGGGCGCTGTCGCGTTCCTGCAAGACCAGCTTGTTTTGCCCCTCCAAATACCGCACCTTTGCCGAGAGCTCATCAAACTGCTGGGATAGCATCAGAATCTCCGCGCTGCCCCCAATCCGCTTGAGGACCTTTGGCATGCGGTCAGCCTTGCCGTTCTTGCCGCTGACCTTGTCTGAGAGGGCATAGAGCGGCATGGTCAACAACCGAGCCGATATAAAGATTAAAAATAGCTTGAGCAAGGCCGCTATAATTGCAAGCGCAATCAGGTCATTGCGCAGCTTGTATATCTGCGCATCAATAATCGATTTGGGGAAGAGCATTGCCAAACGCCAGCCGTGACCCTTTGAGGTGTCGGCAATCATGAGGTAGGAAACCCCGTTTATCTCCACTAAGGGGCTTTGGCCCGAGAGCGCGCGGGCAAGTTCCGGGCTTATATGAACAAGTTTTTCGCTGTTTAGCACATCGCGGTTACTGGAATAGAAAAGGCGGTTGTGTGAATTGAGCAGACAGAACTGGCCCGTTTCAAGCTGGCTTTGGTCGGAGAGGGATTGTATGTAGGATCGGTCCACCTCAAGTACCACAGCGGCAAGGGGCCTTCCGTCTGAAATATCGATGATGATGCGGGTGATGGTGTATAGTCCGCCGTTTTTAGAGGGTGACACATACAAATAGGGCGCTTGCCGCACAGCTTCATCATACCCGGGAATCACGGTGGTGGGCGGGTTGTTTAAGACGCGCACGTTGGGGTATTCGGCGGTGATGGTATAGGACTTGCCGACCGTGAGCATATACACCGTATAGGAGGCGATGTCGCTGCGGGAGTAAAAGATGTTGCGCAATAGGCTTTTGACGTAAACCTCCTCATCGTAGCCAAAGGAGGAGGGAGAGGTCAGGTACTGGATAAAGTTATCGTCGTTGCGGATGGAAAGCGAATAGGTGAGAAGTGTGTCGTAATAGGAATCAAGGTCATTGAGGGTCATCTGTAATACTGCTCTGTTAGATGTGCTGAAGGTATCCTGAATCATCGTAATAGACCGATGGACGGTGAAGGAGACAAGCAGCACAAGAATAAGTGCTGTAGACAATGCAATGGCTGCGGTGAGCTTGATGGCCAGCGTGAGCCTGCCAAACCACTGCCGAATTGTTTTTATCAAACTCATATATAACTCACCCTCCCGTCAGCCCGAACGTCAACAAAAAAAGCCTAGAAAATCTTATGCTGCCAACTGTTTATTCCTTATTTGACATTATATCATAAAAAGAATAAAATGCGGAAACTAATTTACAAAAAATGAGTTAGCGGGTATACTGAAAATCTAAGGAGTATGGTAAAAAGCAGGTCATTTGTTTTAAGAAAGGAAGGATGGTATGAAACAGTTTATACGCTGCAAAGCAGGGTTATTTACGGTTTGCCTTGTAGTTATCATGGCTATTTGCATATCCGGCTGCATGCCATCCTGGCAGGTTAGTTCGCAGCAAGACGGGGATGATTCGCAGCCTCAAACAAAGACACTGACCTTTATGCTCAACAGCCCCGAGATGACCGAGGAGTATAACGAACTGGTACAGGCCTATTCTCGGCATCGCAGCGACATTGTCATTGATATGGAGATTCGCCAGAATGACTATATCCAGGTGCTAAAGACCAAGATTAACGCTGGCACAGTACCCGACCTCTTTTTAACCAGTGCCTACAATGACAATAAGGTGTATAAGAACTATGTCTACAATCTTGCAAACGAGGATTTTATCAAAGAGATAGAGCCTGCCATGCTCGCTGGCGTAACCGTAGGAGACTCCGTAACGGGTGTTCCGCTATTAGTACAGTCACACTCCTTTATCTACAACAAAAAGCTCTTTGAACAGGCGGGCATAAAGAGCCTGCCAACAACGCTTGACGAATACGAAGCGGTATGCAGGCAGCTGAAAGCGGCTGGCATCACGCCCTTTTCCACCGGCTTTGCCGATTGGTGGGTACTGCCGCAGATCTTTTACCCCTCCTCTAGCGACATTGCGGGCGGAGACTACGGGGCCTTTTTTGCGGGTATAAAGTCCGGCAGCAAGTCGGTATATGACTTTGAGGAGATTTCCTTTGCACTTGATGTGCTTGACTTAATTACCCGCTACGGGGGCGATGCCCCGATGCAGGGGGGCTTTGACCAGCAGTGTCAGGACTTTGCAGCCGGCAAGGTGGCCATTATCCATCAGGGCATTTGGGCAGAGCAGACCATCTTAGACCTTGCCCCCGACATCGAGCTTGGCTACCTATATGCGCCGCGCAGGGACGGCAAAGGCGTCATTGCCGTGGATTCCAACCTGACCTTCCGCGTATATAAGGATTCTGAAATGCTTGATGAGACGCTCGCGTTCCTCGATTGGCTGTTTACCTCGGAGTACGGCAGGTCGTGGATTCCCGAGCGGGTAAAGCAGATTTCGCCGCTCATCGATGCCAAGATGCCCGATACCCAGCTGTCGGTCGAGACAGGCAAGGCCATATGCGAGAAGAAAACCAGCCCGTGGTGGATATTCTCAGGGCCGGAAAACATCGAGCAGCCGCTCGGCATAGCCCTGCAGGACTATGTTGCAGGCAGAAGCACCCGCGCAGAGACCCTCCGGCAGCTAAACCGCCTGTTCGGCGGCAACGGGGCGGCTGCTCCGACCGAAAGTGCCCTGCAAAAGGCCGAGAGCGAAGAAGCAGACAGTTAACCGCAATCCCCTTACTAAAGGAGGAAGACGCCGTGCAGATGAGGCGGCTGTTTGAGATGGTATACCTTTTGATGGAGCGCGGCAGCGTCACGGCAAAGGAGTTCTCCGAGCGGTTTGAGGTTTCGGTGCGCACGGTTTACCGCGACGTCGATATCCTCAGCAGTGCCGGTATCCCCATTTACGCATCAAGGGGAAGGGGCGGGGGCATCCGCCTTTTGCAGGACTTTGTGCTCGACCGTTCGCTTCTCTCAAGGGAGGAGCAGGAGGATATCCTCGCCTGCTTAGAAGGGGCGGGCGCACTCGATGCCGTAAATGCCGAGCCGGTGCTCACTAAGCTCGCCGCCTTGTTTGGCAAAAAGCGCATAAGGTGGCTTGACATGGACTTCACCCACTGGGGCGGTCAGGAGCATGACCGCAGCCGGTTTGAACTGCTCAAGCACGCCATACTAGAAAGGCGGGTTATTGCCTTTGATTACTACAACACTAGCGGCGAGAAAAGCCACCGAACCGTAGAGCCGCTCCGACTCTTGTTCAAAGGACAGGGGTGGTATCTGCTGGCCTACTGCCGCACACGCGGCGCACTGCGGCTGTTTAAGTTGGGCAGGCTTAAAAACCCGGAGCTTACCGAGCAGACATTTGACCGCACCTACACCGAGCCGGTTTACGCAGATCAGGAAGGCATACCGGTCAAGATGATAAACCTGCGCATGAGAATGGATGAACGCCTTGCCTTTCGGGTGTACGATGAGTTTGAGGAGGACCAGATACATAAAAACAGAGACGGCAGCTTTACGGTAACGGCCTCCATGCCCGAGGGAGACTGGACGCTCGGCTACCTGCTCTCCTACGGCAGCGGTGCGACCATCCTTGAGCCGGAGGATTTTCGTAAGCAGATGGCCGCTACCCTGCGCGCCATGCTTGCCAAGTACGAAACCGAATAGAAATGACACGCCCTGTCATATTTCATGTGATAAGTTTAGGTCATCAATAAGAAAGGGCGAATGGAAAATGCTTGAGCTACCCGAGACAATGACCCTGTCAAAACAGATTGCAAAGACCTTTCGCGGCAAGACAATTACAAGGGTAATCGCCAATAAAAGCCCGCACGCCATGGCGTGGTTTACGGGCGACCCGCAGTCCTATGCCGTGATGCTGGAAGGAAAGCGGCTTGAATATACAGTTGCGGTAGGCGGCTTTGTAAAGGCTATGTGCGGTACGACTGCCATCACCTTTCAGGATGGCATTGGTCTGCGAGCGTATAGCCGGGCAAGCCCGAGCCAGACCGCCACCAGCTGTATCTGCAGTTTGACGACGGCAGCGCACTTGCGGCCATGGTGCGGATGTACGGTGGTATAGGCGTATTTGAGGAGGGCACCAATCAAAATCCCTACTACCTCACCGCCTGCGAAAAGCCCTCACCGCTTACCGATGCCTTTACCGAACAGTATTTTGCCTCGCTGTTTGACTACAAGGGCTTTGCAAAGCACTCTGCCAAGGCTTTTCTGGCAACCGAGCAGCGCATACCGGGGCTGGGCAACGGCGTGCTGCAGGACATCCTGTGGCGGGCAAAAATCCACCCCAAGCGCAAGATGGGTACCCTGTCCGACGCCCAGCTTTCGGAGCTTTATCAGGCGGTCAGAGAGGTTTTGGCGCGCATGACCGAGGCAGGCGGGCGCGACACCGAGCGCGACCTGTTCGGCAACCCGGGCGGGTATAAGACCGCCCTGAGCGCAAATACCGTGGGCACCTACTGCCCGGACTGCGGAGAAAACATCAAAAAGGAGGCCTACCTCGGCGGCAGCATCTATTACTGCGAGGGTTGCCAAGAGAAATCAGTGTAATTTCCATGCACGGATTGTACGGTTTTAAGCCACTATAACAGTACAAGGGAAAACGCCCATGGAACAAGGCGTGCAGGTGCTCATACTTTGCCCCAAAAACGAGCAAGCTATAACGAACCAAAAGACCGTATAATGTTACATGGAAGGGATTGTCACACAAATGAAAAAGCGATTGCTGCTCTTGCTTTTACCCCTGCTGCTTTTTGGGTGTGCAAGGCAGGAGGTTTACCAATTCACCGGCGTGGTAGAAGAGGTTTACGAAAACAGCATATTTGTCACCAGCGATGACCCAATCGTTGGCGACCGCGCATCGGTCGGCTTTGCAAAGGATATGAAGCCTTTGAATTTTGATTTAGCCGTCGGGCAGACGCTCACGATTACGATTCTGCCCGATATTCGCGAAAGCTACCCTGTGCAGGTGACGGCGGTCAAGATTGAGCTTATCGCTGATAAACCTGCTGCCAATGTTGAGGAGATACCAAAGGAATCGATGGATACAGAAAAAGGATTTGAAACCATCTCGCCTGAAGAGGCAAAGGGCCTTATGGACAGCAACACTGATTGCATCGTACTCGATGTAAGAGCTGCCGATGAGTATGCGCAAGGGCATATCCCGGGCGCTGTACTGCTGCCGGATAATGAGATAGCCTCGCGTGCGCAGGAGGTTTTACAGGACAAGGATGCCCTGATTCTCGTCTACTGCCGCAGCGGCAGACGCAGCGCGCTTGCAGCAGCTCAGCTTGCAGAGCTTGGATACACGCAGATCAAGAACTTTGGCGGAATCATAAACTGGCCGTATGAAATCACAAGCGAGCAATAAGTAATACAATGGACTATAATGAGACAGAAGGAATGATGGACAATGGGTTGTATCGGCAATGTTTTGTGGTTTCTGTGTGGCGGCGTGTGGCTCGGCCTTGGCTGGGCGTTACAGGGCATCTTGTGGTGCCTGACCATAGTCGGCATCCCGATAGGGGTGCAGTGCTTTAAGTATGCAGGCCTTGCCTTTTTCCCGTTCGGCAAGGAGGTTCAATATGGCGGCGGCGCGGTTTCACTGCTGCTTAACATCATTTGGCTGATTGTGGGCGGCATCCCGCTTGCTGCAGAGGCGGCACTCATTGGCTGTATTCTGTGTATCACCATCATCGGTATCCCCTTTGCAAAGCAGTGCTTTAAGCTTGCAAAGCTTGCCCTTATGCCGTTCGGCGCAACGGTAGTATAGACAGAGTAATATCAACCGCCGCGGTGTATCCTACCGCGGCGGTTGTTGTATACCGAAAACCACGCGTTAGACGCGTGGTTCAAAAGAGCTTAAGCGATAAGGAAGAAATAAAAACTCCTTTTGCTAAAATAGAGAAGCGGTTTGCCAACTGACATCTCTAAAGCAAAA
>JAEZKF010000014.1 GCA_023415575.1 Bacillota bacterium
CCCTGTGGCCGAACTTAAGCTTTTCGGTCTTAAAACCGAAGGACAGAGCCAGCAGCTGGTGACCAAGGCATATCCCAAAGGTCGGAATTTTGAATGAAGAAATCTCTTTGAGGTTTCTGATGATCTCCGGATTATCCGCAGGGTCTCCGGGGCCGTTTGTCAGCATGATTCCGTCAGGGCTTAGCTCTTTTATCCTGCCTGGTGTTGTATCATAGGGCAGAAGTGTTATCTTGCAGTCTCTCTTTATCAGCTCGCGGAGGATATTTTGCTTATAGCCAAAGTCCATCAAAGCTATCGAATACTTTCCCTCAGGGTTGATAATGCAGGGCTCGTCTGAGGAAACGCTCTTGACGGCATCCTTAATCGAGTAGGCCCTAATGGAATTAAAGTCTACCTTATCAGGGTCGGTGGTAATGATGCCGTTCATCGTGCCATGGTCGCGCAGGGTTTTTGTCAGCGCTCTGGTATCAATGCCGCATAATCCGATAATGCCCTGTTCCTTTAGAAACTCATCGATGGTTTTTTCACTTCTGAAGTTGGATGGGTTTTCGCACCATTCCCGGACGATATAACCGCGGGCAGAAATCTTTTTGCCTTCAAAATCCTCGGGAATCACACCATAGTTTCCGATTAAGGGATAGGTTTGAACAATAATCTGTCCGTAATAGCTCTTATCCGTCAGCGTTTCAAGATATCCTGTCATCCCAGTCGTAAAAACAATCTCGCCGGTGACTTCACCGGCAGCACCGAATGAATAACCCTCAAAAACCTTCCCGTTCTCGAGTACCAGATACGCTTTTGAATCCATTTTTGCCCTCCTGATTCGTTTCCGACAGCAGGATATCTTGTTCGCCTGCTATTAGTATTGTTCTATCCCCGAATGAAATCCTAGTTTTCCGTATAAAGCTGCTTATACGGGTTTTTTCCGTTAGGAGTAAGGCGGTAAAACGTCTTGCCCAAAATCTCATCTATGTCTGTGCCATAGATATCTGCATACTCAAGCAGAACATCCTTGATTCTTGCGATATCTTCATCGTTAGCCTTACTTAAGATAACCTGCTTGGGCAGGTCTTTTGGCGCCTTCTCGGTTCTGATGAAGATCTCTCCGCCGTGCATTCCGGTGCCCGTAAAGTTGCCTACGGGGCAGGAGTCTGTATCCAAGCCGAGGACAATAATCAGGCCGCCTGCGAGATACTCTCCCAAAAAGCTGCCGGTCTTGCCGCCAACGACGATAACAGGCTTTTTATCCTTGTACTGCTTCATGTGGATGCCAGTGCGGTAGCCGGAGTCTCCCTTTACGAAGATTTTGCCGCCGCGCATCGCATACCCAAGTGCGTCACCCGCGTTGCCGTGGATGATAATCTTTCCGTCGTTCATCGTGTCGCCGACAGCGTCCTGAGCGTTCCCGTTTACGACGATGGAAGCGCCGTCCAGATAGGCACCCAGAGCATTGCCCGGTGTGCCGTTTATTGTAATATTGATTGATGAAGCACCGCAGCCGATGAACTGCTGACCGTAGCAGTTTTCGATGACAACATCCTCATTGGCGTTGCGAACCTCTTCGTTTAGAGCGCGAAAGCCTAAATCAAGAGCTGATAGCTTCATATTTTACACCTCCCAGTTTCGCAGCGCGTGTTTCTTTGCTAAATGCCATAAGTCCCGGCATCTTGCAGACGAGTTCGAAGTCTATTGTGTCAAGGGGGGTCTTTTCTCGAATGAGTGATGTATAGATTCCGGCTTTGTTTATATCGCCGATTAGAATATAACCGTTGAGCTTGTTGTCGCTATAAAACAGCTTTTTATAGTTGCCATCGCTGTTTTCATAATATACATCGCCGTAATAGCTGCCGGCGGTTATGATGTGCTTGCCGAGCAAACCGATTGCATTCATTGGAATCGCCTTGTCAAATATATAATCTTCTCCGGACATATTCATTCCTGCGCATTCGCCCTGCATATACGCGTTGGGGAGCAGGGCCATAACCTTTGCTTGACCGGTTGAAGCATCGACACTTTCGCAGCAATCACCTGCTGCGTAGATGTCGGTAATCGATGTCTGGCACCTTTCGTCAATTACAATACCCCTGTTTGTCTTGCCGCCGATATCTTTAATGAGCGAAATGTTTGGACGAACGCCAACTGCTAGCACGAGGATATCAAAGGGAATGGTTTCTTTGTTGCTCAGATATGCAAGACCTTCCTCAAACTTTGTAATCTGCTGATTGAGGTAAAACCTGATGTTGTGATCCTCCAGATGCCTTTTTATAATCTCAGAGCCTTCATCATCCAAGATGCTGGAAAGGACCTTCGGGGCCAAGTCGACGCATGTAATCTCGACGTTTTTACGGCTTAAGCCCTCTGCGCATTTCAGACCTATCAGACCTGCGCCGACTATGAGAACCTTTGCGTTCTCCTTCTCCTGCACGGCGGCCTCCAGGGCTTTTGCGTCGTCTAAAGTCGTAAAGGTGTACTTGTGATGTACCTTATCAAGTCCCTCCATAGGCGGCACAAAGGGGGATGAACCGGTAGCTACTAGGAGCTTATCGTAGCTTTCTTGGCTGCCGTCATCAAGGACAACATACTTATTGCTAGGCTCAATACTCGTTACCGTCTTATTCAGCTTGAGCTCGCACTGGTTGCTCGAATAAAAACGCTCATCACGGTATCTCATTTTAGCTTCAGTTGTCTTTCCAAGTAATAGGTAAGAGATAAGCGGCCTTGAATATACGTGATACTTTTCGTTGCTGATGATGACAATCTTGCCGTCCTTGTCATTCTTGCGAATGCCTTCCACTGCGCCTACGGCTGCTGTGGAATTGCCGATAATGACATACTTCACACTACTCACCCCTTTCCTCAAATACAATGGCCCCGTTCGGACAATTCTTCACGCACTGCGGTGTGCCGCCCGTGGTATTGACACATAGTTCGCACTTTTGAATTGCGCCGTCTTCCGAGGGGGAAACCGCACCATATGGGCAGGACAGGATACAGGTATAGCAGCCGATGCACCTGTCTCTGTCTATCGAGATGATGCCGTTTTTCCTTGTCAGTGCGCCGGTAATACACCCCTTAACGCACAGGGCATCGTCACAATGGCGGCATGATACCGCAAAGGAAATCCCGTTGTTTTCCTCAATCCTGATCCTGGGGTTAATCTTTATGCCCTTTAAGGCGAGCGCCATATCGCTTTCGTTGGTCGCGGCAAAAGCACAATAGTATTCACACAGGTGACAACCGAGGCACCATTTTTCATTTACATATACACGTTTCAATGCTTATCTCACCACCGTATTGTCAAAATTATTCTCCTGCATGTTTAATGCCGAGTATCTCAAGCTCTTTTTCGTTCAGACCGACCCCCCGAAGCATGAGGCGGTTGCCCTTGAGGCTTTCGATGGAGTTAATGCCCATGCCGCCCATCATCTCTTTGATTTCGTGCTGCCATGCGGTCATGAGGTTCACAAGTCTCTTATAACCGATATCAGGATTTAAGCGCTTAACAAGGTCTTCTCTTTGGGTTGCAATACCCCAGTTGCATTTGCCGGTCTGGCAGCTGCGGCACAGATGGCAGCCTAAGGCGATAAGGGCAGCAGAACCGATATATACACAATCCGCGCCAAGGGCGATTGCTTTTACGATATCCGCGCTGTTTCGGATGCTTCCGCCGACAACAATCGATACGTTGTTTCGGATTCCTTCGTCACGCAGGCGCTTATCAACGCTCGCAAGAGCCAGTTCAATCGGCAGACCGACATGGTCGCGAATACGGGTGGGAGCTGCGCCCGTGCCACCGCGGAAGCCATCGATTGCGATGATGTCCGCACCACTGCGTGCGATACCGCTTGCAATAGCCGAAACATTATGTACTGCGGCAATCTTTACAATAATCGGCTTCTTATATGCGGTAGCTTCCTTTAAGGAGTAAACAAGCTGACGCAAGTCTTCAATGGAGTAGATATCGTGGTGGGGAGCAGGGGAGATAGCATCCGAGCCTTCGGGAATCATGCGCGTTTTAGAGATGTCGCCGACAATCTTTGTTCCCGGCAGGTGGCCGCCGATACCCGGCTTTGCACCCTGGCCCATCTTGATTTCCACGGCGGCACCGCTGTTAAGATAATCCTTGTGAACGCCAAAGCGTCCCGATGCAACCTGAACAATCGTGTTGGGGCCGTACTTATAGAAGTCCTCGTGCAGTCCGCCCTCACCGGTGTTATAGAGGATTCCAAGCTCAGAGGCTGCCCTTGCAAGGCTTTCGTGTGCGTTGTAGCTGATGGAGCCATAGCTCATTGCCGAGAACATAACCGGCATCGAAAGCTTAAGATGCGGGGGCAGATTTGTCTTAATGTTGCCCTTCTTGTCGCGCTCGATGGTGTCAGGCTTTGCACCGAGGAAGACCCTTGTTTCCATCGGCTCTCTCAAGGGGTCGATGGAGGGGTTTGTTACCTGAGAAGCGTTAAGCAGGATTTTATCAAAGTAAACCGGATAGTTTTCTGGGTTGCCCATGCTCGAAAGCAGAACACCGCCGGAATTCGCCTGCTTATATACCTCGTTGATGCTCTTGCCGCTCCAGTTCGCGTTCTCCTTAAAGGTGTGGTCGGTCTTGACAATCTTTAATGCTCTGGTCGGGCACAGAGATACACACCTGTGGCAGTTCACGCACTTTGCATCATCGGCGATCATCTTGTTGCTGTCTTTCAGATACTGATGCGCCTCATTGGCACACTGGCGCTCACAAACACGGCAGGTAATGCAGCGGTCGTAGTTTCTGACAATTTCGTACTCTGGGTATATATAATTTATAGCCATTACAATTTCCCTTTCTCTAAGGTTACAATTACTCCTTCTCCACCCTTAGGTGCCCATACTCTATCGAGGTTGCTCTCGATGATTCTGATGGCGGCCTCTTCGCTTGCGACATATACCATGTCATCCTTTTCGCCGACCACCATGCTGCGGAGCTTGAGTCTGTCGTTTAGTGCCATCATGCCGCCTTCAAAGCCCACGATAATGGAGAAGGGGCCGGTAATTAACTGTGAGGCATAGACGTATCTTAGGTATTCCAGCTCTTCACGCTCTTTTTGCGGCTTGTTCTCGATGGTTGACCAGAAGGGGGCCGCAATGACCGAGCAGGTTTCCTGTAGGGTAAGCCCCTTTCTGCGATGCAGGTAATCGATGATGTAGGTGATTACCTCGGTATCGGTCTGGAGGGTGCATTTGTATCCGAACATCTCAATTGCACGGCGATTTGCATCGTAGGAGGAGATTTCTCCGTTATGTACGACCGAGTAGTTGAGCAGTGAAAAGGGATGCGCACCGCCCCACCAGCCGGGTGTGTTGGTCGGATATCGGCCGTGTGCGGTAAAGCAGTAGCCCTCATACTCCTCAAGCCTGTAAAAACGTCCGACATCCTCGGGGTAACCTACTGCCTTAAATACGCCCATGTTCTTACCGCTTGAGAACACATACGCACCGTTGATGGTAGTGTTGATGAGGAACACGCATTTTACAACGTACTCCTGATCATCCAGCTGACTTTCGGCAAGCTTAGTCGGCAGGGGAGCGACAAAGTATCTCCAGATGAGCGGCTCATCCGTAATCTCGGGGATTTTCTGCGTAGGAATCTTTGACAGGTTGATGATATCAAAGTGCTCCTCTAAAAACTGTTCGCATTCCTTTTTGGCTGAATTATCGTTGTAAAACATATGAAACGCGTAAAAGTCCTTATACTCGGGATAGATTCCATACGCCGCAAAACCGCCGCCAAGACCGTTTGAACGATTGTGCATCACCGAAATAGAATCGATAATTGCCTTGCCCGAAAACCTTTTTCCGGCTTTCGAGAACATTCCCGATATAGCACATCCTGACGGATTTCTAAACATTCCTTCTCTCATACGATTACCTCCAAAAAACAATGGCGCTCACAGGATAGCACCTTTATTGCTTTTAAAGCACGAAAAGGTACCTATCTTATGAACGCCTTTGTTCATTTCAATATGAAACCATGACTTAATTCTCATAGCTTTTTAAGATGTTGTCGGCAACGACTCTTCTGGTCGCCCGCATATCCATGGCCTGCTTTTCAATATACCTGTGAGCTTCCTGTTCGCTCATATTTAAAAAAGATATAAGAACGCATTTTGCCCTGTCTATTACCCGAATGTCTTCAATCTTTTGCTTAAGTTGTGCATTCTCACTCCTCATTGATTTTATCCTGCTTTGTGTTGATATCGCAAGCTTAAGGGCTGACCAGCACAAGGACTTATTAACTGGCTTTGCTATTGTAAGGATGCCGTAGTTTTCACACGATGCAGATATCTCTTCAAAATGCTCGTTTTGTACGACCAGAATTACTTGGCTTAAGCCTTTTGCGGCAATATCCTTCGCTAAGCTCTCTCCCGTTTCATCGGGAAGGGGGGAGTTGATAATCACAATGTCAAAGTCGCGCTCCAGTAAACGTCGTCTGGCATCGGAGCCTGCATTGGATGACACAATATGTAGAAAAGACGCAGCTTTTAAGAGTTCAGTAAAAAAGGTAATGCCCTTTTGGGTATAGGAAACGATTAGCGCACTGTCCATAAAGCTGCCTCCTTCCATATGTCAATATAGTGTACATTAAAAAAAGGCAAATAAACTACTTTTATCTCAATTTAGATATAGTTGAAGTAGCGTTCTCTGTAAAACTCCGATTTGGTATCTGCAGCATTAAATGCAGCGGCTTCCTCTTTTTTTGCGGCAATGTACTTTGCAAGGAACTCCTCGCCGACTACACTCTTTACAAACTCACTGTTTTCAGCAAGAGTGATCGATTTATCCAAGCTGTCCGGCAAGGGCTCAAGGGCATCGGTTATCTTTTTATCCGCAGTATAGAGATCCGCATCCACGGGGGGAGTAAGAGGCAGTTTGCTCTCTATCCCTTCAAGTCCCGCGGCAATAATCAGCGCGATAGCTACATAAGGGTTTACTGCCGGGTCGGGAGAACGAAGCTCCATTCTGACCCTTTCACCGGTTGCTGAGGGGATACGAACCAGCTGCGAACGGTTCTGGTAGGACCAGGATACATATTTGGGTGCCTGGAACTTGCCTAAGCGCGCATAGGAGTTTGAAATTGGATTTAGGAAGAGCGAGATTTCGGGCGTCTTTTTGAGTATCCCTGCAATGAAGCTTTCGGCAACAACCGAGAGGTCTTCGTTTGTATTCCTAAAAACGTTGGAACCGTTCTGCGCAAGGGATAGGTTTATGTGCATTCCGTTACCCGCTGTGTCCATAATCGGCTTGGGCATAAACGATGCATATAGACCGTTGCGGGAAGCGATTGCCTTAACAACGGATTTGAAGGTTAAGAAATTATCCGCGCATTCAAGGGCATCGCCGAATCGAAAGTCAATTTCATTCTGCCCGGGGCCCTGCTCGTGATGAGAGCTTTCCGGCCTAATTCCCATCTCTTCGAGTGTCAAGCAAATCTCGCGTCGAATATCCTCACCTTTATCAAGGGGCGGAATATCTAGATATCCGCCTCTGTCCAGCGTGATGTTGGTGGGGTTGCCGTGCTCATCAGTCTTGAACAGATAAAACTCACACTCGGTGCCGATTTTGCAGGTAAACCCCATCTCTTCGCATTTCTTTACGACGCTCTTGAGGATATATCTGCTGTCATGTGAATAGGGGTGGCCTTGCGGGTCTTTAATATCGCAGAAAAAACGTGCTACTCTGCCGGGGCCGGGACGCCAAGGGAGAACGGTCAATGTGGTCGGGTCCGGGAAAAGCAGCAAATCAGATTGTGTTACATCGCGAAATCCGCGTATAGCGTGGGCATCAAACGAAACGCCGTTCTCAAATGCGGATTCAAGCTCTTTTGTCATAATGGATATGTTCTTCTGAAAGCCGAACATATCGCAAAAGCCTAACTTCACAAACTTTACATCGTTCTGTTTTACAAATTCCAAGACTTCGCTAACCGTACTGTTCATGTTTAAAACCTCCTATTCGACCGTGACGCTCTAAATCATGTTGCGGGCTTTTACCAAGAAACAACTATAGAGAGTAGGCGGGTTTGTTCATTCGGGCCGGCTTTCTAGGCAAGTATTCTTCTAATTACAGTTATTCTGCTTTTACACCCACATTATACGTTTTAATTCATACCGTAATAACTAGACTAAACACCCTTATACTATTAATAATGGCGCTCATCAAATGATGCAATGAAAAATCAATCAGTACAAAAGCCCTGCTACTGATTCTTTGCACAATCTGATGAACGCCATTGTTCACATCGTATTTTGTATTCGTAAAGAATATTATAGTTTATTGCTTTAAATTTGTCAATCAGAAAAGAAGAGTTACTATTTTTCGGTTGACAAAAAAAGGACTCAGTGTTATGTTTATTTAGGATAAGATAAACAAAGGCGTTTATCGACAGGCTAACCATATGGTTGGCTTGTTAATGACTGCCTTTTTTTAATTTTAAGGAGGAATTCTCTTGTCTTACGCACTGAAGGTATTGGAAAGCACTATTAAGAAGAACCCCAGCGAGCCGGAATTTCATCAGGCAATGACAGAAATTCTGAACACCATTCAGCCTTTCTTGGACGAGCATCCGGAATATGAGAAAGCTGGTATTCTCGAAAGACTGGTTGAGCCGGAAAGGCAGATTATCTTCAGAGTGCCGTGGGTAGACGACTCCGGCAAGGTTCAGGTAAACCGTGGCTTTCGTGTGCAGTTTAACAGCGCAATCGGCCCCTATAAGGGCGGAATCCGTTTCCATCCCAGCGTGAGCCTGAGCATCATCAAGTTCTTGGGCTTTGAGCAGATTTTCAAGAACTCGTTAACAGGACTGCCTATCGGCGGCGGTAAGGGCGGTTCCGACTTTGATCCGAAGGGCAAGTCTGACCGTGAAGTTATGGCCTTCTGCCAGAGCTTTATCACCGAACTTTATCGTCACATTGGTGCGGACATGGATGTACCGGCAGGCGACATCGGTGTAGGTGCCCGTGAAATCGGATACATCTATGGCCAGTATAAGCGCATCACCGGTCAGGTTGACGGTGCATTTACCGGTAAGGGTCTTTCTTACGGCGGTTCGCTCGTTCGCAAAGAGGCAACCGGATACGGCCTTGTATATCTGACCGATAAGATGCTCGAGTCGATGGGTACATCCTTAGAAGGCAAGACTACCTCCATCTCCGGTTCCGGTAACGTAGCTATCTACGCTGCTGAGAAGGCCATTCAGCTCGGTGCAAAGGTTGTTACCATGAGCGATTCCAACGGCTACATCTACGATGCAAACGGCATTGACCTTGATGCTGTTAAGGTAATTAAAGAGCAGCGCCGCGGACGCATTAAGGAGTATCTTGATTATCATAAGGATGCAAAATACTTTGAAAACGGCCTGATTTGGTCGGTTCCCTGCGATGTGGCTCTGCCCTGCGCAACCCAGAACGAAATTACCGAGGAAGGTGCCAAGGAGCTTATCAAGAACGGCTGTATTGCAGTTGCAGAAGGCTCCAACATGTCCACCAACATCGGTGCAATCAACATGCTGCAGGAAAACAAGATCATGTACGCTCCCGGCAAGGCATCCAACGCCGGCGGTGTTGCGGTATCCGCGCTTGAAATGTCTCAGAACAGCGCACGCCTCTACTGGACCTTTGAGGAGGTTGACCAGAAGCTGCAGACCATCATGCGCAACATCTACGCGAACATATCCGAGACTGCTGAGTATTACGGCATGAAGGGCAACCTCGTAGCCGGTGCTAACATCGCGGGCTTCAAGAAGGTAGCAGAAGCGATGTTCATGCAGGGTGCGGTCTAATATTGGACAGGCAAAATAGTTTTAAGATTTCATAGGAATCAATAAAGGCACTGAGACTAAGTCTCAGTGCCTTTTGCTATTCAGTTTTAATTATATGTCGATGCCTTCAGGATGTTTAGAGTGCAACATCCAGCAAAACTCAGATAAAATGGGTTGATTTATGTATGAAGCCTAAGTGACCCTAGATGCCCTACAGCTTGAACTCCTCTTCGCTGTAGTTTGGCAAAAACAGCGGGCTTTTGGGGTTGCGCTTCTGCGGAGCATAGCTAAAGTGCTTGCATTTACCATGCTCTGTCATGGCCTTGTTTTTTGCACAGTGCGTTTCCTTGTTGCCATCCAATACAGAGTGGTGGCAGTAGTCGCAAGAGGGGACAATCTCTTTTCCGAAAAAACGAAGCTTTGCTTTCACATATGCACCGCCTTACCTAATGTTTCTACCTTTATTTTATCAAATACGCGCGCTAATTACCAGCATAAAACCGCATTTAAATATTGGCGTGTTCATCTTTCGTTAGGATAAGGGCAAAACAGAGGATAAGCAGGGCAAAAGAAGCGGCAGGAGCACCGGAAAAGGGTTGAGAAGTAATAGAGCCAACCGCTGGCGAAAAAACAGTTACAGCAGCAGGGAACAGCTTGGTTAAAACAAACAGTATCCCACAGGAGAGGATCATATGTACTAAGCGGGATAAGAGATAGGGCAGGGTCTTAATCGGTAAACCCGAAAAGAAGGACAAGGCCTGCCCCATGACCGAAAGCCCGCCGAACGAGCAGATGATACACGCAAAGTACAGGGAAAACAGTCCGCCGATCACAGGGCTTTTTGAGCAGCCGAGCGTCACCTCAAACAGACCGTTGATAGCAGCCTCAGTTGTTCCCGCAGGTGCAAAGGAAATGAGCTTGTGCAGAAGATCAGCGAAACGCGATGAATCCACAAAGGCCACAACGGCTGAAAAGGCGGTGACAAAGGCGCATACTGAAAACATGGAATCGGCGGCATTTCTCACGGCGCTAACGAACGATGGTACAAAAGGGTTAAGACGAATCGGTGCGTGCGTTGTATGCTCCTGCTTTTTGGTCCATAAGCGGGAGAAAAGTGCAAGCGCAATGCTTGCAAAGGTTTGGGAGCAAAACAGAAAAACGCCCGCTGTCGTATTACCGAACATTCTGCTGCCCACAGCCGTAATTAAAAACGCAGGTCCCGCGTTCACGCAAAAGCACAGCATCCGCGAGGCGGTGTGTACATCAACTCTGCCTTCGCGGTACATATCGGATATCATCCTTGCTCCCACCGGGAATCCACCAATAAGGCTTAGGATGAACACCGCCCCCATAAAGGGCGGAAGCCGAAGCACGCGAACGGTAAACGATGAAAGGGGCATAGAAAGGGCATCGATATAGCGACTGTTTACAAGAAAGGAGCATACAATCATAAAGGGAAAGAGGGATGGAATTAAGATAGTTGCGCAAACTGTAAGTCCGTTGCGAACCCCCTGGGCAACAGCCTGCGCATTCATAAAGTAAAAAGCGACAAAGCATATCGCAAGCAATATAATGCTCCATGTGCGCCATCTATTTGATGCATGCACAGACAGTCTGTCCTCCATATGTCACCTCACAGCTTGAGCGTTTCATAGTAAGCCATCCGTATGTGATGGTCAATCTGTAGGAACCCACCGAGAGATTAGTATTATATATATGGCGTGTTCGATTATAAAATAAGTGCCGCTCAAATATATATTAAAGTATGCGGTTGCGGTTTTTAGAACTAGCGCGGGGGATGTTCGCGCATTGGAGGGTGACTATGACGCGCAGAGAGAGGGAAGCGGAGAAAAAGGAGCAGAAGGAAGCGTCGCGCAAGGGTGCCGCAAAGCTTGCAAAGCTTCTGGAATTCCCCGAAACAGCAATTGCGGGCACGGCGTTTGTGCAGATGGCAGGCAACAGGGAGGCCACTATTGACGGCTCACAGGGAGTGCTCGAATACAGCGAGGAGTGCATCCGCATCAACGCGGGTAAGATGGTCATAAAATTTGCGGGAAGAGGACTGGTTCTAAAGTGTCTTACGGGAGAAACGCTTGTTATAGAAGGCTTTATCACACAGGTCGAGTTCATCACATGATTTGACATCTTCCCCGGTTGCGGGCATCACAGCAGATATGTGATGTGGCGAAAGGAGCTCTAACGTGTTTATTGTAAAGCTGATGCGATGGATAAAGGGATACGTCTCGTTTGTGGTATCGGGCGCGTTTGCAGAGCGCTTTTTAAATCTCGTTTCACGCGCAGGTATCGGGATATGGGATATATCAAGAAAGGAAGAAAACCTATATGCCTGTACCGTCGCGCGGGACTACAAAAAGCTGCGCCCCTTTGCGCGTAGAGCAAGTGTGCGCCTTCGTATCACAGGCAGATACGGATTACCTTTTCATACACGCAAATATGATAAGCGAGCAGGTCTAATCCTTGGCGTTGTCATCTTTTTTACCTTTATCATCACCATGTCGCAGTTTGTTTGGTCGGTGGAGATTACGGGCAACAAGGATATTACAACATTTGAACTAATGCAGGCGCTGGAAGCGGAAGGGATTATGCCGGGTGTGCTTAAAAAGAACATCAATGTCCCCATGGCAAAGCAGAATATCATGCTTAAGCTTGACCGCCTTTCGTGGATTGCCATCAACATCTCGGGGACAAATGCCTTTGTTGAGGTGCGCGAGCGGGCACCCCAGCCCGAGATGGAGCAGATTGATGTGCCGTCTAACATCGTAGCGGCAAAGGCGGGGCAAATCATCTACATGGAGGTATATGATGGGCAGGCTGTCGTAAAAAAAGGGGATAGCGTCAAGGAGGGGGACCTTTTAGTCAGCGGTGTGATACAAGGTAAAACAGGCCTGAATCTCTTAAGCCATTCGGGCGCTAAGGTGATAGCACAGATTCAGGAGGAGAAGGTGTTTGACATTCCGTTGTTTGTGGAGACAACGAAAGAAACCGGCAAGCAGCGCACAAAACGCCTGCTCTCCCTTCTGAATGTGGAAATCCCCATCTGGTTTTGCGGCCCTATAGATTTTGATTACCGCTTAGAGACAACACGCACACAGCTTTCCCTGTTCGGAGCAAAGCTGCCCGTGTTTTACAAAGAGGAGGTTCATTACGAGCTAAAAAAAGAAAAAAGACCAGTCTCGGTTGAGGAGGCCAAGAAGGCTGCAGCCCACCTGATTGCAGATTATGAGGCAAATGTGCTCAAGGCAGAGGATGTTATTTCAAGAGACCTAAGCGTATCCAAGCAAGGGGAATATTACCGTGTTACTGTTAAGCTGGTTGCAAATGCCGATATTGCAAAGGAACAGGAAATTTTCATAGAAAAAACGTAGCGGATTTGCTGTTTTTTTAATCGGAATTGTGATATAATATCCAGTGATTATAGTAAAATAACAGACGTATGTGCGGCAAGCGCTTTGGCATCTGTAAACAGAACGGGGAACACGGTGAATGGTAGAACAGGTTATCAGCATAGAAAGACTGGAACACGCCTTTGCGCTGTTTGGCAGCTTCGACTCAAATATCAAGATTATTGAGCAGGAGTTCGGTGTTTCAGTCGTTAACCGCGAAAACGATATCAAAGTTACCGGAGAAGCGGAGAACGTGATGTATGCCTGCCGCGCCATCGAAGGACTTTTAAACCTGTTAAGCCGCGGAGAAGCGATAACCGAGCAAAACTTAAGGTATATCATTTCTCTTGTCCATGAGGGCAATGAGGAACAGATTAATACTCTGGCCGCCGAGGACAGCGTTTGCATTACCTCCAAGGGCCGTCAGGTAAAGGGAAAAACACTCGGGCAGAAGAAGTATATTGACTTAATGAAGGAAAACAGCATCGTTTTTGCGGTTGGTCCTGCCGGTACAGGCAAGACCTATCTTGCCGTTGCCATGGCAGTGCGCGCCTTTCGTGCCCATGAAATCAACCGCATTATCCTTACCCGTCCGGCGGTAGAAGCGGGCGAGAAGCTCGGTTTTCTTCCCGGTGATTTGCAAACCAAGGTTGACCCGTATCTTCGCCCGTTGTACGATGCCCTGTTTGACATGCTGGGCGCTGAGAACTATCAAAAATACGTCGAGCGAGGCAATATTGAGGTTGCACCGCTCGCTTACATGCGTGGCAGAACGCTTGATGATTCCTTTATAATTCTTGACGAGGCACAAAACACTACCCCTGAACAAATGAAGATGTTTTTAACAAGACTGGGTGTCAACTCGCGCGCGGTCGTTACAGGCGATATTACGCAGATTGACCTGCCCGAGGAGAAACGCTCCGGCCTGATAGAGGCAACTAAGGTGTTGCGCGATATTGAGGATATCGGTATTATCCACCTCAGCCAGAAGGATGTTGTCCGTCATGTGCTTGTTCAGCGCATTATAAAGGCATACGACAGGTACTATGAAGAAAAGAAACGGGTTCGTTAACTTGCCGCGCTTTGACACAACCGAAGGAGGCCGAAAGAATGGAAAGTGTAAAGGTATTAATCTCTAACAGGCAAAAAAAGATAAAGATCCCCACCGGAATCCGTCTTTTAATCAGACGCTGCTGTCATGCTGTGCTGGAGTTTGAAAAGATGAGTGGGAACTTTGAGGTAAGTGTGAGCTTTGTAGACAATGAAAACATTCAAAGCCTAAACAGCCAATACCGCCATAAGGATATGCCCACCGATGTACTGTCATTCCCCTTAGGGTCTGACGGCAAGTATGACATCAACCAGGAGACCGGCGCGCAGATGCTTGGCGACATCGTTATCTCAATGGAGAAGGCTGTCGAGCAGGCAGAGATGTACGGACATTCATTGCGCAGAGAGGTTGCATACCTCACGGTACACTCTATGCTCCACCTCCTCGGCTACGACCATGAGGACGGCGGTATAGAGATGGTGCGTATGCGTGAAAAGGAAGAAGCGGTGCTAACAAGCCTTGGACTTCCCCGAGGCGAGAGCTATGTATTGAGCGATGAAAAATAATGAACGCGGCGTAAAGGGCTTTATACTCAGCTTCCGCTGTGCAATTGCCGGAATTATCAGCGGCATTGTAAACGAGCGTAATCTTCGCATTCATATCATAGCGGCCATTTACGTTTTGTACTTCTCGACATTTTACGAGTTTACCCGCGGCGAGTATATCCTGCTTGTTATGACCATCTGTCTGGTGATTACCACCGAGATGCTCAACACGGCGATAGAGGCCGCGGTTGATCTTGTAACAGAGCAGTACGCCCCCTATGCAAAGGCGGCCAAGGACATCGCCGCAGGCGCAGTTTTGGCTTCTGCCATCTTTGCCATAGCAGTCGGGTTTATCCTGTTTTGGGACACCGCGGTTTTCGCCGAGATCTTTATGTATTTTACTACTTCGCCGATACGAGGCGTTTTGCTAGCCTTGTCCATCCTGTGCGCATTTTTGTTTGTACTTAAAATCGGCAGGTGGGCAAAAAAGGCAGACCAGCATTACGGTTATAAAAACGGAGGAACTAATGTACAACACCAAAAATGAGTTTGTGGCAATCGTAGGAAAGCCCAATGCCGGAAAATCCTCACTGCTCAACAGCATTGTGGGGGAGAAGGTTGCAATCGTCAGCGCAAAGCCGCAGACTACGCGCACCCGTATTACCGGCGTGCTGACACAAGAAGAGACGCAGTATGTGTTTATCGATACACCAGGGTTACACAAGCCGAAAACCAAGCTCGGCGAGTATATGGTCAAGCAGGTGGGCGAATCGGTTGCGGATGTGGATGTCGCCGTGCTGGTGGTTGACTTTAAGGGCGAGCCGGTAAAAGCGGAGCTTGACTTAATTGAAAGATTTCGCGAACTTAAAATTCCTGCAATTCTTGTGGTAAACAAGATAGATACCTTAGCGCGCAAAGAGGCGATTATCCCGCGCATCGATACCTATCGCAAGCTCTTTGATTTTGCCGCAGTTGTTCCGCTTTCCGCCAAAACAGGCGAGGGTGTAGATATCCTGCTCAAGGAGCTTAAGCCTTTTGCGCAGGAGGGCCCGCACTTCTTCCCGGATGATGCGGTAACTGACCAGCCTGAGCGCGTCATCGCAGCCGAAATCATCCGCGAAAAGCTCTTGCGCAACCTCTCGGATGAGGTGCCGCATGGAACAGCCGTTGCCATTGAAGCGATGAAGGAGCGTCCGGACGGTAACATCATCGATATTGATGCTGTTATCTACTGCGAGCGTGAAACCCATAAGGGCATCATCATCGGCAAGGGCGGTGCAATGCTCAAAAAGGTAGCAACCGAAGCAAGGCAGGACATGGAGCAGTTCTTTGATATTAAAATAAACCTAAAAACATGGGTTAAGGTAAAAGATGACTGGCGTAACCATGAAGGTCTGGTTCGGTCGTTTGGCTATAACTGATTTGCACAAAGGCATATCAGTATAGTTTGTAAATATCCACAATATATGGTCCACATTCCCTCACATATAAATCTATCAGGCGGCAACAATCTTAATACATCATCTTTCAGGCGTGGGATTCTTACCCGCAAGGATTACGTGTATTATGATAAAGCCCGTAACTTGCAGGATATTCCGCGCTTTGAAACGTCGGAAGGTAGGGTAAATTGTGGACAGGGAAGCTTTGTGGAAGATGTTTGAAGACACCGGAAGCGTTGAGGCATATCTCCTATACCGGGATATCCTTAACCAGCAGGGCCAGCCTGAAAGTGAGGAACCCCGCAATGCAGATATCTACGGAGGGAGTAGTGCTGAGAGCACGAGATGTCGATGAAGCAGACCGCGCACTGACCATCCTCACCAAGGAACGGGGAGTGGTCAGTGCTTTTGCCAATGGCTCAAAACGCATGAAGAGCAAGCTGATGGCATCAACCCAAACCTTTGCCTATTCGCGTTTTCAGCTGTATAAGGGAAAAGACCACTATACGGTGGACAATGCAGAGTCCATCACGGTATTTTACGGTATTCGAAACGATGTGGATCGGCTGGCGCTTGCCGGTTATCTGTGTGAGCTGGCCCAATGCCTTGCACCCGAGGAGGACGAGGCAGAGGGCTTTTTGCGTCTTTTGCTGAATTGTCTGCATTTTCTCGATACCGGCACACGTTCGCCAGCCCTTCTTAAGCCGCTGTTTGAGCTCAGGGCCCTCTCCATGGCGGGGTATATGCCCAATTTGGTGGGGTGCGACGTATGCGGCTGCTTTGAAGCACAAAGGATGTACTTTTACATAGAGAGCGCAAAGATTGTGTGTGATGCCTGCACACAAATGCCCGTGGCAGAACAGGTTTTTGAGCTGCCCGCAGCAGTTCTTGCCGCTATGCGGTACATCATCTACAGCGATTTTAGTAAGCTGTTTCAATTCTCTTTAGCTCAGCCGAGTCTAAACCTGCTTGCGCAGGTCTGCGAGGCGTATACGCTTTGCCGCATCGGGCACGGCTTTAAGACATTAGACTTTTTAAAATCACTGCCGCCGAGTGAATAAGACCTACTCAGGCGGCACTGCCCAAATGCCCCGATATCGGGGCGGAAAGGTATGGATTTCAAACTATGGTGAATATAAAAAAACACTATGCGGCGCTCGAGCTGCCAAAGGTGCTCGCGCTGCTTGGTGAGGAAACGATGTGCGCCGATACATATCAAATGGCGCTGGAGCTTGAGCCTTTTTCGGACTACAACACCGTATCATTTGAGCTTGATAAGGCAAACGATGCCTATATGCTGCTTAAACGCTTTGGGGCGCCGTCCCTATCGGGTACCCACAACCCCAAAAGCTTTCTCCGCCGTGCAGCGGCAGGCGGTGTGCTTTCTATGGGCGAGCTGCTTACCATCGGCGCGGTTTTGCGTTCTGTACGTGCGGTGATTGATTGGCGCAAGCACTGCGAAGGCGTAACCACCACACTGGACTTTCTATTTGAATCACTCGTCCCAAACAAGCAGACTGAGGATGCAATCTTTTCTGCCATTCGCTCGGAAGAGGAGATGGACGATAATGCAAGCCCTGAGCTTGCCGATATCCGCCGAAAGATTAAACTAGCCGGTACAAAGGCCAGAGACCTGCTGGAGCGGATGGTTCGCTCGCAGACCTATCAAAAATATCTTCAGGAAGCGATTATTACCCAACGCGACGGACGCTTTGTGTTGCCGGTGAAGGCAGAGTATAAAAACGAAATCAAGGGCCTTGTTCACGATAGCTCGGCAAGTGGTGCAACCCTCTTTATTGAGCCGATTGGGGTAGTAGAAGCAAACAACGAAATCCGCGTGCTGGAGCAAAAGGAGCGCGCGGAGATTGACCGGATTCTCGCCATGCTCAGCGCAATGTGTGCGGAAAGCGCGGATGATATCTGCGCAAGCTATGACTGCCTGCTCGATATTGACCTGTATTTTGCCAAGGCCCGCTTAGCTGACAAGATGCGGGCAACAAGGCCGAATCTAACGAATGATGGAGTCATCAACCTGCGTAAGGCGCGCCACCCCTTGATTGCGCGCGATAAGATTGTGCCCACCGATATTCGGCTGGGCCAGGATTTCGATACACTGGTTATCACAGGCCCGAACACCGGTGGTAAAACAGTAGCCCTCAAAACAACAGGATTGTTTGTCCTGATGGCGATGTGCGGCCTGTTATTGCCGTGTGAGGACGGCAGCTCAATATCAGTATTTAGCAAAGTGCTTGCTGATATTGGTGATGAGCAGAGTATTGAGCAAAGCCTGTCGACCTTCTCTGCGCATATGACCAATATCGTTTCCATCCTCGCTGAAGCGGGGGAGGGAACTCTGGTGCTTCTGGATGAGCTAGGTGCTGGTACCGACCCGGTTGAGGGTGCAGCCCTTGCCATTTCAATTCTAGACCATCTCAAATGGGCGGGCTGCAAGGTGGCAGCCACCACGCACTACGCGGAACTCAAGGTTTATGCATTAGAGACTAACCGCGTGGAGAACGCTTGCTGTGAGTTTGATGTAACAACCCTTCGCCCGACCTACAAGCTGCTCATCGGCGTACCGGGACGGTCGAATGCCTTTGCCATCTCGCAGCGGCTTGGACTGGACGGCTCGATTATTGACCGCGCGCGTATGCTTGTTTCCAGCGATAAAACCCGTTTTGAGGATGTAGTCTCCGGCCTTGAGAAAAACCGCCAGGAGCTTGAACACAAGATGGAGCAGGTGCGCCTTGAGTATGAACAGGCAGCCAAGGCAAACGCTGAGATTCAAAACCACCGCAGGCAGCTTGAGCAGCAGCGCGAAAAGGAGCTGGAACGCGCCCGTCGCGAGGCTCGCAATATCGTGGAGCGTGTCCGGTATGAAGCAGGACGCCTAGTCGAAGAACTGACTGAACTCAAAAAGCAGAAGGACAGCGAGGAGTTTTCGCGTCAGGCGGCAGAGGCAAAGGCGCAGTTTAATTCCCGCATCTCAAAGCTATACGATAAGGCCGACCCGGTCGTTTCCAAGCAAAATGAGCATTATGTACTGCCCCGTCCTTTGCAGGAGGGTGATACCGTGCTACTTGTCGATGTTGATCAGGAGGGCACTGTAGTCAAGACAATCGACAAGGATGGCATGGTGGTGGTTCAAGCAGGTATTCTAAAGACCAAAACACCGCTGTCCAACATCCGATTGGTTGAAAAGCCAAAGGCGAAGAAGCAGCCGATCGTGCGTGGCCGCAATGTAAAGCCCTTAGAGCGTGCACAGGCAAGAACAGAGGTCGACCTGCGTGGTATGAACCTGGAGGAAGCCCTGCTCTCTTTAGATCAATTTATCGACGAATGTGTGATGATGCACCTTGAGACTGTCACCATCATCCACGGTAAGGGTACCGGTGTCCTGCGCAAGGGCATACAGGCGCATCTGAAAAACCACCCGAGCATTGCTGCATATCGTCTTGGAAGATACGGTGAGGGAGAAGACGGTGTAACTATCGCTCAGCTAAAGTAGGCAAAACAAAGGCGCCGCCAATGATGGCGCCGCCCTTTGTTGTATACCGAAAACCACGCGTTAGACGCGTGGTTCAAAAGAGCTTAAGCGATAAGGAAGAAATAAAAACTCCTTTTGCTAAAATAGAGAAGCGGTTTGCCAACTGACATCTCTAAAGCAAA
>JAEZKF010000017.1 GCA_023415575.1 Bacillota bacterium
TTTGCTTTAGAGATGTCAGTTGGCAAACCGCTTCTCTATTTTAGCAAAAGGAGTTTTTATTTCTTCCTTATCGCTTAAGCTCTTTTGAACCACGCGTCTAACGCGTGGTTTTCGGTATACAACAAAGCCCCGTCACGCATATTGCGCGGCGGGGGCTTTTAGCGTAGTGGCTATTTCTTTTTCTTGCGTGCAAGGTGATGAGCCAGTACGGGAAGGGCCCGCCTTGCAAGATACATAGTCTTGCCTAAATGCTGCACAAGTCGTTCCTCAATGCTTTCGTGCAGGTCTGCTGCCAGCACCACGGCTGACCTATCGGGCTGCTTTTGGCCGTAGAGGTAGTCCATATACACCTTGGTTACCTCAGAAAACCGTGCCTTTTGGTAAACGAGTCTGCGGTCTGCGCGCGGAGCAAACTCCTGCAGGGTTTCACCTATGTAGGGGGAAAGCTCAAAGTAATCCATCTGGCGCAAGAGATCGGTGTAATACTCAATCAAGGCTGTGCCGGTATCGCCGCTGCGGTATAACACCCTATCATGGCGGTAGAAGCGCATGGGCAGGGTGAGAAGGCGTCGGATTAGCCACCACACAAGCCCTGCTATGGCAAGCGGCAGGAGTATCCACAGCCATATCTGCGTGTCGGTGGGGACGGGCGTGTCGTCAAGTATAATCCCCCCTGCAGTCGGGATACTGCCGACAGGCGGGGTTATGGTCTGCGGAGCCTGTCCGGAAGAGGATTGGCTCTGCCGCTCGGCTTGTATAGGCTCAAGGCCGCCGGAAAAGCCGAGCGGGTCAAACTGCACCCAGCCGATGCCGTAGAGGTAGACCTCCGCCCACGCATGAGCGGTTCGCTCGGTGGCGATGTATATCTTGCTTGCCGTGGTGCACTCCAGCGCAAAGCCGGTAACATAGCGAGAAGGCAAACCCACACTGCGTGCAAGTACTGCAAAGGCGCTCGCATAGTAGACACAATAGCCCTCTTTGGTATCCAGGAAATGCGCAACAAAGTCTTCATTGATGGGCGGAATATCGGGGGTGTAGGTATAGGTACAGTTTTCGGCCAGCCACTTCTCAATGGCGCAGGCCTTTTGGTAGGGGGTTTGGGCGTCCTGCGTGATGGTTTGTGCCGTTTGGTAAACCGTATCGGGTAAGGTTTCGGGCAGGGCAAGATACTGCTCGCTGACAGCCTGCCAGTTGCTGTCGTTATACTGACTTGCTGCCTCCTCTAACGTGACCATCTTCTCATCAAACCCCGGTGATGCGCGGTTGAATACCTCCCCCGTAAAGCTGTAATAGGATAATGTCTGAATAGCGTAATCGGCAAACAGCTCCCCCTGCAGGTTAAAGTAGGGTTCAATCCGTTTGCCGCTATCTAGGTCTTGAAGCATACCCGCCGTAAAGATGCCGGTGTTTTTACTGTTTTTATACTTCACTTCGATTTCCACCGTTTGAAGCATCCCGTCGGTGAGGTCTTTGAGCTTCCTGTTTTGCAAAACGGGCAGCTCAGATTCAAATACTCGGTTTCGGGTAGATCGGAACATCACGCTGTCGTATCGAAACCGTCCCAGTGCACCTTGGTCGTACCACCCCTTGCCCGAGTAGGTGTCCTGCACGGCTCCGCGCAGGAGAATAGGCTTCTCGGTTATGACCTCCAGTATGCGGGTGTTTTTGGGGGCAATCGGCCCGCCCAAGCGGTCAGAAAGCGGCTGGTAGCCGACTCCCGCAAGCTCAAAGCTACGGCTGGGGGCGGGCTCGCCGAACCAGTATCCGATTAGGTCGTTAAAATCATACACGATGTTAAGAAGGGTGCGCGACTGCCATTTGCTTGCATCCTGCGGGACAATGAGCAAAGCCATCAAAATGGATACTAAAACAATGGGCAGGGCGGTGAACTGAAGTGCCGTGAGGGTAACCGTGTTTTCCCCTCCGGTTGCCTCTTTGATGCGCCTGTAGTGCTTGCCGGGCAGGAGAATCAGGAATCCTCCCGCAAGCAGGATGAGCACCCATGTGCGGTTTGCAAGCACCAAGAGGTGCACATATACCGTCACGGCAACACACACAAGCCCCAGCAGCGAGAGCACATAGGGCAAAAGCTGCAGTTTACGCACAATCCAGAACAGTAAGGCTGAAATGGCTAGGCAGGCCAGCGCGATATACACGAGATTGTTCTCAATTGAAAAGGTCTCAGCCTGCTTATACCACTCTGTAATGACGGTATATGCAACAGGGTGGAGCATGATAAGCCTTACAATCCCAAAGGAGGCAAGGCCTGCTCCCAGTATCGCAAAGATTGCCCAGACCCGCCTTGTGACAAGCCAAACAAGGGTGACAAAAAGCAGGGATAGGATAATCGCATGTATGGGGGAACAGACATAGTTTTTCATCGAAAACAGGGCAACTACGCCGCCTGCCGTAAGCAGGGTTATTGCAAGCTGCTCTGCCGCGCGGGTCTTTGTCAGAGCCTTCATTGCGCTGACGAAGCGCTTTAACACTGCATGACCGACATCACTCATATCAGCATCTCCCCCAATACCGAAGCAACGCTATCGCTTAGGGTTGCCGTAATCGTGCGGATGCTGCCCGCAACCGATGCGCCGCGCTGTCCAGAGTCGTTTACCGAGAAGATGGTAACACCGCCAACCGGCAGGGGCTCACTTTGCAGAACTTCACTCATAACGCGCGCACTGCCCAAGGTCAGCAGATAGGCAGACCCTGCTCCAATCTCGCCTGAAACGGATTTTGCATCGAGGGCGCGGGCGCGGTCTTCGTCGCTTTCCGAGGTGAATTCCAGCAGGGCTAAATACCGGTGCAGGCGCGTAAAGTCGCGCAGACTGCCGCCTAAAACCGCGTTTGTTGGGGCATCCGCCCGGCGCAGCACCACCGTATGCCCTCCGGCCAAAGCGTGATAGGCTATGGTGGCAGCCGCCTCACACAGCATATCGGCGCACAGGCGAGCACGTTCCCCTGTCACCCCATAGAGGTAGGGGTCGATGCTGATGAGACAATGGGTTTCGGCTGCGTGCTCGTAGATGCGCGTATACAGCTTTTGCGTGCGCGCAGAGGTCTTCCAGTGAATCCGCTTTTGGGCGTCACCCTCGCGGTACTCCCGTACACCTGCAAAGTTGTCGCCCGCACCTGTCAGGTTCAGGCTTGTGCCGGTGAAGTTCTTTTCATCCGGCTGATATGAGGCAAGCAGGGCAATCTCGTGCACGCGCGGGTACACGAGCACTGGACGCTTGCGGTAATATGGCAGGCGCACCATATTGAAGTTGATATGGGTCAGACCAAAGACATCCTCTATCTCTACGCGGCTCATACCAACCTCGCTGCGGCCGGAAAAGACGCATAAAAAGCGGGGCGAAAACTCAATCTGTCCGTGCGCAGGCAGGGCAAAGGAATAGCTTACGTCGTCCTGCGAGGAGATGGCCGAAACGTGTACCCGCATCATGGTAAACGGGTAAGGCATATCGTTTTGGATGCGCAGGTGCAAGGTCAGCATCTCGCCCTTTGTATACTCCTCGCGGTCAACCGTCTGCACATAGGAGAACCCGCGCACTGTCCATAAATCCAAGGCAAGGCATAAAAGCAGGATACCGAGCTGGATGAACAGGACAAGGAAGAATACCCGCTCGCCGGTCAATAACCCGCCGAACAAACAGGTGCCGAGCAGCGAGTAAAACACAATACGCTCCGCTCTCATGGCATCACCGGCACCGGGGTTGTGCGCAGAATTTCCTGCAAAACATCCTGCGCACTGTATTTATGTACGCCTGCAGACAGTTGAACAACCAGACGGTGGGCCAGCACCGGTATCGCCATGGCCTTCACATCGTCAGGCAGAACATAGTCGCGTCCGTCAAACAGCGCATGCGCCATTGATGCGTGCATAAGGGCAAGCGATGCACGCGGGCTTGCGCCGAGGGAAAGCTTATCGCTCTTTCGTGTGCCATTCGCAATGTCGACGATATACTGCATCACAGGGCGCGAGCAGGTGACATTCTTCACCGCCTCCTGCAAAAAGAGCACTTCGTCAGCGCACGCGACGGGCTGTATATCGGTTTTAAGGCTCTTTACCCTGCTTTGCAGGATGTTGATTTCATCACTGCGGCTGGGGTAACCGAGGGAGATTCGGATAAAAAATCGGTCGAGCTGGGCTTCCGGCAAGGGGTAGGTTCCCGTGGACTCCACCGGGTTTTGGGTGGCAATTACCATAAAGGGTTTGGGCAGCGGATAGGTTTCGCCGTCAATGGTCACCTGACCCTCCTGCATTGCCTCAAGAAGGCTCGATTGTGTCTTGGGGCTTGTGCGGTTGATTTCATCCGCCAGCACCATCTGACTCATGATTGCCCCGTGGCGAACCTGTTTTTCTCCTGTTTTGATATCTAGTATGGTATAGCCCGCTACATCCGAGGGCAGGACATCGGGGGTGAACTGGATTCGGCGGAAGGAGCAGTCCACCGACCGCGAAAGGGCAAAGGCAAGCGTTGTTTTACCAAGACCCGGGGCATCCTCAATAAGCAGGTGTCCCCCGCAGGCAAGCGTGATAAGTGCAAGGTCTACCGCCTCACGTTTGCCGATAAGAACGCGCTCAACGTTTTCGCGTACTGAGTGGATAATATCTTGTGGGCTACGTGTTGTCATACTTCTATCATGCCTTTCCTTCGATGATTATAGCTTGCTAGAGTACTTTGGGAATTTTGTTTATTCAAGTAATATAATAGCATAATTACCCTATAAACAAAACGCATAATCTTGCCTAGTTATCAGCATGAGCGGCATGGCATTTGCACAATTTTGCAATTTGGTACTCTTGTTTGCACTTCATTTGTATAGTACAATAAATTGGCGAGCAAAAAAGGAGAGTTTAAGCCAAATATGCGATACATTTTTAAGCGATTTATCTCATACTACAAACCCTACCGTCATTTGTTTTACACCGACTTGTTCTGTGCTTTGGTTGTTTCGGCAGTCGATCTTGCCTTTCCGCAGCTGCTAAGCATACTAAACAAGGGCCTGTTCACCCGCAGCCCGCAGGAGATTTTGTCGGTACTCGGATATATCGTTGCGGGGATGCTCGCCATGTACGTGGTGCGCTATTTCTGCCACTACTTCATCACCTCGTGGGGACACATCATGGGCTCGCGGATGGAGAGCAACATGCGCGACGACCTGTTTAGCCACCTGCAAAGGCTAAGCTTTTCCTATTACGATAAAAACAACACCGGCGAGCTGATGTCGCGAATCGTCTCCGACTTGTTTGACATCTCAGAGCTTGCCCATCATGGCCCCGAAAATCTGTTTATGTCGGCGATTAAGCTCATCGGCTCCTTTTCGCTTTTAATGCTGCTTAACTGGAAGATGACCCTCATCTTGCTTGCGGTAACCGTCGTCATGGTGATATTCTCGATTGCGCGCAACAGGCGGATGCAGGCGGTGTTTATGGACAACCGCAAGAAGATTGCAGCCGTGAACGCCCGTGTTCAGGACAGCCTTGCAGGCATTCGCGTAGTGAAATCCTTTGCAAACGAAGACCACGAACGCGAGCGGTTTCGGCACAGTAACGAGGAGTTTTTGGAATCAAAAAACAGCAGCTACCGTGTGATGGGCGCCTTTTTTGCGGGAAACTCCTTCTTTCAGGGCCTGCTTTATACCGTTATCATCGGCGTGGGCGGCTGGTTTATCGCGCGCGGCGAGCTTTCTTTCTCCTCCCTTGCCATGTATGTTCTGTATGTCAACATCTACATGGGCCCCATTGATATACTCGTAAACTTCACCGAGTCCTTTCAGAAAGGGTACGCAGGTTTTAAGCGGTTTATCGAGATTCTTGATACCAAGCCCGATGTAACCGACAAAAAGGATGCCGTCCCCCTGACCGATGTGCGCGGCGAGATTGATTACCATAATGTATCGTTTGCCTACGAAGATGGTGTGCCGGTTTTAAGTGATGTCAACCTGCATATCGACGCCGGCAAAACGGTGGCTCTGGTTGGCCCCTCCGGCGGCGGCAAGACGACCTTTTGCTCCCTTCTTCCCCGCTTTTACGATGTGACGGGCGGCGAGATTTTAATAGACGGCAAGGATGTGCGCAGTTTGACCCTTTCCTCCCTGCGCAGCGCCATCGGTATCGTGCAGCAGGATGTGTATATCTTTACCGGCAGTATCCGGGAAAACATAGCCTACGGTAAGCTGGATGCGACCGATGAAGAGATTATTGCTGCGGCAAAACGGGCGAACATCCACGACTTTATCTCCTCTCTTGAGGATGGGTATGACACCTACGTCGGTGAGCGCGGAACCCGCCTTTCGGGTGGTCAGAAGCAGCGCATTGCCATTGCCCGTCTATTCCTCAAAAACCCCAAGATACTCATTCTGGACGAGGCGACCTCTGCTCTTGACAATGAGAGCGAGCGACATATCCAAGAGGCACTTGAGGAGCTTTCGAAAGGACGTACGACGATTGTAATCGCGCACCGGCTTTCCACCATCCGTAATGCAGATGAGATTATCGTCATCACCGACGAGGGTATCTTAGAGCGCGGACGGCATGCCGAGCTGCTCCAACAAGGCGGCTTGTACGCACGCTACTACAACATGCAGTTTGAGGGGCTTGATGACTAGCCTATCAGTAAAAACCAAAAGGGATTGTCCAATATGGACAATCCCTTTTTGATATTTAAATAAGTCGGGCAAATATTTATTGGTTGTTGACAAGAGGCTTTATCAGCCCATAAAGATGTTGAGTATCAGCAGCTCAATAAGGCCTACCGCCCACGCAATGGTTGTGGTGAACGACCATACGCGAATCTGCTCTTTGGTATCGGAGATACCCATCAAGCGGGTGGTTACCCAGTAGAAGCTGTCGTTGAAGTAGGAGAAGAACAGCGAGCCGATGCAGGCTGCAAATGCGCCGAGCATCATGTTTCCGCCTGCTGCGAGCACGATGGGTGCGGTGATGCCTGCAGCGGTAACCATTGCAACAGTGCCGGAGCCCTGTACAAAGCGAACGAGGGTTGCGATGATAAACGGAAGCAGAACAATCGGAATAGCGCTCTTGGAGATCTGCTCTGCGATGAAGTCGCCAACACCACTTACCTGCAGAACCTTGCCGAGTGCGCCGCCGCCACCTGTTACAAGGATGATGATGCCTGCGCTCTTAATACCGTCTTCCATCTGGCTGATAACAACCTTGCGTTCGGTTTTAAAGGCCAGCGTGTAGATTGCAAGCAGAAGTCCGATGCCGACTGCAACAATCGGAGTCCCGAGGAAGATGAGTACCGAGAAGATGCCCTCGGTTTTGCCTAATGCCTTGGATACGGTGTTGATAAGAATGAGGATAATGGGTGCGACAATAGGCAGGAAAGACATGAATGCAGACGGGAGCTTACGGCTTTCTTCATCAGATTTGAGGTCGTAAACGGGCTCCTGATAGGGAGGACGAATCCAGCCATCACCGTTATCGGCAGGCAGCTGATAGATCTTCTTGCCAAGGCGGGTACCATAGAGCAGGCATGCAGCTACCATGGGGATTGAGATAAGGATAGCGATGAGGATAAACTGACCAACGTCAACGCCGAAGGTTCCTGCAACACCGAGGGGTCCCGGGGTCGGCGGTACCAGAGAGTGGGTGACAACCAGTCCCGCTGCAAGAGGCACGCCTAAGGAGACGATTGATTTTTTTGTCTTTTTGGACAGTGCCTTTGCAAGCGGTGATAGGATAACAAAACCCGAATCGCAGAAGATAGGGATGGATACCAAAAATCCTGTGAGTGCAAGGGCTAAGCTCTCGCGCTTTTTGCCAAAGAGTTTTAAGAACGTCCTTGCCATCTTCTCAGCGGCGCCGGAGAGTTCGAATATCTGTCCCATCATGACGCCGAAGCCGATGATGATACCGATGTTGCCGAGTGTGCCGCCAAAGCCCGCAGAGATAGCGTCTATCGTTGCGGTTGTTCCCATGCCGCCGATAAGGCCGATGGTAATCGCCGAAATGATAAGTGCTACAAATGCGTGTACCTTGGTTTTAAGGATAAGCAGGATGAGTAGAACGATGCCGATAAACAGTGCCATCAGCATTTGAGTTCCGGATACAGCAGCTTCCAAAATGTACACTTCCCTTCTCAAAATACATCGTGTTTATAGATTTTCTGGTGAGTCTTTGCTATGTCGATTGTCATATGCCCGACCATGGTTGCGCGTCTTTAACGGTTGTTAAATGCCGGTGAGTATTTGGCTGCAAGCAGGATTGCCTCAATCATGCTGACGGCGCTTGCAATGCCCTTGCCTGCGATGTCAAGTGCGGTACCGTGGTCTACCGAGGTGCGCAGGATAGGCATGCCAAGGGTAATCGAGATGGTACGTTCAAAGTCCAGTGTCTTTGTTGCGATATGGCCCTGGTCGTGGTAAAGGGACAATACGCTGTTAAACCGACCCTGCAGAGCCATATGGAAGACCGAGTCCGCGCCGATGGGGCCGGTAACCCGATAGCCCTCGCTTTGCAGCTGCTCAATAGCGGGCATAACCTCGCGAACCTCCTCATCGCCGAACAGACCGTGCTCACCGCTGTGGGGATTCAGCCCCGCAATTGCCATAAGCCCGTCGTTGATGCCGAGTGTTTTGAGTGCCTCGGTGCACCGCTTGACGTAGTCAACAATGCGGTCCTTTGTCACCATATCGCACGCCTTGCGCAGCGATACATGGCGGGACAGGAAGAACACGCGCAGGCCCCGAACCTCAAACATCGTCAGCGGGTCGTCTGTGCCGGTCAATGCGCCGAAAATCTCGGTATGACCGATAAAGTTCACCCCCCCTGCCTTGAGCGATTCCTTGTTGATGGGTGTAGTGGCGACAGCATGCACCTTGCCTTCGTTTGCAAGCGCGATGCTCTTTTCGATGTAGTCATAGGCCGCCTTGCCGCACATTCCGCTGACCTCGCCGATGCGCAGTTTATCCATATCGATGTTGTTCAGCGCAATGAGGTTGAGTACTCCTTGCGAGTAGTCGCCCTGTTCAGGCTCTGTGATGATGTTGGTTTTGAGCGTGATGCCAGTGATGCCGTAGGCGTTCTCGACCACTGCCGGGTCACCTACTACCACACAGCGCGCGGTGTCCTGAACCTGCTTGTCCGCTAAGGCGCGGACGACTATCTCAGGCCCTATCCCCGCAGGGTCTCCGATTGGTATTGCGATGATTGGTTTTTCCATGCTTAATATCCCCTTTCAAGAGTGAATGTGGTTGCGGATAACTTGTTGTTATGTCTACTGCATCTTATATAAACAATTTCTCTTTTAAATAGTGTACGCAGGTAACAAGGGCGTTTTCGTCCCCTACCATGCCGCCCTTGGTGACGATTTTAAGCCCCTCGTAGCGTCCGCCCATGAGCTCTCCGTATGCTGCTAGCGGAACAACCTCGCTGAGCAGGCGCAGACCAACTGCCTCAAACCTGTGGCACACCGCTACGGTGATGTCACCGCCGCAGGAATAGAGCCCGGCAAAACGGGGGTCAGCGGCGAGGACGATATCGCAGATCTCTGCGATGGCGTCGTTGATGCGCTCGGAAAGGGTGTTAGCGGAGCAGCCAAACCGCTGCATAAACGGCTCAAACGGCACCCTGCGTTCGGGTACGATGCCTGAACCGATGATGCTGCAAACCTCGTACTCGTCGCCGGCGTGCAGCACTTTATTTGCGACACGCTTTACCTCGGCATCGCGGCGGTCCCCTCCCTCAAGCAGCTCGCCAACCTCGATATAGACGTTGTGTACGGGCTGGGAGAGCAGAAACTGCTCTACCTGTGTACGGGCCACCGCATTCACGCTGCCTACCGCAACCAAGATTCGCTTGCTTGCCTGTTGGGTGGTGGGGTCAATCATCTTGCGGGCAACGGTGGCGGTGAATACACCTGGGTCGACCGCGACAAACGAAGTGCCGCTAGCAAGAATTGCATCGGCGCACAGGTCGATGTCTTCTTGCGTCACAGCATCAAACAGGATAATCCGAACGCCGTTCTTGCGCAGTTCCTGTATTCTTGCCGTTACATGATCCTTACCCTTGGTCAGGTCGTTGATGGTGATGCTGTCCACCGGATAGCGCGACTGGGCGCTAAACAGTTCAAAGGCCTTTGAGGTGTGGATGGGGTTCTTTGGGTCGGCTGCGGCTTCGGTCTTGTGCAGGGGCAGGCCGTTTACGAGCAGGTACCCGCCCACCATCACCCTTCCCGATGCGGGAAAGCAGGGTACCACCATGGCGATGCGGTCATCGCCCAGGGCATCTAAGATGGCGTCGGTTTCACTGCCGAGGTTGCCTCGCAGGGTGCTGTCAATGCGCTTGGAATACACCTTGACCTGATCGGACTTGAGGATGTTCGTCACATTATAAACTCGGTTGTAGGCGATGTCCGGCTCTACGCTGCGGCTGTCGGTGGGGTAAACCACGCAGTCACAAGAGGACAGGTTTTGCAGCGAGAGGCGTTCTTCGTTCATAACGGTATAGGTCGTGAGATTGAATTTTGTCAGAAGCACGCCGGTGGCGTTTGCTCCGGTCAGGTCGTCGGCGATTACAACACATTGCAGCATTTACACCGGTTCCTCCTCGTTTGGTATTGAAATGATATTAATGCGCTTTTCTTTGATGATTCTTTCTTCTTCTGCGGAGAACACCTTATCGGTAATGACCGCCGTGTAGTCGGCTAAGTTGTTGATGCGCACCATTGCGCGGCGGGTGAACTTTGAGGCATCTGCCACGAGATAGCTCTTGCTTGAAATCTCGGTGGCAAGCCGCTTTAGAAAGGCCTTTTCGATGGTGGGCGTCATGATGTTAAACTCCGAGTCGATGGACGCAGCACCGATAAAGGAGATGTCTACCCGGATGTCGGCGAGCATGCGCTCGGCGAAGTTGCCTAAGGTGCTGCCGGTGCTCGGCTGCATCTCGCCGCCGATAACGATCGTTCGAATGCCCGTGTTGGCCGCTCGCCGGAATAACAAGCCGGCTATGAGAATATCGTTTGTGACAATCGTCAAATCCTTAATGCGGCACAGGCGCTCGGCAATCTGATAGGTTGTTGTGCCGGTATCTAAAAACACCGTGCTCCCCTCGTGTACAAGGCTGACACAGTAGTCTGCGATGTTTCGTTTGGCTCTTTGGTTGGTGCTGCTTTTTGCGTCGTAGTGCTGTTCATGCTCGTTTTCGGTTTTGAGTGCAGCCCCGCCGTGCAGGCGCTGAATCGCCCCGCTCTTGCGGCATTTTTCAAGGTCGCGGCGGATGGTCATCTCACTGACGCCAAACTGCTGGGCGAGTTCTTCTACCTTTACAAAGCCCTGCTCGTTGATAAGCTCCAGTATGCGTTTAATGCGCTCTTGGGCGAGCATTTTCACCACCCCATTATGTTGTTTATTGTTCTTTTGTGTTCGTTGTTGTGTCCTAATTATACGCCATAGACACATCGTGTCAAGAGAATGGTGAAAATTTTATTAATTTTTATATATAATCCATAATACCAATGTACGCAATTTACAATAAAACGGATGTGAACCTATCATTTTCGAACACCAAAAAGGTGCGGCTTGATATATTATTATCAAAGTGAGATTCCAACTGCATATTAACACTAAGATGAACCAAAGTTTGCATGTTCCCTTTTGGTATAAAAACCAGTCAAAACTCACAGTGGATTTTACTGTATAAAACATGGTATAATAAACTTCAATAAAAAAGCAGCCGGTTCCTGCACTGTGTGCGGTCATATCCTCATATGGCAGGTGGCGCCTAAATTACCAGTAGTTTTATTATTGTTCTCAAAAGTACCAGCAAATTATCAAGACTTGCTGAAATAAACCATCAGTTTTTCTTTTTTTGATGCATGCCACGTTTTTAGTACACAAAAAAGAACATTTACCGCGCTGTTTTATGATGCCCGCGTTCTTGTAGCGGCATGACCGTAAGTCAATCAATATCAGGAGGAATGATTATTGTGATAAAAATTACCGCAGACAGTACTTGCGATTTATCACCGGAGATTCTTGCCGAGCTGGATATCACGCTGGCCCCGCTCGGTGTTGTTGTTGAAGATACAACCTATCACGACGGGGTCGACATCTTCCCCGCCGATGTCTTCCGCTATGTAGATACCGAGGGTAAGACCTGTAAGACCTCTGCTGTAAACGTATTTGAATATGACTCCCTATTCCGCCAGTTTGCAAGCGAGTACGACGCAGTTATCCATGTCTGCCTCGGCTCGGGCTTTTCCGCGTGCTACCAGAATGCGCGCGTAGCCGCTGAGGAGTTTGATAACGTCTATGTGATCGATTCGCAAAACCTGTCAACCGGCAGCGGACATATCGTTTATGAGGCGGCCCGCATGGCGAAAGACGGGCTTACTGCTCCTGAAATCTGCGCACGGCTTGAAGACCTTGTACCACGCATTGAGGCGAGCTTTGTTATTGATAGGCTTGATTACCTCTATAAGGGCGGACGGTGCTCGGCACTTGCCATGCTGGGTGCAAACCTGTTGCAGCTCAAGCCCTGCATTGAGGTAATTGACGGCAAGATGACGGTAGGCAAAAAGTACCGCGGCCGATTTGACCATTGTCTTGAGATGTATGTGCAGGACCGTCTGACCGGACGTGACGATATCGTTTACGACCGCGTATTCATCACCCACCCCATGTGTTCACCCGAAACGGTGGAAAAAGTACGCGAAACGGTTAAACGGCTTGCTCCGTTTGTGGATATCATTGAAACACGCGCGGGCTGCACTATCTCCAGCCACTGCGGGCCGAACACGCTCGGTATTCTCTTTATCCGCAAATAAGCGGAAAGCTTAGAACTGATGAAAAGTCTTACGGGATTCGCGCCAAAACCGTAAGACTTTTTTGCTATCATTATAGAAAACCACTTGGGAGGAGCATTCATGCCGTCAAAGTCCAATCAATGGAAGTCGAGGGCTGCCATCTTTTTAATAAGCCAAATGGTATCCATCTTCGGTTCTTCGGTGGTAGGGTACGCCGTAATCTGGTATATTACGCTTGAAACCTCATCCTCAAGTTTGATGGGCATTAGTATCATTTGCTCATTCGTTCCCCAGATTATTATTTCGTTGTTCGCCGGAGTATGGGCAGACCGGTACAGCCGCAAGGTGATTATTATCCTTTCCGACCTGTTTACTGCGGTATCCACCCTTGTTTTGGCGGTGTTGTTCCTTTCCGGGTTTCGCTCCCTTACGATGATATTTATCATCACCGCCCTTCGTTCCCTGGGAGGCGGAGTCCAGAGTCCTGCTGTTTCCGCTATCCTGCCGCAGATTGTGCCAACAGACAAGCTGACAAAGGTAAACGGGCTCAACAACGCCCTTTCATCCGTCCTGCAGCTCCTTTCCCCCGCCATCGGCGGTGTGCTGCTGGCGACATTTGGGTTCGGCGCAACGATGTTTATTGATGTCATATCTGCCCTGCTTGCCGTATGTATTATGCTGTTTTTGAAGGTGGAACACCAGCCGCGTGAGCTATCCGGGCAGTCTTCTCTTAGCCAGCTTGCACAGGGATTTCGGTACACAAGCACCCATCCTCTCTTAAGGCGGCTGTTAATCCTATTTGCCGTATACTTTTTTATGGTTACACCGGCCGCATTCCTGACCCCCGTTATGATTGCGCGCAGCTTTGGCGACGAGGTGTGGCGTCTAACTGCCAACGAGATGGTTTGGACAGCGGGGTCGCTTTTGGGTGGTTTGATTATCTCGGTATGGGGCGGCTTTAAAAACCGCCTTGCAACCTTTATGCTCTCCTGCGCGGGTTTTGGTGTCACCTTTGCCCTGCTTGGCTTGGTAAGCAACTTTTATGTGTATCTAGCTGTGATGTTTATCTCAGGCATCTTTATGCCCATTGCAGCAACTACCGAGACGGTTCTGATTCAGGAAACGGTACCGGAGGAGATGCTCGGCCGCGTTTTCTCGATTGTTCAGATTATCATTACCGCCGCCATGCCGCTTGGCATGCTGCTCTTTGGCCCGCTCGGCGACATCGTTCCCATCGAATGGTTGTTGATTATATCAGGAGGCATACTGGTTGTTATCAGCCCGTTTGCTCTGCTCTGCAGCAGGCCGGAGAAGACCAGCAAAGGTTAGCTTTTTTACCGCAATTAATTAGCCTGATGTTTTATGTAAACAAGCCACCCGTCGGAATGACGGGTGGCTTGTTTGTTAAGGCACAAATCAACACTGTGTTATATCTTTCTCAATAAAGAACGGGTGGAAATCAAAGAATCGGTCTCCACCCGTTTTGCCTTGTATGGGAGGATCAGTCACGCCACAACAAGGACTTGTGTGTAATTGAAATCAGCCGTTAAGGCGCCTGCGTTTTGAGTCAAAGGCCGGAATGGAAGTAATGGTTACTTCCGTTTGGGGTACCTCACTCGGGTTTCCGCCGCCCGTTTCTGGGATGGCAGGAACGCTCTCCGGAACGCCCGTTATCATGTAGTAGCTGAAGTGCGAGGTTCTAAAGACAAGGAAATCGCCTTCCACCCTTGCACCCATGTTGGTAAAGGTACGCGCCTTATCGTCGTAGTAAAGCACCATAAGGCTGCTCGGGTTTGCGCCCTTGGGTAGCGGCAGGCGGATGGTTGTCCAGCCTACGTTGTGTACCTCTTTGCCGTTTTCGTCCAGCAGTTTGAACTGATACAAGGCAAGATATTTTCTGCCGCCAAGCACGCCGCCCCTGCCAACCGAAGCCGGTGCTTTGGTGAGCAACAGCGTCCACGCTCTTCCGGTTGTAGATGTCGGCAGGCCGTAGATATGCGGAGAAACAAGCGTAACACCTTCAGGCAGGTTGATGCTGCTGATGTCAATGCCGATGCCCGTGTTGTTGGTGGTCGTTAAAAAGTTAGAAGATGGTTCAGTATCGGAAGATGAACCTTTGCTCGAACCGCCGCTGCGGTAGGTGCTCACTGTGACAACGCACGAATCGGTAAAGCCGCCATCGGTGGTGGTTACGGTGATGGTTGCCGTTCCGTTTGACAGCGCTGTCACCTTACCGTTTGCGTCAACAATCGCAACTGCCGGGTTGCTGCTGTGCCACGAGACGCTCTTGTCTGTAGCGTTTTCGGGTGTAACAGATGCTTTGAGCTGTGCAGCCTTCAGCGTTATGTTGCTGTAGAGCATAACGTTCTTGGGGCTTACCGTTACGCCTGTTACGTTAACCACAGATGATGCCTCGGTTACGGTGATAGGTAGCTCGACGAGCTTGTCAGTTGCCTCATGGGTAATTGTCACCTTGGTGCTGCTGGCTGCAAGCACTGTGCCGTTTGCGGGCTCGGCGATAAGTCCGTTTGTTTCAAATACTGCAAAAGGTACAGTTTTTACGTCACCGTTGTTGTAATGCAGCGTTACGACGAGTCCTGACAGGTCGAGGGGTTCCCCTTCGATGTAGGTTGTTTTCGGCTCAGTTGTCACCGTTACTTCGGTTACCTTTACTGCATTCACTGTGATGTTCTGCGAAACGCTCTTGCCGGTTTCCTCATGGGCAATGGTCACCTTGGCGTTGCTGGCTGCAAGCACTGTGCCGTTTGCGGGATTGGCGATAAGTCCGTTGGCTTCAAATTCCGCAAAAGGTACAGGCTGTTCGTCGCCGTTGCTGTAATGCAGTGTCACGACAAGTCCTGACAGGTCGAGAGTTTCCCCTTCGAAGTAATTCGTTTTTGGTTCGGTTTGAATGGACATTGAAGTCAGTGTAACGGGAGCTAACACCGTAAAGCTCACAGAAAAGCTTGCTAAGATGTCGTTCTCTCCGCTTACGGTAACTGTTGCGGTGTAGGTGCCCGCGTCTAAGCCTGTGACGGGTGTAATTGTAAACGAGTCGCTGCCGGGTGACGGAATGTCGAAAATGCTCTCGCTACTGAGTGTGAAGCTGTCTGTATTGTCGCCGGAAAGCGCTACAGTCAGCTCCCCTGTCGCCCGATTGCCTGCATTGGTTACCGTGACGGTCAGCGGTGTTTGCGCCTCATACCCTGCGGTCGCACTGGGAAATGGATATGTGCCGCTATGGGAGAGGGTGACGCCGTAGGTCGGTGCTGACTCTACGTGGAAGTAGCAGTAACCTTCAATCTCCTCAGGGTTGTAGGTAACAGCATCCTTTCCTTCGACATCCGCACTTGCGGTGGCGATGTAGTTCCCATAGCCGGAAAGGTCAGGCGCAATGTTCATTGCCTTTTCACCGGCCGCCGTCACCGTTCCGCCGGTGATGGTGATGGACTCAGCGTAAATGCCGCAGCCGGATGAAGCGGTTTCCGTTTCGGTTGCCGTACTCAGCAGAGTAACAGCATTTCGAGGAACGAAGTTTAGCGGCATTACAGCGTCTTTGATCGAAGGACTCTGGCTTGCGGATGTATTCACAGGGAAAACCGGCGTTGAGCCGATACGGATCGCTTTGAGTCTGACATCCAGCCTTTGGCTTGTCGATTCCGTATTGATCTTTGAGTCAAGCTGGGAAGCGGAGGTAGGCAAACTACCGCTGTATGTGTAGTATTTCCCCACTGTAGAGAGGTTGATTGTGTAAATGATGTCATCTATTGATGTACCACTGGGAGCTCCATCCCCGAAAGCATGGTTTCCGCCAAGAACAAGTCGGGCGTTGGTGCTGTTAACATTTAAACTAGCCTTTACGAAGTTGGCCGGAGGGCCATTGATTGACAACAGCGCAAGTGATGCGTTGTCATGAATGTTAACAGATAGATTGCTCGTTGCAGCACCAACTTTATAAATGCCGTGGGTTTTCTCAGAACCATCTGGATTCAGATACATCAATACCTGTGCTGCATTATTCACGGTAATACGGTCTGTATTCTCGCGTAAAGTAATGCCGATGCTAGCATAGATTCGTTCGGTTGTGTTCGGGTCTGAGGTCAATGTTCCGCGAACGTCCTTGCTATCGGTAGTAATAATCAGTTCTTTTGCCGTTACATCGATTACATATCTTGTTAGAACGCCAGAACCTGACTGCCAATTATAATGGATTTTGTTATCACCAACGAGCTTTATGACAAAAGCAGTGTCCGGTGTGTTAGCGAAAATGATGGCAGGCAGATTATACTTTGAGGTTTTTGAGTAAAATGGATAGGGTTCGTACAGGACATTTGACAGGGTTAAAACATTTGTACCGGGGTCATAGGTGATTGTGCCGGCTTGCAGATCTGAGCCGAGAAGAGCGCTGAGGTTTGTGTAATTCTTAGAGGTAATGGCCTTGCCCCCCAGCTCTATGCCAAAATTCAGCTCCTGGCCTTCCAAGTCGTCCTTGAGCTTCCATCTGGCGTAGAGGGTGACATTCTCATTGGGCATAACCGCAACAGGGTCACCGCTCATCGCCCTGTCTCTATACCAGCCAACAAAGTCAAAGTTCTCTCTTGTTATTTCAATGTCCTTGGGCAGCGGGGCGCCCCACATGAGGGACTTGGCAGGGGTGCCCGATATTGTTCCGCCCGTCGCATCGTAGGTCACGGTATACTTTTTACGGTCATACCGGTACTCGACAACCGTTGTGCCTCGTCTGTATATCTTGAGATTTGAAGCAGCAGGTGCGATATAGTCCTTGCTGTCAAAATCAGAACGGGGTGCAGAAACAGTTGTATTCGTTGTGCCCTTCTTGTACTCCGTCAAACCGGGCTCTAGAACATATTCGCCGTTTGCATCCTGCATATAATACTCCACCCTGTAGGGTGTATCACCGCGCGGGAACCATCTCGGCTTAAGCGATACATTCTTCGCGGGCATGGTGTCAAACTCAAAGATGTTGTTCTCGTTTGTGTCGGTATCCCACCAGTAGGCGAAATCATACCCCTGCCCCACAGCGGCTGTCGCTTCAGGTTCAACGCCCAGCGAATCGCCGTACTTCTTGGTAATGGAGGCGGGCAGTTTCGAGTCGATGATGTCATCGGCGACAAACGTGATGGTATAGCTGTTTCGGGTGTAATAAAGCTTTAACACCAGACTGCCGTCTCCGGCAACAACGCCCGATTGAACAGTTCCTGAGATATTCTTGTTAAAGGTAAATCCCGGGAAATCTTTAGCAGCGGCCGTAACGGTTTTATCCGTTGTACCACCGAGTGTGTCGGTATGGGCCCGTGTATAACCGCCGCCGGTCAGGTCTTCCCAATAATGTTCCACCTTATACATGGTGTCGGTTCTCGGGATGAACTTGCCGAACAGCTTGATATCCCTTCCGGGTGTGGTGTTCTGGGTAAACCGGATTTTGCATGCAGCATCGGTATACCAGCCCGAAAATTCATATCCGGGTTTGGGTGTGGGCTTGTACAGGTCGCTGCCGAAGAGGTAGTCCTTCGATTCATCCTCCAGTTTTACGTTATCAAGGGTATACTCAACGTTATACTTGTTGCGCGTCCAGTTGGCGGTGTAGGTCAGATTATTTGCCGGCATGGTAGCAGGCGGGGTTTTGTCCCAGCCGGTGAAGGTATGACCCTCACGCGCAATGACCGGCAGTGTGATTGTTTGACCATAAGGCACTTCCAGCTCGATTACCTCGCCGCTGTTGTTGCTTATGTTTTCAAGCGTAATGGTATAGTTCTTGCGGGGATAAATGAGCCTTATCACCGTAGAGCCATCGCCATTGATGGCGACCGGCTGCGCTGCGGGGTTGTCAAATCCCGGATATGTCTTATAGGCTAGCGTCGGTGTGGAGCCGGTTAAGCCGGTTAATTCATCAACATCGACTAAGACGTTCGTGCCGCCCTTAAGTGCCTGCTGATAATGCATCACCTGATAGGCAACCTCTTGGGGAGTCCATTTTGCATATAGTGTTACATCGCCCTCCGGCATGGTGGCCGGGAAACTATAAGCGTTTTTGCACTCCGCGTCCGTGTACCAACCGTCAAAATCATACCCAGATCTAGTGGGCTCAACCGGTGGTGTGATGGGGTCTCCGGGGGGTGCTGCAATTGTCTCGAGATTTCCCCAAGCAAACTTGATGTAGCTGCGGTCATCCAAGGCACTCCAATAAACCTTTAATGTACGTGTGATGGGCATAGAGGAGAATGCAAGCTGTCCGTTTTTGTACCGGACGGTGATGGTCGCCCTCACAGTGGTTGCTGCTCCGGGGTTTATCTTGATTTGTCTGCCCTGTACGGTAACCGCAGGGTTGGTGGTGATAATCTCCAAATCCTTGTCGTTGGGCTGGACAGTTGAGTATTCGCCGTTCGCCATATCAAGATACTTGAGATCATAGAAACCTTCAGGAAGTGTGTAGTTCTTTTCATATAGCTTGAGATTGATTTCTGTCAAGCCGTCGGCAGCCGCAAAGTCCTGAACGTTCTTCTGCCTGCCCGCCTTGATAATCGGCCATTCCTTGTAAAACAAGGATGGGCTGTACTGGAACTTGCCACCCAGAACCTGTGCATTAAAGGTCACGTCGAGATAGACACCGATCTCCATGTATAGGGCGCCCGCCGTTTTGGAGGAGGTTATCACGTTGTTGGTTGACGTGGTGGTATAGTAGAAGTAGCCGGATAACCGTAAATAAGCGCCGGCTTCTGCACCCAGACCAACGCTCGCGATATCCACCGAGAACAGGCCTACGGCTATCTCGATTTTAATGCCTGCGCGGATGCCGACTGTACCTACCACATAGAACTGGAAGGTAGTCTTTTGGTCCTCAAGCCTTATTGTATTGCTGTCTGCTTCTTTTGCCTTGATTCGTGTCCAGAAGCAATAACGGTCAGCGCTGAAATATTCATACTGCATCCCCAGCGCAACCCTCATGTCCACCGATACCACAAAAGCGGTGGTGAAGCGCACGTTGATGATGCCGAGAAGAAGACGCATATCCATCTTGGAGATCTGCTTCTCGAAAATCTTAACCCAATCGCCATCGGTGTCCAGCAGCTCGTCGTACAGGTCGTACAGATTGGATACGCCGCTTTTGATGTCTTCGCCATTGGTCATCTCTATGATGCTCTTTATCTCATTTGAGATGTCTGCGATGGTATAACCTTCTTTGTCTGTGACCTGCGAACGAATATCAATAGAGGTGTAGTTATAGACGTCCAGGTTGGTGTTAAACTGGTAGTCAGCTATGTAGGGGAATATCCACTTCTTCTTCCAGATGGTATCGCCGGATGCACTGACTTCCATCTTGAGCTCTTCCACAAAGCTGGCGCTGACAGTCAGGTTAACCCCCTGATTGTCTTGATTGAAAATTGTGAGGGTGAAGCTAATATCCAGCGCGGTTCTAATGCCGTTTCCGTCAAAATGCACGCTGTTTGTTCCAATCTGCGCCTTAACCTTTAGGTTAGTCAGTACCGGCTTAACGCTGCTTTTTGCTGCCTGTAACGCAGATAAAGAGACGCTGGAGCCGTCCTCAAGCATTACCTGCATGGTATCCGGGTCAAAGCCCTCCAAGGCGTTGTTAAAGCCGTCTGTTTTAAGTGCAGTATCAATTAAATAGGCTGCTGCAGCATCAGCAAAGCCGCTTTCCTTTGCTTGATTCTCAATGTCCGTCTCAAGCTCGGAAATATCGATATCCTGTATCAACTTTTTTGCATCAACATCGTTCTCGGAGTAATAGTTTAGTACATTCTCAATGTCGTCTTCGGTAGCTTCTTCGTATGCGACAACCAAGTAGTCCCCGAATTGCTCCACCGAGGTTACACGCCCGTAGCCGACCGCTTCGGCGCTCATGCCATATGTACCGGAGTAAAAGAAAAGGAAGTCTCCCTCATCCACGGTGGTGGCGGCGTTAAGGCCGCTCTCGGCATATTGGGGAGCCGAATAATCAAAGCTGTTTTTTGCTACCGTGATGGACAAGTTGTCCGCATCGCCATCCGTATCAGCCGTGCTGCTTACAGGCAGCACATCGGGCATCTGAAGCACCTCTTCCGGCTCGGCAGTGACATAGGAGTATACATTGCCATTGACTGCGGTAATCTTTACATAGGCAATGTTATCATTTAAGTATGCCTCATCATCGCCGACCTCAGGCTTTTCGCCGCTGTAAAAGCATACCACGTCGCCGACACCCAGTGTGCCGGAGTTGAGCCTAAAGGTACCTGAATCCTTGGTGATCCTTGATGTGGATTGACTTGTAAACTGATAAAGCGGGCTATTGAGTGTGCGTACGACTTTTCCGTTTTGCACGATGTTTGAGAGATTGTCCATCGAAAGGAAGTTCAGGTTTTGATTGAACTCCAGTTCAAAGACCTCTTCGCGGTCAATTGTAAACTCGCAATTGCGGACGGTATCATTCTGCCCGCTGAAGCGTAACCCGATGCCCAGCGTCAGACGGTACGCGCCGCCGGGGGTAAAGCCATCCTTAGCCTTAACAGTGAAGGTTCCGCTTGAACCCGTAACCTGAAGCTCAACGTCACCGGAATTATCAAGAATCTCAAAGGTTAAGCCGGCCTTTACCTGTTCGGCGGTTTTGCCTGCAGCGCTGATGATAAAGCTCTGGTCCGGGCTCACCTTAGTCAGGGTGTAGGTGGTGTCGGTATATTGAAGCTCATTTCCGGAAAGGGTTTCGTATTTTGCGACAAGTGTTGCGTCGGAATAGAACTCGGTGTCTGTTCCAACCGGCGTTTCATCCAGGTACCAGGCAGTGAACACACACCCGCTCTTCCCCGGGACAGGCAGGTCGGTCAGGGTGCCGCCTTTTGCAACCGTCACCGGTTCAAAAGCCTGTCCGCCATCAGAATCAAAGCTCACGGTGAAGGGACCCTTGCCGCCGGAACTGCCGGATACGCCGCCCTTGGCATTGACGATTCCGCCTTTAATCCTGACCTTGCCCAACGCGTATATGCCATAGCTCAGTCCGTCTGTGGCCTCGCCGCCTACGATATTAAGCGTACCGTTACCGTCAAAGGTCAGGTCGCCTAAACCGTATATACCATAGCTGTCGCCGCTGTCGTTGTCCGCCGCAGTGACGGTATTGACGCTGTCAGAAACCGTTACAATAGTGGTGTTTTCAGGCACCAAGATACCTGTGGTGTCGTCGGTGCAGGTAATATCCACACCGTTTAGTACCAGTACATTACCGGTGTAGCTCTTGCCCTCGAGCTCCACACCACTTGTATACCACGCCCAGCAGAAGTTATCACCGTGGGTATGGCTGCCTGCGATGGTGCAATTCGTATCGGTTGTAACACTGCCTAAGTCAAGCGTAGTATCAATGGTAATTGCATTACGGAGTGTAGTCAGCAAATGCGCATCACTTGCACTCTCGCAGAGGCTTGGGTCAGCACCCTCGACACCGCATATCGGGCAGTCGGGGTTCATTTCATCCTCTGTGCAAAGGGTGTTGCAGGTGCATTCCTGCCGGGACTCATCACCGCACAGCTCGCACTCATGGGTGCAGGGTGCTCCCTCAGCGGCATGCGTATAGCCACAGCCGTCATCGTGGGGGCAGACATAGGACGAATCGCCATCCGGCGCGCAACTGAAGGTGCCGTCCTCGTTTTGATGGCTGCAGGGGGCGCCTTCTGCGGCTTTTATGTAGCCGCAGCTCTCATCATGCTCCTTATGGTTTTCGCATACAGTATCGTCGACGTTAAATTCGCCGCTGCCTGCGGCATATACCGTGCTTGATACCAGCGTGAATACCATGCATAGCGCAAGTAGCAAACTTAGTATTCTTTTCATAGTCATACTCCTTAATCGACACTGGTTCATCCAAAACTGCAATTTAAAACGGGTATTTTGCTTTCATGTTGGTTCGTTCCTTATAAGTACAAAAAAGCTATCAGAGCATTAAAACGCCTTGACAGCTTACCTAAATCTGACTCTTGGCGCGTGATGCTGATAGAGCACTGGTCTATGCCAAGCGGAATTATCCACAAGGCAATCACCGCAAAGAAAAAACCTTTAACGCCAAATGATTTATATTAAGGGGCTATCCAAATAACAGGATAACCCCCTGTGTGACTTATGTACTTATGGTGAGGCTTAGCCCTCCTGACCTTCGCCCAGGTCGCTGATGTTTGCGAGGTTTGCTAAGTCTTCTTCGATTATGTTCTTAACTTCCTGCATCTTCTCAGGAATAGTGTTTAAAAAGCTGGCAGCCTCATCAAGCTGCTCCTGATTGAGGTCGCTATCCAACAGCTCCTTATAGGTTATGAGCTTGTCTCCCATCTGGTTCAGCGCGTCAATGAGGTCGGGGTCTACAACGTCAACATTTTCATTCACAAGGTTTGCTACCTCATCAAAAGCAGTAACGGCTGCATTGTAGCTGTCAAGTACCGGCTGCTTATCGGGTTTTCCGCATGCGGCAAGGGAAAGCATAAGCAACGCTGTCATAACTAGGGCCAGTAACTTCTTCATTTTTGATCCTCCGAAGTGTTAAAATAAACGGACAAATAGCTGCTATAATATAGCAGAAATTTGCGCAGGAGCGATGTTTCCTGCATGAAACATTATTTTTTAATCATGAAAGAAGCTTTTATTACATTATTATGATTTGCTAGAAATCATAGGGTTGTTATGATTTTCCATCACCTTTTGGGGATGACAGCATGAACGAACCTTTTACTAAAAAACACAGCCCATTTCGAGATGAAATGAGCTTGTGTGCGCTTAAGCCCCCTAATTCTTGAACCGATGGAATTTAGATGTAAATAATGAAAAAGGTATTGCATTTTCCATCAAGACGTGCTACTATTAACCTACCGAACGGTAGGTAGTTTCGTGGAGGGAGATCAATCGTGACAAAGGCATTGATATTAAAAGAGGCTTTGGAGTTGTTTACGTCCAAAGGCTATGAAGGAACCAGCATGGATGATATTGCAAAGGCGGTAGGGATTCGCAAGGCCTCGCTTTACTCGCACTTCACGGGTAAGGAAAGCATCTTTTCTGCGATTTTTGTGGATATTCTCGTTGAATACACGGATTACGTTGATAAACTGACCAATGTGGATGAAACAGATGATGTCGTAGACCACCTGAAAAGAATCTTTACAGACTTCATCCTCTATTGCCACAACAATCTAAAGATGTATTTCTGGGATCGGTATTTTTACTACCCGCCGGATTTCTTAGCATCCTATATCCGCGAAAGAACGTATGAGACGCAGCAGGTCTTTATCGATAGGATTTGCATGCTGCTTGAGAAAGGTATCAGGGATAAGAAAATCAAGAATCTGCCCGTAAGGGATCTTGCGCTTTCTTATTACTATCTCATGATTGGTATTTCGATGTCGGTAAAAATGTATGAGGAGGCGGAACTTAGGCAGGATATTGAGCACGCATTAAATGGACTGATACAAGGCTTTATAGTTTCAGAGTAAAGGAGTGTGTATTATGCAAAAAAGAAAGTTAGGCAAAAGCGGTATTGAGGTCAGTCCCATGGGGTTTGGGTGCTGGGCAATCGGCGGCCCCTTTCGGTTATTTGGCCTGCCGGATGGCTGGGGCGAAATCGATGACAACGAGTCAATCCGTGCCATTCACACGGCGATTGATTTAGGGGTTAACTTCTTTGACACCGCTGACGCATATGGCATCGGGCATAGTGAGGTTGTTCTGGGCGAAGCAATAAAGGGGATGCGCGATAAGGTTATTATCGCAACAAAGGGCGGATACGTTTATGACACAGAAGAGCGCAATTTGACTGGTGAAAACACCTCGCCGCAATACATACGTAAAGCGCTGGAAGCCTCCTTAAAAAGGCTCGGGACCGATTATATTGATCTTTATCAAATCCACAACGGAGTAGTCCCCGAAAAGGATTTCCTCCCCTTGTTTCATGAGCTTGATAAGCTGGTTGCCGAGGGAAAAATTCGCACCTATGGCTGGAGCACATGGAGTGCAAAGAATGCAAAACTCTTCGCAGAGAAGACAAACGGCACTGCAATCCAAAGTAAGGGCAATCTGTTTACCTATGATTCGGCGCTGGCAGAGGCTTGCGAGAGTAATCAGCTTGCAAACATCAACAACCAACCCTTGGCGATGGGATTTTTATCGGGGAAGTTCAATAAAGACACCGTCTTTTCGCCGGATGATGTTCGTGCCGCTCCCCATACGTGGACAGAGTACTTTGAAGACGGCAAGCCCAAGCCGGCCTTTTTAAAGAAGCTGGAGGGGGTAAGGGAAATCCTGCAAAGTGGTGGACGTACCGTCGCGCAGGGCGCCTTGGCCTGGCTGTGGGCAAAAAGCGAGACCAACATACCCATTCCCGGCTTTAAGAGCGTAAAACAGGCCGAAGATAATGCCAAAGCCATGGAGTTTGGCCCGCTCAGCAGCGAACAGCTTAGACAGATAGACGATCTGCTGCGCTGATTGGAATGATATATCGAGTGCTATATGATTTCGGCAGAAAGAAGGCGGATTCATGGAAAACGTTAGCGGGTTGGAAACTACCTTTAATACTGTTTACTCCGAGTACGACAAATGGCGTCCTACTTATGTGAAGGAACTCTACGATGATATTTTTGCAGCCAAAGAGATAGACGCTTCCAGCAATGTATTAGAAATCGGCATAGGCACAGGTCAGGCAACCCTCCCCTTTCTTGAAAAAGGCTGTGCACTGTCGGCTATCGAGCTCGGCAGTGAGCTCGCACAGTATGTCAAGCAGAAGTATCTGGACTACTCAAGGTTTGATGTGATAAACACGGCTTTTCAGGATTATGAATGCAGGCCCAATTCCTTTGACTTGGTTTTTTCTGCTACGGCTTTTCACTGGATACCTGAGGAAATCGGATATCCAAAGGTATATGAAATCCTCAAAAGCGGCGGTGTCTTTGCCCGTTTTGCAAATCATCCATACAAGGATAAAGGCCGGGAAGCGCTTCATCAGGCAATACAAAAGCTGTATTCCGTGTACATGCCTCGTGAAGCGGAACATAATGAATACAGCGAGGATGATGCAAGAAAGCTTGCTGAAACGGCTAGCAAATACGGCTTTGTGGACTCGACCTATTATCTGTACCGCAGAACAAGAACCTTTACCGCTAAGGAGTACACCTGCCTTCTCGGAACATACTCGGATCATATTGCGATCGAGGAGCGCACGAGGAAAAAGTTTTTTGCGGAGATTGAAGGGGTTATCAATGACTTCGGCGGCGAGATTACGGTATACGATACCTTAGACTTGCAGCTGGCTAGGAAGCCGTAGTAAGAGCTTGTTTATAGCAAAAACATATAGAGGGACTCGGTTTAGGCTGAGTCACTCTTTTTGACGAAACACAACGCTCAATACTTCATCAAACTATGCCGTATTTCTTCATAAATAGTATGTTTCCGTGTTGGTTTCCTATGGCTCGAAAGTCAAACAAATAAGCATCCCCCGGCAAAGCCGGGGGTATTTCACATGCGGGCATAGCCCTCTGTTCTTCGCGGACGCGTCAAACGCGTAATACGGTCTGCCAACTGCGTAAGACTGTTACTTGCCGCCCGTAA
>JAEZKF010000022.1 GCA_023415575.1 Bacillota bacterium
ACGATAAGTGAAGTAGGCCCGTTTACGGGCGGCAAGTAACAGTCTTACGCAGTTGGCAGACCGTATTACGCGTTTGACGCGTCCGCGAAGAACAGAGGGCTATGCCCGCATGTGAAATACCCCCGGCAAAGCCGGGGGATACTTATTTTACATTTAGGCCTTTGCGGCTATAAGTTTGAGGCGTCGTTTTGAAATGGCATTGCGGATAAGACACACCACAAAGGCTATAAGGGGCAGCAAAACGTTAAAGAAGGTGGAATAGATGGCGGCACTACCCTTGCCCCACTCAAAGTTTGTAACCGATGATGCATGTATAAAGATTGATAAAAGCGCCGCCAGTATTGCGATTGGCGTTACAAGCGGGCGGTACTGTGTGAGTTCTGCGGCCTGCGCAAGAGATAGTGAACAGGCATAAAGCAAAATGCTCACCTTGTAAAAACGCAGCATATAAAGCATGAGTGCATACAGCGTATCCATACGGTTGATGACATCTGCAAGGTCAATCAGACGGATAGCTTCAAAGCTCGGTAAGGCAAAGAATTCAATGGTTGGCCCCAATACCAGAATCTCGTTGACCACAATTAGCAGCATAATAACAGCACCGACGGTATAGGCGGTCAGCATGTTTTTACGCACCTTTTTTTGATCATCGACCGAGGGGATGATCATCAAAAAGGAAACCAGCTCGCCAAATGGGAGCGCAAAGATGGTATGCGTGCCCTGAATAAACTCCTTTACCGGGATTCTAAAGATGGGGAACAGGTTATCGATATGCATATCCTTAATCTGAAACAGGCTGAACATTGCCATGGTGATAATTTGGATGATGAAAAAAATAGGGGCTATGCGCGCAATGCTGTCCATACCCCTGCGTACGAGCAGAGCGGGGACAAGCAAAAACAACAACGCCAAAACCTGCGGCGGTGTTTCGGGCATCATATATCCGATAATAAACGAACACACGTCATAGGTGTTTAGAGAAATTAGTGTGAAAAAATAAAAGATGTACAGAGCCGAAAACACCTTGCCCAGCCAACGTCCGAATAAGATATCATTAATCTCAATCAGGCTTTTGCCCGGGTATTTTGAAAGGATATATAGACTGATAAAAATCATCGGTAGTCCAAGCAAATAAGCTACAATAACGCCAATCCAGGTGTCCTGCATGAGTACATCGGAAAAAAACGACGTCAGAAGCGACGAGCCCATAACAAACGCAAGCATTGAAAAGAGAAGCTGCCTTGCGGTGATGTGTTCTTTGACAATCTTCATATGAGAAGTCTCCTTATCGTGTTAGTGGTAACCGATCCGCAAAACGTCCTCGATCAGTGTTTTTGCAGCGGTAATTGGACTGGGCAGGTCAACGCCGAATGCGTATAAGGTTGATACAGCTATTCCGAATACGACCAGCACCGATAAGGCAATAAGCTCGCGAATCAAACGCTTTCGAATCAGCTGCATCACCTCAAAAAAGCCAACCAAAATAAACAACACGACAAATATGCTGTTCAAAACGACGTACAACCTCCTTCTACCACAACATAGGCATGTCTTTAATAACAAAGGGGATTGTTGTATCCTTTATGAGGTATACCGATTGACGGAATAGGCAGGTTGTTCAAGCTTACCGGCTCCGTTTATCTTGGCCTTAACCGATACATCAACCTCAAGTTTAGAAAAACAACTTGACCAGCAATCCTTCCTTAATTCCCACTCATCCGGATGATAATGCTTAAATTTATCCCCAAAGCCATAGATATCGGCGCGCAGTTCCTGTGTCACCTGTAAGGTGTGCATAACCTCTTTTTTTATCTCCTTACACAGTTCATCCTGGAGGTTGGAGAAGGTCAGGGATGTCGCCTGATTGGAAAATCCTTGCTGACTATTAAGATTTGCTTTCACGGTAATCTCCACCTTGACCATGGGGGTGCCGTCTTCTTTAATAATCGGCTTTATTTTGCTTTTGGACTGTATTACCTCAATACCTACCGTGCCGTCTGAGGCCTCCAGATTAACAACAGTGCTTTTCACCTTGCCAAGCATCCACAGATAACCCCTTGTCTGTACCCCGTTGAGCTCTCCCACCATGCGGCCATCTGATAAAACTGCACATCCGGAAACCACGGCGTTAATGCCATCGTCGTGCTCCTCAAGCGTAACAAGCGGAATGACCGGCATGTATCCGGGGGTGATGCGGGTTATAAAAAACTCAAACAGGTTGATGTCCGGAACCTCGGAGGTATTCAGGGTCTGGTTTTTAATTTTGCCCGCAATATCGATTGCGGGAATCTTTTCTAAGACAGGCTTTGACGACAAGGCATCCTCGGCCTTGCCCTTTACAACAGCCAGACGTACCGTAAGGCGGGATTCGTGGTCGCGCAGGAAGAAATCAAGATACGGGGATAGGTCGGATTTGGCTATATCCTCACTAACTACAATAATTTGATTGTGAGGCAGGTACAGCTTGCGGGTAAGCAGACTGTTATAGTCGCGCATGGTGGAAAACACCTCGGTGCCCGTGTTTGTGATGTTTACGAATGGTTTTTGTGCTTCGCCCCCGCCGCCTTCCTCATCGGAACCGGATTTGGATTCTGCAGTATTCTCAAGCTGGGCGGTCAGCTTGATTTCTCCCGGATTATCGCCCTTATCAAGTCCAATACCCACCACAATAGCAAGCGTATTCAGCTCCCGCCGGTTCCAACAGCCGCACAGGAGCATCACACAAAGTATAATCACACAAATGCGAACAAGATACCTCATCAAAGCTCTTTAGCCTTTCTTGTTTTGATACAGCATCCAAGATGCAAACCACACTGGGTGTGGCGCGGTTATTGCACCGAATCGCCGTCTCTGTCGTTGTTGGGCGGAATATAGTCGTCCTCGCGCCTCTGGTCGTTCTTAGCAAGCTTTGCAGGTCTGCGAATCATCATCCAAGCAGGCAGGATGACAAAGCTGTCCTTGAGGTCGGAGGGCTGCAGCGGTGAATAAGGGGAAAGATAAGGAACACCGAACGAACGCATGGACGACAGGTGGATGAATATCAGCAGAAGACCTGTGATGATGCCGACTCCGCCCATCCAGGTTGCAAAAAACAACAGGATAAAGCGGCAGAGGGTTGCCGCATCGGCCTGGGTCGGCACCACAAAGTTTGCAACGGCGGTAATCGCGACAACAATAATCAGCGATGCACTTACAAGCCCCGCCGAGACAGCGGATTGCCCCATAACAAGAGCACCAACAATGCTGATGGCCTGACCGACCGGACGGGGAAGTCGGATACCTGCCTCGCGGATGATTTCAAACGCAAACAGCATTACAAATGCCTCCAGCGAGGCGGGAAAGGGGACTCCCTCGCGGGCGAGGGTCATAGAGTAAAGCAGCTTTGTAGGAACAAGCTCCTGATGAAAGGTGGTCAATGCAACATAAACAGCAGGGCTTAAAATACTGATAAAAAAGGCTATATAGCGCAGCAGCCGAAAGAAGGTCGCCGCAAAGGCATTGATGTTATAGTCCTCTGCAGTCTGAAAGCTCTCCATAAAGAACATGGGAACTGTCATGACAAAGGGGGTGCCGTCCACCAGAATACCGACACGCCCTTCCAATATCCTGCCCGCCACCACATCTGGCTTTTCGCTGTAGTTTACCGTGGTGAAGGGGGAGTAGGGGTTACCTGAGATATAGTGCTCAATCGAGCCGGCGGAAAGGACATGGTCGGTCTTAATCTTCTCAAGACGTGACCGCGCAAGGTTTATGACGTTTTCATCTGCAAGCCCCTTGATATAGCACAGCATAACGGCGGTGTGCGTCTTTCTGCCGATCACCATTGATTCAAAGGTTAGGTTTGGATCCTTCATCTTGCGGCGTAAAAGCGAGGTGTTGGTTCTAATGCTCTCTGTAAATCCCTCGCGGGGCCCCTTGATGGTGGTCTCGTTGCCGGGTTCTTCAACGCTGCGCTTATCCCAGCCGCGTGTACTGACAATAAGGGCTTTGGAGATTCCATCAATAAGCAGGGCCGTATCACCGCTCAGTACTGAGGTGATGATATCATCAAGCCCTGAAAGCTCCTTGACCTCGCCCGAGGCCACAAAGGATTCCTTGATATCCACAAGGGTCAGGGGCTGAGTGTCTTTGCCGACCGGCAGGTTTTGCGAGCGGTACATCATCGGCTCGATGATGAATTCGTTAACCTGAACGATGTTAACAAGCCCATCGATGTACACAAGTCCCGCTTTGCAGGTGTGCTTGCGGCCAAAGGCGAACTCCCTATATATCACATCGTTGCTCTCGCCGAGGATGCTCTTTATTAGCTTCATGTTCTCCTGCAGTGAGGACTTCAAATCACCGCTTGACTTTGCTGAGTCCGCGTGCATAGGCCCTGCCTGCTGTGCCTTCATAAGGCTTGCGGCAAGTCGATTTAACAGTTCCTTGAGCACAAGGCATTCGCCCTTTCGTAAACTAAGCTAAAAAAACGTTGGCATCTTGCCGTATTCATATCTCCGGCAGATACCATGTAGTATTTCGCTTGCTATGCCAGATTATACATATGCCTAAGGAAGTAAGAGCCTTAAAAAAATACAGGCACAGGGTGAATTCACACCTTGTGCCTGTATCATTACCTATGTTTTGGGGTTATTCGTTGACCCAATCCTTGAGCTTTTCAAAGAAGGTTTTGCGCTTTTCGTAGTTGCCGTCATCGCTGAGCAGGGACTCAAACTCCTTAAGGGCGGTCTTCTGCTTGTTGTTTAGGTTGCGCGGAACCTCAACGTTTACGCGCACATACTGGTCGCCGCGGCTGCGCGCATTAAGGGCGGTGATGCCCTTGCCCTTTAGGCGGAACACGGTGCCGGACTGGGTTCCCGCGGGAACCTCGTACTCCACCTTGCCGTCGATGGTGGGAACAACTATCTTTGCGCCCAGCGCCGCCTGCGTAAAGGTGAGAGGGATATCGCACCACACGTTGTAGCCGTCGCGTTCAAACAGCGGGTCGGGACGCACGGTGACTGTTACGTTGACATCGCCGGAAGGGCCGCCGTTGAGGCCGTTGTCGCCCTGACCGCGGATGGCAAATACCTGCCCGTCATCGATACCGGCAGGGATGGCGATCTCCAGCTTGCGGGTGCGGCGAACACGTCCTGCGCCGCCGCAGGTCATACACGGCTTCTTGATGATCTTGCCGCGGCCGTTACACCGCGGGCAGGTCTTGGTGCTCTGAATCACACCGAACATGGTACGCTGCGAAGTGCGAACCTGACCGCTGCCGCCGCATTCGGTACAGGTCTCGGGAGAGCTGCCCTTCTCGGCACCCGAGCCGGAGCACTCCGAGCACTGCTCGTAGCGGTGAATTTCAATCTCCTTGCGGCAGCCCTTAGCAGCCTCCATAAAGGAAATAGAGATACTCGTGCGGATGTCTCCGCCGCGCTGGGGGGCGTTGGGGTTGCGGGTGCGCGAAGAGCCGCCGAACCCGCCGCCGAAAAAGCTTTCGAATATATCGCCAAGGTCGCCGAAATCCATGCCCGCGCCGTAGGATGCCCCGCCGCCGTAGCTCGGGTCTACGCCAGCGTGACCGAACTGGTCGTACTTGCGGCGCTTATCGGGGTCGCTGAGTACCTCGTATGCCTCGTTGACCTCTTTAAACTTGGCTTCCGCCTCTTTGTTGTTGGGGTTTAGGTCGGGGTGATACTGTTTGGCGAGCTTACGGTACGCCTTTTTCAGTTCGTCGTCGCTGCAGCCCTTTGAGACGCCTAAGACCTCATAATAGTCTCTCTTGTCAGGCAAGGTTATCAATCCTTTCCCCGGGAAGTTGCATTAAAAATGGAAATCAAAGCTGGGCTGAAGGGATTGCCCTGCGCCCGTTTCTATGGTGCGGTCTAAAACCGCTGCGTGATAGGGTAAAACACTCACTCGCGTGCTAAAGCCTAATAAGTATATCACATTGCGGCGCAGAATAAAACCGCATTGTGTATTCGGTTATAGGCTTTGTAAAGCAAACGCCATATAACCAAATGGAAGGGCGGGATGGCTCCCGCCCTTGGTGCAGTTGGTGTTTGATTATTTGTTGTCGTCAACCTCGCGGTAGTCCGCATCCACAACCGGTTCGTCGTTGTTAGGTGCAGAACCGCCGGGAGCAGCGCCGGGTGCGCCGTCCTGAGGTGCTGCGGCCTGATAAACCTTCGCGGATACCTCATAGAACTTCTTCTGCAGGTCCTCCTGCTTGGTCTTGATGTTATCGATGTTATCGCCCTTGAGGGCCTCCTTGAGGGCGTCAATCTTCGCCTGAAGCTCGCTCTTGTCAGCGGCATCCAGCTTGTCGCCGAGGTCGGTGATGGTCTTCTCGGACTGATATACCATCTGGTCAGCGTTGTTGCGGATGTCAAGCTCCTCGCGCTTCTTCTTGTCCTCGGCCGCGAACTGCTCTGCCTCTTTGACCGCCTTTTCGATGTCATCCTTACTCATGTTGGTGGAAGAGGTGATGGTGATGTGCTGTTCCTTGCCAGTGCCGAGGTCCTTCGCCGAAACGTGTACGATACCGTTTGCGTCGATATCAAAGGTAACCTCAATCTGCGGAACCCCTCTGGGTGCGGGCGGAATACCATCGAGTCTAAAGAGTCCGAGGGTCTTGTTATCCTTAGCAAACTCGCGCTCGCCCTGCAGAACATGAACCTCAACCGAGGTCTGGCCGTCTGCGGCAGTGGAGAATATCTGCGATTTCTTGGTAGGAATGGTGGTGTTGCGCTCGATAATCTTGGTAAAGACGCCGCCAAGGGTCTCAATACCGAGCGAAAGCGGGGTAACGTCGAGCAACAGCAGACCCTTAACTTCGCCGCCCAGAACGCCTGCCTGCAGAGCAGCGCCTACGGCTACGCACTCATCGGGGTTGATGCCCTTGAAGGGATCCTTGCCGGTTATGCGCTTTACTGCATCCTGTACTGCGGGGATACGGGTGGAACCGCCTACAAGCAGTACCTTGTCAAGCTGAGAGGGCTCAAGACCGGCATCCTGCAGAGCCTGACGTACCGGACCAACGGTCGCTTCCACAAGGTCAGCGGTGAGCTCATTAAACTTTGCACGGGTAAGGGAGATGTCAAGATGCTTCGGACCTGTTGCGTCCGCAGTGATAAAGGGCAGGTTAATCGATGCGGTGGTCATGCCGGAAAGCTCAATTTTCGCCTTCTCGGCAGCCTCTTTCAGGCGCTGCATAGCCATCTTGTCGCCCGAAAGGTCAATACCGCTTTCCTTCTTAAACTCTGCAACCAGATACTTGATGATGCGCTCGTCGAAGTCGTCGCCGCCTAAGTGGTTGTTACCGGCGGTGGCAAGAACCTCCTGTACACCGTCGCCCATCTCAATAATCGAAACGTCGAAGGTGCCGCCGCCGAGGTCGTACACCATGACCTTCTGATCCTGTTCCTTATCGATGCCGTAAGCGAGCGCTGCCGCTGTAGGCTCGTTGATGATACGCTTTACCTCAAGTCCCGCAATCTTGCCTGCGTCCTTGGTCGCCTGGCGCTGAGCATCGGTAAAGTATGCGGGTACGGTGATAACAGCCTCGGAGACTGTCTCACCCAGATAGGCCTCGGCGTCCGCCTTAAGCTTTTGCAGAACCATGGCGGAAATCTCCTGCGGGGTGTAAGCGCGGCCGTCGATGTCCACCTTCTCGCTGGTGCCCATCTTGCGCTTAATTGAGCTGATGGTGCGGTCTGGGTTGGTGATGGCCTGACGCTTTGCAACCTGACCTACCATACGTTCGCCGGTTTTAGAAAAGGCCACAACCGAAGGGGTTGTGCGCGCGCCTTCAGCGTTCGCGATAACGACAGGCTCGCCGCCCTCCATTACCGCTACGCAGGAGTTAGTGGTACCAAGGTCTATACCTATAATTTTTCCCATAAAATGTTCCTCCCCAAAAATCAGATTCTATATACTGCCGCAGAAAACGGAATGTAATCTAGTTTGCCACCTTAACCATTGCATGCCGAATCACGAGATCACCGAGTTTGTAGCCCTTTGCAAACACCTCACACACCGTGTTTTCAGGCAGAGAGTCATCCTCTGTATGCATCACGGCATTGTGATACTCTGGGTCAAACGGCTTGCCTTGTGCTTCGATTTCCTCCACGCCCAGCTTTTTAAAGGCGTCCTGCATGTTGGAAAAGATCATCTCAACGCCCTTTTTAAACGCCTCGTCGGTAGTGGGGGCAGCAAGTGCACGCTCAAAGTTATCAAGCACCGGCAAAAAGGCCTCTACCGCCGTTTTGATTGCCTCGGGGTAGATTTGATCCTTCTCGCGCTGGGTGCGCTTGCGGTAGTTGTCGTATTCCGCCATAATGCGCAAAAGCCGGTCGTTTAGTTCCTCAATCTGCTGGGCCTGCTTCTTTGTGGTGGCCTCGGCTTCCTCGAGCTTTTTGGCTATCTGGCCGGTATCCTTTGCATTTGTCTTACACTTTTTGCTCTTTTCATCCTTTTCCTTTTGCTCGACCGTGTCGCATGCCGCCTCCTGCGTGGAGGCAGATTGCTTGCTATCCGGGGTATCGGTCATCGTTTCGGTTCCTCCTTTGGTGTTGTAACGCGCTTTTCCGGGAGATGGTGTTAAGTCTCATCATCAAATGCGTCGCTTAACAGCCTGCCCAGCCCCTGCGCGAGATATTCGATATAGGGGATAATCTTTGCGTAGTCGATGCGAGCGGGACCGAGCACTCCTATGGTGCCGCCCGCGTCCTTGCCAAAACGGTAACGCGTGACGATGATGCCGATGTCGGAGAGTTCGTTTTTCTTGAGCTCCTTGCCAAGCAGGACATTGAGTGAGTCGCTGCCCGACGAAAGAAGGTCTATCAGCTCATCCTCACGGGAGAGAAAGCCCAATAAATCATGTGCTGCCGAAACAAGCTCGCTGTGCAGCAGAAGGTTATTCTGCCCTTCTACGATTACTTCGCCGGAGCACGCCTCGCGGGCAAGCTCATACAGCGCGAAAATTACCGAAGAGAAGGTCAGGGCGTATTCTCCCATGCTTGCGGCTAAGGTCTGAATAAAGGCAGGTGTGATATCCTTAATCGGAACCGGACTGATTCGCTCGTTGATGATGCGCACAAACCGATTGACCACCTCGTGGGTGACATCAAGGTCAATGCGGCACAGCCGATGCTTGACAATGCCCGCCGAGGTCAGGAACAAGAGGAGGTACAGCCTGCGCCCTGTGGGCACGAGCTCGATGTGCGCCGTGCTGCTGCCCAGTGTCATGGGGGTGGTGGAGATGGCAGCGCAGCCGGTCTTGTCGGCAAGCGCCTGTCCGGCCTCCTCCAATATGGCGCTGGGATTGGGCTCGGCATCGCGCAACAGATTGTCGATGCCCTGCTTTTCGTCCTCGGTCAGCGGTTTTTTGTTCATCAGTTTGTCGATGTAAAAGCGAAAGCCTAAGTGAGAAGGAACCCTGCCCGCCGAGGTGTGCGGCTGCTCGAGATAACCCATCTCGGCAAGCGCCGCCATTTCGTTACGCAGGGTCGCGGAGGACACCGCCATGCCGAAATGCTCGGCAAGGGTACGCGAACCCACCGGCTCACCCGTTGCGATATAGCTTTCTACGATTGCACAGAGTACCTTTTGCTTCCTTGCATCCAGCTCCATTTCTAATCACCTCACCTGTGCCAAAGCCGCTCTTAGCACTCGAACACTAAGAGTGCTAACAATTCTTATAGTACATCCGAAAGTGCTTACTGTCAAGGGAGTTCATATTTTTTTTACAGAACATCCAATAATAATAGGATATCAAAGAATAGCGCTTTGCATACATCATTATGGTTTCCCCCATAAGCAACAAAAAAACGCCCCAAACCGTATGTTTGGAGCGAAAGTATTAACCCTTTGGAGGCTGAGACATCTGTACGCGCTCGTACTGTCCCGGAGGATGATCGGGGCTTTTGCAGAAGGTAACCACGCGGTTTTTCCCCGCGCGCTTGGCCTCGTACATCGCCTCATCCGACCGGCTGAAAAACTGGCGGAAGGAACATCCTTGGGTGGGTACGGCATGGTACACGCCTACACTCACGGTGATATAGGGCGATAGGGCGGAGCCGCGGTTCGGCATCTTAAGCTGCTCGATAGAGCTGCGAATCTGCTCGGCAGTTTCAACGGCTTCATCAAGAGAAACGCCGGTCATGATGACGACAAACTCCTCGCCGCCGTAGCGCAAAACGTAGTCGCGGCTGCGGTTGGTAGCTTCAGCAAGCACCTGTGCAATCTTTGCAATGCAGCGGTCACCCGCCTGATGGCCTTCGCAGTCGTTGAGCTTTTTAAAGTCGTCGATGTCCATCATCAAAAAGGCAAGCGGGGTAGCGGAGTCGATGGCGCTGTTCCAGATACCGGGCAAGAAGTCGTCAAGGAAACGTCGGTTGTATAGTCCCGTCAAATCATCGGTGTGCACAAGGATTCGCAGCTTGCGGTTAATCTCCTCAATCTCCTTTTGCTTTGTAACCGCAGCCCGGTGGGTGGAATACACCGCGCGAGCGCTGGAGTACCGGGCATAAGAAATAATCATCGACATAACGGTAATCGTGGTGGATGAAACAATTGACCGGATTAAAAGCATAGAGGAGGGGTGGGTGGACGCAATGAGCAACAAAACAATGGTCTGACAGCTTAAAAACAGCACCAGAGATTGATAGGGCCTGAGATAGCTTAAGGCCGCTACCGATATGAGAACAGCAGAGTAAATTGAAATGTTACTGGTTTGGTCAAACGAAAAATAAACATTCAGCGTGGCCCAAAGGCAGGCAAGCGCACAATACAGGGCGCAAAGCCCCACAATCCGGTGTGCATGGCGGCGGATATTTCTGCCCAAAATAGTGATAACAACAAGAGAGGTCGCCGACAAAAGGCAAAACGACCAGTGCAATACCAGCTGCCTATACTCTGAGGGCTCCCATGAGTACTGCGAAAGAATGGATACAATGTTGTAAACCAAAAACAGCAGCACAAATGGAATAGTCAGTGCGGCTAGGCGCACGATATTGCCTGCAATATCCCTGGTAAAGCCCTCCTCGGGCTTTGCGTTGAGCAGAAAGAACTGCCACTTACCGGGTGTTTTCATTGTGCGTCTCCATCACTCTTCATGAATTCAGTGCGGCGTATGCCGTCATTATCATTGCTGTCCTGGGCTGTGGCATACCAAAGCCATCTATAATGAGGGTGTATTAAAACATCATTTATTCTGCATAAGGCTTAAACTGCCCCGCACTCGAAGTAATCCTTCCATTTCTCCTCGTGCGCACGGTTGTCCAGATAACGAAGAACGAAGAAAACAGCAGTAGCTACTACAGAAATCACACCGATTAAAGCAAACAGGGTGCGAAGGGTATTGCTTTTGTTCATAATTCGTTCGTGTCCTTTCTTCGGCACGTCGGTTAACAGGGTTAGTAAAAGGTCATACCGACGCACACCATTTCAGATTAATCATAACGTATGCAGGATTGCTTGTCAACAACAAGGAAGGGAAGATAAAACAAAAAGCAGCACCCTGTTTGGGAAGCTGCTTTGTTTTAAAACTGTTGTGAGTAAATTAAATTAGCTAACCTTATTGAGCTTGGATACAAGGCCGGATTTCCTTCTTGCCGCAGTATTTTTGTGCAGCAAGCCCTTCGCGCAGGCCTGATCGATCTTTTTTACCGCAAGCCTTACCGCTGCGTCCTTGTTCTCTGCGTTCGCGGCAATTGCAGCGTTGGCATTCTTTATAACGGTCTTCAGGTTGCTCTTCAGCGCCTTATTACGGGCATACTTTACCTGATTAACCTTAACTCTCTTCTTTGCGGATTTAATATTAGGCATCGGCGCACCTCCTTGCATATGACAGTAATCATTATGTTAGCACGATTGTTTTGAAAAATCAATAGGTTTTCGCCGTATTAATATTGAAAATTTAAAATAATCGTTGGGGGAATGTCAAATACTACAAAAAGCGTCGCGAAAAAAACAGTCTGTTTATTATTATACATGAATGGGATGGTAAATGCTATGTCTAATCTGGTAAGAACCGACCTTGCAGCCGAGATGCGGGAGATGCTGGGCGCAGGGGAATTAGAAGGTGTAAAGAGCGAGACCGAGAAGTTTGAGAACATCTCCATCTCGCGTATTAATGTGCTCAATGAGGCGGGGGCAAAGCATCTGGGCAAGCCTGTGGGCACCTATGTCACCATACAGTCCCCGCCCTTCGGGGGCAGCATCGATGCATCATATGAGGAGATTGAGCTCATTGCAAAGGAAGTAGCCGCCATGCTGCCGCAAAATCCACAGCTTGTTTTGGTGGTGGGCCTTGGCAACCGCAGCATCACCCCCGATGCCCTCGGACCCGATACCGCCGAGCAGATTCTCGCCACCCGCCATATCTCAAAGGAGATGGCCCACGAGATAGGCCTTGACAACCTGCACGGTGTTGCGGCCATCGCGCCCGGCGTGTTAGGTCAGACCGGCGTGGAAACGGGGGAGATTATCGCCTCGGTGGTTAAGGAGATACGCCCCTCGGCGGTGATTGTAGTGGACGCCCTTGCCGCAAAGAGTATCGACCGCCTCGGCTGCACCATTCAAATCTCGGATGTCGGCATCGTGCCGGGCAGCGGGGTGAGCAACGCCCGCAAGGCACTCAACCGCGAAACACTCGGCGTGCCGGTCATCGCGGTGGGGGTTCCCACAGTAGTGGATGCTGCAACCCTTGCGGTTGACCTGCTTGAGACCGAGGACAAAGCAACGATCAATAAAGTCACCCCGCGCGGAGAGGCGATGATGGTAACCCCGCGCGAGGTGGATGTGATGATAGAGCGTGCATCAAAGGTACTGGCCCTTGCCCTGAACAAGGCATTGCAGCCCGAGATGGAGCTTGAGGACATTCAGATGCTGGTGGGCTAGCTTTATCCGGCCCTATATATAATAAGGTATATATTATGTACCCGGGTACTTCTCAAACAGGCTGACGAGACTCTTGCCCACAAGCTCGCCCGCATACTGGGCCTCGGCAAGGGTGTTGCCGTGGCTGCCGATTTCAATGAGCAGGGCACCCTTGCTCAGATGCTGGTTGTACCGCCGGTAGCAGAACATCAAGGGGCGGGTTAGCCCCGGGTAGAGGGACTCCATCTCGTTTTGCAGTCTTGCCGCAAAGCGGAGGTTTTGCTTCCAGTTGGGGTTATCCAGCGTTCCGTCATCACAGCCTGCAATAATCATCACCTGAGCCACATCCTTGCCGTTTATGGTTGTCACGGCACTTAGACGGCTGCCGTCACGCTCGATTGCGTCGCGGTGGATGTCGAGTATCACCTTGATGGTCGGGTACTGTTTGAGGTATTCGCTGACCGTCTTTGCACTGCGGTTGTAGCTGCCGTTGTAGGATGGATAGTCATGCAGGGTAGTGTCGTGGATGGTTTTAATCCCGGCCTCCTCCAGTTCCTTTGCGATAATTGCGCCGACGCTTACAATATTCTGCTCGTTATTGAGCGTTCGGCTGTTGTATCCTTTATCGTAGTAATCGGTATTGCTCTCAAAGGCCTCGGTGGCATGGGTGTGGTAGATAAGCACCTGGGGCTTGTTGTTTTTGTAGATGAGAAACGAGAGATCCTTTTTGATGTACTCGGCTACCTTGTCATTAGACAGCTTGGTGGAGTTTTTAATCACCGCGTTTTGGTAGCCGACAAACATCGAGCCCTGCGCGCTTTTGAGGTTTAGGTTTTCGCGCAGGATGGTGCCGCGGTTTGCGGGCAGAGCGGGCTCAGTTGGAGTTGCGGTTTCAACAGCAGGTTGGGATGAGGCGGACGAGCTTACGGGCGGCATGCTGCTTACCGGCTCGCTGTCCTCATCAATCGGGTGGCTGACGATGTCCGGAAGGTAGACCTCATGGTCGCTGAGCTCATCGTCGCCATAAAAAAGAGAAAGGCTTCCGTCGGGCAATGCGGCACCGGCGGAAAGCGCAAGGATGCGGTCAGTAAGGCCAGTATTCATACGAATTGCCTGATAAACTGTAAAAAAACCCGCCCCCAGTACAACCAGGGCCAGAACCGTCGGCACATATCGGTAGATTGAAAATCGTTTTCGCATACACGACCTCCGCGGCGCAAGGCGAAAGTGAAAAAATCAGGCTGCGCAGGCGTTAATATTGTCCAATATTCCGGTGGCGCCGCTGCCAAAAATCAAACCAAGCAAAAAGCCTGCGCAGGTACTACAATACTATGCGCCTGTCGGGCATTTTATAATACTCTGATAGATGAAAGATATTGCGGAATCCTATCACGAATGTGCCGAATTGTGGGTAAGGGGGAAAGAGGACTTTATGAAAAAATGGCTGCGCCTGTTTGCAGGCGGGTTCTGGGTGACGGTCATCGTCGTATCGGTGCTGGCTGCGATGTTTTACTGCAGCAACGACGCCCAGATGGCGATGGCAAACGAAAGCGCGCGTCTGTTTGCGGTGAGCATGAACGACGACACAAACGCCGTGTCCTTGACCCTCATGGGTGACCGATACAGCCTCAACGTCAGCCCCGCCGTGCAGGTGGAGGCCCTGCGCCGACAATATTATTACCTGTTACCCATGAGCGTGAAGCTCATGGAGCAGGCGGTATGCCATACTGCCAATGAAATCAGCGCCCTCGCAAACGGCAAGATGGGGTAGAACTAATAAATTAAGGCGGATTGCTATAATGCAATCCGCCTTTTGTAATGTTCACGGGTATGCCGTGTTATAACTTTCTTTGTTCAGCGCATTTGGCATCGTTTGTCAGACGCAGGCTGCCCGTATACTCCACCAGCCCGATATCGCAGCCTTTGCCAAGCACAATGTTGTTACCGCGAACGACCTTTGCCGTAGTGTTTTCAAGGCTTATTTCATTGCCTTCAATTAACTCGGTTTCAAGACACGGAACAAGCCATCCCGAGCCGAACAGGGAACGCAATAGCCCAAGACGGATTCCGTAGATGTTTACCTTTATACGCTCTCCGCCTATCTCCTGTACATTGCTTCTGGAAGAGCGCAAGCGGATATCGATATCGCCCGCATTAAGCAGTCCGCCCACATCAATTGCCCCTTCCGAGCAAAACTGCTCCGCGTTACAGTCACATCCCACCTTGAGTGTTCCGACAATATTGACGTTTTGCGCATGCAGGCTTTCCTTTATGCTGCCCGAGCCCGTAACATCCATATTGTTGCACACGACGTTTGCCCCAAAGGATGCCGAGCCACCTACTTCCAGCGTTTCGGCGCGCAGGTCTCCCTCGATGCATCCCGAACCGCTGATACTAGCACGTTCACACTGCATTTTGCCCATTGCCTTGCCGGAGCCGTGAATGATAAACGTGCGGCAAACAACATCGCTTGTAATCTTCCCCGTGCCGTTGATGACTACCGTGCTGTAGGTGCCACCCGTAATGACGCCTGAACCGTTAACAGTAGCCGAGCGCGCATCACCTGTATGGGTGTTGTGGTTCTTGTCACTTGCACTGTTTGGTCCTTCAACCCGGCCTGAACCCGTTATTGTAATCGATTTGGCACTAGCGTCCTTTACAATACCGGAGCCTGTAATGCGAACATCATCATATTCGCCGCCTGTAATCTTTCCCGAGCCATTGATGTTAATCGTCCGCGCCTTGTCTTCGCCGTCAAGGCTTGAGTTGTTTGCTTTCTCACTCATGAGGGGTGCCTCCTTATATTAACTTGAGTTTGAGTTCTTCGGCCTTTGCGCTAAGACTAATCTGCTCAATTATCCGCACTCCCCTGTCCGGACAGAGCCGACAGGGCGGATAAACCATAAAGCAGCAAAAGACGCCGAGCTTTCTAAACAGAAGAAGGTCGCTTTGAATGTTTTGCACCTTGTCGGCACCGTCACGCAGCACCTCCAGCACCTGAATTCCTTCGTCCGCGTTGATGTCGCCCGAGGTGATGAGGCCGTCCAGAACAAATACCGCAAGGGCCTCGTTAAAGTCAAGGGGCGCGTGGCTACCGCAAAAATTCTGGTAGAGCTCCATGGTGTGGCTTGTAACAATGTTACGGCGTATGAGCTCCTCAGCATGGATTTGAGCACGGTTTAAAACCGGAGAAAACATATCAGCCAGTTCATCCAGCGAAGCATCTTCTTTCATGCTCTTAATCTTTTCGATGCGTGAGAGCACCTTGTCTTTGGGAAAGAAGGTCTCCTGACCGGTAAAGGTGGACTTTTTAATAAACCAATCATCGGGGATAAGTCCTTTTCGTTTCCATCGATACAACTGTCCGTAAGAGATGCCGGTCAGCTCAAGCAGTTCTTTTTTTGAGATAAGCGTGTTGTCCATCGTTTTCCCTCCCGCTAACTAGTGTAACATAACATTGTTACGTTGTAAAGAGGCATTTTGAATTTCATGGAACTAAACCCTATATGAAGAAAACAGACATACCCGTTGTGTAAAATGCAACGGGTATGTCTGCGAAGGCTATATATGACAGAATGGGTTTAATCCTCAGACCTTGTTTTGAGCAGCCGCTCGATACGCTCAAGCGTGGGCGGGTTAATCGTGATAGGGAACCTTGTGACGGCATCACCCGCGCAGGCAGCGGCAAACCGGACGAGTTCATCGTCAGCCATGCGCTTGTGCAGGCCGTATGTACACCCCGCCTTAAAGGTATCCCCGGCGCCCAGCGTGCTTACCACATCGACCGAGAAGGCCTGCATGCGCTTTACCCCGCCGTTCCTTCGCGCATACAGAATCTCGCCGCCCCCGCCCGTGAAGATCACAAGCCCGTCGGTTCGGTCTGTATACCGTACAATCAGGTCTTCGCGGTTTTGCCCCGGGTAGGTTGCGCGCAAAAACTCGCCCGATACTGCAATCACGGCGGCGTTTTGCGCTAGGAAGCTGTCGTACTTGCAGTCGATTGTCACATAGGGCACCCCCGCCTCAAGACAGAACTGCGCAGCGGCTAGGGCCCCGTCCTCGATAAAGGGGTCGATGGCCGCTGTTTTGGCGGCAAAGATGTCTGCGCGGTCCGGCTGGTTCCACCGCTTGATAGGGTTGGAAAAGAACTGCCCGAACTTACCGAGGCAGGTGCGGGTATTCTTGTCGATGATCACATAGTCCTTTACCCCGTCAAAGCTCTCGTCGACCACAAGGCGGGAGCAATCGATGCCGCGCTCAGTAAAAAATGTGCGCATGTATTCGCCTGTATCCCGGCCCAGATAATTACCGTCAATCTTCACGCGGCACCCAAGGCTTGCGAGCACCACAGCGGCAGCCCCGGTCTCGCCGCCGGGGAAGGTATGAAGCTCTTTGATTTCAGCATAGCTGTCCGCAGGGGGATAGTCACCGGCCAGCAGAAAGCCTAAGGTTTGAATAATCATTCCGTACAGGTAGATGTCATGGCTCATGATGTCACCAATCCGTTCTGAGTAAGTATGTGGACAAGATTACAACAATTGTATCACCGACGGCATTCACATACAAGCGCAAAAGTTCTTTACTTGCAGGACGGCCTGCAACATGCTACACTGAAGAAAATATAGCCAGAAAGAGGAATGAACGACAGATGAACAAGAAAAAAACGGTTGGCAGCCTGATTTTGGCTGGCGTAATCGTGCTTTTTGTAATTGTGGTATTTGCAAACTCCTTTTACACAGTCAACACGGGGCAGGAGGTTGTCATCCAGCGGTTTGGCGCCTATGTAGAAACCGTCTCCCGCCCGGGCGTCAACTTTAAGCTGCCCTTTATCGACAAAAAGACGGTAGTGGACGTCAACGGCATCCATCGCATGGAGTTCGGCTTCACCACTGCCGGTACAAACCAGTTTATCGATGACTACGAGACGGCAAAGATGCTCACTGGTGATGAGAACATCGCACTGGTCGAGACCATCGTGCAGTACCAAATCAAGGACTCGAAAAACTACCTGTTTAAGATTAACAACATTGAATCCACCCTGCGCGTAATGGCGGAATCCGCAATCCGCCGCGTGGTTGCAAGCCATACTTTGGACGAATCGCTGACCGAGAACAAGTCGGGAGTACAGACCGAAATCCTGCAGGATTTGCAGGAGCTGTGCGACAAGTACGAAAGCGGCATAAAGATTGTCAACGTACAATTACAGGATGTAAACCCGCCGAGTGAGGTGGACGAGGCCTTCAGAGACGTTGCCGGCGCAATCGAGGATAAGAATGCCTACATCAACGAGGCAAACGCCTACCGCAACGAGGTAATTCCGGAAGCGCGCGGCGAGGCGGCGACACTTGTAAACGAGGCAAACGCCTATGCGGCAAACCGCGTAGCCGCAGCCGAAGCCGAGGTAGCCGCGTACGAGCAGCTGTACGAGCGCTATGCAGCGGGAGAGCGCACGACCCGAGCAAGAATGTACCTTGAGACGATGGCCGAGGTCCTTAAGGGCGTGGACATCTACATCATGGACGATGAAAACGGACTTAAGCTGTTTAACCTAAACCCAAAGAATTAGTACGAGTGATTTCAGGTTAGCAATTTTTGTAGCCAGAAAGGTATGGTTTATATATGGATAACGTGTACAATGCCGATTTTTCTACCCCGAAGCCCGGGCAGATGAACATAGAAAAGGCCCTGCGCAAGACAGGTAAGATTACCCTTTTGTGTGTAGCGGCGCTTGTTATTTTGATTGTCGTTTCCCAGATGTTTTACACAGTCGACGAGACCGAGCACGCGATTAAGTACCGCTTCAGCGAGATTGTTGAAGTAGACGTCAATAACCTCACAGATGAGGAGTTTGCCACGCTGCAAAGCAGCGACCTCTACCGCACAATTAAGCTGCGCAAGGGTGCGGGGATAAGGTTTAAGGTTCCGTTTGTGGAAAAGGTGGAGAAGCTCGATAACCGCCTGATTACATACGATACCCTCCCGCGCGAGGTCATTACGGCCGACAAAAAGAAGATTATCCTCGACAACAACGCCCAGTGGTGGATTGTTGACCCCGTACAGTTTAAGATTACGATGAACACCGTCAATGCCGCCAGCCAGCGCGTGGAGGACTTAATGTACTCCAAGATGAACGAGAAGGTGGGCCAGACCACCGCCCAGACGCTGATTTCCGATAAGGAGTATGTTTCCCGCATGCTTGAGGAAAAGACCAAGGAGCTCAACGTCATGATGGCATCCTACGGCATTCGGGTACTGGATATCCAGATTCGCCGCACCGACCTGCCGACCGAAAACAACGAGAACATCTACAACCGCATGCGCACCGAGCGTGAGCAGATGGCGCGCCAGTACCGCAGTGAGGGCAAGGAGGAAGCGGAGAAGATTAAGTCGGGCGCCGACTACGAGGCGGCAAAGATCAGGGCAGAGGCCAACGCCGAGGCCCAGCGCATCCGCGGTAAGGGAGATGCGGACGCTGCGGAGATCTACAACCGCGCCTATAACAAGGATCCCGAGTTCTACGAGTTCTACAAGACCCTCGAGACCTATAAGAAAACCCTGCCTAACAGCGGGGCGAAAATTGTCATCAGCCCCGACAGCGAGTTCGCAAAATACCTTTACGGGGCAGAATAAGGCCAATTAGCCATTGGCCTTTGGCGCGGCGGGTGATACCGCCGCGCTTGTCTTACAAATGGATAGGAGAGAAAAACGTTGGAGCAAAAACAAAAGGTAATAGATTTGTTAGACCGCATGAAGATACGTTATGAGCTTGTCAATCACCCCGCCGTCTACACCATCGAGGACATGGACGCACTGAGCTTGCCCCATGCCGAGGCAGTTGTCAAGAACCTGTTTTTGCGCGATGCCAAGGGCAAGCGGCACTTTCTTGTGGTGATGGATAAGGACAAAAGCGCTAATTTAAAGCATCTGCGGCAGGAGATCGGCTGCACGGCCCTGAGTTTTGCTTCCGAGGAACGACTAGGCCGCTATCTGGGGCTTACAAAGGGAGAGGTCACCCCCTTTGGCATACTGAACGACAAAGAGCACGCGGTGGAGGTGTTCTTTGACAAGGACCTCGCCGGACGCCCCTTAATAGGCGTACACCCCAACGACAATACCGCCACAGTCTTCCTCTCGTTTGACGACCTGTGGCGGGTCATCTCTGACCAAAAAAGCCCCTTGGGACTTGTTGAGATATAACAGGATTTACTTGTTATATCCCCTTATAATTGACAATGCTTTCGTAGTGGTGTATGATAAAAATACTCGGATTGGTTAATATTGCTAAGAATGGATTGTAAAATAGTAGAAGTTGCACAGGTATAAAACCGGGTTGGTGAGTGATACGAAAAAAGATTACACAGCCTAACGATGAGCAAAGCCGAAACATATGTGTTCTGGCTTTGTTTTGTTGTTTTTAGACAAGGTCCAACCCGCTTGTTATTGATTCGTCACAACCGCAACCGAAAAGGGGAGGGTGTCCATAATGAAACGTTATGGCTGGCTGCTTGGTTTTCTGCTTACCGCCACGGCGATGATTCTAATCTCCATAGAGGTGATGCATCGGGGGGCAGACCCCGTTGTAAACCAGATAGAGAATGAGCCTCAAAAAGAGATTGAGCTCGTATTCATGAACAGCTGGGGAGGCTTAGACGGTCGCGCCCAGGTATTGCAGGACCTGCTTGACAAGTTTATGGAGGAAAACCCCGGCATCAAGATTCAAAACGCCTCGGTCTACGGCGACGACTTTCTGCCGAGCATCAAAACACGCTTTGCGCTGGGCGATGACCCCGATGTGTTCGGCCTGTGGCCCGGCTCGGATATTCGCAGCCTCATAGCAGCGGGCAAGGTGGCGGACCTGACCTCCCTGCTGGACACAACCCCTGATTCAAAGGGCCCAAGTAATCTCGCCTCGTCAAACTCGGGCGGTGCGGTGTATGGAAGCCCCGCTATTTTTGACCGGTCGTTTAAAAACAGCTTCAATAAGGATATGTGGCAGTATGTCACAGTAAACGACCGCATCTACGGCCTGCCGGTGGAGATTATCTTTGAAACCCTGTATGTCAATACGGACATCCTTGATATGTACGGCCTTGAGGCGCCCACTACCTACAACGAGCTAGTAAAGCTCATTGAGATTCTCAGCGGCAAGGGCATCATCCCGATCGCCTATAACAGCGAGCCGGAGGGCAGTTACCTCTACCAGAATCTAATTGTGATGCTGGGCCAAAAAAATGACGTTGAAAACCCGGTTCGAGGCCGTCAGATAAACGACTGCTACATAAAGGCCATGTACCTCATGCGCGATCTGTATCGGCTGGGGGCCTTCCCCGAGGACTACTACACGCTGACAAGCTCAGAGCGCAACAACCTGTTTACCCAGAAAAAGGCGGCCATGATTGTGCAGGGCTCATGGTTTATCCCCGACGTCATCTCCGACCCGGCAGTTGATATTATACCCTTCCCCAAATACGATGAGCGAAGCAACGCAAATTCCGATGTGGTGTACGGAATGGGCTGCGGCATCTTCTATGTCAGCAGCAAGGCCATGCGCGACCCGGAAAAGACCGAGGCAGTGCAAAAGCTGTTGCGCTACCTTGCGTCCAAGCAGACGGCGGCCACCTTAGCCGAGCGCACGGGCATGGTTAGCAACGTGGATATCTCCGAGTACTACATCTCCTACAACCGTCTGACCCAAAAGGGGCTTGAGCTGGTGAAATCCGCTCGTTCGCTCGTAGGCCCGCCGGACAGCTTTATCGACCGCACTGCGTGGGAGGATATCATTATTAAGCAGTTCCCCTATATGCTGCAGGGCAAAATCTCCCCGGAAGAGCTGTGGGAGAGCGCCTTAAACAGAAACAGCTCCAAATAAATGAGCACTACACTGGTGCCTGTCATCATAAAAGGCACTTGCACTTACGTTATACGTTTAGAGTATCACAGCGACCGGAAAGGATGGTGGAACAATGAAGCAAGCAAAAGAATCCTCAAAACCCCCATCCCGGCTGTTGTCGATTATTCGCAAGCCCCTAATCAGTGTAAAGAACTTTTACCGCAACCTGCCCATCAAGGTAAAGCTTGTCGCCGTGCTCAACGTGATTATTCTCATGCCGCTTATTTCCATCAGCTTTATTAGCTACCGAAACACGGAGGAGGCCCTGAAAGCAAAGTCGGTCCAGTATTCGCAGGATATCCTGCGTATGGTCGGCATCCGCCTTACCGACAGCACGGATGCGCTCGAAGGCATCTCAGCAGACTTGCTGTCGGATGAGCGCATTTATAAGGTTATCGACAAGTACATATTCGACCGTACAGCCCTAAAGAGCTATGAGAACGACGTTTTAATCGGCGGGATACTCAAAAACACCATCACAAGCCGCGACGGTTTGCTTGCGATAGGAATTTTAGTCAGAACTGGCCCCGCTTTTTACGCAAACAACAGCCAGTCTACCGAGAACCTGCGCAAGCTGCTCGAAGACCGGCCTGAGGTGCTCGAGCTATCCCGAAACGAATCTATCAACGCGAAAGGCAAGCCGATTTGGTATATGGATGTGCAAGATGGGGTGGTAAAGAACATCCTGCTTGTGCGCACCATGTACCACCACGACACCTACGACAGAACGGGCACCCTGATTATGCTGGTTGACCCGAAATATCTGTCGGATGCGTTTGAAGGGCTTATCAGCGACGACATGCGCAACGTCCGCATCCTTTCGCCGGACGGCGATGTGATACTTGAAAAGAAGTTAGATGAACACGCTACGATTCCCAAGGTAACAATCGAAGGGAAAAAGGGTTGGATGGAGGACAAAAACACAGAAAGCCTTGTCACCTACACCACAATTGAGGGGCTTGGCTGGAAGGCGGTTTCCGCCATCTCCTTTGAAAACCTCTACCGCGATATCTACGAGATTCGGCGCATTATCGCCATTGCATGCGCGGTTGCTGTGGCGTTTATGTCCCTGCTTGGCCTTTTGATGGCGGTTGATATCATCGGCGCCATCTCTAAGCTCGTTCGAGCGATGGAGCGGGTACAACGCGGGGAGGAGAATGTCCAGATTGCGCTGGAGCGCAAGGACGAGCTCGGCTTTATGGGCGATGCCTTCAACCGCATGGTACAGGACATCTCGGTCTTGGAGAAATGGGTCTACCGCGAACAGCTCACCCGCCGCGAGGCGGAGTTAAAGGCACTACAGTCCCAAATCAATCCACACTTTTTGTTTAACACGCTTGAGACAATTAACTGGATGGCGATACTCGGCAATGTGCCTGAGATAAGCAAGACCATCACCGCCCTGTCCTCCTTAATGGAGGCGAGCATCATGCGAGATGGCGGTTTCGTCACCTTTGAGGAAGAGCTGCGGTACATAGACAACTTTATCTTTATCCTCACCAAACGGTTTGAGGATCGACTGCAGGTGGAGCGCAACATCGAGCCTGAGGCACTTCGCGTCAAGCTGCCCAAGCTGCTCATACAGCCCTTAGTGGAAAACGCGATATACCACGGGGTGGAGAATGCGTGCAGACCCTGCGTCGTCAGCATCAACGCTTATGTGGAAAACGACCTGTTGCATATTGTTGTGGAGGACAACGGCACAGGACTGGATGAACAGGAGCTTGCACGCATCAACGAACGCTTAACAATGGATGACCAGACCTATTTTGCAATGGATGATAAGACCGTGCGAAAAGGTGTGGGGATCGATAATGTCAACCGGCGCATCAAGCTGTTTTACGGTGCGCAGTACGGATTGCAGATACAAAGTAAAAAGGGTGTGTTTACCCGTGCTGTCGTGGTGATACCCGTAAAAACCGGCGAAGGGGCTATCTTCCAACAGCAGGGCTACAAACCGCAGGGCCTGTGACAAAAGGAGGAGTATATGTACAAAACCGTCATCATTGATGATGAGCCGATTATACGCAAGGGAATCCGAAGCGTACTGAATTGGGAGCAGCTTGGGTGCACCATCTGCGGGGAGGCCGGCGACGGCCAGCAGGGCAGTGAGCTCATTGAGCGCATACGCCCTGACATCATCATCACCGACATCAAGATGCCGCAGGTGGACGGTCTGACGATGATACGCAACACCCGCCATCTGGTGCCCAACAGCCGCATCATCATCCTAACCGGATTTCGCGACTTTGACTATGCCTATCAGGCCATAAAACTCGAGGCCTTCGACTTCATCCTCAAGCCCACCCGCATTGAGCAGCTGTACGACGTGGTTCGGCGCGCAGTCCAGTCGCTCAAGGAGCAAAGCACCTCGGATATAGAGGCCCAGCGCATGAAGGAGCTGTACGAAAAGAACCTGCCGGTTATCAGAGAGCGGTATCTTTATAACCTCCTTACCGGTGTAACGGCAGAGGTTCTGCCCGAGGAGATTGAGCAGCTGCGGCTTTACATTGACCGTTTTGTACTCGTTGTGGCAGAGAGCGAAACCCGTCAGGACTCGGATGACCTGCAGGAGGAGGGAGCCGGCACGCTTGCCCGCTACGGTATAGCAAGCGCCTTTGAGGAGACCTTTGCAGACCTTTGCAAGGTGCAGCCGGTGTCCATTAACTCAAGGCGTATGGCCTTTATCCTCTTGTTTGAGCAAAATCAGATGCTGGGCCAATCGGTGCGCGAATGCTGCAGCGCCCTGCAGCAGGTGGTCCAGCAGTGCTTTGGCTTTACCCTGTCGCTTGCCGTTTCGCACGAGGGACACGGCATGGAGGAGCTTCGTGAGCGGTTCCACGAGTGCTGCGATGCACTGGCACACAAGTTCTATATGGGTCAGAACGCCCTCATATTCTGCGACGAGGTTGCCGAGGGAAAATCGGATGACCACAGGCTTTACGAGCTGCGGTCGCGCATCTTCGAGATGGTCAAGGCAGGGGATGCCGACGGTGCTTCCGCCTGCGCCCATGAGATGCTTGACTGCATCAACAGCATGGGTCTTACTGACAAGGAGTTCATCCGCAAGTTCTACTTTGACACCATCACCGTGGTCAACACCATCCGCACATCCGCCATACTCGCAAACGATGCCCCGGTGCCCCAGAACGTAGGGGAGGAAAACCTCTTCCAGATGATTGAGCGGTGCGACAGCACCGCCGACCTCAACGGCCTGCTTGAGAGCATTGTTCGCCGGGCCGCGGCAAAGATTGCTGAGTATTCGGCTGGCAGCATGAAGCTGCTCTTACGCCACGCGGTGGATTACCTAAATCAAAATTATGCAAAGCCCATTACCTTGGGAGAGGTTGCGGCAGAGGTGTATGCAAGCCCGTCCTATATCAGCCGTTTATTTAAAAAGGAACTCGGGGTGAATTTTGTAGACTACCTCAACGAAATCCGCATCTCGCGCGCTAAGGACCTGCTCGGCAGCGCCGAGTACAAGGCCTATGAGATTGCAGACTTAGTGGGCATACCCAACCCCCACTACTTCTCCAAGCTGTTTAAGCGCTATGTCGGTATGACGCCGTCCGAATACCGCGAGCTTCTCGGCAAGCCGCCGGGCTAAATCAAAATATGATAAAAACCGTCCGGGAACCTTTCCCGGACGGTTTTCTTTTGCAAAAACTCAGAATGGGCATTATTTGCCGTATTTTTTGCAGCAGTTTTACGAATTTGCAAAATTTTGTTGCACAATTTTGTTCCTAAAAGCAGTAAAAATAGAAGACAATTTTGCAACTCTGTTTATTTTTAACACAGGCCCGGAATGTTACCATATGGGTGTGGAAAATAAAGTGACCCATATGGGGAGCATGCCGGCAGTAAGGCTGGTGGATAGTAACCCTTTTATTCGATCGAAGAAAAAATATGTAGGAAGGGAGTTTTCATTTTGATGGCAACAGCCAGGAAGGCTTCGCCGGCCCTGGGCAAGCACAATAAGTTTGGGTCGAAGCGAAACCTTCGCACCAACCTAGCGTACTTTCTTATGCTGTCACCCGGCTTAATAGTACTAATCATCAACAACTACATACCGATGTTCGGTGTGGTGCTGCCATTTAAGGAGTACCGTTATCACGGCGGATATTTTTCAAGCCTGTTTAATAGTGAGTGGGTGGGCTTTAAGAACTTTAAGTTCCTCTTCTCCTCCCCCAACATCCTGCAGGCCACGCGCAACACCATCCTTTACAACCTCTTGTTCATTGTACTTGGTGTAGTTGTTCCGGTCGCAATGGCAATTGCACTGACTGAGTTACGCAACAGGCGGATGTCAAAAATCTACCAGAGCGTATACTTTTTGCCCTACTTCCTATCGTGGATTATCGTAAGCTACTTAGCCTTTTCCATGCTGAGCTTTGACAATGGTTTTATTAACAGTGTTTTAGAGATGTTCGGTCTGGAAAGAGTCAATTGGTACTACGAGGTAAAGGCTTGGCCCTTCATCATTACCTTCTTCCAGATGTGGAAGTACACGGGCTATAACATAGTTATCTACATAGCCACCATCGCGGGCATCAGTGAGGAATACTACGAGGCTGCAACGCTCGATGGCGCAACCAAGCTCCAGCAGATTCGCTACATCACGCTGCCCATGCTCAAGACGGTAATGATTATTACCACCCTGCTTGCAGTAGGCAGAATCTTTAATTCCGATTTCGGTTTGTTCTACAATGTACCGCGCAACATCGGCGCACTTTACCCGGCCACCAATGTTATTGACACACTGGTCTATATCATGCTCAAGAACTCCAATAACGTGGGTATGACCGCTGCGGCTAGCTTCTATCAGGCGGTTGTCGGATGCATTACGGTATTCACAGCCAACATGATTGTCCGCAGAATCGACAAAGAGCAGGCACTGTTTTAGCAGAGGGGGTAAAGAAACAGATGAAACGCAAAGGAATAGAGAACAAGATTTCTCCAACGACAAACGCGGCACTGAATGTGATCTTCTTTATCATTCTCATCGCGTGTCTAGCCCCGATTATTCTCGTTGTCATGATTTCACTGACCGAAGAGAAAACCATACTGCGAAACGGCTACAGCTTTTTCCCCGAGGTTTTCAGTGTAGAATCCTACAAGTTCCTGTTTAAGGGCGGCAGCCTGATCCTGAACGCATATGGAGTTTCCATCTTCGTCGCGGTTGTGGGCACCATCCTAAGCATGTTTACTATTACCATGTACGCCTACCCGCTGTCGCGCAGCGACTTTAAGTACAGAGGATTTTTCTCCTTCCTCGCCTTCTTTACCATGATTTTCGGCGGCGGACTTGTGCCGTGGGTTATGGTGTACAATCAGCTTTTACCTATCGCAAACACAGTATGGGTACTTATCTTCCCATACCTGCTTAATGCGTGGAACGTCATTATCCTGCGCACCTTTATGAAGACGACGGTGCCCGAGGCGATTATCGAATCGGCCCGTATCGACGGAGCCGGAGAGTTCCGAATCCTGTTTTCCATTGTCTTACCTCTGTGTAAGGCAGGTCTTGCAACAATAGGACTCTTCTGTATCCTCGCTTATTGGAACGACTGGTACCTGCCGCTGTTGTTTGTAACCGATAAGAATGTTTACAACATCCAGTTCTTGATGTACCAGACCCTTTCCAACATTCAGTTCTTAAGCAATACCACCATCGGTAACGCCGCGGAGATTGCAGCATCGCTGCCGAGCGAAGGTGCCCGTATGGCGGTAGCAGTAGTAAGTATCGGACCGATTATCTTCGCTTATCCCTTCTTCCAAGGGTATTTTGTCAAGGGCCTTACCATAGGCGCCGTAAAAGGATGAGCCCGGGAAAAGTCCCGGTCATCATATAACTTTAACAGGAGGATCAATTTGATGCAAAAGGCAAAGAAACTACTTAGTGTAATCCTGATGTTATGTATCGTTGCTTCTATCGCTGTAGGCTGCGCTTCTACCCCGGCACCTGCAAGCGATACCCCGTCTGGTTCCGCTGGTGACGCTTCCCAGGCGGACAATACGCCCAAGGAGACTGTAACCCTTGAAGTATGGTTCACCGGTACTCCTCAGGACCAGGCAGACCGCGTTGAGCAGGCTATCAACGACTACCTGAAGAACACCCTTAACAGCAACATTCAGGTAAACATTGAAGAGCTCGGTTGGAACGACGAGTACACCCAGCGTGTAAACAACGCTCTTTCTACCGGCCAGGCTGTTGACGTAGTATTCACCGCTAACTGGTGCGCTAACGTTCAGCAGAATGCTCTTCAGGGTAACTTCCTTGATCTGACCAACTACCTCGCAGCCAACCCCGAGATCTCCGAGATTCTCGGCGAGGACTTCATTAACGGCTCCAAGATTAAGGGCGTAAACTATGCACTGCCCTGCAACAAGGAGAAGTTCCACAACTGGGGCTTCCTGCTCAGAAAAGACCTCGTTGACAAGTACAACATCGACCTTACCACCATTAAGTCCACAAAGGACCTCGAGCCCTACTTCGACAAGGTTCTCGCTGAGGAAACCGGTATTACTCCTATCGCTATCCAGGGTATGGACGTTCCGGATTGGAAGTTCCTTGATTGGGACAACATCAGCGATGATGACGTTCCCGGCGCTCTCTATCCCACATCCGATGGCTCCAGCAAGACCATCATCAACCAGTTCACCGCTCCTGAGTCTATTGCAGTTTACAAGACCATGAAGGAGTACCTCAAGAAGGGTTACATCAGCCCCGACGCTGCAAGCGCACCTGGCGTATCTGACCTTCTGAACACCGGTAAGTACTTTGCAGCTGTTCAGTCTCTCAAGCCTGGTAAGGATGCAGAGATGACCCAGAGCACCGGTATCGAGTATGTTCAGGTTGACATCACCAAGGCTTACAAGACCAACCGTGAGACCACCGGCGCAATGCTCGCTATTCCTACCCACAGCAAACATCCTGATGAGGCATTCCAGTTCATTAAGCTCCTGTACACCGATGCAAACATCCTCAATCTGATTGTATTCGGTCAGGAGAACATTGACTACACCAAGAATGCTGACGGTACCATCACCACAATCAGTGGTTCCGGCTATGCTTCTGGTAACGGCTGGCGCTTTGGCGATCAGTTCAAGCAGTACCTCCTCGATATTGAGGATCCCGAGAAGTGGAACAAGTGGAAGTCCATCAACGACAGCGCTCCCGCTCTCTACAGCCTCGGCTTTATGTTCGATAACAACGACACCAACGTTCAGACCCTGATTGCTAACAACAGAGCTGTTACCCAGGAGTACTATAAGACATTCCTGTCCGGCCAGGCTAACGACGTTGACGCTCTTGTAAAAGAGATGGATGCGAAGTACAAGGCTGCAGGTGTTGATGATCTGCTCAAGGTAATGCAGGAGCAGTTCGACGCTTGGGTAGCTGCTAACAAGTAGTTTTCTCCTCAGTACCCAAAACGGCGTGGAGTTTACGCTCATCGACTCTGCGCCAAGGTAATTTGCGGGTTACATTTTTCATACATTTTTTCTTCGAGGCAAAGACCGTCCTGGTGATACGACAGGGCGGTTTTTGCTGCCCATTTTTAGGCATCCGAAATGTGCTTATATGGCGCACAAATAAAAGGGCAGCGCTTGACACAAAGCGTTGATTTTACTATAATTATGCTGCAGCTTTTTATAGCAATATCAGGGATTAGACGCAGCGTGTTTGCCAAAAAAGGCATAGCGCGCACCGGGAAGGACCCAGTACCAAAGGCGTGCAACCAGAGAGGACAAGCCATTAGGCTGAAAGCTTGTTTTTGCATCACCGCTTTTTGGGAAGACAGCCTTCCTTAGTCTATCGTTTCCCGCGTTAAGGGGATAAAGAGCGGGGCGCGCAAAGCGCGTCCAACAAGGGTGGCACCACGGGTAATCCCGTCCCTTTTTCGGGGGACGGGTTTTTGTTTTATCTTCATCTGGTATTTGCCCTAGAAACAGTCCATACTGATACCGAATAATAAAGAAAGGTTGGGAGAAACAATGGCTCTGCTTACAAAGGCGCCGCGCGGCACACAGGATGTTCTGCCCGCACAGAGCGCAAAGGTACGCTATGTAGAGCAAACCGCCCTCGATATCGCAGGGCTTTACGGCTTTAAGGAGGTGCGAACCCCCACCTTTGAGCATACCGAGCTGTTCGACCGTTCGGTGGGCGACACCACCGACGTGGTTCAAAAGGAGATGTACACCTTCCTTGATAAGGGCGGGCGTTCGATTACGTTGCGTCCCGAAGGCACGGCGGGTGTTGTGCGCAGCGTGATGGAGCACGGGCTTTTAAACGACTCTCTCCCTCTAAAAACCTGCTATATCTCCAACTGCTTTCGCTACGAAAAGCCCCAGGCCGGACGGTGGCGCGAGTTTACCCAGTTTGGTGTTGAGATGTTCGGCCCGGCCGCACCCGACGCGGATGCCGAGGTAATTGCCCTTGCAAACGAGATTATCACCACTCTCGGCGGCACCGACATCACCTTAAAGATTAACTCCATCGGCTGCCCCAAATGCCGCACCGAATACCACAAGGCCCTTAAGGCGTATTTTGCCGAGAATGCCGAAACCCTGTGCGAGACCTGCCGCGGCCGTCTTGACAAAAACCCCATGCGCATTCTCGACTGCAAGAGCCCCGTTTGCGGGGAGGTAGCCAAAGACGCACCCAAGGTGCTTGATTATATCTGCGATGACTGCAAAGACCACTTTGAGGGGGTCAAAACCCGCCTTACGGGGGCAGGCATCTCCTATACCATCGACCCGACACTGGTGCGCGGACTTGACTACTACACCAATACGGTGTTTGAGTTTGTATCCAATCAAATCGGCGCCCAGGGCACAGTCTGCGGCGGTGGACGTTACAACGGGCTTGTAGAGGCCCTTGGCGGCAACCCCACACCGGCCCTCGGCTTTGGCATGGGCATCGGCAGGCTCCTGCTTGTTATGGAGAACAGCGACGCCCCCTACCCGGAGGAGAAGCGGTGTGACGTCTACTTTGCGCCTTTGGGTGATAATGCAAAGCAGCGCGCGTTTGAGCTTACTAAGCTTTTGCGCAGCGAGGGCTTCTATGCGGAAACCGACCTCATGGGCAGAAGCCTCAAAGCCCAGATGAAGTATGCCGATAAGATTGGGGCAGTGTACACCGTCGTCATCGGCGACAACGAGCTGCTGGAGGGTATTGGCAAGCTTAAGAATATGAAGACGGGCGAGCAGAGCGAGGTACCGCTCTCGGACGACCTTGTTCAAACCATCTATAACCTGACTCTGGCCGAAGCGGTGGAGGACCTCAACAACACCGGCATTGCAGGCTTTCAGTTTGATTCGTTCTAAATCTTGAAAGGATATGGTTGTAATATGAGTATCGATACCATGGGCTCTCTGCGCCGCACCCATTACTGCGGCGATGTGAGCGAGCAGGATATTCAAAACGAGGTTGTAGTGTGCGGCTTTGTGCAAAAGGTTCGCGATATGGGAAACCTTGTGTTTATCGACCTGCGCGACCGCACTGGAATCGTTCAGCTTGCCTTTGATGACGGTACAGCGCCTGACATCATTGCAAAGGCAAAGACGGTGCATTCCGAGTATGTTTTGATGGCAAAGGGGCCGGTCAGAAGGCGTCAGTCCATCAACCGCGATATCAAAACGGGTACCGTTGAGGTGTACGCAAACGACCTGCGTATCCTCTCCCGGGCCGAGACCCCGCCGTTTGAGATTACCGACCAAACCAAGGTCAATGAGGAGCTGCGCCTCAAATACCGCTACCTCGATTTGCGCCGCCCAACCTTGCAAAAAAACCTCATCCTCCGCCACAAGATTGCGAAGGTTACGCGTGACTATTTTGACGAAAACGGCTTTTTAGAGATAGAAACCCCGATGATGATTAAGTCAACACCGGAGGGTGCGCGCGACTACTTAGTGCCCTCGCGTGTGCACAGCGGCAAGTTCTACGCCCTGCCGCAGTCGCCCCAGATTTATAAGCAGCTTTTGATGATCTCGGGCTATGACCGCTACTTCCAGCTTGCAAGATGCTTCCGCGACGAGGATTTGCGCGCCGACCGCCAGCCGGAGTTCACCCAAATCGACCTTGAGATGTCGTATGTCGACATGGACGATATCCTGCGCATGATAGAAGGGTATGTGCACCGCCTGTTTTCCGAGGTGCTCGGTGTCGAGGTGCCGATGCCCCTGCCACGCCTGACCTACCGCGAGGCCATGGAGCGCTACGGCTCGGATAAGCCGGATACCCGCTTTGGCATGGAGATTTGCGACCTATCCGATGTTGTGAAGAACACCCCGTTTGCCGTGTTTGCGGACGCTATTAAGAACGGAGGCAGCGTGCGCGGCATCGTGGCAAAGGGTGGGGCCGCAAAGCTCACCCGCAAGGAGATAGACAAGCTCACCGAGATGGTGCGCGGCATCGGTGCCAAGGGTCTTGCCTACATCCGCTGGGTGGACGAAGCACCCAACTGCTCCTTTGCAAAGTTCCTCGCCGAGGGCGAGCAGGATGCTATCATCGAGGCCCTTGGCATGGAGCAGGGGGATGTTGCACTGATTATTGCGGATAACAACCGCGTGACCCTGCCTGTTTTGGGTGCACTGCGCCTTGCCGTTGCAAAGCAGCTTGAAATCCCGCGCACGGGCTACAACTTCCTGTGGATTACCGAGTTCCCCTTCTTTGAGTGGGATGAGGAGACCGGCACATGGGTTGCCATGCACCACCCCTTTACCATGCCGATGGAGGAGTGCCTGCCCCTGCTTGAGACCGACCCCGGTGCGGTCCGCGCAAAGGCATACGACTTGGTGCTCAACGGTATTGAGCTTTCAAGCGGCTCCATTCGCATCACTGACTATGCGCTGCAGCAGCGTATGTTTGGGCTTTTGGGCCTTACCAAGGAGGAGATTGAAGCGAAGTTCGGCTTCCTCGTGGATGCCTATCGCTATGCCTCTCCGCCCCACGGCGGCATGGGCATCGGCCTTGACCGCCTGACCATGCTCATGTGCGAGGCCGACAGCCTGCGCGATGTTGTCGCCTTCCCCAAGGTGCAGAACGCAAGCGAGCTCATGAGCTCCTGCCCCTCCGAGGTTGACGCAAAACAGCTCGCCGAGCTTTCGATTGCGGTAGTGAAGAAGGAAAACGATTAAACGATTTAATGTGAGAATAATATAAAAACGCTGTTACTATAAGCGTCCTAATCAGGCTTAATCTTGATTAGGACGCTTTTCTTTTTTAAAGTTGTGAAAATGTTATTAAGTTTAGCTCAATTACTGCTGGAATATAGAATCTCATGTAAAAATATGATACATTTGTAATATAGAGATAATATAGAAAGGAGGTTATATCTTGGAGAGCGTAGTAAAGGGAAGTAAGTACTATCATATGGTTTATAAAGTGGGAGAAGTAAGTGAGGTAACTGATAACTATATCATTGTAAAGTACAACCATAAGAGTTTGAGATATTCTCATCGGGATATTGATAGACTTTTGTTTAAATCAGAAGACATAATGTATACGCGTCTATCTAAAGCACTTAACTCAACAAAAAATAACATAAAAGATCTTTATCATAAGAATATGCAAAAACATCTTATATCGAATCGATATTATCAATTGTTTGACTATATACTGGATAGCAAGCAATTTGCTTACTATAGATTTATCTATGAAGCTTTAGAAATGATGATTGCGGAAAAAATAATAGATTGCTATTCATCATTCGATAAAATGAAAGTTAAGAAATATATTGAGGCAATGGTTGAGAGAAATAAGTTTAAATACGCAATCAACCTGTCTTTCTGGTTCAACAGTTCGGATTTGACTACTTATATTTTTAAAAGCTTTTGCTTGCATCAATCTGATAGCTTAGACCAGAAGTTGTTGTTTTTTAGATATAGTATTAAATGTCTATTAAATGAATATAAGCAATTTCATACAAACGAAATTACCATTGCATACATGAAATTATTTCTAAAACAAGATTACGATGATTTTATTTTACTGAGGATGGAAGAAGAACTGATTGATCAGTTTGTCGATGTTTGTTTTAAGCATTTGCATAGGGATACATTTGTTGCTCTTGTTGATTATACAGTAAAATTCATTAAAGACAATGAAGATGAAGATCTAAATAATAAGTTATTTGAGTTCTCCGATAAACAGCAAAACTTAAAAGATTATTTGGGCAAATATTATGACTTAAATAGTAGAAAAAGACTCAGTCAAATTACTAAACAGCCGATAAAGCTAATAAGCCGGGAAGAACGCATAAAAGAACTTAACTATCAGTTAAAATTGTGTATAGAAGAATATCAAATAACAGAACTAATACATTTCACTAAAATTAGTAATGTGCCTAGTATCATAAAGGATGGTTTCTGTCCGCGGAAATATCATAGTTATTATGGAATAGAATCCTCATACTGTGATGATCTCCGATTAGATAATAGACTAGATTGCACTTGCTTTTCGATATCATATCCTAACTATAATCTCCTATATAGTAAACGTAGAAAAGGTGAAAATCTATGCATCTTAGTCTTAAGTCCAGCACTTTTATATGAAACAAAAGAAGATAAGTTTTTTTATTGTGATAACGCAGCTTCAACAAGAGGAAAGAGATTATCAGGAAAAGGTATTGCTGATTTCCATAGACTTTTTGATATTAATCATAGAAAAAAGAATACACCGATTAACTATCCAACAAACTCACAGGCGGAGATACTGGTAGAAGGGATAATAGATTCTAAATATATAGAGCAAATACATGCAATAAATGAAACAGCGAAAAATCAATTATTATCAATTATTGAAGACGTAAGTTTTCGTGAGAAAGTAAAAGTAAGCAATTTTTACTTCAATTATGAAAGAGGAAAAGAAATATGGGAAGGTGAGGCGGACAAAGATGGCGAAGAGGATGTACTTCAAGGTATCTCAAGCTGAAGATGTAGTTTTTGAGGAAGGAACTTGTGATTTTGAATACAATAAAGGATTTTCAATTACACAAAAGCAAAAAAACATAACGGCACTTCACAACGCAATTTTGATAAAAGAACCGAACAGTTCAATACTAGAAATTTCTACGAAGTCAAATGTGGATTTAGGAGTCAATTTAAGTGCCTTCAATCTAAGACTGTACAATGAATATTTAAAAAGGACTGTAAGTTTAGAGAATATCTTTCAGTCCTCAAAGGTATTCGAAGGCGGAGGCCCATATACTGATTTGCTAGTTGTTAGCCCACGGGAAGCGAAACAGGATATGCGACTAAAAAATTCCGGCAAGCTCATAGGATTTTATTATAGCAATACATTATGGGACACGACTCCAAAAACTTTGTTTTACGACTGGTTATATATAAATGCATTGCATCAGAATAAGGAATTATCACAAGAGGTAATGTCGTATAATATTTTTACTGATATTGAGTTTAATCACAATAAATCAATAAATTGTCAAGCCAGATCCGCTGCAATCTACGTATCGCTAAGGAAAAAAGGTATAATACAACAAGTGCTTGATAATTACAAGTTATTGAGTACAGTATACTAAACCCAGACTGATTGTCAGCAATTAAAAACCCACGGTATGAACAAGAAAGCCCCGAGGCGGTTTGCCTCGGGGCTATGTATGTTCTGTTACGGTATCGTGATTCCCGCAGCTTCCACGTTCTTCTGGTGCTCCTCATAGGTGGCGGCGTACAGGTAGTTTTTGTCCTTATCCGTCAGGAAGAACAGATAGTCGGTTTCGGCAGGGTAGAGGGCCGCCTTGATGGCATCAAGGCCGGGGTTGCAGATAGGCCCTGCGGGCAAGGCATCGCATTTATAGGTGTTGTACAGGCTGTTAAAGCGGTTCTTGTCGCCGGTGATAAAGGGTTTGATGGCGCCCTCGACATAGTTTATCGTCACATCGCACTGCAGCTTCATGCCGCTATCAAGCCGGTTGTGCAGGACGGATGAGATGTTCGCCATCTCGGCTGGCCCGTAAGCCTCCTTCTCAATGATGGAGGCAAGGGTGATAATCTCGGGAAGGCTGTAAGGGCTTGCGTCTATCTGCGCCATCAACTCCCCGCCGAGCTTTGCTTCGGTGTTGGCAAGCATCCTGCGCAGGATTGCATCGGCCTTCTCCCCAGTATACACCTCATAGGTATCGGGAAAGAGGATGCCTTCGAGCTTAAAGCAGCTGTTTTCCACCTGCTGCATCTTTACGGCAAGCGGAAATTCGCTGAAATCTCCGGTCTGGCTTGCCTCGATAAACTCCTCTGCAGTGCAAAAGCCCTTTTCTTCCAAAAGCATCCCGATGCGCGGCAGGGTATATCCCTCCGGTATTGTGATGGTCTGGGTGAGCGGGGGCTGGGAGGAATCCGATTCGTCTGGGTCATCCAGTACGTCAGATGACGAGACCTCAGCACTCTGAGCGGGCAGGGAGGAGCCGGAATCGGATGAACTTGATAATATGTTGCTGTCGGCGCAGGCAATAAGAGAGAAACAGATAAGAAAGACCGACAACACAAGCGTAAGATTTTTCATAGGTGCACCTCGCGTCGCGGATGGTTTTTCCACGGGGACAAATCGACAAATCAAAAAGGGAGTGTGAAAGACAAGTTCCTTCACACTCCCTTTACTATACCACAGGTCGGCAAAAAAGTACACAATTCGCTCAGACTAAGGGAATAGATACACTTTATGGGTGAAACAGCTTGCTGCCAAGGCCGGTCTTTTCCAAGACATACACGAGCAAGAGCCCCAGCACCATGCAGGGGATAATCTCTCCTGCCGCAACAAACAGGGCATTGAGTAAGAAAGGTTCAGGAGCAAGCGAGTTTGTAAACAGTACCGAAAGCTCACCGCCGATGATGATTCCGTTGAGAAGTACGGGCATAAGGGCCGAAAGCACCGGCAGACGGCCGATGCGCACGTTGCGTAGTAGGTAGCTAAGCCAAGCGGCAATGAGGGTTGCGGCGGTTCCGAACAGCATGTCGAACGCCCCGAGGATGTTTGCCCCCGTCACAAAGCCGACGCCGTTTGCAATCAGGCACCCCACAGTAAGCCCGTAGATGTTGGGTACCGAGAATACCGCAAGCAGGGTCAGCGCCTCGGCAAAGCGGATTTGCACCTGCCCGAAGCTAAGCGGGGCAAGCACCAGGGTGAGCGCTGCATACAAAGCCGCAACCATAGCGGCCTGTGCAAGCGCATACACAGGTTTCCTTTTCATTTTTCATTTTCCTTTCGTAGTGTTTGTTTGGCGCCTTTTTGCAAAAGACGCCGGTCAGGATTTTGCGAACTGACCATTGCAGCAAAAGCCGCAATACACCAAGTATACTGCAGAAGATGAAAAATGTAAACGGAAGCAAAACTTTAAAACAACAAAGAATAGTACTTTTTCTGTACATATTTTTATGATATGATATGCATGATTATAGTACTAGGAATTACAGAGGATGGGCGGAAAATGGAGAAGATAGCAAGCTTTACGGTTAATCATCTTGTACTGCAAAAGGGGATGTACATCTCCCGCATCGACGGAGATATCATCACCTACGATATCCGCATGTGCAAGCCCAACGGCGGGCAGTATCTTGAGAATGCCGCCCTGCACACCTTTGAGCACCTGTTTGCCACCTATGCACGGAACTCACAGTATTCACCCAATGTGGTTTATGTCGGCCCCATGGGCTGCCGCACCGGCTTTTATCTCTTGGTGCGCGGCCTAACCCATGAGCAGGCCATAAAACTTGTGCAGCAGTCCTTTGCCTTTATTCGCGACTACGAAGGGGATATCCCCGGCGCAAGCGAAATAGAATGCGGCAACTACCTAGAGCATGACCTTGCGGGTGCAAAGCGCTACGCCGCCGATATGTGCGAGGTGCTTCGCGGCTACACCGAGCAAAGACTGCACTATGCCGAATGATAGGGTTTTGATTGGTCAACACTTAAGATAATTACGCCGTTGTTGCCATAGGCGCAGATTGACGGAAGGGGGGAGCAACGCTTTGGGAACCAAGATCATCAAGTCTTCTCAGCTATCCAGATGGCATAAGCTTGACAACTCGGCAAAGATTTTTCCTGCGGCGTCCTCCGTCACCACCGCAAACGTCTTTCGACTTGCCTGTGTGCTCAAGGAAGAGGTCAACCCCACTCTGTTACAGCAGGCCCTGGAGAAGACCCTGACCCGCTTTCCTGCGTTTGCAGTGCGTATGCGCGCAGGTCTCTTTTGGTATTACTTTGAGCAGAATCCCGCAACCCCCGCGGTAGCACACGAGGAGCTTTACCCATGCGCTCCGATGAACCGCAAGGAGAACAACGGCTACCTCTTTCGCGTGCTTTATCACGGCGAGCGCATCTCGCTTGAAACCTATCACGCCCTGACCGACGGAACGGGCGCTTTGGAGTTTTTGCAGGAGATTGTCAGCGCATATCTACGACTTGCCCACAGCGATGTGTTAAGCACCGCGGAGGAATATACTCAGGCTGAGCCGCCTAACGCAGGGGAACTCACCGACAGCTACCGCGAGATCTACCGTAAGACGCGGGGCTATCAGCCCGACACCCAAAAGTCGTATTATATCCGCGGCACAGTTTTGCCATTTACGACCGTCAAGGTTGTGCACGGCATTATGGATACCTCGGAGTTGCTTGCCCGTGCAAGAGAGCGTAATGTTACGGCCACAACGCTGTTTTCCTCACTGCTTTTATACAGCATCTATAAGGCCTGCCTTGGCGGAAAGGCATCTCACCAGCCGGTGGTAATATCGCTGCCGGTCAACCTGCGCGGGGTGTTCGGCAACCGCACGGCGCTTAATTTCTTTGAATGTGTCAATGTCGGCATGACGTTTGACCGACCGAATATCACCTTCGGCGAGGTGCTAAGTTCAGTAAAAGACCAGCTTGCAAAGCAGCTTGAAAAGGATAACCTCATGGCACAAAACGCCTACAAGGTCGGTTTCTCACGCGTACTTGCCCTGCGGCTTGTGCCATTGTTTTTAAAGAACCTTGTACTCGGCGCCATCTACCGCCGCGGGGAGCTGACGGCAACCACGGCACTTTCCAACCTCGGCAGAGTGCAGATGCCGCAGGAGCAAGCACCCTTTATCGACCGGTTTGAGTTTACGCTTTCACCCACCAACGAAAATCACATCAAGTGTTCGGTATGCTCCTTTGGCAGCCGGATGGTGGTAACCTTCTCGTCGTCGATTGAGCAAAACGACGTGCAGCGCGAATTCTTTCGCAATCTAACAGAGCTTGGGGTTGCGGTAACGGTAGAGGCAAACTACTTAAACGAGCGCAGAGAAAAAACGCTGCGAAAGAATAGACAACGTAGCGATGCGAAACTTGAGGCGGAAAAGGAGAGAGGATGATGAAGGACACGGCCAAGACGGAGAGTTCCGTTACAACAAAGGCGATGCGCAAGCAGCAAAAGCTTGCCGCAAAGCAGGAAAAGGCTCAGGCAAAACTCAAAGAAAAGCTTGAAAAGCAGCGCAAAAAGGCACAAAAGAAGCTGGAGCGGGCTGAGCACCGCTGGCAGCTCGCGGCCTTTAAGCAGGATATCAAAGAGATTTTTCGCCGCCGAAAGCAGCAGGGAAGAGGATAACAAAAGTAGGAGGGAGCGGGAAATGAACCATTGCAGTGCATGTAGGGTAGATGTTGCAAACGACGTAGCCTATTGCCCCTTGTGCGGTGAGGTGCTGACACAAAGCGCGCATAATGAGCCCGACAAGCAGCCGCTTGTGTGCAAGAATACCTACCCCGTAATAGCCGAAAGCTTTTACCGCTACAACTTCTGGTTTCGATTTGCGGTGTTTATCTCCTATACATCGGTTATCACCTGCCTGATTGTCGATTACTTTACAAGCCCCGGCAGGTTTGGCTGGTCGATTATCGTACTTGCGGGTATTGCTTATGTATGGGTGACGGTGACATGGTCGCTGCGCAGCAGGCGCAACTTCGCGTTTCGATACGGGGTGCAGATTGTCAGTATCGGATTTGTGCTCTATATCATCGATTACTATACGGGCCACTCCAAGTGGTCGCTCAACTACGCCATCCCCTTCTTCCTGATACTCGCAACCTTTGCTATCACCCTATTGATTCTTCTCAAACGAGTAGGGCGCAGCGAGTATCTGTTCTGTCAGCTTGTCATCGCCTTGTTCGGGCTTGTGCCGCTGATTTTACTGCCCTTTGGGGTGCAGGATGTTGTGTGGCCGTCGGTGGCATCGGGGGCCTATGCCCTTATCACACTCGGCTCAACCGTGCTGTTTGCCGACCGTCATGTCGGACATGAGCTAAAAAAGCGGTTTCATATCTAATCCAATCAAGAAATATTCATACCCGTCGGGTTGTGCCGGCGGGTATTTTCTGCTATAATGTTTGGGGTGTTGAAACACTTTAACGTTTTAACGCAATACCATAATAATAAGGGAGCATCTTCCCGTAGAAACGAGGTCTGTTCATATGCCTACCAGAGTAGTAGTCGGCGTGCAGTGGGGCGACGAGGGTAAGGGTAAGATCATCGATATTCTGGCTTCCCGCGCAGATGTGGTAGTAAGAAGTCAGGGCGGCAACAATGCCGGCCACACCGTGGAAAACGACGGTGAGGTCTACAAGCTGCACCTGATTCCATCGGGCATCCTGTATAAGGATACACCCTGCTTAATCGGCTGCGGCGTGGTGATAGACCCCGTAAATATACTCGAAGAGATTGACGGCCTTGAGCAGCGCGGCATCTCCTGCGACAACCTGCGCATCGACCCCCGCGCGCATGTGATTATGCCCTGGCACCTTGTTCTGGATGGCCTCAGCGAGACCTACCGCGGCAAGGGGGACATAGGCACCACCAAGCGTGGCATCGGCCCCTGCTACATGGATAAGGCGGAGCGGTCGGGCCTGCGGATATATGATATCATTCACCCAGAGCTTTTAGAGAAGAAGGCGAGAATCACAGGGGAACTCAAGAACAAGATCATCACACAGGTGTACGGCGGCGAGCCTGTAGATATAGAGGACACCATCGCTCGTTACACCGAATGCGGCAAACGCCTAAAGAAGTATGTCGCCGATGTATCGGTTCTTGCCTTTGAAGCAATCCAGGCAGGCAAGGACGTGCTGTTTGAGGGCGCACAGGGAACACTGCTTGACATTGATGTCGGAACCTACCCCTTTGTTACTTCGTCCCATCCCGTATCGGGCGGTGTGTGCACCGGCGTAGGTCTTGGCCCCACAGTGATCGACTCTGTGCTCGGTGTATGTAAAAGCTATACCACCCGTGTCGGTAAGGGGCCCTTTCCCACCGAGCTTGATGATGAAATCGGCGAGCGCATCCGCAATGCAGGCCACGAGTTCGGCACAACAACCGGACGCCCCCGCAGAACGGGCTGGTTTGATTCAGTCATCCTGCGCCATGCGGTGCGGGTAAACGGATTAACCGAACTTGCCGTAAACAAGCTGGATACCCTTTCGGGGCTTGGAACCTTAAAGGTATGCGTGGCGTACCGTCTGCCCGACGGCACCGTGACCCGCGACTATCCCCCCACACTGGAGGAGCTGGAGGGCTGCACCCCCGTATACGAGGAGCTGCCCGGCTTTGATGAGGACATCTCCGGCTGCAGAAGCTTTGATGAGCTGCCCGAAAACTGCAAGCGCTACATCGCGCGGCTTGAGGAGCTTTGCGGCTGCCGCATCAGCATGGTAGGCGTAGGACCTGCCCGCAACCAAAACCTTGAGCGGTAATTGAATCTATCATAACATTCGGCAGGCCATCCGCCATGGATGACCTGCCGATTTTGCGTCTAATAGGGTACTATTGTTATTGCGAAAAAAGATAAGGCGGCAAATGTGAATTACCATAAAATTCTTATGAAAATCCCCTACTAAACCACATCCAATACGCTAACAATATGGTTAGCAAAAAACGCATTATCCGCGCTGTAGTATCTGGTTATAAAAAGTAGCGACAGGCGGCATAAAAGCAGGGAATTTCGTCAAAAATACATTCGGAGGTGTGTTGTATTATGGGGAATCTTCATTTTGGTAAAAACAAGGTTGCAAAATTCATAAAGGGGAACGGCTTCTACATTGCGCTGGCAATCTGCTTGGCGGGTGCCGGCTTTGCGTCGTGGGCAGCAATCAACGGAACACTTAATAAACTTACGACACAGGAGCCGATAGCAGCAGAAAGCGAAGGTGAAAACGATTGGGCATTTCCCGAGATAGAGGAAGCAGGACGCAACGAAGAATCCTTGCCCATCGAGAACAATATGCCCTCCGCCTCACCCGAATTATCGGAGGAATCATCGTCGTCGCAGGATTCTGTTACTACCTTAGAAGATACGCAAGATTCCTTGCAAACTGTCGTGCCGCAGGAGCCGCAGCAAGACTTATTGTTCGTACTGCCTATCGCCGGTGAGGCAATCAACAGCTATTCTGCCGGAGAGCTGGTACTGGACAAAACCATGAATGACTGGCGCACCCACAACGGCGTCGACTTTTCTGCCAAGGCGGGAACACCGGTTAAGGCAGTCACCGACGGCAAGGTAACAAAGGTGTATACCGACAGCATGTGGGGCACCGTAGTTGAGATTACGCTTGCAAACGGCATGGTTAGTCGGTACTGCTCGCTTACCGAAGGGGTAACAGTGGCAGAGGGCGATACCGTTGAGATTGGTGAAGTGATCGGCTGTGTGGGTGATACCGCACTTGCAGAGGTTGGTCTGCCAACCCACCTGCACTTTGAGGTGCTCGTAGATGGCAAATACGTCGATCCGCTTAAAGCAATAGAAAACAGCAAGGATTAACACAAAAGGTTTCCTGATTAAGCTCTTATAAAAACATCCCGAATTCCCCCATAAAGGGAAAACTCGGGATGTTTTTTTATGTGTGGTTGTGGTATGCCCTAAAACCGATACAGTGTCTGTGATGTTGCCTTGCTGCCAAGGTATTTTTCCTTTGTCGCCTGCCCGCCCCGGATATGCCGCTCCGCTTTGTTCTGCTCCAAAAGCTCTTTTACCTGAAGGTATAAAGAACGATTAACCTTACGCAATCGGTCGGTGACGTCTTTATGTATTGTTGTATATTAACTGAACGGTATTATCCAGCCCAAGCTCGTTGTAAAGCTTGAAATAGATGTCAACTTGTCCTTCTTCGTTGACAACGATTTTTTCAACGACACGGCTTAACATTGCGTGCGTAATCTCTTGATTATTCAGTATACATTCAATGTCTTTAAAAGTTCTTTCCAGAAGGGATTTGAGCATATCGCTTTTGCGAATATTAAGCGATATAAACTTGAGTTCGCGTTCGATTCGTTCTTGCTCAGTGTTTATCTCCTTCGATTTCTCTTTGAGTTCTTCCATTGTAATGATTTCATTGTTGTACATATCGATATAATTCGTCTTAGTCTTTTTTAACTTGGCTAGTCTGGCCTTTAATACCGTTTCGCTTACGATGTTTTCATCCTTAGTCTTATATTGCCGGTTAAACTCATTGATGATGTGGCTAATGACATTCGGCTGATCTTCAAGAATCTGCGTAAAATAGTCGCGGATTGTCTGAAGCAAAACCTCTTCTTTGAGAACGGTTTTGTTTGGGCAGGTATCTGCCCCGTTCATGTTTCGGCCACTGCATACCCAAGATACATAGGTGTTTGTATACGTTCTCGTAATTCTTCTAAAAACATGATTGCAGCAAGAGCAGTGGATAAGTTTACTGAATACATAGCGGTTACTGGTGCGTTCACCAGTTTGTTTAAAAATGTCGCTTCGTGATTCGAGAATCCGTTTTGCCCGATAGAAAATCTCTTCATCTACAATACTTAGGTCAGGCCGTTCAACAACGTGCCACTGTTCTTCGTCGTTTTTCTTTCGCTTGCCAGTTAGATAGTTTACAACTTCCTGTTTGCTATTTATGATTTTGCCGATGTAAACTTCGTTTGTAAGAATTCGTGCAATCGCATTTTGACTCCATTTACATCCACGTTTTGTGAGAATTCCTTCGTTGTTTAGGATGGCAGCAATCCGATTTGCTCCGTACTGCTCCTCGGTATACAGCCGAAAAATACGCCGAACGACCTGAGCCTCGTTTTCGTTTATGGCCATGTTAAAAATATCACCCGGAATTTTATCATAGCCATACACGAAGTTCGGAACTCGTCCTTTTTCTGCATTCTGTTTCTTACCAAACTTAATACGTTTGGATGTATTCGCGCTTTCCTCTTGCGCTATGGCACTCAACATAGTAAGTACAAATTCGCTTGAATTCTCAGTGGTGAAATCGTAGTTTACAAACTTTAACTTGACATTCATATCACTCAGTTTTCTTAAACTCGTCAAGAAATCCACAGTGTTTCTTGCAAGGCGAGATACATCCTTGATTAAAACTAAATCAAACAAACCATACTGTGCATCGGACAGCAGCCTCAAGAGTTCCGTCCGATTTTGGAGTTTGGTTCCACTTTTACCTTCATCGGCATAAATACGAATCAGATCAATGTCATGCTTCTGCGCGTATTCGGCAAAGAACTTCTGTTGACTTTCGAGGCTTTCGAGTTGTTCTTCCTTGTTTGTTGATACACGACAATAAGCTACAGCTCTCATTTTTTATACCTCCTGATTCTGTTACATCTTAAGAATAATACTAATATTACATAACGTCAAGGTCAGCTTTTGAGAAATTCTCAAGGTCGGTGTCGCTATGTAGCTTATTATTGATTGCCTGTTCTACGAGGGATGAAGCAATGATCTTAATAAAGGCCTTGGCGGTCTGTTCGTTTGTGTTGGGATTATGAAAAATGAATTTAAGTTCATTCGATTTGGCTCTCTTGGACATAAAATTCCTCCTTCTTGTAAGTGAATGATTGTCCATGAATTACTAATACATGTATATTGGTCTGGAATGGTTTTATACTTGTTTTGCATCCCTTTTTCTCCTTTTCAATTTTTGATAAATTACAGTTTCCATAGATAACTTTGTGCAATCACTGATATGCGTGAATGGCCGAGATCGTTTGACACAATCTCCATTAGGGCTTTCTTGTAGGTTGTGCCTGCCATATCGCCGCGGCAGTGATAAAGGGCTTTCTCATCGTAGCTTTTTGACCTTGTAACCCCATCAGCTTCTAGTTCACGGTATCGGTCAGCCGCATATTGAGCTCGAAACGCATGCAGCTGATTATCAGTAATCGAGTTGCGGGAGAATCCCTTCATAACAAGCTCATCGGGCTTTTTACCGGCAATCATGTCAAGTACAATCTTCTCACCTGAACGCAGCACAGTGGCTTCTCGTGAGCGTCCACCTTTACCTTGCTCTACATGCACCATCAGACGTCCGGTATTCTTATCACGATACACATCGCCCGCTTTGAGCTTTGCAAGCTCTTTATTGGCCCTTAAGCCTGTTACAGCTACAA
>JAEZKF010000033.1 GCA_023415575.1 Bacillota bacterium
ATACTAAAGTTTGATACCAATCCTTTCGGGTTGGTATCAAACGATATATATTCCTCAATAGCTCAGTCGGTAGAGCATGCGGCTGTTAACCGCAGGGTCGTTGGTTCGAGTCCAACTTGGGGAGCCATACAAAACCCGTAAGCTGATTGCTTATGGGTTCTTTTTATGTGAAAAATCTCATTTAGATAAAAAAAGCGGAGTCTGACAATGATGCAGACTCCGCTTTTTACTATATAGGCATATATTTATTACTTAACCAAAAGCAGTTCGCCCCATTTTTCAGGACTTTGATATGAATTATTCGTCGGATCGCAGAACTTCATGATACTTACACGGGCACCATTCTCATCGCTGTCGTTAACCTGCGCATCAAATCCCATTTTCATGCCCTCTTTCGGTGTAACAACCAACGGGATGGCAACCTCTATAAGGTATCCGCCGTCAACTATCTTAGCAGCCGATTTGAACCCGGCCTTATCCGGAATGGTACCGAAGGATTCTTCGCCTTCAAAGTTCACACGATACTGTCCGTCATCCGGGCCATAGAAGGTGCCCTTGTCATTATTCTGGTCAAGGAACAGCTCAATCGAATCGTGCTCATAAACGTTTTCCGATAGTTTATTAAGCACCGAGTCTCTTACCTCGAACAGGACATAAACGAAGGATTCGTCCCACAGCATACGGACTGTTCCCTTTGCACCTTCCCATGCCATGTTGGCTACATTCACTTCTTCTGGCTTGCAGGAATTCCATATCTCATCAATCTCTGCATCGATAACAGGTGTTCCGTACTTTGCCTCCGCGACTCTGACCGGGGTCGCCTCCTCGGTATCGTACATCTCCAGATACTTCTCAGGGTCAAGAACCGCGTATGCAGCATGCTTGGGCGAGTAATCAGCGTTAAACAGACAGGGGAAACGGTCACTGCGCCAGCTCTTGTTGTCCACGTATCCCCAGAAGGTTACCCTTGCTACAGAATCCTTGCATTCTTTAAACACCTTAAACAAGCGCGCATATAAAACAGCTTGCTTGATTTCCTGCTCTTCGGTCAAGCCGGCTGATGGGTTTGCGCCGGTTACGCCGATATCAAGCTCGGTGATGCTTACCTCAACCCCAAGGGATGCAAACATCTCAATATTGGATTTAACACTCTTTGCGGAAGTATCCAGAGTATAATGTCCCTGCATGCCGATGCCGTCAATCGGGACTCCTTTGGCACGCAGGTCTTTGACCATGGCGTAAACGATATCCGCTTTGTTTTTAGAATCTAGGTTGTAGTCATTGTAATACAGCTTAGCGTTCGGGTCAGCCTCATGGGCAAACTGAAACGCCATTTCGATGTAATCGCTTCCGATGGATTCCAACCACTGCGTTTTGCGCAGGCATTTCGTCCAGTCTCCGTCTTCGGGTAGGGTGGTGTTATCCTCAACAGCCTCGTTTACGACGTCCCAAGAGGTAATCTGCCCCTTATATTTGCCTGCGACGTTAGTAATATGACTTTTTAGCTGTTCGATGGCTTCATTGCGATCCTTCGTTCTGCCCAGCCAATCACCGCTTTGCTGGTGCCAGACTAGGGTATGACCGACAACATTAAGGCTGTTCTTTTGTGCAAAGCCCATCATGGTATCAGCTTGCGTAAAGTTAAAGTTGCCGTTTGTGGGCTGCATGTATTCCGGCTTCATGAGGTTTTCCGGGGTAATCGTGTCAAAGTGTTTGAGCGTAAGCTCCATATCCTTGCCGCTGAGACTATTCTCTGTGTAGATGGTGCCGAGCATGAAGTAATCCTTATAGGCCTCACGCAACGAGAAATCCTTCGGCCAATCGCCTTTCATTTCTTCTGTTTGCACGGGTGGTTCCTCCTCTACAACAACTGACGATACATCCTGACTGCTTTGGGGTACAGGCGGCTCAGTCGCACATCCGGACAATGTCATAAGAACAAGGCAGAAGATGCAAGCAAGGGCGGGCAGGGTCCGGCTCAATCGATGCTTCATAACATTTCTTCCTCTCATTATGTAATCACATACTACTGCAAACGTAATTTCCATTTGCAGCATGAATTTGGGTTACTACCACATTATAGCAACACCCTGATTGACCGTCAAATAATGTGCACATGTGTATCATTTGAAACATTCTGCTGAGGAAAACTGCACATACTATGACAAACAGCATAAAGCGAGGGAATGTTTATGGGCAGGCAGATTGATTTCTCCCCTCCCGATATCAGTCAGGAGGAGATTGATGAGGTCGTTTCGGTATTGCGTTCCGGATGGATTACAACAGGGCCAAAGACAAAGCAGTTTGAGCAAGAACTAGCTGGGTTTTGCGGTACACCACAGGTGATATGCTTAAACTCTGCCACAGCGGCGCTAGAGCTTATTCTGCGTGTTCTTGGAATTGGGCCGGGGGATGAAGTTATCACCTCCCCTTACACCTATACGGCATCTGCAAGTGTTATTGTGCATGTAGGGGCAAGGCCGGTCTTTGTGGATACGGCAAAGGACTCTTTTTTCATAGATTATAACCAGGTTGAACAGGCCTTCACAGAGAAAACCAAGGCGATCATCGGCGTGGATATCGCGGGGATGATGTGCGACTACAAGCGGCTATTAAAGATTGCCGACGAGATGAAGCCTCTTTTTCGACCGACAAACGAAATGCAGAAATGCATGGGACGAGCTGCAGTCATTGCCGATGCCGCACATTCTTTGGGAGCGAGATACGATGGCGTGCCGAGCGGTGCTGCGGCGGACTTCTCTGCATTTTCCTTTCACGCGGTCAAGAACATTACAACAGCCGAGGGAGGCGCCATCACATGGCAGCATTCGCAGGTTATTGATGACAGTGACCTATACCGGCAGTTCTTTCTGCTTGCCCTGCACGGGCAGAGCAAGGACGCCTTTCATAAGGCAAGAAAGGGCGGATGGGAGTACGATGTTCTTTTGCCCGGCTACAAGCACAATATGCCGGATGTCCTCGCGGCAATCGGGGTGGCTCAGCTAAAACGCTTTTCCGCCCTGCTTAACCGGCGCAGGGAGCTTGTAGGGATCTATGACAGTAAGCTGCAGGAAGACCGCTTTATCCTGCCGCAACACATCACCTCTAATTCTCAATCCAGCCTCCACCTTTACCCTGTACGCATTAAAGGTTGTGATGAAGCCGCCCGCAACCGCATCATCCAAGGCCTTGCCGAAAAAGGAATATCCGCAAACGTCCACTTTAAACCCCTGCCGATGATGACCGCGTACAAGCAGCTTGGATATGATATCGCTGATTATCCCAACGCATATGCCCAGTATCAAAACGAGATCACCCTGCCGCTTCATACCCTTCTGACAGACGATGACGCGGCCTACGTCGCCCAAAGCCTGATAGAAGTCTGCGGCGAGGTGCTGTAAGCGGCAATTCTGACTAGATGCACAACACAAAGGGAGTACCCTCTAAAAAGAGGATACTCCTTTTTGTATAAATGCAGACTGATATATGATAAAATGGGTCTTATAGAAAAAGAGCATACACAGTCAAGCGGCATCCGGGAAGGCCATGTTATCGTATGGTAAAAGGAGGTGTCTACTATGCACGCATGGGAACAGATACAGAAAACCATCGAGTATATCGAAAAACACTTGGGCGAGGAAATAGAGATTGCAAACCTTGCAAAGCTTGCGGCGCTTTCGCCCTTTTACTATCAGCGCCTATTCCGCCGTTTGGTTAAAAAGCCGGTTGCCGAGTACATCAAGCTGCGCCGGATGGCAAAGACGACTGAAGAACTGCTGCAAAAAGACAACCGCATACTGGACGTTGCACTGGAACTTGGCTTCTCCTCACACGAGCATTTTACCCGTACCTTTAAGGATACCTTTGGCATGACACCGGAGGAGTACCGTAAAAATCAGCAGCCGGTTAACCGCATGACCAAACCGGAGCTTATGCTTCACTACACCCTGATTGATGAGGGCGTACCGCTTATCACTGATGGCATTGTTCTCGAGATAAACCGAAGATCAATTGCGGAGCCGGCTTTCTTTATCGGCATGAAAAGGGACTTGCCGATAGCGCATATAGACGGTCTGGGAACCGAATCCGGCGTTGACCCCCTTGGCATCCTATGGGACGACCTGCACGAGCATATGCACAGCGTGCTCGGACTGCCCAAGGATGCCGAAGAGATTGGTGTTGCCCTGCCATCGTCTGAGGAAGGGTTTTTCAGCTATTTTGCAGGGGCAATGTCAAAACCGAGAGAGGCCCCGGACGGCTATACGACATGGGCACTGCCCGAGGGAGAGTACATCGTCTGCTCCTTTGAAGCGGAGGATTTCGAGACCCTTGTCATGGATGCGCTGTATAAAGCACAGCAGTATCTCTACAACACATGGCTGCCAAACTATAACCTGGCGACAGAGCCCTTTTGTGCAGAGCGATATCCGAGCCACTCGCCCGAAACAACATATATGGAGCTTTGGCTTAAGCTAGCAAAGTAAATCATATATACAATGCACCGAGCAAAATCAAGCTGCTCGGTGCTTTTCTTTTTTGCAAGTAGTCAACCCACCCTCGTTGTTGTATAATGATGGAAACAGCCATTGCAAAAACACACTGTAATAGACTTCTATTCTTTTGTAGAAAAAATCAAGAAGCAAAAGTCAAGACATGGTAGAATGATAACATCTTAAGATACTAGGGAGTACTCCGGATGAACTACTATGAGCGCATTCAAAGGTCTATTGACTACATCGAAAGCAGGCTGGAAGAGGATATAGACATAGAAAGAGCGGCACAGGAAGCCTTTATGTCCTGCTCAAACTATTATCGTATGTTCTTTGCCTTAACCGGCTATTCTGTGAAGGAATATATCCGTCACAGGAGAATCAGCTGTGCAGTCAAGGATGTCAAGACAACGGATGAGAATATCCTGAATATTGCTCTCAAGTACGGCTTTGAAAGCAACGAAGCGTTTACGAGAGCATTTAGACGTATCACAGGATACCCTCCCAGTGCGTTCAGAAACCCGAGCCTCATTTATAATTTTGAAAGGGTGAATGTTTTGGATAAGTATTTTGATGTTCAGGATGGCGAACTTCTGGAGAAGTATCCCGACATTAAGGTGTTAAAAGAGTTAGAGCCATTTCGGGTCGCATATTACTGCTACTATGGCAAAGAGCCTGAAAACCATGCCTTTTCTGTAATGAAGGACTGGCTGAAAAGAAGCGGCTTAAGCTTTGAAAAGGACAAACTGCGCATTTTCGGCTTTAACAACCCAAGCCCCTCCGACCCCGAACAGACCGAGTACGGCTATGAGGTGTGGGTCACCATTGGCGACGATGTCGTTGTGGACGACAGCCTTGTCAAGGCAAAAACCTTTGAGGGCGGGCTTTATGCCGTATGCGGCGTCAGAAATCTGGTTCCCGGCGGGGAAGGCACGGCGATTCAAGGCACATGGGAAAGGTTTGGTAAATGGCTCAGTGATAGCAAATACGTTTTCGCTAACCACCAGTGGCTGGAAGAGCATCTGTATTTTAATGATGAGTTTGAGTATATTGGGGGTATGGACCTTTACATGCCGATCGCTCCCAAAGAGGCACTGTCAAAAACCGCTAAGGAAATCGTTTTTGCTGAGCCTATGCGCACAATGACGCTAACCTTCCATGGAAGCAATGCTTACAATCGGGCGCTGACCTTTATGTTTAACCATGCAGGAAAACAAGAGGGCGGTTCAACCCAAGAAAAACGGCGGTATTTTTGCTACTATAATTTCGAAAGAGCGGGCAAAGACGACTTCTGGTGCAAGGCTTACATCACAGTAACGGATGAGCATGAAATTACTGATGACAGTCTTGCATTTGAAATGCTTGAGGGCGGCCTGTATGCCTGTGAAGAATTGGAGTGGCAGGAAAACGCCAAGAGATGGTATCAGTTTATCGACTGGGTTAAAGCGAGCGATCAGTACGATTTTGATAACAGACCTTTTCTGGAGGAACTTGTCATCGATTCTCAAATGCTCAAGCCAACAACAAAGGTAAAGCACTTTATGCCCATTCGGGAGAGGTAATTGCTAGCTGTGCAAATCGAGTAAAAGCGCAGCAATGAGTAAAGCTACATCTTTATCGGCTTACCACCGAAGAAGATGTAGCTTTTTAATTAGCAATATAGTCGGGCACTTCGCGCTCTCGGCAATCTTAAACGGAGTTTTTTAGCTACTAAGCATCCTTGCCAACCGCAAACTGGCTGTTGTAGAGGGTTGCGTAAAAACCGCCTTTTGCAAGCAGGTCATCATGCTTGCCCTGCTCGATAATGTTGCCGTCCCTCATGACTAGGATTACGTCCGCCTCACGGATGGTCGACAGCCGGTGGGCGACACAAAAGCTCGTGCGCACCTCCATCATTTTTGCAAACGCCTCCTGAATCTTAAGCTCGGTGCGTGTGTCGATAGAGGAGGTCGCTTCGTCTAAAATCAGCATCGGCGGCAGACACAGCATGACGCGGGAGATACAAAGCAACTGCTTTTCTCCCTGCGAAAGGTTTCCGCCATCTTCGCCGATAACCGTGTCGTAGCCATTCGGCAGACGCATAATAAAGCTGTGCGCATAGGAGGCCTTTGCCGCCGCAATTATCTCTTCGTCTGTGGCATCAGGCTTACCTAGGCGGATGTTATCGCGAATTGTCCCATCCTTGAGCCAGGTTTCCTGTAAGACCATGCCGTACCCGCTGCGAAGACTTTTTCGCGTAACAGACCGAATATCCCTTCCGTCCACTTTAATGCTGCCGCTGTCAACGTCATAAAACCGCATGAGCAGGTTGATAATTGTGGTTTTTCCGCATCCGGTAGGACCCACAATAGCGACGCGTTGGCCGGGCTTGACGGTCAGATTGAAGTTTTCGATGAGCTTCCTGCTTTTATCGTAGGAGAATGCTACATTCTCCATCTGAACCTCGCCTTTGATATCATTGAGCTTTGCTACATTTTCTGCATCCGGAACCTGTGGCTTTTGCTCAATCAGCTCAAAGACCCGCGACGCACATGCAAGTGCGTTTTGCAGTTCGGTAACCACACCGGAGATTTCGTTAAACGGTTTTGTGTACTGGTTTGCATAGCTTAAGAAAACAGAAAGCTGCCCTACTGTGAACGCTCCACCGGTCGCGATACAGGTAATCGCCCCCACTAAGGCAACCCCAGCGTAAACGATGCTGTTGACAAATCGCGTCGAGGGGTTAGTAAGCGAAGAGAAGAATGTCGCGCGCAGCGAGCTCTTTTCAAGCCGCTCGTTAATCTCGTCAAAAGTCCTCATTGCCTCTTTTTCGTGAGAAAAGGCCTGCACGACCTTTTGGTTTTCAATCATCTCATCAATAAAGGCCGTTTGCTCCCCGCGCGTTTGCGATTGCAGCTTAAACATACTGTAGGACTTCTTTGCAATGAACTGTGCCACAAACAGCGAAAGGGGACTGACCAAAACGACTACAAGTGCAATCTGCCAGCGAATCGCAAACATAAACACCAGTGTTCCTACAATGGTCATCACACCTGTGAACAACTGAGAAAACCCCATAAGCAGACCGTCGGCGAACTGGTCTACATCGGCGATGATGCGGTTGAGAATATCTCCATATGGATGTGCATCAATATAGCTCAGCGGCAGGACCTGTATCTTGCGAAAGGCCTCCTTGCGGATATCCAGAACAACGCGATAGGTAATCCGGTTGTTGATTGAATTCATTACCCATTGCATGATTCCGGTAGCACCCGCAATGATGCCAATTTGAATCAGATAGCGCATAACGCCCGCAAAATCCACATTATCTTTATCCACAATCAAATCGATTGCATCCCCAATCAGCAGAGGAATATAGATGGTCAGCGCAATCGAAGCTGTCGCAAGCAAAATCGATAGAATCAGAAGAACACGGTACTCCAGAATGTAGTTTAGAACCTTCTTTAGCGTTCCTCTGTCCTTGGATGAAAGCAGATTAGAGACTGCCATTGCCGACCGCCTCCTTTTTAAACTGGGAATCATATATCTCACGGTACACAAGGCAGTTTTCAAGCAGTTCATGATGCTTTCCGAACCCAACCATTTTCCCGTCATCGAGAACGACAATCTTATCTGCGTGTTGAATCGATGAGGTTCGCTGGGATACGATAAACACCGTAGGCTTGCCCCGAAGGTCGCTGATAGACTTACGCAGGGCCGCATCGGTTGCATAGTCAAGCGCTGATGCACTGTCGTCCAAAATCAGAATCTCAGGCTGCTTGACAAGCGCTCGTGCAATCGTCAGACGCTGCTTCTGACCGCCGGACAGGTTTTTGCCGCCTTGCTCAATCATAAAGTCAAGCCCGCCTTTATCCTTCACGAGATCCGCAGCCTGAGCCAAACGAATCGCTTCAAGAATCTCCTCGTCAGTTGCATCCTGCTTGCCCCAACGGATGTTGTCGCGAATGGAGCCCTTGAACAGAACTGACTTCTGCGGGACAATGCCAATCTTAGCGCGGAGTGACTTTACTGTGTAGTCCTTAACGTCGTTCCCGTCAACACAAACCTCGCCTGCCGTCGCGTCATAAAACCGCCCAATCAGGTTGACAAGCGAAGTCTTGCCGGAACCCGTACCGCCGATAATCCCAACCGTTTCACCGCGTCGGACTGAAATGTTAATGCCGGAAAGCGCATTTGCTTCCGCACCCTTGTAGCGAAAGTCTACGTTGCGAAACTCGACAATCACATCGTCTTTTTGTTCCGACAGCGATCCTGTACCATCCGCAAGGCTTGAGCGAATTTCAAATACGCTTTGAATGCGGTTTGCACAGGCAAGTGACTTTGTAATGGTAATAATCAAACTTGCAAGCTTAATCAGCTCAACCAGAATCTGCGACATGTAGTTATAAAGAGCGACGACCTCGCCCTGCGAAATCGCACCGCTGCTTACGTGCAAAGCCCCTGACCAAATCAAACACACAATTCCTACGTTGATTATCACATAGGTAAGGGGGTTCATCAGCGCCGAGATGCGTCCTGCAAATACCTGCACGGCTACAAGCGCTTCATTGGATGCATCAAACTCGCGGATTTCCTCGTCCTCTTTGCAGAATGCGCGCAAAACACGCACACCGGTCAAATTGTCCCGCGTAAGGCGCATCACGCGGTCAAGACGTGCCTGAACCTTTTTATACAGAGGGATACTCATCAGCATAATGCCGAAAACGACCACGGAAAGGACGGGAATAACCACGGCAAATACCATCGCGGTTTTTGGGTCTACCCGAAACGCCATCACCATTGAACCGAACACGATAAACGGCGAGCGAAGCAAAAGCCGCAGCGTTAGATTCACTCCGGTCTGGACTTGGTTGATGTCACTAGTCATGCGCGTGATGATTGTTGAGGTGCCCAGCGTATCAAGCTCTGTGTAGGAAAGCCCCTGTATGTGACTAAAAAGCGCACGCTTTAGCTGCTTTGTAAAACCGACGGCAGCCTTTGCCGCAAAATACTGTGCGGTGATGGAACTGACCATGCCGATAATTGCAAGTGCGAGTAGGATTAAGCATTTTTGCAATATAAGACCCCGATCACTCAACCCGATGCCTTTGTCGATGATGTCGGCAATCACAAGCGGGACAAAAAGCTCAAACGTTGCTTCCAGCAGCTTAAACAAAGGCCCCAGTATGGATTGTAATTTGTAGTTTTTAAAGTAAATCAATAGCTTTTTCAAGGAATTCCTCTCCATATGTTTGGCGATAATGATTTGATACTTTAGCGCGATGGTTTTTCCATAGGAAATCTGCGATAAATGCAGCAAAACAAACTGTTCAATTAAAGATATATTTTATGTGTTTCATATGTGTTTGTCAAACTTAAAGCAGATTTCTCCATGCCATAATAGTTCCCGCGGAGCAATATGAGAAATCAGAAAGCGGTCTTGATTTGAAAAAAACGACACATTAGGGCGTGTTGGACATAGATACCATATATTGCGCCTTAATCCTTCATTATTTTTAGTTAGTTTTTTGGCCTGAACTCATGCAAATATTCTCAATCCTTCATTGATAGAATAGCAAAAACCTAGTATAATAAAAAATAGGAATTATAGACATTGAAAGGATGAAGAACATGGGACGTAGAGGCGGTGGCGGAGGCGGAGGCGGCCGCAGTTTTGGTTTAGGCAGTGGAGGCGGCCGCAGCTTCGGAGGGGGCAGAAGCTCTTTCGGCGGCTCCGGTCGTTCTTTCGGCGGGTTTGGCAGAGGACCCAGTCGTTCTCCTGGCGGAAGACCCGGCGGCTTTGGCGGGCCCCCACCTCGTGGCCCGAGATATGGAGGTCCACGGCCCGGTCCTGTTTTCTACCCAAGACCGCCCCGCAGATACAGACCAAGACCCGCAGGTGGAGGCTGCTGCCTGACCCCTACGATTATATCGATAATCTTGGTATCTATCGTTTTCTTCGTTATCGTCACTTACGTCATTGGCAGCTCATCGATGGGCTTTGATGTTACCAAATCCACCGTCGAGCGCGAGCCGCTGCCGGCGGGCTCGGTTCAGGAAACTGGCTACTATACCGATAACCTGGATTGGATTCGTAACCCCACCAAGCTGCAGACGGGAATGAAGAACTTCTATATCAAAACCGGCGTTCAGCCCTATCTTTATATCACCGATGAGCTTGGCGGCAACAAAAATCCCACCGAGAATGAAGCCCTCGACTTTGCCGAAAAACTGTATTCTAAACTGTTTACAGATAAAGCCCACCTTTTGGTTATCTTTTTTGAAAATGATACGGACACCCACGTATGGTACTGGAAAGGGGCGCTGGCAGAAACAGTACTTGACCAAGAGGCAATGGACATCCTGCTCGACTATATGGAGCGGTACTACTATGACAGTTCCTTAGACGAGGATGAAATGTTTAGCCAAGCCTTCAATGACGCCGCCGAGCGGATTATGACGGTGACCAAATCCCCGTGGATACCGGTTTTCGTTGTTCTGGGCATAGCCATTATTGTTATTGCCATCATCCTTTGGGCGGTAAAATCGAAGCAGCAGAAAATCGAAGCAGATAAAGCGGCTGCGGAGATTTTGAATACACCATTGGAGACCTTCGGCACCGACCAGGCGTCAGACCTGGCGCAAAAATATGAGAAGGACGATAATGTTTAATTAAGAAAGGAAGAACAAAATGGGAATTTTGCAGCGTTTTTCAGACATCATTTCCGCCAACATCAACGCGCTTTTGGATAAAGCGGAAGATCCGGCAAAGATGATTGATGAGTACCTTCGGGACATGACCAAGGATCTGGCGGCTGTAAAGGCTGAAACCGCCGGAGTTATGGCGGAAGAGAGCCGCACAAAGCGTCTGGCGGATGAGAATGCCGCTCAGGTGAAGAAATACACCGAGCTTGCAAAAAAAGCACTGGCCCAGGGCAACGAGGACGACGCAAGAGTCTTCTTAGCGAAAAAGCAGGAGCTCGAAGCCGTTGGCGCAAGCCTGCAGATGGCCGCTGCCACTGCGCATGAGAACGCCGTGAAAATGCGCCAGATGCATGATAAGTTGGTGCAGGACATCAACTCCCTGAACGCCCGCCGTCAGGCTATCAAGGCCAAAACCGCAGTGGCTAAGACGCAGGAGCGCATCAACAAGCTTGGCGCTTCGGCCAGCAAGCTGGAAGGCAGCATGGGAGCCTTTGCCCGCATGGAGGAGAAGGCAGACCGCATGCTGGATGAAGCAAACGCCAGAGCCCAGCTTGATTCCGCAGCCTTTGACGAGGCAGAGGCACTGGAAGCAAAATACCGTTCGCAGGACCTGAACGCCTCGGTTGAGGATGAACTGGCTGCCTTAAAGCGCGAAATGGGACTTTAATATCATCCACTAAAGAGTAAAAAAGATGCAGACGAAAAGTCTGCATCTTTTTGCGTATGGCTTAAAATGCAAAAATGTTATGAGCAATTGAGTGGGCTTCTTTTTGTCTAAGCGGAGAAATAGAGCTAATTTACCCACGAAAATAGGCTTCCACGGTTTAACATGAAAGCCTTAAAATAAACGAATTTGTGGTGCGCCCGACTGGATTCGAACCAGCGGCCTTTAGAGTCGGAGTCTAACGCTCTATCCAACTGAGCTACGGGCGCGTATTTTGTGCGCAAAGCTTGACGCACAAAATAGTATAGCATAATTATGATAAAATGAAAAGCATAAATATGAAGTTACAGCCTATTTATACTGCTGCTTGAGGCCTTCCACAATATCAAGCCCGGCAACATGCCTTGCCGTCACCATAGTCATCACCACCGCCATCGCAGCAACGATGAGCGCCGCTGTCACATAGCTTCGGCCATAGATGGCGGGGTAGATGGCAAAGCTATCGCCCGAAAAGGCATCCTTGATCAGATAAACAAGCCCTAACCCTGCAGCACAGCCCACAGGAACCGAGAGGATATACTGCAAAAGACTTTCCTTGATGTGGGCAAGCACGATGCTCTTGAGCGGGTATCCCATTACCCCCATAAACATATACTCGTATTCGCGGGTGGATAGATTTATAAGCCCAACCGAGTATAGTACCGTAAGCCCTAAGATGATGGCGCAAACCAGCATGAAGGCGATCAGGGTGTTAAGGCTTTCAATGATTGACGAAAAGCCCGCCTTATCCCCCTCAAGGGTTGAGAAGCTGATGCCGTTTTCCTGCAAAAGGTCAGAAAGCGCTGAGATATTACTGTCCTTTGCATAAACGGTGTTATAAACGGCAGGAAAGTCAGAAAACACGCTTTTTGCGTACTCATATCCGGCATAGATGGATAAGGCAAACCCCTGCTCGGATAGTCCCGCCACACGTACCTGTGTGTCGTCGATGGTAATCGTATCGCCAACTCCGACCTCCCACAGCTTTGCATAGTAGTCAGGCAGGATGATGCCGCCCTTAAGCAGGGCGGTATCGATATTCTGCATTGCAAAGCTGTCCTCTACGGTAATCAGGCGGTACTCCTTATCGTCAATCGTAACCGGCAGGGTGAGCGCCTTATCAAAGGAATCAACCTCCTTTAGAATTGCAGGCTCCACCTCAAGTGGCATAAGGTCAAACTCCATGAGAATGTCATACCACGCAAAATCGTTAAAATAGCTGTCAAGCGTGTATTGGGCCGAGTCATAAAACCCCATGGCGAAGGTGATCAGAGTGCAAGACCCGCACATACCAAGTAACATGGCAAGAAACCGCCCCTTGTTCCGAAAAGCACTCTTAAGGGCATAGCGCGTGTTAAAGGAAAGCATGTTCCAAAGCCCTGATGAAGCCTGAGCGCCCTTCATGCGAACATGGGGAACTAGCGGGCGCATGGCCTGAGCAGGCAGGGGTTTGAGCACGCTTCTCACACTAATCAAAGCCGTAGCCGCACACAGCAGGGTCGCAGATAAAATCACCCCGCACCAGAGCAAGGGGTAAAAACGAAAGCTCAGCCCCGGCACCTCGAACATCACAGCAAACAGCCCGATGATGGTATCGCAGATGAGCATGGCGGCAATACAGCCGATAATGGCCCCAACTAGCGCTGCAAAAGCACCCTCTGCCGTATAGATAAACACAATTCTGCGCTCCTCAAGCCCCAGTGCCTTACAGATGCCAATTTGACGGCGATCCTTTGTGATGGCACGTTTGAGCATCACATACATCACCATGACAATCAAAAGGGCAAAGATGGCAGGGAAGACATAAGCAAATGTCCGAACCTGATCAAGGTCCGACACAAACATCATGTGGTTTATCTGGTCTTCTTGCTTCACCGCTTTTTCGGCACCGATTATATCACCCGTCGGTTCTGCATCCGCATCTGAATCAGTTAAGGCGACAATCTCATTATAAGGCTCGACAAAGAACTCCTTTTTTACAAACACCACGCCGAACTCTTTGCTCTCCGCCATCGGGGTGCGCTCGTTCTTTACAAGGTACAAATATTCCGGCGATGCCGCAATGCCGGTAATTTGCAGGGACTTGCCGTTTACATTTATGCTGTCACCGATAGTAAGTCCCCGCGCTTGGGCGTGCTTTTTAATCAGCAGGCATTCCAGTTCAGTCTTTGGCATCGTGCCCTCGTACAGGTACGGGGTGTTAACACCATTGGTCAAGGAGATGGCGCGCAGCGTGATATCGCCGTCGTGGTAGTCGCGCACCGTCCGACCCTGCGCACGTTCAATTCCCTTTTGCTGCAGGAGGGTTTGCACTTCCATTTCACTGAAGCTGCCGTAGTAGGTGAGGTTTGCATAGTTGTAATCAGCAAACAGCTTTTTGGCGTTGAAATCATAGCTTAAGTAGATGGTATAAAGGGTTACAAAGAAGGCGACACCGACTGCAACCAGAAGTGACATACCCAGTAGCTGCGGCAGGTGGCTGCGCATTTTTCGAAACATCAAGCGAAGCACTGAGCATTGCATTACCATTCCACCTCCCGCGGCGAGAGGGGGCAGGGGTTCTCGGTTACACTTATAATTTCACCGCTGCGCAGACGGATTACCACATCCGCAATTTTTGCAATCTCCTGACTATGAGTGATAAAGAGGATAGAGGTGCCCTGCTCCTTATGTATCTGCTTAAGCACCTCCAGTACCATGATGCCCGTTTGAAAATCAAGTGCACCGGTCGGCTCGTCGCACAAGAGGACCCTCGGGTTCTTTGCGATTGCCCTTGCAATCGAAACACGCTGTTGCTCACCGCCTGACAGCTGGGCGGGGAAATGGTTCATGCGGTCCTTAAGCCCCACAAGGGTTAGTGCCCTGACGGCATGCTCACGGCCAAGCCCCGTCATCTCGGTGGAAAACTCGACATTCTCAAGCGCGGTCAAATCAGGCAGGAGGTTGTAGCTTTGGAAGACAAACCCGATGGTCTTTTTGCGAAAGGATGTCATCTTCCTACGGTCAAAGGCGGTGATATCCTTGCCCTCGAACAGGATTTGCCCGTCGGTCGGGTGGTCCATGCAGCCGAGCATATTGAGCAAGGTTGATTTTCCCGACCCGCTTGCCCCCAGCACCACGATAAACTTCCCGGGCGAAATCGTAAGGTCAATTCCTCTTAGTGCGTGAACCTGCGCATCGTTTTCGCCGTAAACCTTCGTAAGCCCCTTGATGTGATAAAGACTCATTGTGTACCTCCAAAGATGTATAAAATCAAGCCGTTCAGCAAGGCCTCCAGGGTTTCGTCATGGACATCCTGCTCGAGCATATCCTTATTGCTCATGCCAAAATAGATGACATGCAGGTAGTTGTGGATGACCCCGGGCTTCACAACATCCGTATCCAGCCCGCACATGGTAATCAACTTTGCATAGGCCTCATGCTCAAACGACATAATAGAGGAAAGGTTTTCGGGGGAAACCTTCGCAATCATCTCCTCCACCTCGCGGTGGTATTTAAAGAAGAAAAGAAAGTCATCTGACTGAAAGACTGACTTAATAAGCTGTTTGACCCGAAGCTTGAGGGGAACCTCACTCTCCTGTGTCAGCAGCCTGCCTGCATCCTCAAACCATTGGTTGTGGTACTGCAGGATAATATCAAAGAACAACTCCTCTTTAGACTGAAAGTAATGATAAAACGACCCCTTGGCCATGCCGGCGGCCTTTGTGATGTCCTCGACACTCGTCTTTTTTATCCCGTAGGAAAAAAGAAGCTCTCGCCCCTTTTCATACAGGCGCTCGCGCTGGATGTTCTTCTCCTGTTCTGTCAGTTCTCTTGGGCACATTTTGACTCCTCCTGACCGTAATGACTAAAAATATAAAATTGGTCACTAAAGTCATAATACAAAAATATCTGCCGCATGTCAATAATTTCCTTGAATTTATTGCCTCCTTGTAGCATTGTCTTTTCTGGAAATAATCTCTGCTTGTCCAAGAGAAAAAACTTGCAAATTCCACCTAGTTGTGATATTATCATAAAAGACGTTTTTGACCGGCGTTTTGCCTGTCTTACTAACAATATCGGAGGTGCCTTTCGTTGAGCGGAATTGAAATTGCGGGTGCAATCCTACTGATTCTCGCAAGCGCGCTGTTGACTGTGCTCGTTATGATGCAGGACGACAAGTCGGACGGAATGGGCGCAATCATGGGCGGTTCCAGCAGCGATTCTTACCTCGGCAAAAACCGTGGCAGAACGCTTGACGCCATTCTTGGCCGGTGGACCAAAGTAGTCGCGATTGTGTTCTTTGTGCTTGTACTTGCAGTGGACATCAGCCTTATTTTCATTAAATAAGCTGCCACTTGAATTATCAGTAAACGAAAGCTCTGCGGTATTTCGCAGAGCTTGTGTTTTTATTACGAGATTTACAGGTGACATACTATACGTGTAACACCCTTGCGACGCATTTTACATGTTATGCATGTAAAATGCCCAAGCGTCAATGACATGCACAGCATGTCATTGACCATGCGCATGTGTATATCACGGCATGAAGGCACACATTAATATACTGACGTTAAAATCAACATGACAAAAAAGGAAGTGTGTCAAATAAAAGATATCATTATTAAAAAGTTATCAAAGTTTAAGAGCTTTATCCCGCGCAAAGAGCTGGCAAAGCAGGTGGGCGTTGCAAAAAGCGAGGTAAAGCGCTACCATGCCCAGATAGACCAGCTTATCCAAAGCGGTGAAATTACCGAAAAGAAGGATAAGGTTATCCTTTCAACTAAACTTGGACTTATTCCCGCCACCATTGTCAAGCTTTCAGGGCGGTTTGGTTTTGCGCGCGCAAACGACGGAAAAACCGAATACTTCATCCCCGGACGGGCCTTCAAAGGGGCTCTTGTGGGCGACATTGTTCTGCTCAAGCCCATGCCCTCGCGTGGTGAATCCCCCGAGGCTGAGGTTGTGCGCGTGGTGTCGGAGGGCGCGTCCATGCTCAGCGGCGTGTTCCGCAAGGAGCGCGACGGCAACTACGTTTACCCCGATTCGATGCCCAACATCGGCATCAAAATCGTAAAAGGGGGAGTAGGCGATGCACGCGACGGCGACAAGGTGGGTATAACCATTGTCTCGCGCGGCTCACGGCATTCCGAGCACCGGGCCAAGGTTGCCATGGTATTCGGCAGCAGCGAGACGGCGATGGCTTGTTCGCTGGCAGTCCTCAGTGAAAACGGGATTGAGATAGATTTCCCCGATGAAGCCCTTGCTGAAGCAAAGAAGCTGGCAGCATCGGAGATTACCGATGAGGAGATTGCATCGCGGCTTGATTTGCGCGGCGAGACCATCTTTACCATAGACGGAGCCGACACCAAGGACATCGACGATGCCATCTCGGTGCAGAAAACCGCGCAGGGCTACCTCTTGGGCGTGCACATTGCGGATGTTTCGTACTATGTAACGCAGGGTTCAGCCCTTGATAACGCTGCGTTTGAACGCGGCACATCGGTTTATTATGCTGACCGCGTGGTGCCCATGCTGCCCAAGGAGCTTTCCAACGGCATCTGCTCTTTAAATGAAAACGAGGACCGCCTGGCCTTCTCCTGCTTAATGGAGCTTGATAAGCTGGGCGTCATGAAGAAATTCCGCTTTGAAAAGACGATTATCCGGTCTCGCATCAAAGGTGTATACAGCGAGATTAACAAGCTGTTTGACAACACGGCAGATGAGAACATCAAGCAAAAGTACGCGCCGGTGCTTGACTGCCTGCCTGTGATGAAAGAGCTTGCACTCTTGCGCCTGCGCCAGCGTACCCAGCGAGGTGTCCCCGAGATTGATACAACCGAAACTAAGATCATTGTGGGTGAGGACGGCACCGCTGTGGGTCTTGAACCCCGTACACGCGGCTTTGCAGAGGAACTTATTGAGGAGTTCATGCTGTGCGCAAACGAAGCCGCTGCAACCCTTGCACGGCAGCAAAACCTCCCCTTTGTATACCGCGTGCATGAAAGCCCCGCACCAGAAAAAATAGATGCACTCACAGAGATTCTCGGCCTCTTGGGCGTAAAAACTCCGAATATGGGCGGAAATGCGTCGCCAAAAGCCCTTGCCGATATCCTCAAGCGGGTGGAGAATGAGCCTTTTAAGAGGATCATTCACAATCAGGTTTTGCGCTCTATGGCAAAGGCCCGATACAGCGATGAGCCAATCGGCCACTTCGGTTTGGTGCTTGAAAACTACAGCCACTTTACCTCACCCATCCGCCGCTACCCCGACCTTGCCATCCACCGTATTTTGAGCGCCTACGTTGCGGGCTACTCGGTCTCCGAGATAGATAAACGCTATGCCCGCTATGCCAAGGCGGCGAGCGTGTCCTCCAGCAACAGCGAGCTGCGCGCCATGGCGGCAGAACGCGGCTGCACCGACTGTTATAGGGCGGAGTATATGCGCAAGCACATCGGCGAGGTGTTCGATGGGGTTATCTCCTCAGTAGTCCAGCACGGCATCTATGTCGAGCTTCCCAACACAGCCGAAGGTATGATTCACGTAGACCGCTTCCCGCCGGGCAACTACGAGTTTGACGGCCATATGCAGTTTATCGACCATATCAGCGGCCGCCGCCTGCGGGTAGGCGATACGGTCAGGGTGATTGTCTCCGGCGCGGATGTCGCTTCAGGGAACATCGACTTTGACTTTGCCGTAGTGCAAAAATAAGAATATTCTATGAGCTCGTTGCCATCGGGCAAAATCCGATGGTAACGGGCTTTTTTCGGTAAAAACTCACGAAATCCAAAGCTTATTTATGCTGTAATCTTTTTTACGGTATTCTTGAAATTTACAGTTTTATATGCTATACTTTGTCTAGCATTATGCATGGTAGTCTGCCACCGTTTATTTTACGCTGATTGGCAGCCTTGTGCCGGTTTTGTCTGAGTCTGTGCGCGACGAAACCTTTGTTATTAAAAATACATATGCCGATGCACAGCGGCGGAATGGGTGATGGATCATGTATTGCAAAAACTGCGGCAATGAACTATTTCAGGGTGCGAGTGTTTGCACACAGTGCGGCGCTCAGGTGGGCGTAGGCTCAAGCTATTGCCCGAACTGTGGACAGCAGAGCGATCCCCTTGCTGTCGTATGCGTAAAATGCGGTTACCAGCTTTCTGGTCAGCCGATGGCTCCTGCCGCTGCGGAGCAGAAGAGTAAGCTCGCTGCGGGCCTCTTGGGTATTTTCCTCGGTGCTCTTGGTATACATAACTTCTACCTCGGCTTTACCGGCAAGGCACTTGCACAGCTTTTAATCTCTGTGCTTTCTTGCGGTATTCTCTCTCCGGTGTCCGGTATCTGGGGACTCATCGAGGGCATTATGATTCTCACAGGCAGCTCCAACGTTGATGCAAAGGGCATGCCGCTCAAAGACTAATAGCGTCTTTTCACTACAAAACACAAAGAGCCGGAAGATGCAAAGCACTCTTCCGGTTTTTTATTTGATGCAGCAAATGGAGTAAAACAAATGATACTTGAAACAAAACGCTTGATTCTGCGAAAGATGACACAAGAAGACCTTCCAACCCTTCGAAAGATACTTCAGGATGCTGAGGTCATGGTCGCCTATGAAGGCGCATTTACCGATGATGAGGTAGAGGCGTGGCTTGACAGGCAGCTTGAAAGGTACAACAAGTACGGCTTTGGCCTATGGGCGGTCATATTAAAAGAGACAAGTACAATGATTGGGCAATGCGGCCTTACGATGCAGGACTACGACGGAAAAGAGGTTTTGGAGGTCGGCTACCTGTTTTGCAAGGAGTATTGGCACCACGGATATGCAACCGAGGCAGCCATTGCATGTAAAGAATACGCCTTTGAGAAGCTCAACGCAAAAGAGGTATATTCTATTATCCGCGATACCAACATTCCGTCGCGAAACGTGGTAAAGCGCAACGGGATGGCCTATGTCGGGAGCTTTGTCAAGCATTATCGCGGCGTTGATATGCCGCACGTCGTGTATTGCGCAAAGCGGCCTGACTAAATGTCCACCTAGCCATAAATATAAAAGGAGCTAAATCGATCAAGATTTAGCTCCTTTTTGTCTGCGACATAAGTCACCGATAGCGTGCATGAGAAAAGAATAGACCCTGAGAATTAGAATATAAATGTTATGATGTCATTATACACGAGGTGACGCAGTGCTAATGATAATTCGGCGTTTATATCTGATTCTTATTACGGTGATACTGATTGCAGCAATATCATTTGCCATGAGATATGATAAAACATCTGAAATTTTGTCGGTAGATGCAACGGAATCGGAGCCGGTGCACCTGCCCATTATTATGTATCATGAAGTGAAGTATAAAAAGCTTGGAAAGGACGCCATCAGTCCGTATGAGTTTGAGTCGGACCTTAAATTCCTGCAAAACAATCAATATCACACCATCACAATGACGCAGCTTATTGACTATGTATACCACGATGAGCCACTGCCGGAAAAACCGATTATCCTTACGTTTGATGATGGGTATCTCAACAACTATCGGTTTGTTTTGCCTCTTATCAAGCAGTATCAGGTGCATATCGTGTTCTCGCTTATTGGCAAAAACACTGATGATTTTACGGAGTATCCCAGCGATAACATTGACTACTCCCACGTTACTTGGGATCAGCTTAACGAAATGATTGATTCCGGTTATGTTGAGGTGCAAAACCACACCTACAATCTGCACAGCAACCAAAAGGGGAAAAGAACCGGATGTATGCAGGACCCAAACGAGTCTCTTGACGACTATCAGTTGCTGCTTACTAGGGATATCCTTATTCTGCAGGATAAGCTGCTAACCAAAACAGGTCAGCTACCCAACACGTTTACATATCCCTACGGAAAATCAAGCGAAAAGACCGACGAAATCTTAAAAAAACTTGGCTTTCGGGCAACCCTGTCCTGCAACTACGGGATTAACGTAATTACAAAGGATCCGGAGGTTTTATTCGGGCTTAAACGTATTTCCCGTTCTCATGGCACGACGATGGAGAAAGTCCTCAAGGATGCAAGCAAGACAATCAAGAACAAATCAAAATAATCAAATGGTCTGCACCTTAACCCGGTGCAGACCATTCTTGATTGTATTAGAAGCTAATGTTTTCTACGCAATCGGCTCTACCGGGAGTGCTTCAATGTAGCCGCGGTAGCCCATCGGTGCAAGCTGGAAACGTGGTGCGGCATCCGGTGCCCAGCGGTAGCCGTAAACTCTGGGGTCAAAGCGGGCAATGTGGTCTTTTACCTCGCCGATTTCCTCCATAAAGTTTTCATCATCATACGGCTCGCCCTGGAAGATCATAATCTTGCAAGGCGGCAGTTCAATCAGCTCATAGCCTTCGGGGATTACGTTGTTGTAGTCAAGCCCCACTTCAACGCCCTGAACATACTCGGAGGTCCCTTCCTTAATCAGATGGGCAGGCAGCCACATACCGATTGGCTCGTACAGGGCCTCTTTTACGCTCGAGAGCACAGACCATACGTCGCAGCCGACCTCTTCGCAGTATTCAAAATACTCTTTGGCCTTTATGCCGCGCTTAAGCAGCACCTTGCGCGCGGGGCGTTCCACAACCTGAACAAATACAGTCTTTGTGCGTGCATTCTCACTCATAATCGCTTCTCCTTTGTGATAGATTCGGTAACGATTCAGCGCCCTTACCGGCAAAAACAGTTTAATGGGCGGTGTGTCCTTACTGTACCGCTTGGGTGAGATACCAAACGCCTTGGAAAAGGCCCGAGTAAAGCCCTCGTGTGAGTCAAACACGAAATCCAGCGCCACATCAAGCACCTTTACCTCCTGATCCCTCAGCATCAAAGCGGCCTTTGTCAGACGCAGGTTGCGGATATACTCAAACGGTGTAAGCTCAGTTGCCTCTTTGAACAGCTTAGCGGCATGCCATGGCGAGTACCCTGCCACCAGCCCCAGTTCCTTGAGGGTAATCTTACGGTGAAGGTTTTCGTCGATATAATCCTGCATCCGTTGTACCGCTTTGGCGGCCTCAATATCATTCACACGCATCGCCACCTTTCATCTACAAGTATACGAAAATGAAGGGGTAAATTCTTGACTTTGATTGTGAACCACATCTCTCATTTTATCATAAAGTAACATCTAGTAAATATTACATTCAGGAGAGAGAACGGAGAAGTTCGCACAACAGAAATGTCGACTCAAAACGCACGGGTGCACCTTTTGTCATAAATTATCATAGTATGCTAATGACTGAACATAATTATGTCAGTATGGACAGAGATTAGAAATCAGGAAAGCAAGGTGCAACTATGGCATTACAACTGCTTAAAATCGTAATGAGTGCTTCCCAGCCGACCACAACCCTAACCCCTACGGCAAAAAACTTCTTCTACCAGGTACCGCCCGGCGGCCTGACAGATACTACCTTTACCATTCCGGATACCAGCTGGATTGATGATGACGGCAATCCGGTACAGGCAGGCGGGCTTGAGACCGTGTCCACTGATAACGGATATGCCCAGCTGACCATCAACGGTCAGATTCAGGAGAAGGGGGTTTTGACGACACTCTCGGACACCGAGGTTGTCATCGAGTTCCCCACAGCAACAACCATTGAGGAGAACAAGTGGATTGTCCTCACGGTTACAAACTTTGCTCCGGTTACCACGGCTCCGATTATCTCGTAAGACGGAACATTATTAGCCTAAATGCCATAGCCTGTTTTGAGCATCCGGCATGCAAGTGCGTCAAACGGCAGCTCCGGTAGAGAGCTGCCGTTTATACTAGCAGCTATATTCTTCACGGGATTTCAAACTAAAGGGAGTATTGCTATGTTTGCATACAAAGGCCACAGGTATGAGTGCTTCCTTTCGGATGAGGGCGCAAACGCTCAAAACCCATCACAGACGGGAGCCATAGAGTATACTAATCTCTCTGCATCCGAAAACTATGCCAATATACAAGTCTTATCTTGCTCGCGAGAGATAGTGACCTACAAGGTCTCCGCGATACTCGTAAAAGGGTATATAACCGTGAAAAGCGGGCAAAACACAAGAACCCTTGCCTTTAGCACCATCCGGTGTATGCGGCATATGTTTTTGTCTGAGAATTTTACCTTTATTACAACGGGCTTTTGCTGCAAGGCATATCCTGTTTTTCGGTGCAAGGGGAGAAGAAGGTATGTGGCATTCTTAAGAATTCACATCCATATTGAAACTGCCGTGTGCGAAGGGCAGAGGACACCCGCCCAATGTGTGAAGCTTTCAAGCGTCATCGCCATGTACTGCGGATTTTCTCACCTCAAGGCAAAGGTAAGCCAATACAATGCCCTGTCCGACGGCATCAGCAAGGTATATACGAATGCAGATGAACTGACCGAGTATGGAAACGAAGGCATTCTGCCGCCGGATGAGGTGTCAGCCTCCAGCTTATTTGTCAACGGCGTTTTGCAGCCCAAAGTGAATTATGAAGTGGAAGAGGGGTTCTTAAGGCTGCTGTCCGAAGACCCGCCCGCGAGCAAGGCACCGGTTACGCTTTCCTTTATGAAGCTTGCCGATTGCAAAAACCGCAAGCTGGATGCTATACAGCAATACTATGTAGCCGTTGCCGATGGTGTAAAAACAACATACACTGACGCCGATGCCCTTACGGAGTACGGCCAAAACGGCATCCCCGACCCGAGGGAGGTTACCTACTGCAATCTCTACATTAACGCTGTTTTACAGCCAAAGGCAACCTATACATTAAAAAGGGGGATACTCAAGCTGTCAGAGCCCCCGCCGCAGGGAAAGTACATGGTTTTAGAATCAGTCACAATCTACGCAAACCAATAGTTAGCTAACATAAAAAGACCCCGGGAAATACTTCCCGGGGTCGATTGCGTTATATTGATTAGTCGCTTACATAAGGCAGAAGTGCGATATGACGAGCACGCTTTACAGCTACAGTCAGCTGACGCTGATGACGAGCGCAGGTGCCGGTCACTCTGCGGGGAACGATCTTAGCTCTCTCGGAAAGATACTTTCTGAGTCTGGCTACATCTTTATAATCAATCTCGCTTACCTTATCCACACAGAATGCACAAACCTTACGGCGTCCCTTTCTGGGAGCACGGGGAGCGGGTCTTTCAGCCCTCTCGGTCTTCTCGGTCTTGTTATCCATGGTGCCTGACCTCCTTATCATATCAAAATAGGTGCGTGTACTGCATTACAAAAACAGTGCAGCGCTTGTAAATGCATAGTTAGAACGGTAGATCGTCGTCTCCGGCAATGATGGAGAAATCCTCAGTGCCCGCATTTTCAAAGGCAACTGGCATTGGAGGCGGTTCAATGCCACCCATGCCGGAATTACCGGAGGATGCGCCCTTGCTCTCGCAAAAGCTGATGTTATCGGCAACAATCTCAAACGCCTTACGCTTAACACCCTGACTATCGGTGTAGCTGCGGGTCTGAATCTGTCCGTCTACCGCCATCATATTGCCTTTTTTAAAGTATTTGCATACAAACTCGGCAGACTGCCTCCAAGCAACGATATCAATAAAATCAGCCTGCTTCTCGGCGCCGGGTTTTGT
>JAEZKF010000045.1 GCA_023415575.1 Bacillota bacterium
CTTTTGCTTTAGAGATGTCAGTTGGCAAACCGCTTCTCTATTTTAGCAAAAGGAGTTTTTATTTCTTCCTTATCGCTTAAGCTCTTTTGAACCACGCGTCTAACGCGTGGTTTTCGGTATACAATAAGCCCCCGCCGAATAACTTCAGCGGGGGCTGTCATTTTATTGGTTGTGTTGGTTTACTGAATGCCTTGCGGTATCAAATCAGCGGCGTTAATAATCTTGCCGGTTTGGTGAGAGATATATGAGATTGTCTTGCGCGGGCAGACCGCGATGCAGGCACCGCAGTTTGTGCACTTGACGGTATCAATAAAGGCGAGGTTATCCTTTACCGTAATGGCATCGGAATCGCAGGCCTTTACGCAACGCATGCAGCCAATGCAGCTTTCCTCGCACACCTTCATGGCAACAGCGCCCTTGCTCTTGTTAGAGCAGGTGACAAAGGCGGAATCGTTATCTTCGATAAGGGAGATAAGCGCCTTGGGGCAGGTGTCGACGCATACGCCGCAGCCGGTGCAGACCGACCGGTCTACGACGGCAACGCCCTCCTCAAGGTGAATGGCGTCAAAGGGGCAGCCGCGCACGCAATCGCCAAAGCCGATGCAGCCGTACTGGCACTTGCCGCCGCCCGCGTGCAAGAGGTTTGCCGCCGAGCAGGTGGGAAGCCCCTTATACTCATACCGTTTTCCTGTAATCGACTTACGTCCCGTACAAGCCACAATGGCAAGCATACGCTGCCCGGCTTGCGCATCTGTGCCCAGGATGCGGTTGATACCCTCCAGCGTCGCCGCTCCGCCGGGGATGCACTTATTCGGTTCGGCAGTGCCTTCGCACACCGCTCTTGCATAATCATCACAACCCGCGCAGCCACACGCACCGCAATTTGCGCCGGGTAACACCTCGCGGATCAGCTCTATGCGCTCATCCTCCTTTACGGCAAACAGCTTGGAGGCGACTGCAAGACCAAGACCACATACTAATCCGATGGCGGAGACAATCCCCGTCGGCAGCATGATGGTCGCAACACTGATATCCATCGTATAAACCATGCCTTTCTGCTTACGCCATAAGTGGTGTAAAGCGTTGATTTTGATGCTGGAGGCCACCGTACTGCGGTTATGATAGGTGGTAATTGCAAATCTTGCGATTAGCATTAGCAAATTGCTGTAAGCAGGCTGATGCCCCCGAGGTCAGTTGTTTTATCGGACAAGAAAGGGGATGTTCTGTGAATGCTCTTCTTGTTCCGCACAGCGGCTTTCACGCGCCGCTTGATTATTTAAAGATGCCCTCTACTACACCCGCGAATCCCATAAAGGCAACCGAGACAATCGCCGCAGCAGCGAGTGTGATGGGCAGGCCCTTGAAGGCCTCCGGTACGTCTGCTGCCTCAACGCGCGACCGCACGCCGGAGAACAGCACCATAGCGAGCATAAAGCCAAGGCCTGCGCCGATGGAGTTTACCATCGCCTGGCCGTAGTTGTAACCGCTTTCAAAGTTGAGCAGGGTAACACCCAAGACCGCGCAGTTGGTGGTAATGAGCGGCAGGTAGATACCCAAAGCCCGATAAAGCCCGGGGATATGGCGTTTGAGCACAATCTCAACGAGCTGCACAAGGGCCGCAATAACAAGGATGAATACAATCGTCTGCAGGTAGCCCATGCCGTTTGGCTCAAGGATGTAAGCATAGATGGGGTAGGTTACGGCGGTAGAAAGCGCCATAACAAAGGTAACGGCTACGCTCATGCCAAAGGCGCTGTCGAGTTTCTTAGACACGCCTAGGAAGGGGCAGATGCCGAGAAAGCGCTTGAGTACAAAGTTTTCAACCAGTATTGCGCTCAGAAGGATTTTTGCAAGATCAATTACGATATCCATTATGCGTTATCCTCCTTATTGCCTTCATCTTGGGCTTCTCCGCCATGGCACAGTCCCTTAGAGGGGCAGGCGTCACAGCCGTTAGCTGCGGGCTTACGTCCGAGCTTTTTAAGGATGACACCGCTCAGCGCCATCAACGTGCCGAACACGAAGAATCCGCCCGGTGCCTGCGAGAGGATGCCCATTGACGGAACCGATTCGGGGATAATGCGCATACCAAACCAGGTGCCGGAACCGATAATCTCGCGGACAGTGCCCATGCACAGCAAAGCGAGCGTAAAGCCGATGCCCATTCCAAGGCCGTCAAGGATGGAATGCCATGCGTTGTTCTTACTGGCAAACGCCTCGGCTCTTGCAAGGATGATGCAGTTTACAACAATCAGCGGCAAAAAGATTCCCAATGCCGCGTCAAGCTCAGGCGAAAACGCCTTAAGTAACATACTGACGATGGTAACAAAGGTTGCAATCACGATTACGTAAGCAGGGATACGCACCTTTTGCGGCACAACCTTACGCAGAAGCGAGATGGCAAGGTTGGAGCAAACAAGCACTGCCATTGCCGCAATACCCATGCCAACGCCGGTCTTGGCGGAGGTGGTGGTGGCAAGGGTGGGGCAGGTGCCCAGCACCAGTACAAAGGTCGGGTTCTCTTTCAAAATACCGTTTAGGAAAACGGCTAAGCTCTTTGACTGTTTCATATTAAGCCACCCTCCTGAAGAATGCGCAGTGCCTCACCCGCATGGTTGATGGCAAGCGTTACCGCCTTGGAGCTGATGGTTGCTCCCGTGACGGCGGCAATCTCGTTATCGGCACCGGCGGCGCCCTTTACAACAGTGAGGTCGCCAGCTACCTTGCCGACAAACTGGTCGACAAACGGGGTTTCGAATGCGTTGGAGCCAAGGCCCGCCGTCTCATCCTGCTCCAGCGCCTTATATCCGATGATGGCGCCGTCGGGATTAAAGCCGACCATGATGGTAAACGATTTGTTATAGCCCTTTTCGGTAACCGAGATGACGGTGCCCGCCTTGTTCTCGGCGGTGTAAACATCCACAATACCTAAGGCCGTCAGGTCATCGGTCAGGTCTACCGGTACAAATTTGTCTGCCTCCGGCACAAGCTCAAGGCGGGAAAGCCCTGCTGTGCCGAGCTGGTTTTCTTCAATGATGGGTGCGGTAAAGGCGTTCGTAAGCGCGAGTGCCGCGGTTGCCACCAGCGCGATGGCGGTGAGAATGGCTGCGGGGATAAGAATATCCTTTACAAACTCTTTTCCCTTCATTTTCTCTTCACACCTCCAAACGGCTTTGAACGGGTAAGGCGGTCGATATACGGCACCACGATGTTCATAAGCAGGATGGCAAAGGACACGCCCTCGTCATAGCTGCCATAGGTGCGGATAACCGCAGTAAGCAAACCAAGCCCGATTGCATAGATAATCTTACCCCGCTCGGTGGAAGGCGAGGTTGTGTAGTCGGTCGCCATAAAGAAGGCGCCGAGGAAGAGGCCGCCCGAAAGGATGCCGGCAACCGGATCTCCGCCGAACAGCCAGGTAAGAACGAAGGTTGTTCCGATATATACAAAGGGAATGGTCGGTGTGATAATCTTCATCGCGATTAAAAGCAGACCGCCGATGAGGATTGCAAGCACGCTGACCTCACCAAGGCAGCCGCCCTTTATGCCTAGAAACAGCTCAAGGTAGCTCGCCTGAGCTCCCCCAAGCGGGGTAGCACCTGTGTTGGCCTCGCCGTACATCCACTGTAAGGGACGAACCCAGGTTGTCATCGCAGTGGAGAAGGACACCATGAGCACAATTCTGCCCACGATGGCGGGGTTTGCAAAGTTTTGGCCTAAGCCGCCGAACAGCATCTTCGTAATGAAAATCGACACAAAGGCGCCGACAATCGCCATCCAAAGAGGCAGCGTCACGGGCAGGTTCATGGCAAGCAGAACGCCGGTGACAACGGCGCTTAAATCAAACACCGTATTCGACCGCTTGGTTACCATATTAAACAATGTCTCAAATAGCACCGAGGCGGCGGCTGTTACCGCTATCAGCAAAATCGAGCGCCAGCCGAACAGGATAACCGAGGCGATTGTGGGGAACAAGAGTGCAATCAGCACGCATGCCATTATCTTTTGGGTGGTAACACTGGAACGAATGTGGGGTGTTGCACTGACGGTCAGCTGATTATTTTGCATTGTTCTCACCCGCCTTCTTCTTTTTTGCTTCCTCAAGCACAAAGCGCTTGCCGAGCTTGATGGAGTGAACTAAGTTGCGCTTTGCGGGGCATACAAACGAACAGGTTCCGCACTCGATGCACAGGTTGACCTTTAAAGCCTTGAGTTCCTCTGCATTGCGTGCAAAGTACGCCTTTTCGTAGCTTGCCGGCATCAGGCTCATCGGACACCGGTAGATGCAGCGCGAGCACCGGATACAGTTGGTCTGGGGAGCCTGTGCAGTCTCCTTCTCAGTAAAGGCTACAACCGCATTGGTTGTCTTGCTGATGGGGTAGGCATCATCCGCAAGGGCATTGCCCATCATCGGGCCACCCAGGATAATCTTGCGGGGCTCTTCCTTATATCCGCCGCAGAAGGCGATAAGGTCTGCCACCGAGGTGCCGATGGGCGCGATGACGTTTTTGGGCTCAGAAACAGCACCTCCGTCCACCGTCACGCGCTTTTTGATAAGCGGAATACCGGTGCGCAGGTAGCTGTTTAAGAATGCGATTGAGGTTACGTTCATGACGATAACGCCCACCGAGCTCGGCAGTGCGCCCTCGGGCACGACGCGGCCCGTGGTCTCGTAGATGAGCGTCTTTTCAGCGCCCTGCGGGTATCTTGTACGCAGAACTGCAACCTCGACGCCCTCCAAATCAGCAAAGCGCTCTTTATATAGCTTAATCGCCTCGGGCTTGTTCTCTTCTATGCCGAGGTAGACGGTTTTGACATCAAGCTGCTTTTTCACCGCGGCGATACCGCCCAGCACATCGTCGGTATCCTCCATGAGGGTACGGTAGTCTGATGTGATATAGGGCTCGCACTCTGCGGCGTTTACAATCAAAGTATCGATATCCTCCGGCTTTGCGGGCTTGAGCTTAATGTGGGTCGGAAAACCCGCGCCGCCAAGACCGACAAGACCCGAGGCGCGCACGGCCGCGATAAACTCCTCGTAGGTGTCCGCCTTGGGCGGTGCAATCGAATCCGCAAGGGCATCCTCGCCCTCTTTGGCAATCACCACAGCCTCAACGGTGCTGCCGTCGGGCGCGGTGACCTCCGTAATTGATTTCACCTTGCCGGTTATACTGGAATAGATAGGCGCGCTCATCAGCTTGTCGCTGTCGCCGATAAGCTGACCGGTTTTAACCATGTCGCCCACCTTAACAACCGGTTTGCAGGGAACACCGATATTTTGACTCATCAAAATAGTCACCATATCGGGTGGCGGCATAATGACGCTGGACAGGTTCTCGGTGCCCTTGCGATGGGGCAGTCGTGTACCGCCATGCGAGCGTCTGCCGTTACTGGTTGCTCTCATAACTGTATTCCCCTAACTCCTAATATGATCTATGCGTTTTGACAAACAAAAAACCGCGCTGCCGCAACATTTCCGTTTTGGCTAGGTGGTTGCGCGCCCTGCGGTCAGCAGGCAAAACACAAATAAGGTCTAATGTTATACATTCAAAAGGGTTAAACCTTTTAAAATCAAGATTTAGCTTTCCCCCCGAACCCATGCAAAAAACGGTCCGTGCAAGGGATTTTAGCCCGTAACGCCGTCGATGGCAGGCTCGCTTCCTGCAGATACCACCTTGACCGCCACACGGGCAGGCAGACAGGCGGCGTAATCGGGCGGGGCGGAGAGCTTGCCTGTATTAATGCAAATCTTATCCCTGCACTCACTTTCGGTAAACCGGATGCTGCCGGGCATAACCTCAAGATGCACATGCAGCTGGGCATCTATCTCTAAGGTATACGGCTCTGTTACCTTTGCAAGGTCTATGGTCTTATAGATGGCGCCGTCCACATATACCTCGGCAACGGCTTTTTTGCTGCTCTTGCCAAGCCTTGTCCATGCAAAGAGCAGGAGTGCGGCCGCGATAACCGAAAATATGATGATAATATCGCCCTTTTTAAAGAAGCTGCGTTCCTGTGCCATAGACACCTCTTTGCCCTTAGTAACCCCGCTGTTTCTATAGCGGGCCAGCCGTTGCGCTACCGTATATTGTACTACGGATGTAGTGCAATTTCAATTTTTGTTAAATATTTAACTATTATCCTAAAGTATATAAATTTCTTGTCAATCTGTACAAGACCGATACGCAAATGTATACCTTAACAATATACATTATACAGCGCATGGGGCAGATTTACAAAAGTAAATTCACCCTGTAAATTCAGGACGGAGCTGGACGTTCATTCACACATGATTTGTAAAAAAGCTTTGTTATTCCGTCCCCTTTCGGCTAATTAGCCCGTCACCAGGTGTAACATAAAAACGCACACACCAAGGTGTGCGTTTTTGCTTATGCCTCTGTAGAACTTGTAGTCACCACTCGGCTAATCAGTTTGGCCTGACCGCCTTGCCTGCATCAAGCAGTCCGCTGCCCGACTTAAAGCCTATGCCGCTAAAGCCGATGGAGTGCTTGCCGTTCTCATCTACAAGGTCCTCCACCTCCATCACAAGCTGATGGGCCTTATCCACCCAGACGATGATATAGATGCCTCCGGTTGTGTGGGAACGGGCACCCATGCCTTCATTCGGAATCAAAAACAGGGTGTAGTCCTGCGGCTTTGTAATCTCGGGCAGGTTTTTAGCGGGCGGGAAGTGATCGGGATAGGGGGGATACTGGTCTGATACCTCAACTGCCTCATTTTTGTAGCTGTCCACAATCGCCTTTACCGCATCGGTCAGCTCCTGTTGGCGGTCAACGGCAAGCTCGGCAAAAAACAGCATCCGTTCCTGATTTTCGGCCATCCAGGGGTAGGAGGTCTTTGTAATCTTCATGATGTTATACTGCGGTTCATCCTCTATCAGCTCCATAAAGGTCACGTAGGGGATGTCAAAGGCAAAGATAAAATCGTAGATGTCCGCACACTGGCCTTCCGCTTCGCGCTTGTTTACATAGTCTTTGTAGGCGTCTTCCCCGACGTAGTCGATGAGCGGCTTCGCTATGTACTCCTCCCAATCCTCGTGGATGCCGTTTTTACACAGCGTGTTTGCCTTACCGCAGGAGCAAAGCAGCAGGCAAACAAGCAGCATAAGGGCAAGGACTCTTTTCAACGGTATCACCCCATATTCTATCATCCCTTACAATATTACATCATTTGGCGAAAATGTAAATATACTTTCCCGATTATGCAAAAACAGCGTGCCGATTGTCTCGGCACGCTGTACGGTTTTATTCGTCGAGCTTGAGCACGCTCATGAACGCCTCCTGCGGCACCTCTACGGTACCGAACTGGCGCATGCGCTTCTTGCCCTCCTTCTGCTTTTCAAGCAGCTTCTTCTTGCGGGTGATATCGCCGCCGTAGCACTTGGCAAGCACGTCCTTGCGCATGGCCTTGACGGTCTCGCGGGCGATAACCTTTCCGCCCACCGCCGCCTGAATGGGAATCTCAAACATCTGGCGCGGGATATTATCCTTGAGCTTTTCTGCCATGCGGCGGGCACGGGCATAAGCCTTGTCCGCGTGTACGATAAAGGAAAGCGCGTCGACAACCTCGCCGTTTAAAAGGATGTCAAGCTTAATGAGCTTAGACGGCGCATAGCCGGCAAGCTCGTAGTCAAACGACGCATAGCCGCGCGAACGGCTCTTGAGCGCGTCAAAGAAGTCGTACACAATCTCATTGAGCGGCAGCTCATAGTGCAGGTCAACGCGGTTGGTGTCAAGGTACTTCATATCCTTAAAGGTGCCTCGCCGCTCCTGACAAAGCTCCATGATGTTGCCCACAAACTCGGACGGGGTGTAGATGTGGGCGTTGACAATCGGCTCCTCGGCGCTTGCAATCAGCGATGGGTCGGGGTAGTTGGTTGGGTTGTCGATGTAGATGTCCTCGCCGTTTGTCATATGCAAAAGGTAGATAACGCTGGGTGCTGTGGTAACAAGGTCAAGGTTGTACTCGCGCTCCAAGCGTTCCTGAATAATCTCCATGTGCAAAAGGCCAAGGAAGCCGCACCGGAAACCAAAGCCCAGCGCCACCGAGGTTTCGGGCTCAAAGCTGAGTGCCGCATCATTAAGCTGCAGCTTTTCAAGCGCATCGCGCAGGTCTGGATAGCGCGCACCGTCCGCCGGATAGATGCCGCAGAACACCATGGGGTTTACCTTGCGGTAGCCGGGTAATGCCTCGGCGGCGGGCCGGTCTGCGTCAGTGACCGTATCGCCCACGCGGGTGTCCTGGACGGTTTTAATGCTTGCGGTGAAGTAGCCGACCTCGCCCGCACGCAGCTCTGCGCAGGGCATGAGGCTCGTAGCACCCATTGCGCCGACCTCAACAACATCAAACTCGGCACCCGTCGCCATCATGCGGATGGTCATGCCGGGGCGGACAATACCGTCCATCACGCGGATATATACAATAACGCCCTTGTAGGCATCATAGATTGAGTCAAACACCAGAGCGCGCAGGGGTGCATCGTCGTCGCCCTGCGGCGGCGGGATTTCGGACACGATGCGCTCGAGTACCTCTTCGACGTTTTCACCCGTCTTTGCCGAGATGCGGGGGGCATCCATGGCGGGCAGGCCAATGATGTCCTCAATCTCATGGCAAACCCGGTCGGGGTCGGCGGCGGGCAGGTCAATCTTGTTGACAACCGGCACCACCTCAAGGTCATGGTCGATGGCAAGGTAGGTGTTGGCAAGCGTCTGCGCCTCAATGCCCTGCGAGGCGTCTACAACTAGGATTGCGCCCTCGCACGCGGCAAGGGAGCGAGATACCTCATAGTTGAAGTCCACGTGCCCGGGGGTGTCAATGAGGTTGAAATCGTAGGTTTCGCCGTTTTGCGCAGTATAGCTAAGGCGCACGGCATGCGCCTTGATGGTAATACCCCGCTCGCGCTCAAGATCCATGTTGTCAAGCAGCTGGTCGCTCATGTCGCGCTGCGAAACGGCGCTTGTTTTCTCCAAGATTCGGTCGGCAAGCGTACTCTTGCCGTGGTCTATATGTGCAATGATACAGAAATTTCGAATATGCTCACGGTCGCGGCCCAAATACCATTCCTCCTGCTGTAAGCTGTGAGTGTTTGTTATATTACGCCTGCGCCCGCAGAAAGCGCGCCGCGGCGGCAATACATACGGAGTTATTATAGCATGTCATCGTCCACAGCGCAATCATCGCCCAATAAGAAAACCGTGGGTTGGTGCACGCGAAGTCATTAAGATGATATGACTAAGCCTGCAGACGAATTTGCCTGCAGGCTTTTGATTCAGTTTATTCGGTCACTCGTTCTCCCCTGCGGGCACGGCCTTACGCCTTATCCCTGCAATAAAAAGAAAGACCAGTGCGGTTAGAATGGTGTATACGCCCATGAACACAAAGCCTGCGCGCAGTCCAAGAGGCTCGGCAACAGCCGCAAACACAAAGTAAGGTAGAATTGCGTACAGGTTCATGAGCAGGGATTGCACGGACAGTACAGTCGCCCGCTGGTCGGAGGGGATTTCGCGCTGGAGCATCCCCTGAACAAGGACATCTGCACCCGAAAGGATGGCATAAAAGAGGATATACACCGGCGCAAGATAGATGGAATAAAAGATGGATGCAACCGTCAGCGCCGCCCCAGCCGCAAGGGCGATAATACAGATGCGGGAAAAGCTGCCGAACAGGTGTTTTACCTGATAGGCAAACCGCGCACCCAGTGCCTCAACACCGGTGCGGATTGCGCCCCACACGCCCACCCATCCGATGGCAATGCCGATGCCGCCTGCATCTAAAACCTGCCGGGCATAGAGCTGGTCATACTCCTCTAAGATGCCGGGCACAATGATAATCATTGTACTAAAGAGCAGGATGGCTATGACCGTCTTGTTATTCTTGCACGCGGCAAAACCCTGAGAAAAGCTGCTGATATACTCCTTCCACCCGCCCTCGCTCTGGTGTTGAGCCTTACTTGGCTCCTCAAAAAACAGGGCGGCAGCAAAGGATAGGGCGATTGACGCCATCGAAAGCAAAATGACGGTCTCAAAGCCCAAGGCAGCCGCAAAGCCGCCCAGCAGCATAGAAAGGGCAAGACCGATCCCGGAATAAAACCGCGCCCTGCCTGCTATCTTTTCGTACTCAGACGCCTCGTTGTAAGAGGCGAGAACATCATAAAGCAAGGCCTCGGTTGCCCCGGAGCACATGGCAACCTGCACGCCCCACAGCACAAAGCCCAATGCAAACATCAAAAATGCGTCGGCAAACAGCCACAGCAGGTATGCAGTAAACTTAAATGTCGTACCGATGAGGATGAGGTGCTTTCTGCTCCATTTGTCGGCAAGCACGCCGGAGGGAAACTCCAGCACAAACACCGGCACGCTCCAGATAACCATGAGGGCGGTGATTTCAACCAGACTCAGGCCCCTCGCTTCAAAGAGCAGCATATATACAGGGTAGAGCAGTACAAACTCAAGAAAAAAGCTATAGGCATAAAACAGCCGCAAAAATGGCTTAACGCCTTTCATAATGGTATCCTCCAATTTTATATGATTGTCTTACATTTCGTCTTTGAAATTGGAGGTACCCGCGGATTTCGGCATGCGCATACAACCGTCGGGATGTTCTCCCGACAGCACAGCCGTTTTCGGTATAGGGCCTTTCGGCTTACAAGTTACTGGCCGGTATCAAAGAAAGCGATGCGCATCTTTGCCGCTCCTCTCGCGTGGTGTTGTGGATAATTATATCATAAGTCCTGCAATCTGGAAAAGACCCCCTGCAGTATTTTCTGCAAGGGGGTCTTTTATTCTCATTCTTAACCCTGATAACGCGCAAGAATCTCGAGTATTAAGTCCATGGCCTTTTGCTTGTCGATGTGGTAGGCGACATAGGTTTCCTCGTCCCGCTCGACATAGGGGCGGGTATCTACAATCAGCATGCCGTCTGCATAGCCGCCGGCAAAGTCAACATCACATTTTTCCTTGCGCAGATCGGTGATGATAGACGGGTCGAGCAGGTACAAAATGCACATCACATCGTGAATGGCGATGTCGTAGCAGCCCGGGGTGCGGTTGTTGATGCCGAGCATCTCCAGACGCTCGGAGAAATGCGTCATCAGCTCGGCAAAAAACTCGGCGGGGCGGTTGCCAACTGCAGCAATAACCTTTGCGTCCTCGCGCGAGAACAGTGCAGAGGTCGTTGCATCAAGCGGCAGGATGGTTACCTTGCAGCCAGCCTTTATCATGAGCTGCGCCGCCTCGGGGTCCATGTAGAAGTTCATCTCTGCGCCCGAGGTTCGGTTAACCGAGGTCACGCCGCCGCCCATCACCACAATCTCCTCTAAGTTGTTTGCGATAGCGGGGTCCATACGCAGGGCCATGCCGATGTTGGTGGCAGGGCCGACCGCAACTAGGGTCAGCTTTTCGGTGGTGTTGCGCAGGGTATCTACAATAAAGCTCACGGCGTGTTGCTTCTGCGGTTTGATTGTCGCCTTGGGAAGGTCTAAGTACTCATCGTGGATATTAATCTTTTTGCCGTCGATAATTTTCTCGTGAACCTGAGCGCGCTGGTTCTTCATTCTGCCCACGCTCATGGTCTGAACCATCGGCTCGGGGCAGCCTGCGTAAACCGGCACACCGCCGCCCATGAGTTCCACCACGCGCAGCGTGTTTTCGAGCGTGTACACAAGCGGCTGATTGCCCTGTACTACCGTAATGCCCACAAGCTCAATTTCATGCGCGAGCATGGCCGTGATAATCGCCATGGCATCATCGGTGCCGGTGTCGACATCGAGGATGATCTTTCTCTTTTTTAGCTGATCCATACTGATACGCTCCTTTGTATTATGGTATAATAGTTGCTGTGACTGTACAAAAAATCGTAGCGCGGTTGTAGGTTTATCGATACCGTGGCTATCGTATCTGCATCATGGCTGGTTCTGGGGGTATGTTTTTGTTGAAGGACCTGTATCTTAGGTGTCCCGCGGCAATTAAGGAGCGGTTTGTCCTGCGTCGGTATACGGCGGGAGAGATTATTCTGCATGCAGGCGAGAAGCTTGAGTGCGTCTACCTTATTGTATCAGGTAAGGCGGAGGTATTCGGCACAGGCAGCCGCGCAGAGCAGCTGACCATCGGCTCCTACGGGGAGTGGGAGATTCTCGGCGAGCTTGAATTCTTTTCGCACGAGCCAGCACAAAGCAGCGTCCGCGCACAGACGCCCTGCGAACTATGGCAGATTGCAAACGATGTGTTTATGCAGTGGATCAGTGTCGACAACGCCCTGTGCATTCAGCTCTTAACTATCCTCAGCACCAGGTTTGTCAGCCTGAGCAGATTTGCCCGGGTTGGGGTTACGGGAATGCTCGACCAGCGGATTGCTTATCTTCTTTTGACCCATGCGGACGACAAAGGGGTTTTGCCCTTTAGCAAGGCAATGCTTGCTCAGCGGGCAGGCACCTCGCAGCGCAGCTTAAACCGTGTACTCAAAAAACTCTCTGCCATGGGTGCGGTGGATTGCACAACCACCCTTGTTAAGGTGCTTGACAAAAATACCTTAACCCGAATATATACAAACCAATAGCACCAAGGCAAGGACAGATGTCCCCGAGTTTTTATGCTGCTGCATGTTGCCACTAAAATTGGGCACAATAACCCAATCTTGTGTGATAAGGGTGAAAATATGCGGCATATAACCATTCTTTTGATTATCTATGCGGGGTATACGCTGGTTGTCATTGCAGGCGCAATAGCGATGATAGTAAAAAAGAACCTTAAGTTTTTACCCGAGCTTATTATTTTGTACCTGTGGCGCGGAGTGTATCTATACTTTGAATCCAGAGGCCACTTTAACACCCCTGCCTTTGTGTTTGCCCTTGTAATACTCACTGTTCTTCTGCATAACTTGGTTGGGGAATTTATCGATGTATACCACAAATCAACCACCTTTGACCGGTGGCTGCATCTGCTTGGGGCTTTCTCGTACTCCCTCTTTATCTACTCCATCATAGACCACTGGCTTAAGCCGCCTGGTCTGCCCATGCTCTATGTCTTTTTGTTTGTGACCTGCATCGGTGTTACGGTCGGCACCCTGTTTGAGGTTTTGGAGTTCGCCCGCGATACAGCAACCCGCAAAAAGCCCCGCCTGCCCGCCCAGCACGGGCTTAAGGACACCGACACCGACATCATCTTCAACGGCATCGGGGCAATCCTTGCTGGCGTTGCAGCTATGTTTATGTATGCCTAACCGAACGGTCGGCTAATCATAATAAAAACAGACAAAGCGCACCGGGCATAACCCTGTGCGCTTTGTCTGTCATATTGAGTTCAAAGCAAAAGCTAGAGGAATCTTTATTTCTGTCTTAACTATGTACTCATCGTTTGGCGTAAGCCAAACACCGGAGATTCTGAATTAAAGAATTATAGGTTCTCTAAAATCTTAATCTCGGTTTTTACTATGTACTCATCGTTTGGCGTAAGCCAAATACCGGAGATTTTGAATTAAAGAATCATAGGTTCTCTAATATCTTAATCTCGGTTTTTACTATGTACTCATCGTTTGGCGTAAGCCAAACACCTGAGATTCTGAATTAAAGAATTATAGGTTTTCTAATATCTTAATCTCGGTTTTTACTATGTACTCATCGTTTGGCTTTATGCCGGACACCAGATAGTCAAACGCGATGCGCACCGACCGATAGCCTTGGGTAAAGGGCTGCTGGCAGATGGTCGCAGAGATGACGCCCTTCTTCATCATTTCGATGGTGGTGGGGGTCTTGTCAAAGCAGATAATCTTAATCTTCTTATTCAGGTGCAGGGCAAGCACGGCACGGCATACACCGTAAACACCACCTGCCACGACATACAAGGCGTCGATGTCGCTGTGCTTCTCAAGCATTTGCTTGGTGACATCGTAGGCGACAATCTCATCGTCGTTGGTCTCTACGATGTCCACAATCTGAAAGCCCGGGTATTTGCGGTTCATGACGTTGCGAAATCCCGCAATGCGGCGCGAGTGGCCGAGAACGCGGACCGAGCCGGTCAGCACGCCGATCTTCGCAGTACCTCCCGTCAGGATGCCCAGCATACCGCAGGCTGTTTCCCCGCCCTTAAAGTAGTCACTGCCGATGTAGCACAATCTGCCGGTGTTCTCGATGTCGGTATTCATCGTCACAACACACAGGCCCTTTTCGCACAAAGCGTTAATGCGCTTTTCAATCTGCGGGTCGCTGATGGGGGTGATGACAAGGGCGTTAACCTGAGGCGCAAGCTCATCAATGAGCTCCAGCTGCCGCTCGACGTCGTAGCCCTTCATGGTTTTTAAGAGAATCCTTGTATCATAATCGGCAAGCTCGTTTTCCGCCCGACGGATGCCGCGCAGGACGTCATCAAAGAAGGCGTTGCCCTCTGAGATTACCAAGCACCCGATGGTAAAGGCCTTTTTCTTTGCCGCCAGCGCCTTGCCTGCGATATTGGGCACATATCCAAGCTGTGCCGCTGCGTTGCGCACCAGCTGCTCGGTCTCAGGCTTAACCCTGCCGCGGTTGTTGAGGACGCGGTCTACCGTGCCGCGTGAAACTCCGCATATCTCACTGATTTGTTTAATCGTAACCGACATGTTACGTCATCACGTCCTTTCGTACCTGTATCAGGCTTAAGCTATAAAACAAAGCTCAGCCGGATGCACCGCAATGTGCACGCGCACATTGCGCACACATATACCCATAAAACAAAACGAAATTTGCTTCGTAATTTGTCAAACCCTGGGCGAAACCCCCTCTGTGCACGGGCAAACGGATTGTCGTAGAATGCCGAATCCGGTCACCGAGTGGGCACCCGCATTTTGGGGATAATCGAAGCAAACACTTCCGCATTTTTCACTATCATACATATTATACACTATCCTTATGGTGTCTGTCACGGTACAAACCTAACATGATTACACTCAAATATTAGACCAGTGTGCATAAAATGTGCTCGGTAACGCACAGGGCTTTAGGCACCTTTACTTTACACATCCAAGCAAATGGAGTGTGATTCTAACAGGCTATTTTGCTATATGATTACAGACAGCGCCGAGGAAGCCTTTTATTTTGCAGAGAATGAGCGCATCCGCAAAGAGCAGAACATACCGGAGGGCGAATTTTATCACTACGATACCCCCTGTACAATAGATACTCAGCTAAGACTATTTCGCGAAGCAGGGTTTTGTGATGCCGAGATGGTGTGGCGCATGGAGAATACCACTATCATTGTCGCAAAAGCAAAGTAGACTTATCCTAACAAAGCAAAACGCAGAACCGAATGTGGTTCTGCGTTTTTTGTTTTATGTAGTGATTACTTAAACCGTTTGCTTTTCCCTTACCTTCGGGGGCTTTGTAAACAGCATCAAAACAGCACCCACCGCCGAGGTGATGGAGGCCACAATAAAGGCGGTAAACAGAATGTTGATATCCAGCGCAGTTGGGTCTGCGGCAGTGGCGAGGTTTACAAAGTATCCGCCGAGATAGGAGGACGCTACAGCGCCCAGACCAAAGCCGAGCAGAACCATGCCGTATATGATGCTGACGTGCTTTGTGCCGAAGTAATCCGCGGTAAATGCGGGGAAGGTTCCGAGGTATCCGCCGTAAAGAAAGCCGATGGCAGCCACAAGCACAAAGAAAAGGATGTTTGTCACCACAAGCTTTACAAGAAGCACCAAAACGGCAGTAGAAACAAGCAAAATCAAAACGGTGTTTTTGCAGCCAATCCGGTCAGAAACCCAGCCCCAGAACAGGCGGCCAAAGGAGTTAAACAAGGTTACGGCGAAAACGCCCGTAACGGCAATGGTCTTGAGCTCGGGCTGATAGCCTGCAATCGTCTTGCCAAAGGCAATCATCATAAGACCGGCAAGACAGGCAAGCATCATGGTTGCGGTAATCGCATAGAACTGCGGGGTTTTGAGCGCCTGTTTCGGCGTAAAATCCTGCCTTACGATACCGGCCTTGGGGGCAGGCGGAGTCCAGCCCTCGGGGCAGTAATCCTTGGGCGGGCTGTTGACAAAGTAGCCGCCAATCGTGCATACCACTAAGAAAATGACAGCAAACCAGCGAAACGATACTAGCTCCCCGATACCGGCCTCGCCGCCGCCATAGGTTTTTATGAGCGTTTCGGCAAGCGGGGTAAATACAACGCCGCCAAAGCCCAAGGCGGACACAATGATTCCGGTGATGAAGCCGCGCTTATCGGGGAACCATTTCTGGCAGCAGGCAATTGTGGTGGAATAGGTCATACCCATGCCGAATCCGCCGATAACACCGTATGTAATCCAGATAAGCCAGCCCATAGAGGGCGGGGTCAAGGACGCGAGGAAAAATCCTAGAGCCAGTACCAACCCGCCTGAAATAACCACAAGACGGGTGCCGAATCTATTTTGCAGGTAGCCGCCAATCGTGCTGCCTAGTGTAAGCATACTTAGCAGGATGGAAAAGGCAAGTCCGGCGTCTGCATTGTTGCCGTCGAACAGGTAGGTAGCCACACCCTTTTGGAATACACCCCAAATGTAGGCTGTGCCGAGGCATAGTTGTATCGCAATACCAGCGATAACGGGAATCCATCGATTTTGCTTCTTTGTCATTCGGTCAGCTCCTTTTACATGAGTATTCCGAGTAATTATATATGATATTGCATTTTTATACAATGTACGTTCCGATGAAAAATCCCACAATAATGCAGCTATGTGTACAAATAGTTTTATTTTTATGAAAATTCCCGTGAGGAAATGCATGTTATATACAATGGGATTGAAATAATGAGAATACATAAAACCCCGGCAGGCATGTGGGGGATGCCTGCCGGGGTTTTTATATATGGAAGGTTGTGTTAGAAGTACTCTAGGTTATCTGCTGACAGCTTCACTGTGGTGCTGCATGATGACCGACAGGGCGGCCTCGTCGGCGACCACTGTGACATTGGGGTGGAGCTGCAGAATCGAAGCCGGAACGGCGGGGGTTACAGGACCGAACAGGGACTCATAGAGAATCTCCGCCTTCTCGGCGCCGTTTGCAACGAGCAGAATCTGTTTTGCCTGCATAATGGACTTAATGCCCATGGTGATGGCCTGCTTCGGCACCTCGTCGGGGCTTGAAAAGAAGCGGGCGTTGGCCTCGATGGTCTTGGGGTGGAGATCAACCGCATGGGTCATCTTGTCAAAGGCGGCATTGGGCTCGTTAAAGCCGATATGGCCGGTATGGCCGATGCCCAAAAGCTGCAGGCTGATTCCGCCGAGGTCGCTGATGAGCTTATCATAGCGCGCACATTCGGCGTCAATGTCCTTTGCCATGCCGTCGGGCAGGTAATTGTGACCTTCGGCAAAGTTTACATGAGAAAAAAAGTTTTCGTTCATGTAGTAGTGATAGCTCTGCTCATGGTCCGGCGACAGGCCGACATACTCGTCGAGGTTTACACTGTAAGCCTTGGAAAAGTCGAGATCGCCCTTGTTATACCAGTCAATGAGCTGGCGGTAGATGCCCAGCGGCGTAGAGCCGGTGGCAAGGCCGAGCACGGAGCTTGGATTGAGTATCACCTGTGCCGAAATAATATTAGCCGCCTTGCGGCTCATGGCCTGGTAATCCTGTGTTCTGAAAATCTGCATGCCTTTTCCCCTCGTTTTGTGAATGCTTGTGTGTGACGTTTGTTGATGCCTATTACAGCCCGAGCTTGCTGCGCACAATCGAATCGGCCTGCATAACAGCGTCAAAGGCGCTGTAGACCTCATCGATATTGGGCACAGCAGGGGCGTTGTTCTCAATCATGTCCACAAGGCGCTCAAACTGCGCCCACATATTCTTGTACTTTGTGTTGATGTTGATGGTGATGTACTGGTTGCCCTCATTTAAGTAAAGCTCAATGAGGTCGCCTTCCTCTATGTCCTTGCTGCGCATATAGTTTAGGGTGATGGACAGCCTGCCCTTATCTCCCACAAACTCCTTGATGTTGCAGGAGGCAAGGTTCTTTGACCATCCGGCCTCGTAGTAGCCAACAGCGCCGTTTTTGAGTTTAACATTGATTACGCCGTAGTTGTAAACCCCTTGCGGCAGGTCATCATCAAGGATTGCGCCAAACCCGTCTACCGATTCAATCTCGGAGCCTGTAAACCACTGCATAACATCCATGTAGTGCACGCCGCAGTCCACAATGGGGGAGCAATCGCGAAGTAAGAGCTTATAGCGCTCCCAGTCCTTGCAGTGGTGGTTTTGCACCATCCGCATGGTTTTAATGTTGCCGATTACTCCCGATTGTATGAGCTCTGCGGCCTTTTGATAGGTTTCGTTGCAGCGCAGGATGTAGGAGACCATCACCTTGCAGGGGGAGGACTTAACAAGACGTACAAACTCCAGCCCGTCCTCGATACTTGCGGTAATTGGCTTTTCGCAGATTACATGCTTGCCGGCGTTAAGGCAGTCTCTGAGTATTTCAAGATGGGAATTGACATAGGTTGCGATGATGACAATATCAACATCCTCGCGCTTTAGATACTCCTTATAATCTGCGGCATAGGTCTTGGCCTGATACTTGCGGGCAAACTCCTTTGCGCGGTCGAGGTTTTTATCTACTACCCCGACAACGGTAATGCCCTCGCGGTAGTAGATATCCGCAATGTGCTCCTCGCCGATATGCCCGCAGCCGATTAAAACTACGCCATATTGTCTATTCATAATCCACCAGAATATTATCTTATTTTGCTCTTAAGAAAATCCACAGCAAGGCGGATGTCCGCCTCGGGGGTTGGACCAACCTCGCGCTCAATGGTCAGATATCCGCGGTAGCCGATATCCTCTAAGGCAGTCAGGTAGCGGTCAAAATCAACCTTACCCTCGCCCAAGGGTACCTCGCGGAAGTACTCTTCTAAGCGCAGGTCGCCAATACCGCCCTCAGCAAAGAAGTCATAGATAACCTGCGGGTCGGTCTTTTTGAGCATAATGCCGTCCTTGGCATGGGTGTGGACGATATAGTCCTTAAGGGTGTAAACGGCAGCTGCCGGGTCGTCGTCGGTGACCATCACAAGGTTTGCAGGGTCAAGGTTGACGGCTACTCCCTTTGAAGAGAGGCTATCTAAAAAGGCCTTGAGGCGTTCAGCCGGCTCGGGGCCTGTTTCCACAGCAAAGAAGGCGCCGTTTGCATGGGCGTATTCGGCAAGCTGGTTGCAGGCCTCCTGCATGACCTTGTAGCGGTCGCAGGTGTTGTCGTGCGGTACCACACCGATGTGGGTGGTGACAATTGTGGTGCCCAAATCCCGCGCAAGGTCGATAATCCGCTTGGACCGTTCAATCTTGTCCGGGTTTTCCTCTTTTTTCGCAAAGCCGTGGCCGCCGAGGTCGCCGCACAGGGCGGTGACCTTCAGGCCGTTGGACTCAATGATATCGAGCAGCTCACGTCTGGCCGAGGCGGAGAGGTTCTCGGGGCATACTTCACCCGATACGGCGTAAATCTGCACGCCGTCAGCTCCTACCTCGCGGGCCTTTTCTATCGATTCCCGAATGGGAAGACGGAACGAATCGGCAATCACGCCGATAGAAAACGGTTTCATATGTACCCTTCCTTCCTATGGCGCAATGATACGCGCCGTCGTATTAGTGGATGTTCACCCAGGTGCCCGGGTTTTGGGATGCCTTTATCCCCGCCTCACGGGTGGCAATTACCGCAACGGTCTCCTCGTGGTTTACCTTCACATTGCCGGTTAAGAAGAAATCCACCATCTGTGTCAGGAAGGCATGATAGAAGTCCGACTCCACCTTGACAATCTCAGAGGTGGCGTCGTTGTAGCCGATGGACATTGTAAACGGGCAGCTCCAGCCGTGGTGGGAAAGGCTTGCTCTTCTGCCGTCGGCAAACTCAATCACCAAAGCAGGCCACTGCTCGGTGCCGGTAAACATCACGCGCTGGGCCCCTGCTCCCATCAGGGAGATAATCGGCTCAATCTGATGTATGGAGTAGATGCTAAGAGATCCCGGCCCCCAGCTTGCGATATTCTGCACTTTAGACTTATCAACAGGCTGATACTCCGTTGCAAACCTCAGGGCAGAGGAGGAAAAGCAGGGGGTGTTGTGCTTTTCGGCGTTTTCAAAGATGCGCAGGGCGGTGGCGCGGTCGGGGGCAAAGGTCTTGTCTACGTACACGCGCTTGCCGCTGGCAAGCGGCAGGGCGCAAAGCTCCTCGTGCATCTCGGGGTGGTCAGGGGAGAGGACAACGAGATAGTCGCTCTTGTCCACAACCTCCTCGATGCTTGAAAGCTGCGCAATACCGTTTTTCTCGCACCACTCGCGGGTGGTCATGCCGGAGGGAGCATCAATCTTTGCCCACGCATAGGCAACCTCAAGCTCACCGCCCGAAAGGTCCTTAATCCAGCCCGGGTAGTGGTTCGCATGGTATTCGTCCAGATAGTAATCGATAAAGCCAATCTTTTTCATATCTGTTATTCCTTCTTTTTTCGCGGGCCTATTTGTCCGGTATTAAAGGCTTAATCTCTTAAAGAGCAATCTCTTAAAGAGCCATCTCTTAAAGAGCGATCTCTTTGCCTTGCTCGGAGGAATCATACAGTGCCTGCATCATCGAAGCGGTGATGAGTACCGAGTCGATGTGGGAGGGCAGCTTTTCGCCCGATTCGATGCAGTCTAAGAAAGCACCGATCTCCGATTCAAAGTGCGGAATGCTGTTGTATGTAAATACAGTCTTTGCAAGGGCGTTATCCTTGGTGGAATAAAGGGTGAAGTTGCCGCCGTACTGCAGACGGATACCGGCCTTATCGCCCATGAAGTCGATAAACATTTCGTTCTCGCCGATGTTCTGAGCCCATGCGCCGTTGATGGTGATGGTGGGGCCTTCGGTGCGAATGAAGCCTGTAATCATATCCTCAACATCGTAGGTGCCGTCTTTTACGGGCGGGCCTGCCCACATGTCGGTGTAAACGTAGTCCTCAAGCTTTTTGCCCAGCTTGGAATAGGCCTTACCCGATACGGTCAGGGGCTTGGGGTCGCCGCAGCAGTACATGATAAGGTCTAAGAAATGCACGCCCCAGTCAATCAGCACGCCGCCGCCGGCAATCGCCTTGGTGGTAAAGGGGCCACCCCAGCCGGGGATGCAGCGGTAAGAGCGGAAGCTGCCGTATACATGGTAAACCTCGCCCAGCTCGCCGTTGTCAATCAAAGCCTTAATGCGGTTAACAGCAGTGTTAAAACGATTTACCACACCGATGTTGAGAGTCTTGCCGGTTTCCTTTTGCACCTTCTGCATCTCAAGTGCCTCAGCGTAGGTTCTGGCAGCGGGCTTTTCGCACAGAACGTGCTTGCCTGCCCGTAAAAAGTCAATTGCAATCTGCGCGTGTACATTGTTCGGTGTGCAGACCGAAACTGCGTCAAGCTCGGGGTCACCGAGGATATCATGATAATCGGTTACAGCAGTGCCGCAGCCGTACTTATCCACCATGGCCTGTGCGCGCTCGGGGATAATATCGCAGAAGTACTTAATCTCCGCCTTCTCGTTCTTTATGTAGGCGGGGATATGTGCCGTGGTACCAATGGTTCCGCAACCGATGACTGCTATCTTTAACTTGCTCATTGATTTACGCATCCCTTTCTAAAATTGTTGTCATATTGAAATCGCAATTAATAATCATTTAAGGCCGTTTAAAAAGTAGCGGGTAATCTCGCGGGGTCTTGTGATGGCAGTACCCACCACGGCAGCCCAGACGCCGGTATCCATCGCCATCCGAAGCTGGTCGGGTGTCCAGATGCCGCCCTCGGCGATGATGGGGGTCTTTAGGTTCTCGACATACTGCTTCATGAGGTCGAAGTTGGGCAGCTTTACATCCTTGGTGTACTCGGTGTAGCCCGACATGGTGGTGCCGATGATGTCAAATCCGAGCTCTTCGGCCTTAACGCCCTCCTCATAGCAGGAGGTGTCCGCCATAAAGAGCTGGTTCGGGTACTTAGCCTTTACCTCTTTAAAGAACTCCTCAAGGGTCTTGCCGCCCGGGCGCAGGCGCTTGGTGGCATCCATGGCGATGATGTCGACACCCGCCTCAACGAGGGCATCGACCTCCTTCATGGTCGGGGTGATGTAGACCTCGCTGTCGTCATATTCCACCTTGTATAAGCCGATAATCGGCAGGCTTACCGCCTCTTTGATTTCGATAATATCCTGCGGCGAGTTGGCTCTGATGCCGCCTGCACCGCCCTCTTGAGCGGCGACAGCCATGCGCTTCATGATAAATGAGCTGTGTAAGGGTTCATCGCTGAGCGCCTGACAGGAAACGATTAATTTATTCTTAATCCGATGGAGGATCTCATTGTTATCCATTGTGAACATTCCTTTTTCCCAATTTAGTGTACCGCCGCTTTATACCCGAAACTCAATCCCCTCCAGCCTTACATCAAAGTTGATATAGAATACTCCATCCCAGTTAAAGCGAAGGTTTACAATCTCTATTTTGGCTCCCTTATACCGGCCGCCGAACTTCTCGTCAATTAGGCGGTTAAGGTTTGATACAAAATACTCGGTTACCTCGTCGTAATGCTCTGCGAGGTTATAGGGGTCAATGCGGTCTTTGGTTTCTACAATAAACTGGTGCAGGACATTGGATTGATACAGCCAGTCGCAGATAATGTTGCGCAGCTTAAATTCCTCAGCGCGCTTAAACTGCTCGTAGTTATCCTTATAGCGGTCATAGTAGCTTGCAATGATGGTTTGTGCGAGCACCACGCCAATCGTATTCTGCGAGGTGTTCCACCCGCCGAAGCCCTGGGTGATGTCGTAGGTGCCTGCAAGCAGGGCATAATCCATAAACTCGTTCTCGCAGCCGTTGCAGACAGAGACCTCAGCCACGCCCACTGCCTTTTGATAGGTGCCCGAGTAGTACTTGATGTAGCGCAAAAACTCGTGCATGTTGATGTGGCTTGTAAAGGTCAGGTCCTTGTTGTACTGGTCAGCCGACTCAATCATGTACTTGCCGGGGGAGTTAATCGCCAGCATGCAGTCGGATGCCGCGGAATTGTCCTCATAGATGCCGCCTGCCGAGGTAATCTGAGCCTTGATGCTCTCATGCAGCGGACGGTCCTCGTAGCGCGGCACGATGGTGGGGCCCCATACCGAGGAGTAGCGGACGTACACGCGGGGCGTATAGCCCTTAATGAGGTTAAACACCCTTGCAAAGAGCACGCTGCCAACCTCGTCGGCACCGGGGTAAACGAGGACTTTGTCCATGAGGCGTTCCTCGCGCACCTTCTTTGCAATGGCGGCCTGGTCAAGGGCTGCATAGCCGTACTCGGCGGTGTCGTCCTTGGGTACGGTGAGCATATCGAACACGCCGTCTTTAACAAGGTCTACGCAGTAGAGGTTGGTAAAGCGGTCGACGGTTCTTCTCTCGATAAAGTCATTGAGGTACTCGGCGGGAATCTCGTTTTTAAGCTGCTCGAACTCTTTTTCTTCCGCCTCGTCCGCGTGCTTGCGGGCAATCTTATCCATCAAATAGGTGTAACGCCAGATGTTATAGCCCTGGGTTGCCCAGTAATCGGGGTCCTCGTGGGCGTCGTTGTAAGCCGCCACGCGGGCCGCGAGATTAAAGGCGTGAATCTTCAGGTTGGGGTTTATGCTCTTAAGCTTTCTAAAGTTATCGAGTGTTTCCTTGCACTCAATGCAGGTGCGGTGATGGGTACGGGAGTTGATGATATTGCCGTACACAAGCGTATCTACCGAAAGGATTGCGTACTCGCAGCTCTTTGCGTTTTCAAACAGCCATTCCCAAATCTTGTTGTAATTTGCGGGTGTTTTTAAAAACCCCATATCCTCATAAGCGGGAACCAGCAGCTCTATATCGTCTGCAATCTTCGCCAGATGCTGGGGGAAGTAATAGTTACAAGCCCTTTCGTCCAGCGGTACGTACAGTACTTTAACCATTTCACACAATCCTTTCCTCGGTACAAATTGCAAGTATCAGTTCTAACGTAAACAGCCTAACGACTTAACACATTCTGTGTGGCGGTACTGCCGTATACGTTGTAGCTTACATAGTTTTCATCGTAAAATTCGCCCAGCGTAAAGGGGAGCGGCTCTTCGCAAAGCTCCTCCATCTCGCTGATTTGTCCTGCCAGATAGGCTGCCAGGCGGTCAATCACCGTATCGATGCGGCTGAGTACCCCTCCGATGCGGATGTCGATGACCTCAAAGCCATAGCCCTTGGCCTCGTAAAACCAAACCTTTGCAAACGCTTTTTTGAAGGCGCTTAACGCCGTGCGTAGCTCAGGCAGGGTGTTATGGGCGATTGTCTCAAGGCTGGCCCTATCGTTTTTGGCATAGGCCTGCCTGATGCGAATACCCAGTCTGCTCTTTAAGGCAAGCACATCTGCAAATCTTGCGTACAGCTCAAACAGGTCTGCGTAGGAGTTATTAGCCTGATTTGCAAGAGTATAGAGGTCCTTTGCACAGTCTGCAAAGTGTCCCTCGATGGCCTCGTCTTTAAAGTAGCAGTCAAAGGCGCCCATCAAAATATCCTGATAGAGGATATGCTTGGTCGGGTTCTTGACCTTGACGTTGGGGTAGTCCCCACCCGGCAGGATATCAAGCTTTTCTATAGCCAAAAACGCCTGCAGGGGAAGACCGGTTAAAAACTCGCAGCGGTCGCTTACCGCCTGCTCGTCTGTCTGACCACCGTAGCAATGCTCGCCAAACAGGATGACTCCCGGCAGGATGGTGGCAAGCGGGGTTTCGGAGCCGTCATCGCCCCATGTGGTGGCCATAATCTCCTTTACCTTGTGGCGCCTGCAAGCGACAAGTGCCGCATTGGTTGTCACAAAGGTCTTGGAGTAAGAGGGCACAAGCCCTGCCCATCGCCAGATGCCGCCCGCAAACACGATGTCGTTGGGGTAGCGGTCGCGCATCGCAAGCAGTTTGTCGTACTCCTGCTCGTCTGTGTGGTAATAATCCCAATACACGAGCGCGATGTTCGGCGGAACGAGTTTTATGTCCTCATCGGTTATCTGAACATCAAAGTTGTAGTAGTCGTGGTTTACATCGTGGGACCGGTAGAACATATCGTCCCAGATCATCGGCACCATACCGAGTTTCTTTGCAATCTCGTTGACACGGTTTAGGTGCTCTATCATGATGCCGTACTGGTTCTTGTAGCCATGCTTTTTGAGGTAATTGCCCGTGCCTAGTCCCATCGCCTCATCCATGCCGATGTGAACCCTATTGGTGCGGAAGATGCCCTTTAGGGTGGTGAGCATGGTCTCAATGAAGCGGTAGGTCTCGTCCTCGCCAACAAGCAGGATGTCATCGGTATCCTTCATGTTCTTGGCGTAGCCCCATTTGAGGGTGGTGGCGAGGTGGGCAAGGGTCTGGATGCAGGGAACCGCCTCAATGCCGAGAGAGTATGCAAAGTCGTCAATCTCTTTTAATTCGTTTGCGGAGTACCTGCCCCTAAAATACCCGAAGTAGGGGTAGCCGGGCAGGTCGTAGGTGTCCTCCATGTAGAGGTAGCAGCGGTTGTGGCCCGCAAGCGCCATAAAGGAGAGTATGCGCTTGATTTCATCCAACCGGTAGACCGCGTTGCGCGAAAGGTCAAGCATCACCGAGCAGGCCTCAAACTGGGCAGTCTCCTGTTTATTGAAGGCTGCTTCGTCCGCATGCTGCAGCAGGATGGAAAGAGCCCTAAAAAAGCTGCTGCGGTCTTTGTACTGTATCTCAAGGCCGTTTTGGGTGGAGACAATCAGCGAGGCCTTCGAGTCAGCGTGTAATCGTTTTACATTGATGGAATAGTCCTTATCAAGGTTAGGGAAACGGTAGTATTGCAGAAGGTTTTCAAGTCCTCCTGCAACCTCCTGTGCTTCGCCGTGTAGGTTAATCATGGTTCTTCTTCACCCTGCTTATAAAAGGTTTAACCCTAACTAGAGGTCTTTGTCTGCGTATAGGTAGGTTCGCCACGGCACAAAGCCAAACTGGCCGTAGAAGTCCTTTAATACGGTCCAGTCGATGTTGACATTGTGCGCGCCGTATGATTTGAGCTGCGCAAGGCTGTCGCACAGAATGCGGTTGCCCAGCGCCAGCCCGCGGATATCATCGGCTATGCCGATCGGCCCGAGTGCGCCCCAGTGATAGCCGAGGTGATATCCTAGGCCGTCGTTATCTGGGCTGTAGTGAATCTTGCAAAAGCCCTTGATCTCATCGCCCTTGCACAGCAGCATTACAAATCGGTGGTCACCGCCATTTTTGATAAACCGCAGCATCTCTTCTTCCCAGCGGCCCGGGAATTGGTGATGAAGGAATGAGGAGAAGTTTTGATAATCGTGTTCAGAGTAGGTTCTGGTCGTATAGTCGATGCTGCGGTTTACCTTTACAGGAAGTGAAGAGAAATCAATCGTAGAAACATCTGCCGTAAGGTCGTAGTGCTCGGTGTCGCTGAGCTCAAACCCGTGGTTTTCAAAGAATGCGTTTAGCTCTGGACCCGGGTTTGGAATACCGGAGTAGAAGTTGTCAAGCTCTCCGGCGACAAACAGCTTTTTGTAGCCCGCTTCCCTTAACGCCTTCTCGGCCCATTGAAGCAGCATGGTTCCGATTCCCTGACGCCTGTATGCCTTGTCGACAAACAGGGTGCAAATCCACGCCGCATGGTCATAGTCGGCGATGGTGTTATCGGTTACCTTGCAGGCAATAAACCCGATGATTTTGCCCCCCGTTTTGCATACCAAGACTGCCGGGGCAAAGGTATCCTTGTTATTAAGGATCTTGCTTTGCACAATCTCGGCACTTACCCGGTAGGGCTTATCAAAGCACCGGTTCCATAGGTCTACAAGCTCCAAAAGGTCGGTTTGTGTAAACGGGTCAAAGGTCAGCGGTATACTCATCGCAGGATACCTCCGTTATTTTAAGCCGGATGTTGAAATACCCTCAATCAGATACTTCTGTGCAAACAGGAAGAGGATGATAATCGGTATCATGAATAGGGTGGCCGCAGCCATCAGGGAGGTCCAGTCTACCGAGTGCTCGTTTAAGAACGCCTGCAGGCCGATAGAAAGGGTGTAGTGGTCTGCGTTGTTTGCATAAAGCAGGGGGCTTAAAAAGTCCGAGAAGGTGTACAGGAACGAGAAGATGGTGATGGTGGATAGTCCCGGCTTGCACAGGGGCAGTGCCACCTTAAAGAAGCGCTGCCAGCTGTTGCAGCCGTCTATCCTTGCCGCCTCCAGCAGCTCATCCGGGATGGTGAGCATGAACTGACGCAGCAAAACGATGTAGAAGGGATAGCCGAAGAAGGCCGGAATAATCAGCGGAGCAAAGGTACCAACAAGGCCCAGCTTTACCCACAGCTTGTAAAGGGGAATCATGGTTACGGTAAAGGGGATGAGCATGGTGGAAACCACGATGGAGAAGATGAGGTCTCTGCCCCACCACTTAATCTTTGCAAGCGAGTAGGAAATCATCGGGGTAACAATCAAAGTAGCCAAAACGTTAAACCCTGTAATGAACAAGGTGTTGCCGAAATACTTAAAGAAGGGGATGGTTTCAAAGACGTTTACGTAGTTACCCAGATAAAACTCCACCGGAAAAACACCGATGTTCGGGTCAAAGGCCTGCTGGTTGGTCTTAAACGATGTGAATATCATCAGCAGGATGGGAAACACAAAAATAAACGAAAAGAGCAGCAGAAAAAAGTAGGGGATAATTTTATAGACTGCAGATTTTACTTTGCTTAACATTCTTTCTTTCCTCCCCTTATTTCAGGTCAACCCATTTTTGCGAAACCTTGGTCAGCAAAATGGTAAACAGGCCAACCACGATAAACAGAATCCACGCCATTGCCGAGGCTCTGCCCATCTTTAAGAAGGTAAACGCGTTGTGGTATAGGTACATGGGGTACATCAGCAGGGTATCCTGCGGGCCCGCCTTGATGCCGGCAACAAGGTTACCGGACTGAGCGGTAACAATGATATATACCTGGGTGAAATACTGGAATCCGTTGATTACAGCCAGTATTACCTGATACAAAATCACGTGAGATATGTTGGGTATGGTAATCTTAAAGAACTTTGTCAGGCGGCCTGCACCGTCAATCGATGCTGCCTCGTACAGCTCCTTGGGCACATCCTGAATGGCGGCAAGGAAGATAACGGTGGTGGTACCGACACCCCACAGGGCGATTAAGATAATCGACCACCGGGCATAGACGGGGCTGCCGAGCCAGTTGATGGTAGGAACGCCAAACAGCTTAAGGAATCTATTCAGAAACCCGTTAAGAGGGTCAAATATCCAGATCCAAATCATTGTTGAAGCAACTAGAGGTAGAATGGAAGGGATAAAGAAGATTGCGCGGAAGATTGCTCTGCCACGAACCTTCATATTGAGCAAAACAGCCGTTATCAGTGCAAGGAAGATGGTTCCGGGCACCGATATTATTACAAAGAAGAGGGTGTTAAACAGGCTTTTGTAGAACATGTTGTCCTTAAAAAGAGAGATGTAGTTGTTTAAGCCAACCCATGTCGGCGGTTTGATTGCGCTAAAATCTGTAAAGCTATAATAAGCGGACATTAAAATGGGGTATAGGCTGAAAACAAGAAAACCAATCATCCATGGCAGGGCGAACATAAAGCCGGATACGTTTTCATTCATCAGCTTGCCCTTTTTCTTTTTACCAAGGATTGTATTCATAGTCGCACCACCTTATAAAATGTTTCAGGCAACGGCAGGATTATTGAAAGCTCCGTCTTATGTGCTTCATAAAGGCCCTTGCCAACCGGATAGTCTTACCTTCACGATACGGCGCATGCCTTTTTTCCCGGCCATTTGTTAATTGGAAAAGTCTAAACCGACTTTTTACTGGTAAATACTTGAGATTTGCTCAATCCTTATTGACAATAAAAGAACGAGGGCGGCTGGTGCCGCCCTCGTTCTCTCACACTATTCTTCTGCCTGGCGGCAATGAAGAGTTACGCAATGTTTGATTGTTGAGGTAGTTGCTGCGATGCCTGCCAGTGCAAAAAGCCTTATTATTTTACAAGAGCTTCGGTGTCCTTAACGATCTGGTTGAGGGCATCCTCTACAGAGCTGCCAAGACGTACAGCCTCGGTTGCCATCTTGATAGCCTTGTCGTACTCAACGCCGGCTTCCATCTGGGGAAGAGCGTAGCAGTGGTTCTGATTGAGTACATCGAGGTAAACCTTAGCAGCAGGAGACATGTTGATAACTTCCTCGTCCTGAGCCAGAGCCTTTGTCGGAGGCAGGTCGCCCTTCTTGGTTACAAACAGTCTGGAGCCTTCGCCAGAGGTGATGTACTTAACGAAGTCCCAAGCGCCGTCCTTGTTCTTAGCGGTGGAGGGAATGTACATGATAGAGGTATCCATCATGGAGTAACCGGTTCCGCCAGCCTTCTCAGAGCCGGGCAGGGGCATGAGGTCGAAGTTTACGCCGGCATCCTTAGCCATGTTGTAGAACCAAGGACCGTCGATTCTGAATACCTGGGTGCCCTTGCAGAAGGGATCCTCAGCAGTGTACTGCTTGGAAACACCAGAGGTGATGTAGTTGTTCAGAGCGTCAGAGCCGAACTTATCAACCGTCTTCTTGAGGTATTCGAGGGTGGTCTTAAAGCCATCGTTATTGGGGGTCAGGTTGCCGTCCTTGTCAGCAAAGAAGCCGCCGTTAGCATAGGTGAAGCAATAGTACCAGTAGCTATCGGTTACAAAGGGCATACCAAGCTGGGTAACGTTGCCGTTCTCTACCTTAGTGGTAGCTATGGCCATCTCCATGAGCTCCTCAAGGGTCTTGGGCAGCTCGGTGATGCCAGCCTCAGCAAGGAGGTCCTTGTTGTAATAGAGGGCATGTACGTTAACGCTCAGGGGCAGGCCGTAAACCTTGTCATTGAACTTCATGAGCTCCATAGCGGAGTCAACATACACAGAGGTATCGAAGTTCTCAGCGCTGATGAAGTCATCCAAAGGCATTGCGATGTTCTCAGCTGCATACTTAGGAATGCTTCCGCCGAAATCGTCGGTTACATCGGGGCCCTGGCCGCCGGAGATAGCGGTGATAATCTTCTGCTGGTCAGGAGTGCTCAAGCCGATAACTTCATACTTATCCTGGCTTGCGTTGTAAGCGGCAATGATCTCTTCGATGATCTTTGCTTCGTCGCCGCCCCACAGATACCAGAAGTTTACCTTCTCTCTCTCTGCCGGAGCATTGGAATCGGTGTTGGAAGGAGCTGCACTTGAATTAGAGTTGTTACCAGCGCAGCCTGCGATGGAAAGTGTCATAACAAGTGCCAACAAGCATGCTGCTACTCTTTTGAGAGTAATTTTCTGCATAGATCATGACCTCCGTTTTAAATTGCAGATGATAAATTTTTTAGATGATTTTAACAGTATTGTGGAGATGTTTTATCATCTTGCCACCAGTATAGCACAAAAAAAACTTTTTTCAATATGTTTTTGAAAAAATTTTTTACTTCTTCTTTAAAATTCGGCTTTATTTTTTAGAACATGCGTTAGAACATGGCCGTTTTACAGGTAATTCCTTGTGTAATCCGTCAAAATCATCTGCGGTAGATTGAAAATATTTTTTATTTGGTATACAATAGCATAAAAGGTACGATATGATTGTCAGAATGGGGCGGTTGATGTGTTAACCAACGACATCTTTGCAAGGATACAGGCGAGCTCAAAGGCGTTCACCAAAGCTGAACATGTGGTTGCAGACTATGTGTTAAAGCACGCGCGCGATATCCTTTATATGTCGATTACCGACCTTGCAGAGCATTGCGGCGTTGGCGATACAACGGTGTTCCGCTTTTGCAAAACGCTTAAGCTAAGCGGCTATCAGGATTTTAAGATGCTGCTTGCCCAGTCGATTAACAGCAACGAGACCTCAAGCGCAATCACCCTTTCAGACGTAATAAGCATTACCGATTCTACCGACGAGGTTTGCCATAAGCTTCTCAACACAAACGTCGCAGCCCTCAATCAAACCCTTGAGATGAACAAGGCGGAGGATATTCAAAAGGCTGTAGCGATGATGAAGAAGGCGCGGCTCATCCATTTCTTCGGCATGGGCTCGTCAGGCGTCATGTCGATGGAGGCAAAAAACAAGTTCGGGGCGATTTTGCCCAACGTCATGTGCGTAGAGGACGCCCATATGCAGGCCATGGCCTCAGCTCTGCTTGGAAAAGAGGATTTGGCGATTGCCATCTCCTATTCCGGCTCGACCAAAGACACTATTGAAATTCTCAAGCGCGCGAAGAATAACGGCGCAATGACAATCTGTATCACCCGATTTGCGGAATCCCCCATTACCGCTTATACCGATGTCGTTCTCCTGTGCGGCGCAAACGAAGGCCCGTTCCAAGGCGGTTCGGTTTCGGCAAAGATTGCGCAGATTTTCTTACTTGACATCCTTTATACCGAGTTTTTTAAGACCAACTATGAACTATGCGACCATAATAAAAAGCAAACAACCCAGTCGATTGCGGCAAAGCTGCTGTAACGTATAAGAGTATTTTAACCAATCCCCTGCCTCTTACTAAAAGGGACAGGGGATTTTTTAACAGAACGCCGAAAAAGAAAAAATTTTTCACCCCTTATATTGAAAAATATTTTCTGCGCCATATAATAAAGTTATCATCCCCACAGAAAATACAAATAAGAAAGGATGCTGAGGTTTTTGTCTATCTTAGCACTTGATATCGGCGGTACCGCCATCAAATCCGGATTACTTAAGGAGGACGGCAGCTTCCTTTCCAGCGCCGAGCACCCCAGCGACGCGCATAAAGGCGGGGCGTTCTTAATGGAACGCGTTTTTGAGATTATTAGCAGCTATAGTGGATATGATAGAATCGGCATCAGCACCGCCGGACAGGTGGATGCCAAAAACGGGGTTATAGTGTTTGCTAACCAAAACATCCCCGGCTACACCGGCATGCGTGTAAAGGATATGGTCGAAGATCGGTTTCATGTGCCTGTATCTGTAGAAAACGATGTAAACTGTGCTGCCCTCGGCGAGGCCTTTTACGGGGCCGGCAGGGGCTTTGATGATTTTCTGTGCCTTACCTACGGAACCGGCATCGGCGGCGCCATTATCATAAACCGCAAGCTCTACAAGGGCTATAAGGGGATCGCGGCGGAGTTCGGCCATATGATCACCCATGCAAACGGTCTGCCCTGCGGCTGCGGCCTGCACGGCTGCTACGAGCAGTACGCCTCCACCAAGGCACTGGTTCGCGAGGCGCAAAAGGTGGATAAAGACTGCGTAAGCGGTCGCGTGATTTTTGAGAAGCTGCCCGAAAGCCCTGCCGTTCAAAAGGCAGTGGATGCCTGGATTGACGAAATCCTAGTCGGGCTTGCATCGCTGATTCATATCTTTAATCCCCCCTGCATCGTGCTGGGCGGCGGAATCATGAACGAAGACTACATCGTAAGCAGAATCAGAAACAGGCTGCCCGACCATGTAATGGAGAGCAGCAGTGATACCATAATAAACAAGGCCTCCCTCGGCAACAAGGCCGGTATGCTGGGCGCCATGAAGATTACCCTGACCGATTAGGTCTAACAGGGGAGGACGGCAACGATGAACGGACAGGCTTTCGCACTTGTAAATGATATACGCGCACTCGGCGTATGCGCCGGGGATACCCTGCTAATCCATTCCTCCCTGCGGTCGTTGGGCAGGCTTGAAAGGGGTGCCCAGTCGGTAATCGAGGCCTTTTTAGAGGTGCTGGGCGGGCAGGGAACACTTTTGATGCCGTCACTTACCTACGAGTACGCTACACCGCAAAATCCGGTATTCAGCAGTAAAGACACCAAGGCCTGTGTGGGTGCTCTGCCCGAGGCCTTTCGCGCCTATCCGGGAACGGTTCGCAGTCTCCACCCCACCCATTCGGTGTGCGCAAACGGCAAGGACGCAAAAGCCCTTACTGAGTCCCACATCAAGGACACCACACCCGTCGGGCCAAACTCGCCGTTTCGGCTGCTGCGGGAAAACGGCGGCAAGATTTTAATGCTCGGCTGCGGCCTGCGCCCCAACACCTCGATGCACGGGGTAGAGGAGCTCGTGGTGCCGCCCTATCTATTCTTAGAAAACCAGACGGAATATATTCTCATAGACGAACATGACCGCCTGCTGCGCAAGTCTTATACCTGCCATGACTTTAAAGGGGTCGAACAGCGCTATGACCGCATCGAGCCCCTGCTCGCCCCCGATGAGATAAAGAAGGGGACGATTCTTGACTCAGTGTGCTATCTTATTGACGCGCGGGCCTTATGGCAAAAGGGCGAAGAGCAGCTAAAAAAAGACCCGCTCTTCTTCGTAGACCACCAATAATCCGAAAATGAAAAGAGGTTTTTTACTATGAGCACCATTGCCTTAAAAGGAGGTAGGTTTCTTTCCCCCGACAGAGGGTTTTCGCAGGGTGATATCCTGCTTGAGGATGCGCATATCCGCTCTGTAGGCAACACTAGCTCCGGCGACACCGAGCTTGACTGCTCAAATCTTTATGTGCTGCCGGGCTTTATCGATATCCACACCCACGGCGCACTCGGCTATGACTGCATGAAGGCCACCCCCGCCCAGCTTGCGGAGTGGTCGGCATTCCTGGCAAGCCACGGGGTGACTTCCTTTATGCCCACCACCGTTTCCGCCCCCGTAGATGAGGTCTTAACGATGCTTGACCAGGTAAAGGCGGCTGCAGACCTTCCCGACCTTGGCGCAAAGATTGTCGGCGTGCATGTAGAAGGCCCCTATATCAGCACCCATCAGCTTGGCTGTCATGAAGCAAGCTTTGTCAGAAAGCTGGATAAGGATGACCTTATTGAGTTTGAGCGCAAACTGGGTGATGACCTGAAGCTGCGCGTTACCGTAGCGCCCGAGGCTGAGGGGGCTATGGAGTTCATCCGCCTTGTTAAAGAGGCAGGCGGGTATATCGCAATCGGTCATACCGATGCAACCCTTGATGTCACATATGAGGCGATTAAGAACGGCGCCGACAGCTTTACCCATCTGTTTAACGGCATGCGGGGCATCCACCATCGGGAGCCGGGCACTGCCGGAGCCGCTTTGCTGAGCGATGCCTATGCGGAGATTATCGCCGACGGCATCCATCTCCACCCCGAGATTATCAAGCTAACCGTAAGGGCCAAGGGCATTGATAAGATTATCGCGGTAACCGATGCCATGCAGGCGACGGGCCTGAGCGACGGCGAGTACCCCTTCGGCGGCAAGACTGTTTACGTCCGTGACGGTGTTGCAAGAATCAAGGAGGGCAACCTCGCAGGCAGCACACTGACCCTTGATAACTCAGTGCGCAACATCGCGCGCTTTGCGGATATCCCCTTTGAGGAGGCCGTGCGCGCCGTAACCATCAACCCCGCCCGCGCCATCGGCATCGACGGCCAAACAGGCACCATCGAGCCCGGCAAATACGCCGACTTCGCGATTGTAAACGATAAGCATGAGGTGGTTTACACCATCAGCCGCGGCAAGGTTGTTTACAAGAAGTAGTTTCTCTCAACAAAATAACAGACCCTCCCTTTTCGGAAACCGAAAGGGGAGGGTTTTTGCTATTTTAGAATGAAGTATTAGTAAAATAGATTATCCTTTTCATGGCGATAGGAACAATCATAAGTAATATCTGCTTTGTTTAAATATGCGGGTTATTATGGTATAATTTGTTAGCATGTTGCGCTTATAAAATCTCAAAAGATATAAGTATTGCAATGGAGATGGTGGGCTTGACTCGAATCAAGAAAATAACGGTATTCCTCTTGTGCTGCACAATTCTTCTGGTAACATCCTGTGTTACGACAACAGAGTTAACGTTACCTAATTCAAGTAGAGTGCAAAGCGAATTTGTGAATGAATCCAGTCAAGTCTCTAGTCAGGCGAAAAGGACTGCAGAGATAAAATATCTTTACCCAAGTATTGTGCAGCACAAGGTTCTTGGAAATGATTTTGCTGTGATGGTGGAACATATCGACCAAAATACCCTGTACTGCAGGCAGTATGACCCCTACCTAATCGTATTTGATGTTGAGGGAAGCATTGCCGAAATGAAGATTGTACCGGAAGGATGGCGTTTTATCCGCCCATGTGACGGACGTTTGGTATTTGATACAAAAACCAGTCTGGCAGTAACCGATAGCAGCCTCAATCTCATCGAAACAATACCATATCCAAAAAAACTATGCGAAGCGATTGAAGAAAACTATTCCGACCTACCGCTGGTAGTTTCGGACGACCTGAATATTTTAATGCGGGCCGAGGAGAGTGGGGAAGAAGTCGTGCGCGAAGAAGGCGTGATGCTGTATGATTTAAAGAATTCCACGTCCGAACTAGTTCTCCCCAAAGATGAATACTACTATTACCTGAGTTTTATCAATGACGGCAAAGCGGTTTTTGCGTCCCGTTTTCCTAACCCTTACACACAAGGGGTTCGGAGGGAATTTTTGATACATTCCATTGCAGACGACAAAGACATTGTGATAGGCAATAATCATGAGATTGGCGAACTTCTCGGACTGTCTTTGCCATACATCTTGTTCGAAAAGGGATATTACGATACGCAAGCTAAGAACTTTTTTCCCATCAATCTACCCAACTATACCATGACACCAGACGGGGGAATCTATTATATAAAAGACAGCGAGCTTTACGAGTACTACTACAATACAGGTCTTTCGGAAAAAATCGAACTTATCGATGCAAACCCTATCCTTAACTTTCAGTGGGAGCAAACGAACACCCTGAATCATCTGGTAATAAGAATATCTACTGACGACAGTCCGTCCTATCCGTCAGGTTACTATGCCATAAAACTAGATGATTAGTGGGTTCGTTGTGTTTTACTCAATCACAGAGATTAAGGTTGATAAAATCAAAAAAGCCTATCAAATGATAGGCTTTTTTTGGTGGGAGGAGATGGATTCGAACCATCGAAGCGAGACGCAACAGATTTACAGTCTAGATAGATTTTCAAAGTAGAGACAGTTAGATACAATATAAGCAACATTATCTATTTTATAAGGAGTTGCATCAACGTGTATCTTGACAAAAACTCAACATCGCTGCTGAATCATGAAAACAACAGCGTCATGACGCCCACCAAAGCTTTAAGAGTTATTTCAAGCAAGCAGGATATTTTATTCTGTGACTACATGGTTTTGTGGCTTGAAACACGAAAGAACAAAATACAACCAAACACCTATGAAACATACCATGGGCAGATAATAAACCATATCTATCCTTACTTTGCCGAAGAAGGAATATATCTACGCGAGCTAACTTCCGAAGATATAGAAGAATACTACGATCATGAGCTATCAACCGGATTATCCAGCAATACCGTCATTAGATATCATGCCAACATATACACAGCACTTAAATATGCCACAAAAAAGCAACTTATTACCGAAAACCCAATGGATAATGTTGAGCGCCCAAAACCAACGAAGTATATTGCGAACTATTACAGTGCTGAGCAACTTGAAATACTCCTTAAAATATCAAAAACCTATGATATTTACATTGCAATTTTGCTTGCTGCCTACTTGGGCTTAAGACGTAGTGAAATCGTTGGGCTAAGATGGGATTGCATAAACTTTTATCAAGGCACAATAACAATAAAAAGAAAGGCTATGAGAGTGAGAAGCAAACATGGAGACATAATCTCCGAGAAACTTAAAACAGAAGCAAGTTATAGATCATTGCCATTGCCGAAAGTATTGTTAGAATATCTGAAGCAATTAAAATCTTACCAGAAAGCTCGTATGAAAGACCCCGACTACTATACCGGAGACGCGGCATATGTATGCCTTGACTCTACAGGCCATAGACTTGAGTTGAACACCATAACGGGGCAATTTAGAGGCATAATCTTAAAGCATGATTTAGACTATATTAGGTTCCATGATTTAAGGCACTCATGTGCAAGCTTACTATTAAGTCTTGGTTACTCTTTAAGACAAATACAAGAGTGGTTGGGTCACAGTAATATCGTAACGACTGCAAGCATTTATGCGCACGTTAATGTCAAGGACAAAGTTGATATGGCTACGTGTCTCAACAATTCAATAAACGTGAAGCTATAGTTGTCTAGGCGATAACGGTACACCCCGTTATCGCCTTATTACTTAAATAGTTTAAAATATAAAGGAGAGTAAAATCATGTCGAAAATTATCGCAATAGCCAATCAGAAAGGCGGTGTGGGAAAAACCACTACCGCCTTTAATCTTGCTGTAGGCTTATCCCAGCAAGGAAAGTCTATTCTTCTTATTGATCTTGACCCGCAAGGCAACCTTACAGACTACATCGGTCATGAGCCCGACGAATTACCAACCATCAGCGACCTGATGCATGCAGCTTCCATGGGCAAGTCTGTATCGGTTGATGAAGCTATCCGGCATAACGAAACCGAGGGTGTAGATTACATCCCATCCAACATCTTATTGTCCAGCGCTGAGATGTTCCTTTCTTCTTGTTTTTCGCGGGAAAAGATACTTAAAAAGATTTTGGCAGATGATTGTTTGAAACGCTATGATTACATCTTGATTGATTGCCTCCCCTCACTCGGTATCCTTTTAGTCAATGCCTTAACAGCCAGCGATAGCGTTATCATTCCGGTACAGGCGCAGAAGTTTAGCCTTGACGGTATATCGCTCCTTCTTCAAATCATTAGTAAGGTTCAGGAGGATTTGAATCGCAGGCTAGTGATAGATGGTGTGTTAGTCACGATGGTAGACCGTACAATCATGGCGCAGGCAGTTGTAGAAGCTTTGCATTCTCAATTCGGTGACAAGGTATATCACACACAAATAAGCAAATCGGTTGAGGCCACCAATAGCACCTATGAGCAACGGAGCTTAACTCGTCAGCATAGCAGCAAGCTTGGTAGTCAGTACACCGAAGTGGTTAAAGAAATGCTAAGCAAGGAAACTACATCTGTGCGTTAGATATATTACTGAACAAGAAGGAGACAGCCAAAATGGGTAAGATTGATTTGAAAAGTAAGGTATCCGCAAATTCATCCGCCGAAGCGTTTAGTATGCTGTTGGGCGGCAGAAAACAAGGCGTGCAAGAACTACCCATAGACCGCCTTATCCCCTATGAAAATCAGCCTTTTCGTCCGTATCCGCAGGAGAAGCTGATTGCTCTAGCCGAGGATATTCGTGATAACGGCGTCCTATCCCCTATTCTCGTCCGTCAAATCAGCGAAGAAGAATATCAGATACTTGCTGGACATAACCGTGTTAATGCCTGCAAGTTGTTGGGCATGGAAACAGTGCCCGGCATCATTAAAGCGGTAGATGATAATCAAGCTGCACTTATAATGCTTAATACTAACCTCAATCAACGCGACAAGCTGCTGCCTAGCGAGAAAGCATTTGCATATAAGATGCAAATGGAAGCGATGAAACAGCAGGGTAAGAGGACAGACTTAGGCACCATTGGTGCACAAGATGACGAAGATGACTTAGGCACCATTGGTGCACAAGTTAGGTCAAGAGATATAGTTGCTGCTCAGAACAACACTTCTCGGGAACAGATTCGTCGATTTATCCGTCTCACCTATCTCATTCGTCCCCTACTCGACCGTGTTGACAATGGGGATCTTCCATTTCGTGCGGGTGTGAATCTCTCCTACCTCACCGAACAGCAACAAGACAGCTTACTAAACTATGTGGATACATATAACCTCAAAATCAGTCTTGAACAGTCTGACTCACTCAAGGAGATGTCAAAGATATCAGAACCGCAAGGTTTTCAGCTGTCTAAGCTAGATGAGGTGTTCGATAGAGTACAGAAAGTGAAGGCCCCTCCCTCCCCTGTTGGCAAAGCATTTAAGGCAGTAGCAAACCGCCCCGAACTGTCGGGGTACTTTGAGGGAAAAAGCAAGAAAGAGATTGAAGAAATCCTTGTGGAGGCCATTAAGAGGTATTTTGGTTAGAAGTGATATCAGTAAATTAAAACTGTCCTATTTATTACCCACTAAAATATGATATAATGACTTTGGAGGAACACATGGCAGAAAAACGACAAGAAACACTGACGAAGCTGCTTAATGCTACCTTTCTGCACATTACTTCATCGGAACAGGAACTACGGAAATTTCTTATTTTCGTCGGTGCCGTATATAAGTACCCTTTCATACAGCAACTACTCATTTATGCGCAGCGGTCTGACGCGACTGCTGTTGCTCCCTTACCAGTTTGGAACCGCATCGGGCGTCGTGTTAAGCGAGGGTCAAAAGCGATTGCGGTACTGGATGAACACTTTGACAAAACGCTGAACCTATTTGACGTGAGCGACACATGGGGAGCATTAGAAACGGAGCCATACATATGGCAGCTTGAATCACGGCACGTTCCTGCGGTAATATCCGCATTGGGAAATCAACAGGAAACCACATTACGTAAAGCTATTGTGAACCGGGTCGCGCGCCTTGATTTGAGCACGGATGCCTTGTCTTGCATACTTGTGGGAGTGTGTGCACGGGTAAAAGAACCCCTCCCGCAGCAGGCAATAAACCCAAGTATTTCATTCAGGGATTTTGCTCGTATTTCAACCGAAATGCAAAGTATCCTGAGAACAATTGAGCAAGCAGTCAAGAGTTATGAAAGGAGTAATCAGCATGAGCAACTTAACCTATATGGAGAAGGACGGCCTGATGTATCCCCAGTTGACGCATCAAAGCATTATCAACAAGCTCGGCAAGTACGGGCTGATAGCAAGGAAGTACCTGCTAGAAAACAGGTTCGACCTGTTTCAGGAGATGCTTATGAAGGGAACTTTGAACAGTTATCTCTTGAAGCTGGACAAGCGTTATCAGCAACTGTACGAGACAGTAAGCGAACACCAGAGAGCACAGGAAAAGCCCCCGACAACGGACAACTTCCGAGCGAACTCTCAGTACGAGTACCGGATCAAAGAACAGACGGAGGCAATCATACTCAATCAACTGACCGAGGAGCTGGACGCACTCGGTTAATCGACCAGAAAACCCTGTTTGACGTCACCGAAGATATGACTGTCATACAGACCGAACTCGCAGACATCAGTGAAAAGGTCTCTGAGTATGAGAGTATGTATAACAGCGGGCAAATCCTATCATTCAAACAAGCGGATGAATGGGACTTACTTGATAAGGAGCGTGATACTCTACAACGCGCTTTGCATGAGCCATTGTCTGACAGTGCGATACAAGAGGTACTAACACCCGCTGTAAACTATAAGATACCTGACGATTTTAATGTGCCGAGTGGTCAGAAAGGTAAATATCAAAATAACACCGCCGCGATTAAGCTGCTTAAACAGCTTGAAAGCGACGGTGTTTTTGCATCTAAGGAGCAGCAGGACATCCTTGCCGGATACGTCGGATGGGGTGGTCTTCCACAAGCATTTGACGAGAACAATGAAGCGTGGAGCAAAGAGTATTCTGAACTTAAACAGCAGCTGACAGACAGCGAATATATACAGGCACGGCGTTCCACACTTAATGCCTTTTATACTTCCCCAATAGTCATCAAGGCGATGTATCAAGCGTTGATGAACTTCGGTTTTCAGGGCGGTAGAATTTTGGAGCCTGCCATGGCTGTAGGTAATTTCTTTGGGCTGTTGCCAGATGAACTCAATGGGTCGGAATTACATGGTGTCGAGTTGGATAGCATTTCAGGGCGTATAGCTCAGAAGCTTTATCCCAATGCGCATATTCTGATTCAGGGATTTGAAGAAACGAAGTATGTATCAGGCTCTTTTGACGTCATAATAGGCAACGTGCCGTTCGGAAATTATAAGCTATCTGACCCAAAGTACGATAAGTATAACTTTCTCATCCACGACTACTTCTTTGCAAAGTCTCTTGATTTGGTTCGTCCCGGTGGTGTAATTGCCTTTGTTACCAGTAAGGGCACAATGGATAAAGCAAATGATAGCGTACGCCGGTATATCGCTGAACGTGCTAAGCTAATTGGCGCTGTGCGCCTCCCTAACACAACGTTTAAGCAAAACGCGAATACCGAGGTGACCACCGATATCATCTTCTTACAACGCCGACAGGAGCCGTTTGCAGGGGAATATCCGTCGTGGGTGGAACTTGGTGAGACTCCTGACGGTGTACCGGTGAATCGATACTATGTCGAAAACCCTGATATGTTGCTTGGGGTCATGAGTTACGAGGATACGATGTATGGTAACGAAAAAGATACCACCATGCACCCGTTTGATGGGAAAGACCTCGCACAGTTGTTAAACGACGCCATATCCCGGTTGCACTGCACCATGGATAACATAGTTACAGAATCGCAAGCGATTAAGACTGTAGAATCCGATGGTAAACCGTATACATATAGCGTCATTGATGATATGGTCTACTACAACACTGGAGAGGAGACGATAAAGCAAGACCTCCCCAAGGCCACTGCCGCCCGCATTAAGGGTATGGTCAGGATAAAAGAGTATGCCCTCGCTGTTATTTCGGCGCAAGAACAAGGCTGCACGGATGAGCAATTGCAAGCCCTTCAAGCAGCCTTGAATGAAGAGTATGATGCGTTTACAAAGGCTCACGGCCCCCTGACGAGTGCTGCCAATAAACGGGCCTTTAGTGATGATGTGAACTTGCCACTCCTGCTTGCGCTTGAAAAGACAAATGAGAATGGCGAGATACAGAAAACTGATTTATTCTTTCGCCGGACAATACGGCAGAATATTGAGCCTGAAAAAGCTGAAAGTGCCGAGGATGCCCTGTTGCTGTCTATAAACTACCGGGGTGGAGTGGATATCAAGTATATGCAAACCCTATACCCGAAAACAGCTCAGGAGATTATCAGCGAGCTGGGTACCCTGATATACCGGAATCCAGTCAAAGCTGAGTATAACGACATCACCACCGGTTGGGAGACTGCCGAAGAATACCTGAGCGGTAATGTTCGTGCAAAACTCATTGTTGCCCAATCCTATGCCGAGAAAGACGAGCAGTATCTACGAAATGTAGATGCGCTACGGGTCGTTCAACCGGAGCCATTGTCCGCCAGTGAGATTGATATTCGAATGGGTGTTACTTGGATACCGGAGAGCGATTATAACGAGTTTGTTTACACCTTACTCAAGACCCCATATCATTTAAGGGGTACTAACGAAAACAGAAACATCCATGTATGGTATAATTCCATAACAGCCGAGTGGACAGTGCTCAACAAAAGCTTGGATCGCTACAATGTGCTTGCACAGTCTCGTTATGGGACAAAACGCATCTCAGCGTATCAAATCATCGAAGATACCCTCAACCTCAAAGCGGCCCAAGTTAAAGACCGCGAAGAAGATGAGCACGGGAATGTACGGTATGTTGTAAACCACAAAGAGAGCATCCTTGCACGTGAGCGTCAGGAGCTTATAAAAGACCGCTTCCGAACATGGCTATTTGAGGATATGGAACGCCGCAATCGGTTAGTGAACTATTACAACGAGCATTTTAACAATATACGCTTACGCGAATACGATGGTTCTCGCCTTATCCTCCCTAATATCAATCCCTGTATACAGCTTGAGCCACACCAACTTAACGCTGTTGCGCGAATCCGGAGCGGCCAGAATACGCTGCTTGCACATGTTGTCGGGGCCGGAAAAACATACACTATGATTGCTGGTGCAAAAGAGTTGCTTCGGCTTGGCATTGCAACGAAGGTTGCTTTTGTTGTACCAAACCACCTTACTGAGCAATTCGGAGCAGACTGTTTGCAGCTCTACCCGAACTTTAGAGTATTGATTGCAAATAAAAAGGACTTTGAACGACAGAACAGACAGACTTTGCTAAGCAAAATCGCAACTAGCGATATAGAAGCGGTTGTGCTCGGACATAGTCAGTTCGAAAAGATTATGATGTCCCCTGAATATCAAAAGAAAGCAATATCAGAAGAACTTGAGCAAGTAGTTGCCGCTATTGAAGATATGCGTTCAGACAAAGAGGGAAGAAGCTATACTGTCAAACAGATGGAACGTCTTAAGGCATCTCTTGAAGAACAGCTAAAGAACCTTAATTCCACCGCAGGAAAAGACGATCTTCTAACCTTTGAGCAGTTAGGAATCAATACTCTCTTTGTTGATGAAGCTCACTACTACAAAAACTGCGCAATATTCTCAAAGATGCGAAATGTCGCTGGTATCTCAAGCTTACGAGCGAAGAAGTCCTCAGATATGCTTATGAAATGTAGGTACACAAATGAGAACCGCGGCAGCATCACATTCGCGACCGGCACCCCGGTATCCAATTCAATGGCAGAGATATATGTCATGCAGAGGTATCTGCAAAACGATGATTTGCTTGAGATGGGTATCCGTCATTTCGATGAGTGGGCGGCACAGTTTGGAGAAACGATAACCTCTATGGAGGTTGCGCCGGAAGGCAATGGCTACAGACCGCGTACGCGGTTTGCCAAGTTCTATAACCTTCCGGAACTCATGACGGTATTCCGAAAAGTAGCGGATATCCAAACCGCTGATATGCTCAACCTTCCCAGACCAAAACTTGTGGGGGGAAAACCACATGTAGTTGTGTGCCCGCCATCCGACGCGCTGCTTGAATTTATCAAGAACAGCATCCCCCGCGTGCAGACAATTAGAGATCGTCTTGTAAAACCGAACGAAGATAACATGCTCAAATTCACGAGTGATGCCCGAAAAGCTGGTACTGATATGCGGCTGATAGACCCAACATTGCCATACGACCCATCCGGAAAGGTTGCTGCTTGTGTCGAGAATGTATATCGACACTACATTGAAACAGAAAAAAATCACGGTGTACAGGTGATTTTCTCAGACTTCAGCGCACCGAGTAGTGGCAGCTTTAATATTCCAGATGAACTTAAATCCCGTATGGTGCAGCGTGGAATACGTGAGTCAGAGATATGTACCATTTGGGATACTGACAATCCTATTCAACGCGAGAAGATGTTTGAGCAGCTGCGTACCGGCGAAAAGAGAATCTTGATTGGTTCCACTCAAAAGTGCGGTGCAGGAACTAATATTCAAGACCGCTTGATTGCCCTGCATCACATTGATTGTCCATATCGGCCAAGTGACATTGAGCAGCGAGAAGGGCGTATTCTCCGGCGTGGCAACGGCTATGAGGAAGTGTATATCTACCGATACGTCACCGAAAAGAGCTTTGATGCTTATCTGTGGCAGATTGTTGAGCAAAAGCAACGATTTATAAGTCAAATCATGACAAGCAAAACACCGTCTCGATCCTGCGATGATGTGGATGAGGCGGTTTTATCTTTCGCAGAAGTAAAAGCCATCGCTAGTGGCGACGTACGTATCAAAGAAAAGATGGAGGTGGATATGGAGCTTGCACGACTGCGAACTCTGGAAGCTGGATACCGACAACAGCGATACAGCTTACAGGAGGATGTTGCAGTAGTGTATCCAAAGAAGATTAAGGAATCGGAGCTGCGATTAGAGCAGTACCAGCAAGACATAGAGACGTTATCACAAAACAAGCAGGAGGACTTCACAATAGTCCTAAACGGCCAAGTCTATACCGAACGGGAAAAAGCAGGCGAGCTGATTCGTGCACTTGCATCTGAAGCGCAAGTAGGAGAGCATCCAATTGGAACATACCGGGGAATTGATTTGGTTCTTGAGAAAAAGAACTTGCTCTCAGATGTTTGTCTCGTTGTCTGTGGGAAGTACCATTACCGATCGGAAATCAGCGACAGCGGACTAGGGACAATACGCAGGTTGGAAAATACAGTACAGGGAATTGGTAAGCTAATAGAGAATGAAAAAGAAAACCTCGCACGTTTACAAACATCTCTTGCTGAATCCAAAGAGCAATTGGAACGTCCGTTTGAACATGCTGCTGAGATGGAACGGCTACTGGCCCGAAGTGCTCAGCTCGCCGGTGAGCTTGATTTGGATAAAGACAAGGGAGAAATGGTTTCAGATGATGAGACACCGGCCTCAACCATCCAACAACCTTCATCTCCTATTTCGCCGCCTGTAATGATGTAAAGAAAGGATGATAAGTGTGATTGAAACAATCAAAGTAGACCGTTGGAGCGAACCGGATGCTAACCAGCGTGTACAACACATTGGCATGATTAACGCGCAGGATGCATTTAATCAACTTGAAAAACATTTGAAAGCCAAAGGATTGCTACCTAACGAGTATTTTCTTTTTTCGGCGGAGAACTTTAACGGTGGCAAGGCTGAGCTGCCCAATTATGAACAGGCAATTTGTCAAGTCGATTTTGGCGCCAGTGAGGGAATATACCTCGACATCATTCTTACGGTTAAAGGTGACAAGCCACAAATCATTCACTTTGCGACAGGCAAGACTCTCTCTGAACACGCCGGTGCATACCGTCACATGAGCCGGATTGCCGGTGAGTGCTCGATGATGCTAAACGGTCGAGGAATGGAAGTCAGCGAACAGCGGGAGCACGAAAATGACCCTAAGCTGTTTGTGTCGGAGTTTGAAAAGAAGATAAAACCCCTCGGCTTTACATTCTCGTCATCCGGTAATAAGGGTGAATATACTCTGATGCATTTCGGAGTTGCAGTCGGAAGGTATGACGCTGAAAATAGTGACCTTTACTTAAAACGCACTGCGCTGGGGGATGAACTAACTAATAAGCTTCGTATGCAATTTTACACAACATTAGAGTACATTCGTGAATACTCATCGGCCCCTCCACTCTGTGCAAACGGAGTATCAGATTATCGTGAGCTATGTAGCCTAAACGGCGTAGTATTAGCAGCAAAACACAGAGGGGAGAATGGCTTTCAATTTGTCACATGGTCTTATACATACGATGGAAATGGTGTTGCACACGGAAACTACTTTGATGATTACGAGGCTGCAAAAAGAGATTTTGTAAGACGCTCGGAACTCTTGCCCCCATCTGTTGTGTTCAACAAGAAAGAGCTATCCTTGATTGCCGCGGCGATAAATGTAGCTGGACAATCGGACAAGTTTGTGCAAAAGCTTACCGACGAAGAAAGGACACTACTTGCCGAGCTTTCTGAACGAGTATCAAGTGTCTTATCAAGTTCTGACTATAGTTGGGGGAATAATCAAGAAATGATACCGTTGCAGGACACCCCCATAATGTATTGATATAATTAAATAGAAGGGAGAAAGCTCTTATGGATTTTAAGGATTATAAAGGAGTTTTAATTTTTATGGTGTCTTTTTTTCTAGTGGGCATCATATTGATATTGGCATTACCTTTATTTCCTATTGGTATGGTTATCTGGGATTTAATTTGCAATTTTTTTAAGAACAACGCAGAGTTGCTTCGAGACACCATTTCTATGCCATAATGGAGGGAACATAAATGAAAGACTATAGTGTTAAAATCACTGAAACCCTACAACGATCTGTGATTGTACAGGCAAATTCACCGGATGAAGCAATCGAATCAGTTAGAGAGGAATATGACAACGAGGATATTATCCTTGACTCCAGCGACTTTAATGGAGTGGACATCAGTATAGACTATGGTCTGCATGATGAGTACAAGGTTGTAAATTCGCCCATGCCGCTGGTGTACATTTGCTCTCCAACACAAGGAGAATATGAGGAAATCGCACAGCAAGCAAGGAAGTATTGCCGTGCGGCTGCGGAGATGGGTGCAGTGCCGATAACACCCTATCTGATTTTCCCACAGTTTCTTGATTACTCGGCAGCGGAACACTATATTGGGCTGCAAATGGAGTTGGAGCTGCTCAGCCGTTGTAACGAGTTGTGGGTATGTACCAACCATATCAGTGAGGATATGGAGAGCAAAATTGCGGCCGCTCGACAGCAAAACATTCCTATACGTCGATTCTACTCCGAACGCAGGGAGGTGAGTCAACCGATATATCAATATGCAGTTCGTAACGCAGTAAAGGGAGCAGTTAATCAGCTGCTCCCTTCTTTTATGGATTATTAAATCGAAAGGATGAAAGAAACAGATGAAAAGAATCATATCCATCTTAATCTGCACGTTTCTGATCTTTTCTTTTTCATCGGTATTAACTCCTCTGCAAGCCGGTGAAACAGAGCAGATTCCCATCTCCCAATTCGTTGCTGATAACCATGTGCTAATGACCCGCGCGGATGGTCGCCTGATAGGTTGGGGCGACAACACTTATGGCCAGTTGGGATTAGGTGATAAAGCTGAAACCAGTTACACTGATCCTGTAGAAATCACTTTCTTTTCTGGCAAAGGAAAGATACGTCAGATTGCCGTTATTAAAGACACCAGCTTTGTCTTGCTTTCCAACGGTGAACTCTATTCTGCCGGTAGCGGTACAAACGGAAAGCATGGTCAGGGGAATATTAAAGACCAGAAAACGTGGGGGCGTGTTGGTGACGAGCTGAAGTTTAAAAAACTTTACACAAATTCTTCTGCCGAATTCGCCCTCGCGGAGGATTACAGTGGAAATCTCTACGCATGGGGTAAAAACACCGAAGGACAGCTTGGTGTAGGAGATACCAACGCAAGAACAAGTCCTGCTCTTGTCAAAGCAAGTGCAAACATCAAACAGCTTTGGCTGGGCGAGACATATGTTGAATTTATTGACCTTAACAATAATTTGTTTTACTGGGGAACCTTCACTAATCAAGTTGGTCTAAGCGGTACCTACGTTAAAATTACCTACGAGCAATACTACAATACAAAAGGCGAATGGGGTACCAGAGAAGTAGCAAACACTTCAGCAGAGATGACATATTCCCCCAAGCCGGTCAATGTTATAACACAATATGAATATCCCTTGCCTGAAAGTCAAAGCCGCCCTAACGTATCGAGTGGCTCTACAGCAAAGTGGTATGTATACCAGTGGTCAAAGCAATCACTATTAACCAAAGATATATCTAAAGTACCAACTATTGCTGCTGGTTTGAATCACTCTCTAATGGTGTACGAAGGGTTGATTTATGGATGGGGTGAATCAAACTATAAGCAGTTAGCAAACATAACAACTGCTTCATCCCCTGTTGCACTTACCGCAGTTAACTCATTTGTGGCTACACAAAAATCGTCGGGTATTAACATTGCTAAGATGTTTGTGGCAGGCAACTCCAATTACATTACCTTTGACGATGGGTCAGTTTGGGTATGGGGCGATAATTCATATAACAAGTCCGGAGCAGCTGGAGCACCAGTCAATATTGATACTCCTACCAAGGTAACCGCCTTACAGGACGTAAAGATTATTAAGGTGGTCGCTGGACGAAACACAAACTACTATATCACCGATGAGGGTGACATCTATGCATCCGGCAGCAATATCAATGGTGTTACCGGCCTCGGCAAAGATTATGCCGATGAAGCCACAATTGACACCCCCACCAAGCTCGGTACTATCGGCTTCTCCGAAACTCTAACGCCACCTTCTGCTGAATCGGTTCAAATAACGGTGCCAGAAAAAGCTGAAAGCGGAAAAACGATAGAGGTTGTTTGGAATCCCGTGAACGATGCTACCCGGTATGAGCTGAAACGCACGGTCGTTCTCAGGTCAGATAAAAAAGCTGATAACATGATGGCTAAGACTGAAGATGTTGAGGTTAGCAACATGGTGTTCGTGCCGAAGAATAACGGTATGAATAACTTCCTATCGTTCTTGAGCACCAACAGCACCCCACAGACTGTATATTTCGGCAGCGAAACTACATACACCGATACTGCTCAATCGAACTGGGAAAGTGTTACCTATGAACTAAAGGCAGTCAACCGTATAGGCGATTACTCCGAACCTGTGCAATCAAAGGCTGTATCAATCATCGAAACATCAAATACTGGCGGTGGTGGAGGCGGCAACACAGGCGGTGGGGGTAGTACCGGCGGGAACACTGGTGACGGTAGCGATACTAAAAGTAAGGTTACAGTACCGCCTGTTAACGTTACGGTGAATCCCCCCGAAATAACAGTACGCTCACCGGAAGTAAGTGTCCAATCTCCCGATATCGTTCTCAATTACCCCGAACTGCAAAGCAGCACAGGAACGACATCTGGAGGCACTACGACCACGCAGGCCGGAGGGTACGCTTGGATGCCTACCCCCGAACAGCTTGCCCGCCTTGGACTTAGCTTCGGAGGTTCATCAGCTGCACCGTATGTAATAACGATTGAGCCGAGTGCGCCACAGTATGTACAACCCACAAACTCCGGTGGGGGGAACACGTTGCTATATGTGATTATCTTTGTGCTGCTAACAGTGCTGATCGGCGGCATGATGTTCGTGCTGGCGAGCTGGCTATTCAACAAGTCTGGCACGGAGATTCAACGTCTGCGCTTCATGCTGTCCTCTGTACTCAGTGACGCAGATGATTAAAGACTATTTTGACGCCATCGTCTTTGTGCCGTATCTGCTCTGTTTTGTCATAGCGACATATACCGATGTACGGACACTAAC
>JAEZKF010000046.1 GCA_023415575.1 Bacillota bacterium
ACCAGCGCATTCAGACTAAAACCAAACTGACACCGCTGGAATTGCGATGCCAGTTTATTGCTTGACTCTTCCACCCTACATTAGGAGAGCTTTTTATTCATGTCCACTAATCTCGGGGCGGTTCAAAATGTAGTTCAGGCTCCTTTTTTATTGGCAGGGTGTTATTTCAATCCCTTATAAGGCGATTACAGTACCAGGCTCGGCGGGGTGTAAACGCGGGCGCCGAGCTCCTGGTCAAGCAGGTACAGACCCTTGGCGTCGTCGCCGAACAGCTCCATCTTTTTAATTAAGTCGGTTGCGTTTGTTTCCTCCTCGCCCTGCTCTTTTACAAACCAATCAAGGAACTGCATGGTGCGAAAATCCTTTGCCTCATATGCGGCGTCATAGATGGTGTGAATGAGCTCGGTTACGTACTGCTCGTGCTTTAACCCCTCTTTGAGCGGGTCCATGTTGTCCACAAGCGGCACATCGGGCTTGTCGATTGCCTCATAGGTCACCTTGAGGTCGTTGTTTTGCATGTACTGCACAAACAGCATGGCGTGGTCGCGCTCCTCCTGAGCCTGAACGCGGTACCAGTTTGCAAAGCCGTCTAAGCCCTGCTCTACAAAGAAGTTTGAAAAATGCAGGTAGAGATAGGCGGAATAGAACTCCTTGTTGATTTGGGCATTTAAGAGCGATACTACTTTCTCGGTAAACATATACTCAGCCTCCTTAATATTGGAATTATATTTTGGTCTTTTAAAGCTAGTTAAATAAAGTATACCGTAATAAGCCTAAAAATCAACCCCTGGTGGCAAATATCGGGTACAGGATAAACGGGGCTCGCGTCCGTTTGAGAGAGGCCAAAGCAGCGGTGTCGCTGTGATCTTCGACCTAACTATTATGCCTTGAAGGGGCACATAAAAACAGGATAATTCGGCGTTTCTTATTGGAAACAGCTTGTGTTGCTTTTTTGCATATCTTGGACATGGGGTGAATATGTATGTGTTAGAAAACTGATAAAAGGAGAGGTAACCTTTATGGAGCTTATGGTCAATAAAGAGGCTGTTACCATAAATGAAGTTGTGTACGACGGCTGTGTGCAGCAGCCTATAAGCTGTGACCTGATGCTGCCGGACTACTGCCCCGATATCCTGCGTGTATTGCGGTGTGACATCGACCCCAAGGTGATGAGCAAGCAGGTCATCGGCGAGAAGCTGGTAATCGACGGCACGGCAAATGTAAAACTGCTGTACATCGATGATGCCCGCTGTCTGCGCAGCCACGAGCACAAGATTCCCTTTACCACCACCATCGAGCTGAAGACAGCGCCCGAGACCGCGACGGTAGAGGCGCATGTGACCACCGACTATGTGAACTGCCGCCCCGTTTCGCAAAGGCGGCTTGACATCAAGGGCTCGCTGAGTGTATGCGCCGTAGTCACCGCCCCGCGCACCGAGCAGGTGATAACAGAAGCAAACGGCATGAGTGTCGAGCTTAAGCGCAAGATTGTCAAACACAGCAGACCCATTGCCAACGTATCGCGCACCTTTACGGTCAAGGAGGAGCTGGATGTCGGCTACGGCAAGGATTCGGTGGGTGCGATTGTGCGGGCGGACGGGGCCTGCGTCGTCACCGACAGCAAGGTTATTGCCAACAAGGTTATCCTCAAGGCGGAGCTCAACGGCCATATCCTGTACACTTCCGACAACAAGGCAAATAACGCAAACATAATGGAGTTTACCCTGCCCATCAGCCAGATTGTAGATGTGGAAGGGGTTGACGAGAACTCCCAGTGCCGCCTGATGCTCAATGTCAACGGCATTACCCCCGAGGTGCGGGCCAACAACGAGGGAGAGGCACGCGTGATTGCCCTTGCCGTTGAGCTGTGCTGCAACGCCGTTGCTTACAAGAACAACGAGGTTCCCGTTGTAACTGATATGTATTCCACCAAATATGAATCCACCTACACCGCAAAGCCGGTGCTGTTTGAGCGCCTGAACGCGGTGATGGAAAATGAGCATACCATCAAAAACACCTACGAGATGCCTAATAACGAAATAGAAAACGTGCTCGACGTGTGGAGCGATGTGGTGATTAAAAACGCAAAGGTGGAAAACAACGAGCTTGTCGTAAGCGGAACCATCCGAACCTGCATGCTGGCAGAACAGGGCGACGGAGAGACCGCCTGCGTAGAGCGCACCGGAGATTTAGAGTACCGCGCGAGGGTAGATAACCCGGGCGAGAATATGTCGGTAAACTGCGACGCCCTTGTAAAGGATACCCAGTACTCGGTAATCAGCAAGGATAAGATAGAGGTGCGGTCAACCCTGTTCTTCAACGTCGGAATCTTCTCGGTTGGGCGCGAGAATGTGCTGACCGAGATTGCGGTAAATGAAAAGAGTGAAAAGAAGACGGAAGATAACGCAGCCCTTATCATCTATTTTGCGGAGGAGAACGAATCGGTGTGGGATATCGCCAAGCGCTATAACACCTCGGCAAAAATGATTGCAAACAGCAACGACCTTTCGGGCGAGATAGTAGAGAATCAGTGCATGCTACTGATTCCCAAAGCAAACGCATCCGACGAACACTAAGCAAAGGGGGGATTTGAGTGGATAACCGTAATATATATGCGGATATCGCAAAGCGGACGGACGGCAATATCTATATCGGCGTAGTCGGACCGGTTCGCACCGGTAAGAGCACCTTTATCAAGCGGTTTATGGAAACACTCGTACTGCCAAACATCAGCAACGACTTTAAGCGCGAGCGGGCGAACGATGAGCTTCCGCAGTCCGCGGCGGGCCGTACGATTATGACCACCGAGCCGAAGTTTGTACCGGAGGAAGCGGTGGAGATTAAGCTGGAAAACGCCGTAAACCTGCGCGTTCGCATGATCGACTGTGTGGGATACATCGTGCCAAGTGCCATCGGATATATCGAGAACGACAACCCGCGCATGGTGCAGACCCCGTGGTTTGACAGCGAGATTCCCTTTAATATGGCGGCGGAGATCGGCACGCAGAAGGTCATCAGAGAGCATTCCACCATCGGGCTTGTCGTAACTACCGATGGCAGCATCAGTGAGATCCCGCGCGAAGAGTACGAGGAGGCGGAAGAGCGCGTCATCAACGAACTCAAGGAAATCAACAAACCCTTTATCGTACTACTCAACAGCCGTAATCCTGAGGGCATCGAGGCACAGGAACTGCGCGAGGAGCTGGAGAACAAGCACGGTGTGCCGGTCACCGCCGTCAACTGTCTGCACCTTGAGGAGGAGGATATCCGCAGAATCATCGGCACGGTTCTGATGGAGTTCCCGGTCAAGGAGATTCTAATCGACATCCCGCGGTGGATTATGTCGCTTGAGAACAGCCACTGGCTCAAAGCGGGCGTGTGCAACAACATTAAGACTGCCGCCGCTGAGATTAAGCATGTCAGCGAGGTGTCTGGAAAGCTTGAGAACATCAAGGAATGTGAGTACGTAAACAACGTCGAAATCAAGGGCATTGATATGGGTAAGGGCTCAGCCCGGGTTCAGATTGGCGTTGCGCAGGAGCTTTTTTATAAGATTCTCGGCGAGGCAACCGGCCTTGAAATTTCCTCCGAGGCGGAGCTCATGCCCTGCATGATTGAGCTTGCCAAGATGAAGGCCGAATACGACAAGGTGCGCAGCGCTTTGCAGGAGGTTAACGCAACCGGCTATGGTATTGTTATGCCGAGTCTTGATGAGTTAACACTCGAGGAGCCCGAAATCGTCAAACAGGGTGGGCGGTACGGCGTTCGCCTTAAGGCATCTGCCCCCTCTATTCACATGATGAAGGCCAATATCATGACCGAGATCTCCCCCATCGTTGGCTCGGAGAAGCAGTCGGAAGAGCTTGTAATGTACCTGCTTAAGGAGTTCGAGGAAAGCCCCCGCAAGATTTGGAGCTCCAACATCTTCGGCAAGTCCCTGCACGACCTTGTAAACGAGGGGTTGCACAACAAGCTTTCCCGCATGCCGAACGACGCCCGTATGAAGATGTCCGAAACCATTGAGCGGATTATAAACGAAGGCTGCTCGGGGCTGATTTGCATCATTCTCTAACAGAGCACCGCAAAGTCAATGCGGGTCTTAGTAAAAGACTAAGACCCGCATTGATTTATTCTTATATCCTGATGCCAAAGGGAGCTGCAGCACGCGGAAGAATTCCCAGAACGTGCGCAATCAGTACACCGTAGTTCGTGATGGGTACCCCCGCCTCGCGGGCAGCCCCAACGCGATAGCGCATCTCGTTGCGGTTGAGCATACAGCCGCCGCAGTGCACAATCAGCGCATACTTTGAGATGTCTTTCGGGTAGTGCGCCCCGCTTGCCCACTCAAACTGGATGTCATCCCCTGCAATGCTGCGAATCCACCGCGGCAGCTTTACGGTGCCGATGTCGTCTGACTGCCTATGGTGGGTACACCCTTCCACAATCAGCACGCGGTCGCCCGCACGTAGGGTGTTGACGCGCAGTGCACCGCGAACCATTTCCTCCAAGTCTCCCTTTTGCCGTGCAAACAGCATGGAAAAGGACGTCATGGGGATATCTACGGGTGTTTTGGCAGAAACCTCCGCAAAGGCCTGCGAGTCTGTGATGACAACGACCGGAGGCTTTTTCAGGCTTTGCAGGGTAAGCGTAAGCTCGCTTTGCTTGGTTACAACGCAGACCGCGTCGTGGTCGAGGATATCGCGGATGGTCTGCTGCTGCGGCAGTATCATCCTGCCCTTGGGCGCGCCTGTGTCGATGGGGGTAACCAAGACTGCGATGTCACCCGGGCGCACCAGACCTTCGACCAGCGGCGGGTCTTCCTCAGCAAGGCGGGCGTTGTCGATAATAAGCTGTTTCACCTTGTCGATGCCCTCGCCCGTGGCGGCGCTTGCACACACCATCGGGATGCCGATTTGCTTTTGGATGCGCGCAAGTTCCTCATCCGAGACGGCGTTTGCATCACATTTATTTAAGACAGCAATGCTTGGTATCTTGCGGTGCCTAAGTTCGGCGATGAGTGTTATTTCCTCATCCCCCACTCCTCGCTTTGCATCGCAGACCACAACCGCAAGGTGGCACTTGCGCAGGGCTTCATAGGTCTTTTCGATGCGCAGGGCGCCGAGCTCTCCCTCGTCATCCAGTCCTGCGGTGTCAATGAGCACCACAGGCCCGATGGGTAGCATCTCCATGGAGCGGTATACGGGATCGGTGGTGGTGCCCGCCACATCGGAGGTTACGGCAATCTGCTGGCCGGATATCGCGTTGAGCAGCGAAGATTTGCCCGTGTTTCGCCTGCCGAAAAGCCCGATGGCTACGCGGCTTGCGGAAGGGGTTGCGTTTAAATCACTCATTAGTTTGTGCCATCCTTTCTCGGGACGGTTTGCAGGTCGATGTGGTCGCCGCGGCAAAAGTCCGGCTCAAAGCCTGCGGATGCGATGCGGCGGGAAAGGCAACCGAGGCATTCTGCTGCCTCCTCGCCGGTGCAGATCTTGTTGTCGTACAAGGCGTAGTCCTTGCGGTGGCGGACCGGGGAAAGGTTCGGCATGACAACGTTTGCCCCTGCCTGCAGGCCCTTCTCCCGCCCGAGTGGGTCGATGGTGCCGAGTGCCGTGGTCGCGGGCAGGAGCACCTTTGGCAAAAGGCAGCGCACGAGCGACAATAGTATAAGGGTGCGGTCTGCCGTAGGGGTGTCATAGTGGGCAAACTGAGTGTCGTGATGCGGAACAAATGGCCCCAGCCCAGTCATGTGCGGCTGCAGGTCGCGTAGGAAGACAAAATCATCCGCAAGGGTTTCTATGGTCTGGTAGGGCGACTGCACCATAAAGCCCGCCCCGACCTGAAAGCCGATTTCGCGCAGTGTGTACAGGCATTGCTTGCGGTTATCAAGGCTGAGTTCCTTGGGGTGGAGCAGGGCGTAATGGGCCTCGTTGGCGGTTTCGTGCCGCAGAAGGTACCGCCGCGCTCCCGCTTGAAACAGGCGCTCGTAGGACTCGCGGCTGCGCTCGCCGAGGGAGAGGGTGATGGCGCAGTCGGGGTACCGGGCGGTGATGTCCTTGATGATGGCGCAAAGGCGGTCATCGGTATAGTAGGGGTCTTCTCCCCCCTGCAGGACAAAAGTACGAAAGCCGAGCGCATAGCCATTTGCGCAGCAGTCTAAAATCTCCTCATGAGTCAGGCGGTAGCGGGTTGCGTTTGCGTTACTTCTGCGTATTCCGCAGTAGAAGCAGTCGTTTTTGCAGTAGCTTGAAAACTCCACAAGTCCGCGAAAGTACACCCGCCTGCCGTAAAACTGCCTGCGCAAGGTGTCGGCACAGGCAGTCAAAGCCGCACGCTCCTGCTCTCCTGCATCCTCAAAGAAGTAGCGAATGATTTCTATGAGTTCTTGTTTATCCGCATGGTTTAGGTGGGCGGAAAAGGCCCACGCGTCGTGAAGCGGTAGCTGCATAGTGTGTATGCCTTTCTATAAAAGTTTACAGCCTTAGGTCGCGTTCGCCGTTTTCAAGGCGCTTTAGGTTTTCCACCACCATGTCGTAAACCGGGTCTCCTTTAAGCTGCTCAACCCGCTCGCGGATGGTCTCTTCACCCTTGACACGGGCCTCGGGAGAAGCATAATCGAGCAGGTATTCCTTAAAGGTAAAGATGGCGTTGGGCATGCAGTAGTTGTGCACGAACTTGGACTTTGCCACCTTCATAAACTCCTCGCCGGTGCGGCCTGCCCGGTAGCAGGCGGTGCAGAAGGACGGGATGGCATCCTGCGAGCAGATCTGCTGAACGGTGGCGTCTAGGGAGTTGGTGTCGCCGATGGAGAACTGCTCCTTATCGGGCATAAAGTTTGCTGCCTTGCTTTTTGTGTATGCGCCTACGCCAATGCGGGTGCCAGCGTCAATTTGGGAGACACCCAAGGGCAGTACCTCGCGGCGGACATGCTCCGGCTCGCGGGCGGTGCAGATCATGCCGGTATAGGGTACCGACAGGCGGATGATGGCCACCAGCTTCTTGAAGTCCTCGTCCGATACCGCGTATTCGGGGTTGCTTGCATAGGGGGTTCCCGTAGCGGGGCGGATGCGGGGAAATGAAATGGTGTGCGGCCCGATGCCGCCGAAGGTTTCTTCCAGATGGATGGTGTGGTACAAAAGCCCCATGACCTCAAACCGCCAATCGTACAGGCCAAATAACACGCCGATGCCGCTGTCGTCGAGCCCTGCCTGCTGGGCGCGGTCCATTGCATACAGCCTCCAGCGGTAGTGGCCTTTGATGGTTCCGGCCGGATGCATCTTTGCATAGGTTTCGTGGTGGTAGGTCTCCTGGAACACCTGATAGGTTCCGATGCCGACGCCCTTCAAGAGGCGCAACTCCTCTATCGAAAGCGGGGCGCAGTTGACGTTTGCACGCCGAATCTCGCCGTGCTCGCTTTTTACACTATACACCTTCTTGACGGTGTCGCGAATAAACTCGGCACTGGTTGCGGGCGATTCGCCGTACACGAGGACGGTGCGCTTTTGACCTTCCTCTATCATGATGCGAACCTCCTGCTCCAGCTCCTCCATCGTCAGCGTCTTGCGGTGGATGGCAGTGTTGCTGCTGCGGAAACCGCAGTAGGTGCAGTTGTTTGCACATTCGTCACTGATATACAGCGGGGCAAAGAATACAATCCGGTCGCCGTATACCTCCTGCTTAAGCTGATGAGCAAGCTCAAACATCTCCTCGATGGTGGTCTTGTCCTGATTCTGAATGAGGATGGCGGTCTCCTCGGGGTCAAGGCGGACACACTGCTCCGCCTTTTTGAGCACGCGGCGCACATCCTCCCGCGAGGGGTTCTGCCATTTGTTAAGCTGGGCCCAAATGAGGTCGTCATCGATGAAGTCGCGCTCCATCCGGTCATACTGTTCAAACTCGTCCTTATACTTTTCTAAGAAATCCATACAGCAACATCCTTTCCTATATCCGTCGTGCGATTGGCAAAGGTCTTAAACCGCGGTTTAAAGCCGCGTCAATCTGTGCAACATATCTTTGGGATGAGGTCTTACCCCTGCTTTGTGACCATCGATTTGACCGAGGCGCCCGGGATGCGGCCTAGTTTGCCCGTCATCGCGCTGATTTCATCGTTTGCACCATCAACAATCAGGGAGATGACCGACACCCCGCGCTCGCGGTAAGGAATACCCATACGCCCCACCACAAGGTGGGCATAGTCATGCAGCACGGCGTTTACCTGCTCGGCGCAGGTGAGATCCTCTACAACAATGCCTACAATTCCGATTCGCTTATCCATCGTAAGAAAACCATTCCTTTCTTGTTTGTTCTGGCGGGTGGCAGGTAAAAAAGGGCGCAAAAAAGCTCCCTTTTCTTACCCCACCGAAAAAGGGCGCGAAAAGAGAGCATAACGGCATAAGGATAGGATTACACACGCAAAAGCCGGAATGCGCGCCTTTCCGCTCGGAACACCTTGCGGTCGGGTAAAAGCCTTTGACCCTGCATCCTCGGGCGCGGTTTGCGCGCGGGGGTACATTGTCGTTTTTTACTATAAGCGTATTGTAGCACAAGCCGCAAATACTGTCAAATGTTTAACAAAGAATATGACGGGTTTTGCCCCAAAAAAACTTTGCTCGGCTTAGGGTTTGCTCTGTTGACAGTGGTCTGCAAGCCTGTTATAATCTATGTTGTGCATACGGCAACTAGGCGGTTTATTGCCGTTTTTTTGTTGCCATACAAGTGAAATGTGAAGGGCCAAGCCGCCCTTTGCAATATGTGCGGGCGTGGTGGAATGGCAGACACGTTGGTCTTAGGAGCCAATGCTTCGGCGTGTGGGTTCAAGTCCCACCGCCCGCACCAAATTAACCCCTGCAGGCGCAATGCTTGCAGGGGTTTTATTGTATACCGAAAACCACGCGTTAGACGCGTGGTTCAAAAGAGCTTAAGCGATAAGGAAGAAATAAAAACTCCTTTTGCTAAAATAGAGAAGCGGTTTGCCAACTGACATCTCTAAAGCAAAAG
>JAEZKF010000051.1 GCA_023415575.1 Bacillota bacterium
CTTTTGCTTTAGAGATGTCAGTTGGCAAACCGCTTCTCTATTTTAGCAAAAGGAGTTTTTATTTCTTCCTTATCGCTTAAGCTCTTTTGAACCACGCGTCTAACGCGTGGTTTTCGGTATACAAAAAACGCCCCCATCACGAAGATGGAGGCGTATATTATTTGAAATTACTCAGCAGCAGGCTCAGCAGCAGCTTCCTCAGCGGCGGGCTCTTCTGCGAGCAGGGCCTTGATGGAAAGGCTGATGCGCTTCTTCTCAAGGTCGATTTCGGTGATCTTTACATCAACCTGCTGACCTACCTTCAGAACATCCTGCGGCTTTGCAACATGCTCCTTGGCAATCTGAGAAACATGGATCAAACCATCCACTCCGGGGATAATGGTCGCAAACGCGCCGAACGGAGTCATGGAAGCAATCTTAACGTTTACAACACTACCAACGCTGTACTGACGGTTGAAGACCTCCCAAGGATTATCCTCGGTCTTCTTATAGCCAAGCGAGATGCGCTTTTTCTCTTTGTCAACGCCCTTTACATATACCTCAAGCACGTCGCCAACCTTCACAACCTCGGAAGGATGCTTAATGCGGTTCCACGACAACTCGGAGATATGTACCAAGCCGTCTACGCCGCCCAGATCCACAAAGGCGCCAAAATCAACGAGCGACTTAACTGTGCCCTTATAGACCTTGCCTTCTTCGATTTCGTTCCAGATCTTCTCCTCGGCCTCTTTACGCTCCTCGCGCAGTACCGAACGGATAGAGCCAACGGCACGACCGCGCTGACGGTTTACCTCCAGCACACGGAAACGAACAGTCTGCTTGAGCAAGCCCTCAAGAGGCTCCTCACGCGAAAGGGTAGCCTGCGATGCGGGGACAAAAACGCGAACGCCGTTACAGGAAACCAATACGCCGCCTTTTACAACCTCGGTTACCTTGCCCTCGAGTACCTCCTGGGTATCTACGGCAGCACATACCTTCTCGTATCCGGCTATGGCATCAAAACGCTTTTTGGAAAGCATTACAGTTCCTTCAACATCGTTGACCCTTACTACGATAAGGTCAATCTCGTCGCCTTTTTTGACAATATCCTCCGGCTTCAGAGTCGGGTCGTCGGTAAGCTCGGCAAGCGGTACATAGCACGCATGCTTGGTGCCGATCTCCACAGAAATTTCAGTGGGGGAGATGCCCGAGACAATGCCCTTTACCTTGTCTCCGTTCTGTACGCTTTTTAAAGACTGCTCAAGCGCCTCTTCAAAGCTTACATCCTCCGTGTCGATATTGTTCAAAATCTCACTCATCGTTGTTTGTACCTCCTTAATTATGCAAGCCGGAGTTGAAGCGCCGGCAGTAACACCGATTTTTTGAACGTTTGAGAATTGCTCGCGTGTTAGCTCTGCTGCTGTTTCAATTAGCAGGGTTTTGCAGTTTTGCTCGCAGACCTCTTTTAGTTTTGCGGTGTTTGAGCTTTGCCTGCCTCCGATAACAAGCATAATATCCACTTGTTTGGATATTTCCTTGGCCTCATCCTGCCTCATCGCAGTAGCCTTACATATTGTATCAAAAATCGTAAGATTTGTACACACTTTTTTTGCAGTTTCAACGCAAGAATCAAAGATAAACTTATTGAAGGTGGTTTGGGCGACAAGATGCACCTTTTTTCCGCTAAAACCGTCATGTGCTTCCAGTAACGCGCTAAGCTCCCCTTCATTAGCCACTACATACGCACCGTTTTTACAATGTCCGCAGATGGCCTGCACCTCGGGGTGGTTGGAATCCCCTGCTACGATGATGACGTTGTCATCTCCGGAAGCCTCGCGCACAATGCGGTGGATGCGGGCTACATACGGGCAGGTGGCATCCTCTACCCTGCAGCCGGTTTGCTTTAGCTGGTCAAATACCGCTTGAGATACACCGTGGGAGCGTATGACCACCGTGTCCTTCTCTGTCGCTTGCGTCGGGTTAGATATGATGCGCACACCCTGCTGCTTTAGGTCTTCGACAAGTTGGGGGTTGTGGATAATGGGTCCTAACGTACACACACAGCCGTCTGAGTCATTATCTCGCAGCAGGTCGTACACCATGTTGACTGCCCTATCCACACCAAAGCAAAAACCGGCGGTTTTTGCAAGGATGATTTCCATATTCTACTCCATTTCACCCATAGTATCAGCCAATGGGTGTACTATGCCTTGATAAGCGTGCCTTGATCATACAGCTCGGTGATGCGCTGCATTATCATGGCACTTGCGTTTTTAAGCTCGGGGGTGGTAAACTCCTCCGAAAGACCAAGCTCGCTGTACGGTATAGGCTTGCCGTACCGGACGGTTACCTTCGCCATCCATCTTAGCTTAAAGCCTTCTATATAGATTGAGGCGGGCACCACATCGCAATGGGTTCTTGCACTGATTACCGCCACACCGGATTTGGCCGGCAGGAGCTTACCCGTTTTAGAACGTGTGCCCTCGGGGAAGATGCCTAAAACCTTACCCTGCTCTACGATGCCAGCTGCCATATCCAAAGCGCCACGGTCGCCCTTACCCCTGCGCACCGGAAACGCGCCGAGCCTGCGCAGCAAACGTCCAATCAGCGGGATCTTAATCAATTCTTCCTTCGCCATGTAGTTTATTCGCTTTTTTTCTTTGTATGCAGAGAGCGAAAGAAATAAGGGGTCGTAGGCGGACACATGGTTGGAGGCAATGATAAAGCCGCCCTCACGCTTTAGGTTTTCAACACCTTCTACACGCACGCGAAACAACAGCGCCGTAACGGCTCTCATCAAAACGACACCCGCCGGATATAAACTCATCTTTGTTGCCTGCCTTTCAGGAGCTTAACATCAACGCTCCGGAACCCAAACTAGCTACAGTAAAATAAATCCAGTCATAGTGAACTACGTTTACAGTCCCAGCTTACGCGCAATCAAATCATACAACAAGCTAATAGAGGTTTCAAGCTCATTGCCTGTGGTATCCACCAAAATCGCATCCTCCGCCTGCTTTAGCGGGGCAATCTCGCGGTGGGAGTCGTTGTAATCGCGCTGCTTTATCTCTTCAAGTAAGGTTTCATAGGGCACCTGCTGCCCTCTTTGCAGCAGCTCTTCATACCGCCGTCTTGCCCGCTCCTCGGGGGACGCGGTAAGGAATATCTTCACATCAGCATTGGGCAACACTACCGTTCCGATATCGCGCCCATCCATGATGATGTTGTTTTTTTTGGCAATATCCCGCTGTAAATCAAACAGGAAGGCACGAACCTCGGGGATACGTGATACATTGGAGGCCGCCATCGACACCTCGTTTTCGCGGATGCGCTGCGAGACGTCCTGCTCGTTTAAGAATACGCGCTGCTCTCCGTCTACAAACCGAAGCGATACCTCGACCTCATTAAGCAGAGGGATTACCTGTTCCGGATTGTTGGTATCCGCACCGTGGTCAAGCATATAAAGCCCCACCGCTCGGTAGAGTGCGCCGGTATCCACATAGATATACCCGAGTTTTTTTGCAACGGTTTTTGCAATGGTGCTCTTGCCTGCACCGGATGGTCCGTCAATTGCAACCGCCTTTGTGCTCATAAAGTCGCAAATCCTTCCCTATCAAACTTCATAAGTCTTTCGGATATTTGTCCGAACGACTTTTGTCGCGGGACATTATATTAGGCATACAATCCGGCAAGGTAGCCGGTGCTAAACGCAATCTGCAGGTTGTAGCCGCCTGTGTAGGCGTCCACATCGATGACCTCGCCTGCAAAGTACAACCCGCTGCAGAGCTTAGACTCCATCGTTTTGGGGTTAATCTCTGCTACCTTTACACCTCCCGAGGTGACAATCGCCTCCTCGATGGGACGGAAGGTGCGCGGGGTGACGGTAAGTGTCTTGATGGTTTGTACTAAGCGCGCCCGCTGCTCCTTGGTAATCTGGTTTACCTTTTCATCGGGGGCAATCCCGCTCAGATACACTATAACAGGAATCAGCTTCTTAGGCAACAGGGCACCAAGAGAATTAGAAAAATCCTTATTTAGGTTTTCAAGAAAATCGCGCTGGATGCGCTTATCAAGCTGCTCAGAAGAAAGGGCGGGCTTAAGGTCGATGTTCAGGCGATAATCTGCTAAGCATGCGCTGTCCATAAC
>JAEZKF010000054.1 GCA_023415575.1 Bacillota bacterium
CGCTTATCTCCCGGAGCCAAAGGGGGAAGAACTGCTCCGGTCGGCGCGTCGTGCGCAGAACGCGGGCGTTCTGTTCCCTCGGCTGCTCTATTATCACTGTGCGGTTAAGTCGCCTGATCTCCGCGCCCCGAGCACCGAAGTCTGGCGTATTATACTACGGCTGGGAGAGACATTTAGATAAAGACGGTTTCGTCCTGTCGGACGACTTCCTTTTGTTGTTCGACAAAAGGAAGCAAAAGCGAAATCAGGGGTTTACCCCTGAACCCCGCGCTTCAATCAGGCGACGGGTTGTGCGGGAGTCGCCTGATTGCCGCGCCCCGTACAATAGAGCCTTCTCGTTTAATCAGCCTTTCTAAACAACGATGTTATGTACTCTATGCCTTTCGTCAAAACCCGTCCTCCACCTCAGCCGCGCTGAGAATAGCGTTGATGACAGCCCTTGCCTTGTTTCCCGATTCCTCATACTCAAGGTCGGGGATGCTGTCGGCGACAATGCCAGCGCCCGCCTGTACGGTGACGGTATCCCCCTTGCGGACTGCCATGCGGATGGCAATACAGGTATCCATGTTGCCGGTAAAATCAAGGTAGCCGAGTGCGCCGCCGTAGATGCCGCGCGCATCACGCTCAAGCTCCTCGATAATCTCACACGCCCGAATCTTCGGTGCGCCTGACAGGGTTCCGGCGGGCAGGATGGCCTCTATTGCATCGCAGGCGTCGCAGTCGGGACGGATGTCGCCTTCCACGCAGGAGGTGATGTGCATAATCTTTGAGTACCGGTGAATCTTCTGGTACTCCACCACCGAGACCGAGGAAAAGGTTGAAATCTTGCCTAAATCGTTGCGGGCAAGGTCTACGAGCATGTTGTGCTCGGCGAGCTCCTTTTCGTCTACGAGCAAATCGCGCTCAAACTGCAAATCCTTCTCTACGGTTGCGCCACGCGGGCGGGAACCGGCCACCGGAAAGGTGGTGAGCCTGCCGTTTTGCAGCCGGATGAGGGTTTCGGGCGAGGAGCACATAACCTCCAAATCATCGATGCACAGGTAAACCATGTAGGGCGAGGGGTTGGTGGTGCGCAGCACGCGGTAGGCGGCAAGCAGACTTTCGCGGTAGGTGCTTGTAAACCGCCGCGACAAAACAGCCTGAAAGATATCCCCGTCGCGTATGTAATCCTTTGCCTTGTTTACCATGTCGCAAAACTCCATGCGGGTGACGTTGCAGGAGAAGACAGCATTCGTATCCGCCCGGGTAGGGGGCAGGGGGGCGTTATTGAGGATGGTGCGGATGATGCCCTCAATATCGCTGACTGCCTTTGCATACCCCTCCATGACGTTTTTGGTCTGCATGTTGACCACGATGCACAGCTTTTGCCTTAGGTGGTCATAGGCGATTACCTTGTCAAACAGCAAAAGGTCGCAGTCGGGTAGTTCGCCTGTGGAAAGGTGAAGCGTTGCCTCGGCATAGCCCATCATCGCATAGCCGAAATACCCGATAAACCCGCCGGTAAAGGGTGGCAGACCCTCGATGCGTGGGGCCTTGTAGCGGGCAAGGATGCTGCGAACCACCTCAAGCGGCTTTTTGGTGACAATCTCTTTCGGCTCATCGCCCTCCACCGTCACCACGCCGTTTTTGCAGGTGACACGCATGACGGGGTCAAAGCCCAAAAAGGAGTACCGGCTCCATCGCTCACCGCCCTCCACACTTTCCAGCAGAAAGTAGCGCTTGCTCTTTTGCGCAATGCGGCGCAAGAGGTTAATTGGGGTTGTGATGTCCGAGTAGATCTCCTTGCACACGGGGATGGTGTTATACTCCTGTGCAAGCTTCTCAATTGTGGCTGCGTCGGGTTTAATCATGTGTGTTCACCTGCCTATGTATTTAATTAAAAAGTGCATCATAGCACTCAAGCAACTCTATTTCATCCACAAGGGCAAGTTCCTTTGCCTCTTGTGTAAAGGTCGCATTTGTTATGATTGATGCCTTGGAACAGCCGTACTGTTTTCTTGCATGTCGTTTTATATAGCTGCAATCCCTTGCTTAAAATAGCAATAAAAAAAGCCTTTGTCCCAAAGTTGGGACAAAAGCCATTGCTTCTGCGGTACCACCCAAATTGGTGAGAAAACTCACCCACTCGTTTCACATACTAACATATGTGCCCCTCTGATAACGGTCGGGGTTTCCCGTCGCCGCCTACTGCCCGCAACGGAGGTTCGGCGTCGCCCTCGCAAGTCCATTCAAAAACACCTGTGCTGCCGCATTTCCACCAGCTAGCGGCTCTCTGTGTACACCCGGATGGTTTTCTACTACTCTTGCTCATCGGTTTTGCTTATTTTTAGGATATTATATGGTATTCAATTTGGCTTGTCAAGTATACCCAAAGAAAATTTTTGGTTTATATGGGATATTTCTTACATCATCCCTGCACTCTCGCTTTTTGGAAATGCTGTAATAACACATATTATGCTGATATTCTAAGCAAGATAACAGATGAGGCATATTATGTTTGCGGGTCTTTTACGGGGAGTCCTTAGTTATTTTTGCTTTTGCGGGGATGACTTTCCTGTTTAATGGTGGTAAAATAGTCTTTACAATTTTGGCATTTTGTATATGCCTTTTAAAATCAGCCGGTCTTTAGGCAGAAACGGATTGTAAACGCATGAGGCATGAAAAATCCTGCGGTGCACTGGTGTACCGCTTTATAAACAATACGCCCGAGCTTCTGTTGGTCCGCCACAAGGCGGGTGGACATTGGTCTTTTCCAAAGGGGCATGTAGAGGCAGGGGAAACCGAGCAGGAAACCGCCCTGCGTGAGGTGCGGGAGGAAACCGGACTTGTCATCGCCCTGGAGGAAGGCTTTCGCCACAAGGTATGCTATCATCCGCGGCCCGATGTGCACAAAACCGTGGTGTACTTTGTGGGCACACCCGTTTCGGGTGAGCTGCATGCACAGGAAGCGGAGATAGCCGAGATTATGTGGATGCCCTTTTCTGAGGCTTACGGCATACTAACCTTCCAAAACGACCGCAGGCTGCTGATGCACGCAAAAAAGCACTTAAAGATTCAGCTGTAGCCGTCGATTGCTTTTTAAGTAGCCCTTTGCTATAATCTATGCATTATAACGAGCCTACAAAATGTTCGGATAAAGGAAGCGATCTTGTGCTCAACGCAGGTTCTGAGAAGAAACACCCTGCTGTGCATCAACCGGTACAGACCATCACGCTGAGCTTTGCTGTCGTGATTTTAGTCGGTGCCGTTTTACTTACCATGCCCTTTTGCTCGCGCGACGGTGAGTTTACATCGTTTATCGATGCGCTGTTTACCGCCACCACCGCTACCTGTGTGACGGGCCTTGTTGTATACGACACCTATCAAAAATGGTCCACCATCGGACACGTTATTATTCTGCTGCTCATTCAGATCGGCGGGCTTGGACTTTTAACCTTTGTTACGTTTTTCAACATCGCCCTCGGCCGCAAGCTCGGCCTGCGCGGCGTGCATATGGCAAGCGAAACCACGAACGCCTTAAACGTTGTGGATGCGCCAAAGCTTGTAAAAACCATTGTGCTTGTGTCCTTTGGCTGCGAGGCGGTGGGTGCCCTTCTTTTGATGGCGCAGTTTATCCCCCGGTACGGCAGGGAAGGCATCTTTCTTTCCATCTTCCTTGCGGTATCTGCCTTCTGCAACGCGGGCATCGATTTGCTGGGCCGCGAGGGGGCTTACAGCAGCCTTATCCATTACAACGATAACCCTTATGTGCTGTTTGTTATTGGCGCGCTCATTATATTGGGCGGCTTGGGTTTTGTGGTATGGCAGGATTTGTTCCATTACCGCAAAACCAAAAAACTCCTGCTGCACACCCGCATTGTGCTTGTTGTAACCGCTATATTGATTGCAGCAGGCTCGCTTTTGTTCTTAATCTTTGAATGGGATAACCCCAAAACCCTCGGCTCTCTGCCAGTCTGGCAGAAGATGTGTGCGTCCATATTTCAATCAGTCAGCGCGCGCACTGCGGGCTTTAATACGGTGGATATGGCCTCTATGAAGGGGCTTACCAAGATGATAATGATTATCCTCATGTTCATCGGCGCCTCTCCGGGCTCTACGGGCGGTGGAATTAAAACCACTACCTTTGCCGTGCTGATTATGACTGTAGTCAGTGTTATCCGTGGCCGGGACGAAACGGTGATTTTACACCGCAGGGTGGATAAATCCATCGTCTACAAGGCACTTGCCATTGCCTTCTTCGGGCTTACCTTGGTGATTACCGCCACCTCAGTCATCTACTTTACGAGCGGGGAGACAATAGACGGCATGAATGCCCTGTTTGAGTCCACCTCCGCCTTTGCTACCGTCGGTCTTTCCGCCGGAATTACCTCGATTGCAAACCTGCCGAGCAAGCTGGTATTGATTTTGACCATGTATTTCGGGAGGGTTGGCCCCGTATCCTTTGCTATTGCCCTGACCCTGCGCCAGGGAAAACGCCACGAGATTATCCCCGACGGAAAAATCACCGTCGGCTAACGAGTAACAAAGCCCCTGTCTTATCGTAAGGCAGGGGCGTTTATCCGCAATGTTGTATTACGCGAAAGGAGAATACCCGATGCAGCAGATTAGGGGGTTTATTTCGACTATAATGGCAAGCTGGGTAGGGGAGTGGATTATCCCCATCGGTGTTGCCCTGCTGTTTTTTGTGCTTATCCGGCCTTTGCGCGCGCTGGTGTTTGCCATCATAAGGCGGCTTATGAAAAATAAGCAGGAGGAGTTTTTGCGCCTGCGCGATACCTTTATCCGACCCAGCACCCTGCTTGTGCTGTGCATCGGCATCTACCTTGCGCTCAGCCTTTTGCCCGCCGTTCGACAAAACCCCGAACTATGGCCGATGGTGATACGAATCTTCCGCAGCCTGTTAATCCTGTTTGCGGCATGGTTTTTGTGCATCCTCGAAGGGGCGGACGGCCCCTTTCTCGGGCCGATTTCCCGCAGGCTTGAGGTAGATAAGGTTCTTATTCCCTTAGTCGAAAAGCTCCTGCGGTTTATCACCATCGCCATTGCGGTGCTCATTATCGTACAGGAATGGGGATACAGCATCAGCGGCCTGCTCACGGGTCTCGGTCTCGGCGGCCTTGCCGTTGCGCTTGCTGCGCAGGATATGCTGTCTAACCTGTTTGCCGGCGCTGTTATTTTGCTTGATAAGCCCTTTGGCATCGGCGACTGGATTCAGTGCGATTCGCTCGAGGGCACGGTAGAGGACATCAACTTTCGCAGTGTGAAAATCCGCACCTTTACGCAGGCGGTGGTCACGGTACCCAACTCCACGCTGGCAAACTCCCCCGTAACAAACTTCAGCCGCATGGGCAAACGCCGCGTGATGTTTAATCTAACCCTTGCCTTTGACACCGAGCCCGACCGGATGAAGCGGTGCAGCGAACGGATTGTAGCACTTCTCAGGCGGCAGGAGGACATCGACCAGGGAACCATCACCGCCGTGTTCGACAGCATCGGCGACAGCCGCCTCAACCTCATGGTGGTATACTACACCAAGGCGACGGCTGCGGCGGAGTATATGGATGTCCGCGGCCGGATGTACTATGCGATTCTTGACATCCTCAAGGAGGAGGGCATCCGCCTCGCCCCACCCACCCAGACGGTTTACGTCAAGGAGGAGCAGGAGCAGTAAGATAATGGATTGCGGTGCAGCCGGAAAGCTGCGCCGTTTTTCTTTTTCAGACTCATTTCATACCGATTACCGGCGCAAAATAACCGAATACCCGTTATTTATGACAAACATGAAATAGATATGTATAATGTAAGCGTAGGAGGTGGCAAGGGTGAAATTCAAATCGGTTATTGACAAAACCTGCGAGGAAGAGATTAAAGTAACCGTTCACGAGCGCACTCCGCTTGTCGATGGGATAGAAAGGCTGGTTTTACAAGAGTCCATCGCGGATAAGATTGCCGGACATGATAATGATGCGATCGTAATGCTCGACTTGTGTGATATAGAGGTCTTTTATGTAGAGAATGATAAAACCTATGCCCACTGCAATGACAAGAAGAGGTATCTTATTAAGAAAAAACTGCATAAGCTCGGGGACATGGTTCCGGAGCAATTTGTAAGGATCAATAAATCAGCAATCGCAAATTCATATTCATTGCAGCGTTTGTGGTAATCTGGTTGAGTATCTTTATCCCGATTCGAATCAAGATAAGTAAAATGAATGCAATGCTGAAATAAATAGAAAACGCAGTATGCTTGCTCAAGCGAATCAAATAATCTATGACAAAAGAGAGGTCAAATGACCTCTCTTTTCAGATTGAAACCTTCGTTACGGGCACTTGCCTAAAAGGCTTGCCCTCCTTTTTTAGATACGTCGGGCTGCATAGGTGCAACCACAGCCGCCCTAGATAGGCAATCCCTCAGGCTACCCATCGGCTATGTATTTACATCAAAAGCCCGACCAGCTCAACCAGCCCGCCGACAACGAGGCCCGCCCCGACCGCAATGGCGGTGCCGAGGGCAAAGCCGTAAAAATGCCTGCCGACGCTGCGGTATTCCTTGTCCATATCCTCGGTGCCGGGCACGCGGACGCGCTTGGAATGACAAAACCACAAAAGGTCCATTGCAATCAAGTCCCACAGGTTGATGCTCATCGCCACCGCAAACATGTTTAGAAAAGCAGCAGGAAAGGTGGTTTTTCCGGTCAGCAGGCAGACTGCCGTCAGCACAAGGCACACGATGATAAGAGAGATTATCTTCTTTTTTAGATTGCGCTTTTGGGTAGGAATCTTTCCTTCATACTGCGGCAGGGAGGCGATGCGCGCTTGTATCGCCTTCGGGTATCTGTGATACCACGCAAGCGGGTTCTTTACTACACTGGGTGCAACAAGCAAGGTAAACAACACACAGGCAACAATACACTCAATAAAGACAACCATCAACATTCCACTCCTATTCCTATGCGGTTAGCTTATGCTAACTAATCTTATTATACCTGTATACATCTACATCTGCAACCATATTTTGCACAAAGAAATTTACTTAGTTTTTCCCAAACCGTGCATGATTTAAACATTTACCCTCTATATATAAAATAGGATAAGCTCTCTGCTTATCCATATCACGGCATCAAGACATTAGACGAAAAGTAAAACCGCAAGATTACCCCCAGCCACGCCATAACACAAACAAGAAAACCGCAAGATAATCCGGTACCATTTGCCCGACTTGCGAGCATGACAAGCAAAGCCTTCCTAAGCCTCACGACAAGGAAGGGGAGAGACCGCTGGTTATTCAAGTCCCTTACAACCATAAAGGGGTTCGTAAGCCGGGATAACGCAGGCCTTCCCCAAAGCAAAGCTAATCGTGTTCATGGGAATATCGGAATACCGCATCGTTCCCCAAAGCTAGAGCTATGAGGGTTCTCCATTTTCAAGTAACCAGCAGCTTGCCAAGCAACAAGCAATGTCAATCATAACACGGCTTTGCCGTGTTATGATTGACTATGAACACGTGCACGCACAATCTCATTTAGGCTTGCCGGATGGCGTAAAGTGAGCAAAACGACCCGCTTATAAATTGGCTAAAAACCGCAATTGGATGCGTTTTTAATAAACTCTCTATATTTTTGCCATGCTGTCGCAAAAATTTAATGCAAAAGGTCAATATAATCCATTGACGATTTACCCTATCGGAAGTAAAATAAATATTGCAAAAAGACACATATTTATTCAATTTGTGGTAAATGATTTCGTGTAATTCCTTTAATAGGATTTATTTATAACACACAACGTGCACGTGCACGTGAAGTCAGCACAGATTATTTCGCATCACCATCCCATCGGTTGTCATCTGTCCGGATTGCAAAGCCCGGGCAGAAACAATAAATATTACAGGATTCGGAGTGAAAGAGATGAAAAGAGTTCTGGCTATTTTACTAGTGGCAATTCTCACCTTTACATTGGCCGCCTGCTCTCAGAAGCCGGCCAGCAACGCTCCCAGCGTAAACATTGAAAAAGGCGACGGAAGCAAGATTGGTATTTCGATGCCTACCCAGAGCCTCCAGCGTTGGAACCAGGACGGCAAGAACATGAAGGACCTGTTCGAGGCCGCCGGCTACAAGGTTGACCTGCAGTATGCAGGCGACAACGACATCCCCACTCAGATTTCTCAGATTGAGAACATGATCACCGGCGGATGTAAGATACTTGTTATCGCTGCTATCGACGGCTACTCTCTGACCGAGGTTCTTAAGACCGCGAAAGAGCAGAACATCCCCGTAATCGCTTATGACCGTCTTATCATGAACACTGACGCAGTTTCCTACTATGCAACCTTTGATAACAACAAGGTTGGCGTTACCCAGGGCGAGTTCATCCGCGACAGGCTGGATCTTGATAATGCTGCCGGCCCCTTCAACATCGAGCTGTTCACCGGCGACCCCGCTGACAACAACGTAAACTACTTCTTCGGCGGCGCAATGAGCGTCCTGCAGCCCTACATCGACAGCGGCAAGCTCGTTGTTAAGTCCGGTCAGACCACACTTGCACAGTGCGCTACCCCCGCCTGGTCTACTGAGGAAGCTCAGAAGCGTATGGAAAACCTCATTACAGCAAACGGCTACGGCCCCAACGGCACAAAGCTTGACGCTGTTCTGTCCTCCAACGACTCTGTTGCTAACGGTATCACCAACGCTCTGGTAGCAGCAGGCTACACCAAGGATAACTTCCCGCTGCTCACCGGTCAGGACTGCGATATCACCGCTGTAAAGAACATGCTTGCAGGCACTCAGAGCATGTCCATCTTCAAGGATACCCGTACCCTCGCAGCGAAGGTTGTTGAGATGGTTGGCGCTATCCTCACCGGTAAAGAGGTTCCCGTAAATGATACCACGTCCTACGACAACGGCACCGGCATTATCCCGTCCTACCTTTGCGATCCCGTATTCGCAACTGTTGACAACTACAAAGAGCTGCTTATCGATAGCGAGTACTACACAGAGGCAGAACTTGCCAAATAAATCCCTTGCAAATATGTAGGCGGTCACTTCTGGCCGACGGATTGGTTTAACGGCAGGCGGGCGGAAGTCAAATCCGCCCGCCTGCTTTCATCTTTCATGTAGGGGGAATATCAGTGGCAAAAATACTGCTTAAAATGGAGAATATCATCAAAGATTTTCCCGGTGTCCGCGCCCTTAACAGGGTAAACTTCGAGGTTACCGAAGGGGAAATTCACGCACTGGTTGGTGAAAACGGCGCGGGCAAATCTACCTTGATGAACGTACTTAGCGGAATCTATCCCTTTGGCACCTACGAGGGAAATATCATATACGACGGCGAGGTCTGCAAGTTTTCCGGCATCCGCGACAGCGAGCAGAAGGGCATTGTTATCATCCATCAGGAGCTTGCCCTGGTGCCGTATCTGACCATCGGCGAGAATATGTTCTTGGGCAACGAGCGCGGCTCAAAGGTGCGCATTGACTGGGATGAGACCTACCGCAAGGCAGACGAGCTATTGCAGCGCGTGGGACTTAAGGAAAGCTCCCGCACGCTGATTAAGGACATCGGCGTAGGCAAGCAGCAGCTCGTTGAAATATCCAAGGCGCTAGCAAAGAATGTTCGTCTCTTAATCTTAGACGAGCCTACCGCATCGCTCAATGAAACCGATTCACAGAAGCTGCTTAACTTACTCTTAGAGTTTAAAAAGCAGGGCATGACCTCGATTATCATTTCTCATAAGCTCAGCGAGGTCTCCAGCGTTGCTGATAAGATTACCATCCTGCGCGACGGCGCAACCATCGAAACCTTAACAAAGGGAATAGACGACATCAGCGAGGATAGGATTATCCGTGGCATGGTTGGCCGCGATTTGACCGACCGCTTCCCCAAACGGGATGTACCCATTGGCGAGGTAAGCCTTGAGGTGCGCAACTGGACGGTTTACCATCCCTTGTATGAGGGGCGCAAGGTATGCGACAACGTAAGCCTTACCCTGCGCAAGGGCGAGGTTATCGGCATCAGCGGCCTGATGGGCGCGGGACGCACCGAGCTTGCCATGAGCATATTCGGTCACAGCTACGGCAGAAACTTCTCTGGTGAGATACTGATAAACGGCAAGCCGGTTCAGTTAAACAGCGTAAAGGACGCAATTAACAATAAGCTTGCCTATGTTACAGAGGACCGCAAGGGCAACGGACTGATTCTGGATATGGAGATTAGCAAGAACACCACCCTTGCAAAGCTTGATAAAGTCAGCCGGATGCAGATACTCGATAAGGACCTTGAAATTAAAGCGGCAAACGAATACAAAGAAAAGCTCTCGACCAAATGCTCGAGTGTAGAGCAAAAGGTAGGCAATCTCTCGGGTGGAAACCAGCAGAAGGTGCTTTTGAGCAAATGGATGTTTGCCGACCCCGATATTCTGATTATGGATGAGCCCACACGCGGCATCGACGTCGGTGCAAAATACGAAATCTACTGCATCATAAATCAGCTTGTGGCACAGGGCAAATCGGTGCTGATGATCTCCTCCGAGATGCCGGAGGTACTTGGCATGTGCGACAGAATCTACGTAATGAACGAGGGGAAAATCGTAGCCGAGATGAATAAGGAAGAAGCAACACAGGAAGCTATCATGGCCAGCATCCTTCAATCCTCCAAAGGTGCATAACTTTATATAATCATATATGCCCATGGCTTTATGAGGTTTATCTTCACTCCCCGATAAAGGGAGCACTTCTCGGAAATACTGCTTCGAAACTTAGGGTACTTGCCCAATTCATCGGAAAGGTATGATCATCGTTATGACGAACATAAAAGATACGCTTAAAAAGAACACTATGCTCATAGCTCTGGTTGTAGTCATGCTGCTCTTCCAGGTGCTAATCCTTGCAAACGGAAAGGGCTCGCTGTTTGACCCGGGCAACATTACAAACCTTATCCTGCAAAACAGCTACGTTGTAATCCTTGCCACCGGTATGCTTTTGTGTATCCTCACCGGCGGTAACGTTGACCTTTCGGTCGGCTCCATCGTCGTTTTGGTCGGCGCAATGGCAGGAACGCTGATTGTGAACATGAAGATGAATATCTACATATCCATCCTTCTGTGCCTCTTAATCGGTACTGCAATCGGCGCTTGGCAGGGCTTTTGGATTGCCTTTGTCCGCATCCCTCCGTTTATCGTCACCCTTGCGGGCATGATGCTGTGGCGCGGTCTTGCTCAGGTAATCCTCTATGGTTTGACTATCTCGCCCTTCCCCGAGGACTACCTGAAGTACTTCACCAGCTTCCTGCCCGGTGAATCCAGTAACCCGCTCTTGTTCTCAATCATTATCGGCATTGTGGTATGCCTTGTGTACACAACCATTCAAATTATTCAGCGCATTCAGAGAAAGCGCAAGGGCTACGAGATTTCCTTCCTGCCCTTGTTTATCCTGAAGATAGTGCTTTTGTGTGCGGTAATCATGGTAATCTCCTACCTGCTCGGCGAGCATAAGGGTATTCCTGTTGTATTGATTCTCATTGCTGCTGTTGTACTCATCTACGGCTACTACACCTCCAACACCGTGCCGGGCCGTTACCTGTACGCAATGGGCGGCAACGAGAAGGCGGCAAAGCTCTCGGGTATCAACACAAACTCGGTACTGTTCTTTGCCTACACCAACATGGGATTCCTCTCCGCTGTTGCGGCCCTGGTATGCTGTGCACGCTTTAACTCCGCTTCTCCGTCTGCCGGTACCGGCTATGAGCTGGATGCCATCGGTTCCTGCTTCATCGGCGGTGCCTCCGCTTACGGCGGAACCGGTACGGTCGGCGGTGCCGTAATCGGCGCTATCTTCATGGGCGTTCTCAACAACGGTATGTCCATCCTCGGTATCGACGCAAACTGGCAGAAGGCCGTTAAGGGTATCGTTCTGCTGGCCGCCGTTGTATTCGACGTCCTCTCCAAGAAGCAGCAAAACGCGAAGAAATAGGGTTTTGGTTCCTAAGCGATAGAAAAGGCCCCGCCCGCTTTGCAAGGTCATCCTTGTAAAGCGGGTGGGGCTTGTTTTGTGTTTTTGCTTTACCTCTTGACATTTATATCCATCATATGTATAATGAGTATATACTCAATGAGTAAGGAGTCAATGAACCGTGCCGACAAAGCGACAGGAGCAAAAGGAAGCAACAAGGCAGCTCATCATCAAAACCGCAATGGACGTTTACGCACAATATGGCTTTTCGGTACCCACAAGCCTGATTGCAAAGCAGGCGGGACTTGCGCACGGCTCAGTGTTTGCGCACTTTCCCACCGTTGAGGACTTGGTATCCTGCGTTTTGCAGACCTTCTTTGACGATTTGGGCCTGAGGCTGCACAACCTATCCTCTATGGGCTGCACCATCGAGGAGCTTTTATCCTTTCATCTTTCGGTTTTGGAGGAGCACGAGGCTTTATATAAGCGCATCATCTGCGAAACCGCCCTGCTGCCCAAGGACACGCAGATTTCCCTCATCTGCGCCCAATCGGTCGTATCCTACCATCTTTCAAGGGCCTTGGAGAAGGGGATAGCGGAAGGCACCATCAAAAATGTACCCCTTCATATGTTGTTTAACACTTGGCTAGGGCTTGTGCATTACTACCTGCAAAACAGCGAACTGTTTTCCCCAAACGATTCGGTTCTAAGACGCTATAAAGGGGAGCTTATTGGCTGTTATACCGCGTTAATCAAACAGGAGGAAACAAGATGAAGACTTGTGTTGCGTGCGGTATGCCCATGAGGGCGGCATCCGATTTTGCGCTAGGCGATGAGAGCAGGGATTACTGCGTCCATTGCGCCCGTGAGGACGGCAGTATGCAGTCGTTTGAGGAGAAGCGACAGGGTCTTGCAGCCTTTATCGTAAAGACACAGGGGCTGGATGAGACTGTTGCCCTTCAGGCAGCAGAGAACATGATGAAGCGCCTGCCCGCATGGAAGAGCTATTTTCCCGAGGGGGCGAACTAGTATGGATACCCTATCAGATCTGCCCAATGTCGGCAGGGTGCTGGAGCAAAACCTGAAAGCCGTCGGCATCGAAACGCCCGAGCAGCTAAGGGCACTCGGCAGCAGGGAGGCCTTTCTGCGCATCCGCCTTCAGGTTGATTCCGGCGCCTGCCTGCATATGTTGTACGGCATACAGGGTGCTATCGAGGGCATACCGGATAAGATGCTCAGCCCCGAAACCAAGCAGGACCTCAAGGCGTTTTATAACTCGCTGTAAAAATCATAAAAATTATACACCACCCGCTCGATACGGTTTGTCCGGCGGGTGGTGTTTTATTTCCTATAAAGATGATTTTTGTTAAAATATATGGTAATATATTATTATATTCCATCTGTTGCAGCAAGGAGGAATCACGATGGGTCTGTTTGATAAGATAAAGGAACCGGTTATCTTAAAAGAAGGCAGCTCCGCGACTGAGCAGGTTGCAGCTTTACAGGCGTTATTGCCCTCCGCACCCCCGGAGGTTGCGGTAAAGATAGAGCAGGAAATCAAGAACCTGAACGCAGGCATTATAGGCGAGAACAATATCCTGTTTGAGCTAAAAAACAGCCATATGCCCATCTTTGTTTTGCAAGACCTGTACCTAGAATACAATGGCTTATCCGCACAGATTGATTTCTTAATTATCACACGTGTGCGTCATTTTATTGTGGAGTGCAAAAACCTATTCGGCAATATTGAAATAAACAGTGACGGTGATTTTATCCGCACGATGTCTTATAACGGTCGTTTTCATAAGGAGGGTATCTACTCTCCCATTACACAAAATAAGCGCCATCTTGAATTGATTAAAGAGATGCGCAGTGCCGAGAAAACAGGTATATTTTCAAAGGCTTTATTTGAAAAGTTCTTCTATGATAATTACCGTTCTGTTGTTGTTCTGGCTAACCCCAAAACGGTACTCAATGCCAAGTATGCAAAGAAGGAAGTAAAGAATCAGGTTATTAGGGCTGACCAATTGATAAGACATATCCAAAAGGTTAATACAGAAAATGACCCAGTAAAAATGAGTGAAAATGATGCCCTTGAATTAGCACAGTATTTCTTAAGCAAGCACAAACCAAATCCTGTGGATTACACCTCTAAATACCAAGACTTAATCCTAGCGGCCACCCCTGTTGTGGAGGCAAAAAAAGAGCCGCCAAAGGCCGAGGTCAAATCGGCAATGGGAAGCGATGCTAATCAGATATTGTGCCCCAAGTGCGGTGTCCCTATGGTAAGACGCACGGCAAAAAGAGGGGAAAAGGCCGGCAGCGAGTTTTATGGCTGCCCGAACTTTCCCAAATGCCGGCAGGTTGTAAACTGCGAATAAAGCTTTGCTGTCATGGGTGTGTCGGAACTCAAACAGTACATACAGTACATACGAAAGAAACACCCCCTTTCTCTGCAACTAGTGCGTGAGTAGGGGGTGGTTATATTTTGAGCATGTACTGCCCGCCCAATGGAACCTTGGATACCTTTACTTCTTTTTACAGACAGTGTTCCCTAGAATCAGCATGGGGATGGCAGGGAGGATGAGAAGGGCCATCCATATGTACATAACTGTTGTGTTTGTAAAGTTAAACTCCAATATCAGCCCGATAATATAAACTACGGTTATAAACAGTAAGCCTGCCCCCATGGTTAAGCACAGCTTTTTCTCATCGTATCTATCTTTTTCCTCGGGGCTTAATAGATTATAGCCCGAAATAAAGCCGCCGCCCCTGCCCGATAGAAGGACTATAGACATTATTGCCATGATGATTCCGCATACCCATAGGACTATTTTAAGCCATAACTCCATGTTGTAATCTCCTTCTCCTTGTTACTCCTTAATGCGGGCGTACATCTTCATATCCTCGACCTTGCCGTTTTTCACTGCGTTGCATCGCAAGGTGCCCTCGCAGGTAAAACCCGCCTTTTCTAAGACGCGGCAGGATGCCTTGTTAAAGGCAAAGGGCTCTGCAAAGATGCGGATGATGTCACTATTGTTAAAGACATATTCACAAGCCTTTTGCACCGCTATCGTGCTGATGCCCTTGCCCCAATACTCCTCGGCGACATAGTAGCCCATCTCGGCGGTAAAGCGGTGGATGTTCTGCTGCCGAAATACCCCGATGCTGCCTACGGCCCTGTCGTCTACCGTAATCGCCCATGCAAAGACGCTGTCCTTGGGGGAGTCAAGCATCGCTGTGATGTACTCCTTTGCATCCGCTTCCGTGTAAGGGTAGGGCAGGCCGTCCCTTAGATTATCCAGAACCTTTTTGTTGCTGATTGCATGCGCCAAATCTGCAGCGTCGCTTAACTGCCATGCGCGAATGGCTACCTCCATGTTGTATACCTCCTTATGTCTGTCTCAAGTTGATTGTCCCTTAATATACATCAGTTTCCGTAATTTTGCAACCCGTTTTTCGATATAAATCTCAGGCTAAACTGTTATGGCCTGATACAGCTTGTCGGAAACGAGAATAAATGGTATATTTTAATGAGATACACAATTAATTCCGCTCGCCGGTCAATGTAGAAGGGCAAGCAAAACAGGATGTCGGATTTATACAATCAAATACCGGCAACGTCAAGTAAACTGAAATCAAAGACTATCATGGAGGACTGCATATGTTAATTCCGTATCTATCCTTTTGCGGCAACTGCGAGGAGGCATTCAATCTTTACATCTCTGCCTTCGGCGGAGAGATCAGGTACCTATCCCGTTTTACAGCCGAGACGGGTACCCCTGACAAGGTCGGCAAGGTCATGCACGTCGAGGCGCTTGTCGAGGATAGCGTGATTTCGGGCGCTGATAACCGCACACCGGAGGAGATGGCAAATAGCAACAATAACTTTATGCTGATGGTTCACTGTGCCTCAAGGCAGGAAGCTGAACGGTATATTGATAAGCTTTCCGAGGGCGGGCAGGTCATTCAGCGGCTGATGCCCCATCCGCCGCCGGATGATGACGGTATGGGCGCGCTTGTTCAGGATAAGTTCGGCTACCAGTGGTGCTTTACGGCCCCGAATGATTTGAAGTGAGTGGTGCGGGGTTGAGATATCCCTCGTAAACACCTGACAGCAATGTTTATCAAATAGAAGAGGACACCTCGAGTGGCGGGGTGTCCTTTTTGCGTAGTTATTGGTGTAGGATATTTCATTAAGCTTGCAATGCTTTAAAGTCTTTTCAAATACACCTCATCAGTCAGCCTTCGGCTGACAGCTTCTCCTCAAAGGAGAAGCCGTTTTATAGCCTTCTCCTGCTGAAATTAAGTGACACCGTATGGAACAAGACGAAAAAAACCATTATTAAGAAAGGACTTCCTTTAGCTGTGGAAGTAATAAAGGATATCGCAACAGCGATTATAACTGCAAGTATGCAAGCTACGCTACTAGGCATAAACCCTACTACATAGCAAAAAGGACCCAAACCCTCAGGTTTAGGTCCTTTTTCGTTTGTTCTGCCTTGGCGGAGAGTCAGGGATTCGAACCCTGGAGACCTTTCGGTCTACAGCATTTCGAGTGCTGCACCTTCGACCACTCGGACAACTCTCCATATTCGTTTATGAACGCTTTAGTATTATATCAAAACAAGCGGATAAAGTCAATGCCCGTGGGGGATGGGTGGGGTAATCTTCCTGATATAAACAAGCGGCGCAGCCAAAAGGCTGCGCCGCTTTGCTTATCGTTTTCGCTTTATGCGAATCAAATCTTAGCGGGGGTTCTTGATAGCTGCCTGAGCTGCTGCAAGGCGTGCAATCGGCACACGGAAGGGCGAGCAGGAGACATAGGTCAGGCCGATATCATGGCAGAACATGATGGTGGAGGGATCTCCGCCGTGCTCACCGCAGATACCGAGCTTGATGTCGGGACGGGTCTGCTTGCCGAGCTCTGCTGCCATCTTAACCAGCTTGCCAACGCCAACCTGGTCGAGCTTTGCAAACGGATCGCTCTCGTAGATCTTCTTGTCGTAGTACGCATCCAGGAACTTGCCTGCATCGTCACGAGAGAAGCCGAAGGTCATCTGGGTGAGGTCGTTGGTGCCGAAGCTGAAGAACTCGGCTTCCTTCGCAATCTCATCCGCAGTCAGAGCTGCACGCGGAATCTCGATCATGGTACCAACCTTGTACTCAAGGGTTACGCCGGCGTTTGCAATGATTGCATCGGCGGTCTTGGTTACCACGTTCTTAACGTACTGGAGCTCCTTGATTTCGCCAACCAGCGGAATCATGATCTCGGGAACGATGTTCCAATCGGGATGATTCTTCTTAACGTTAATAGCAGCCTCGATAACCGCTGTGGTCTGCATCTCGGCAATCTCAGGATAGGAAACAGCCAGACGGCAGCCGCGGTGACCCATCATCGGGTTAAACTCATGCAGAGAAGAAATAACCTGCTTGAGCTCGGGAACAGTCTTGTTGAGCTCTTTTGCAAGGTTTGCAATGTCCTCCTCATCGGTGGGCAGGAACTCATGCAGCGGCGGGTCGAGGAAACGGATGGTTACGGGGTGACCGCCCAGTGCCTCATACAGGGCCTCGAAGTCGCCTCTCTGCATCGGCAGGAGCTTAGCAAGTGCCTTACGGCGCTGATCTTCGTTATCAGCAACGATCATCTCACGCATTGCTGCGATTCTATCGCCCTCAAAGAACATGTGCTCGGTACGGCACAGACCGATACCCTCAGCGCCGAACTCGGCAGCCTTCTTAGCATCTGCAGGGGTATCAGCGTTGGTGCGGATCTTGAGCTGACGGTACTCGTCTGCCCAAGCCATCAGGCGGCCGAAGTAGCCGGAGATGGAAGCCTCAACGGTGGGAATCGCTTCGCCGTAAATCTTACCGGTAGAGCCATCAAGGGAGATGTAGTCGCCCTCTTTGATGGTCTTGCCGCCAAGGGTAAACTGCTTATTCTCTTCGTCCATCTTGATGTCGCCGCAGCCGGATACACAGCAGGTGCCCATGCCGCGCGCAACAACTGCTGCGTGGGAGGTCATACCGCCGCGAACGGTCAGGATACCCTGCGAGCAGTGCATACCCTCAATGTCCTCAGGAGAGGTTTCAAGACGGCAGAGAATTACCTTCTCACCGCGCTGTGCCCACTCAACAGCATCATCGGCGGTGAATACCACGCGGCCGCAGGCAGCGCCCGGAGAAGCGGGAAGAGCAGAACCAATCGGAGTAGCCTTCTTGAGTGCAGCAGCGTCAAACTGCGGATGCAGCAGAGCATCAAGCTGCTTGGGGTCAACCATCAAAACAGCTTCCTTGCTGGAGATCATACCCTCGTCAACAAGGTCGCAAGCAATCTTGAGGGCAGCCGCAGCGGTTCTCTTGCCGTTACGGGTCTGAAGCATGTACAGCTTCTTGTCCTCAATGGTGAACTCCATATCCTGCATGTCGCGGTAGTGGTTCTCAAGGATACCGCAAATCTTTACAAACTGATTATATGCCTCGGGCATAACCTCGGCAAGCTGGTCGATGCTGGAGGGAGTGCGAACGCCTGCAACAACGTCCTCGCCCTGTGCGTTCATTAAGAACTCACCATACAGCTTCTTCTCACCGGTTGCGGGGTTACGGGTAAAGGCAACACCGGTACCGGAGGTCTCGCCCATGTTGCCGAATACCATCATCTGTACGTTAACGGCAGTACCCCAAGAGGAGGGAATGTCGTTCATACGGCGATAATAGATAGCACGGGGGTTATCCCAGGAACGGAATACCGCCATTACAGCGCCCATGAGCTGCTCAATGGGGTCGGAGGGGAAGTCAACGCCCTTTGCACGCTTGTATTCAGCCTTAAACTTAACAACCAGCTCTTTGAGGTCCTCGGTGGTCATCTCGGTGTCGAGAGTAATGCCTCTCTTCTCCTTGAGCTCATCGATAAGCTCCTCAAAGTACTTCTTGCCAACCTCCATAACAACATCCGAATACATCTGGATGAAGCGGCGGTAGGAGTCGTATGCAAAACGGGGGTTGTTGGTCAGCTTTGCAAAGCCTTCCACTACCTCGTCATTCATACCGAGGTTGAGGATGGTGTCCATCATACCGGGCATCGAAGCGCGAGCACCGGAACGAACCGAAACAAGCAGCGGGTTACTGGGGTCGCCGAATTTCTTGCCGGAAATCTTCTCAAGCTCGGCGATGTTCTTTAAAATCTCCGCCTTGATTTCGTCATTGATCTTCTGACCGTCAGCATAATACTGGGTGCAGGCCTCTGTGGTAACAGTAAAGCCCTGAGGAACGGGAAGCCCGAGGTTGGTCATCTCTGCAAGGTTTGCACCTTTTCCGCCCAGCAGCTCACGCATGTTACCATTGCCCTCTGAAAAGAGATAAACATACTTTTTGCTCACTATGGTTCTACCTCCCAAAAAAATATGCGGTATATATCTATTTGCTCACAGAGCGTAAGCGCATAAATATCCGCCGGACTACAAACCTGCAAGGAATCTCAGCTGCAGTCCGAACCAAAACTACCGTGTTCGCCCGACGCCTTGTCCATTAAGGCGTCAAGCCAGCTTTTCTACTGATATTTTGGCACACAAATAACACTTGATACAAAAGCATCAACTTATTATATCAAATCGATTTGATTATTTCCATATTAATTTTTAATTTATTGTTAATTTGGCAATGTAGGGTGATTAATCCGCCCTGTGATGCTGAAATCCAATCAAAAATGATGCAAAAAGCGGCCGCCGTCACCGGCAGCCGCCTGATATGTTAGGCATAAAACAGCAAATCCTCATAAGTGGGGAAGGGCCAGTACTTCTTTGCAACAATGTACTCCAGCTCGTCGGCGACAGCCCGCAGGTCGTTCATGGCGGGAATCACCGTATCTCTGCAGTAGCAGGAAAGCGTAAAGACGTTTCCCTCGTGGCTCTTCATCTC
>JAEZKF010000050.1 GCA_023415575.1 Bacillota bacterium
ATACTAAAGTTTGATACCAATCCTTTCGGGTTGGTATCAAACGATATATATTCCTCAATAGCTCAGTCGGTAGAGCATGCGGCTGTTAACCGCAGGGTCGTTGGTTCGAGTCCAACTTGGGGAGCCAATTTGAATATATTTTGTTTGATATAGATTTCCAGGGCGGTTGTTATGGGCCTTTAGCTCAGTTGGTCAGAGCCACCGGCTCATAACCGGTTGGTCCGGGGTTCGAGTCCCTGAAGGCCCACCAAAATATAGGGGTATAGCTCAGTTGGTAGAGCAGTGGTCTCCAAAACCACGTGCCGAGGGTTCGAGTCCTTCTGCCCCTGCCAATATTCGGCCTGGTAGTTCAGTTGGTTAGAACGCTAGCCTGTCACGCTAGAGGTCAGGGGTTCGAGCCCCCTTCAGGTCGCCACTTTTTTAAAATATGCTGTTATAGCTCAGTAGGCAGAGCACTTCCTTGGTAAGGAAGAGGTCACCAGTTCGAATCTGGTTAACAGCTCCATAAATACATACAAATAAGCCATCCGTCAATTATGACTGGATGGCTTATTTGTTTACATAATACTTTTTACCAACTGAGTTAAAAAGCTTATTTTCGTGGATTGCCCCGATATACATAGTTTCGCAGTATTGATCAAATCATAATAAAAAGTGATAAATACACACAAGTTTCTTCCTCTTTTTCATGAACCGTGCTATAATAAAAATCTACGTGACACTATATGTCCTACAAAACATCATACTAAATTTATAGGAGAGACAGTATGGATCACAACGAACAGAACAAACGAGATAACTTTACCTCTCAGCTAGGCATTATTCTAGCTGCAGCAGGCAGTGCTATCGGCATTGGCAACGTATGGCGTTTCAGCTATATACTTGGCATGAATGGCGGCGGAGCCTTTTTGATGGTATACCTCTTGTGCGTTATACTGGTCGGACTGCCTTTGATTTTAACAGAGCTTAGCATCGGACGAAGCACTGGAAAAAGTGCTATTACAGCATTTAAGCAGATGGCGCCAAAATCCTACTGGTGGATCGCCGGCGCGCTGGGGGTATTTGCAGCCTTTCTAATCATGACCTATTACCCCCTTATCGCAGGATGGTCGCTTGGCTATATGTTTGAGAGCATCTTTAACTGGAACACAATGATTGCCGACACCTCGGCTTTCTTTGATGGATATGTAAGTTCAACTGCAAAACCTCTTATTATGCTTACAATTGTACTTGTATTGACTACACTTACACTTGCTGGCGGCGTATCGAAGGGAATAGAGAAAGCCAGTAAGGTGCTCATGCCTGTTTTATTTGCAATTATCATTGTTCTAATCGTGCGTTCGCTTACCCTTCCGGGAGCAATTGAAGGAGTTAAGTTCCTGTTCGTACCCGACTTTTCGAAAATTAACTTTAAAACACTACTTGAAGCACTGGGACACAGCTTCTACTCACTCAGCATCGGTATGGGGGCACTGATTGCCTATGGTAGCTATGTGCGCAAGGAGGAGAACCTGATTTCCACTAGTGTCACCGTATGCACGCTGGATACATTAATCGCTCTGCTAGCTGGTCTTGCAATCTTCCCGGCAGTATTTGCATTTGACTTAGAGCCTACATCAGGTGCAGGCCTTGCATTTATTACCCTTCCCAAGGCGTTTGCCACTATGCCGGGCGGACGGTTCTTCGCTGCGCTGTTCTTCCTGCTTCTTACTGTTGCAGCTATCACCTCAATGATTAGTCTTGCTCAGGTGCTTGTTGCATTTTTAGAGGACGAGTTTGGCATTAAGCGCAAGGGTCTGGTGCTGATTATTCTAACCATTGTGCTGTTTGTCTTTGGTATTCCTGCTACACTTTCCTTTAGTTCTATGGCAGATGTAAAAATCTTTGGCCTGACCTTCTTCGATTTTGCAGATCAGCTTTCGGCAAATGTTATTATCCCCATTACAGGCCTGTTGACCGCCGTTTTTGTGGGATTCCGATATGTGGATAAGGCCCAGGAGGAGATTGAAACAGGCTGCAAGAACCCCAAGGGACTGTTGGTTCGCAGCTATCGTTTCTTAATCCGATATGTTGTGCCAATCTCGGTTGCGTTTATTCTTTTAAATGCTACCGGTGTATTTAAGTGGCTGTTTTCCCTTAAGGGTTAAGTCAACCATAGGCGCCTATCCGTAATGGCATAGTAGGGATGACATCCGCCTTACGCGGGGTCATCCCTTTGTGATGTCTGCTTTCTATGAGCAAAAGACGATTGTTTAATCAAGACCATCATGAACGGTTTATTCCTTGCAAAGTTTTCCTAATGTTGTCGATTGAGCAGTGTGCTTGAGGGTATATTTGCATCTTTTACGGTTGCAAACTCTATGTAGAAAAGGGTATAATGAAGCAGTCGTCAACATGACAACGTCGTAAATGGGGCAGCTTTGCTGCAACTATAAAATCAGTATATATAGGCTAATTGATGTATGCACATCGGGCCAGAAGGGCATGGTAAAGGAAATGAAATATCTTGTTTTACTGTGTGATGGAATGTCTGATTATCCGGTAGAGGAGCTTTCGGGTAAAACACCAATGGAGGTTGCCAACAAGCCTGTCATGGACAGCCTTGCTGCTCACGCCGAGGTTGGTCTGCTAAAGACAGTTGCAGACGGCCTTAAGCCGGGCAGTGATGTTGCGAACCTCTCGGTGATGGGATATGACCCTGCGGTATGCTATGCGGGAAGATCACCGCTTGAGGCGGCGAGCATCGGCATCGACCTTGCGCCGACAGATGTTGCAACCCGCTGCAACCTTGTAACCCTTTCTGACGATGAGATATTTGAGAACAAAACCATGGTGGATTACTGTGCCGATGACATCTCCACCGAGGAAGCGGATATCCTGATTAAGTACCTGCAGAAAATGCTCGGCGACGAGGAGTTTTCCTTTTATACGGGCGTAAGCTACCGTCACTGCCTGGTGTGGAGCAATGCTCCTGAGGATGTCGGTACTACCACCCCGCCGCACGACATCACCCTGCAAAAGATTACAAACTATCTCCCCCAAAACGAACGTTTCTTAGACCTTACCAAAAAGAGCTATGAGCTGTTGCGCAATCACCCCTTAAATCTTGAGCGCATTAAAAAGGGCCACCGCCCTGCGAATTCCATCTGGCTCTGGGGCAGCGGCCGCAAGAAGCCGCTGGAGGACTTCGGGGCAAAATACGGTGTGAAAGGATCGGTCATCTCGGCGGTAGACCTCATTAAGGGCATCGGACGGCTTGCAAACCTTGAGGTGCTCCATGTTGAAGGCGCAACCGGCTATATCGACACCAACTTTGAGGGCAAGGCCAAGGCCTGCATCGATGCTTTTGCGCGCGGGCAGGACTTTGTGTACCTTCATGTAGAAGCCCCCGACGAGTGCGGCCACCGCGCAGAGGTGCAAAACAAGGTTCGCTCGATTGAATACATCGACTCGCACATCCTCGCCCCCATCATAAAGGCACTTGCGCGGTACGATGACTACAAGATTATGATTCTGCCTGACCATGCCACCCCGCTTTCCGTCCGCACCCATGTCAACGACCCCGTGCCCTACCTCATTTACCACAAGCAACTTGAAATAGATAGCGGTGTCACCACCTTCTGCGAGAAAACCAGCGCACAAACCGGTGTATACTATGATATAGGACACGAGCAGATGGCGCGCTTCCTAAAAGATTAAGCTTTATAACCGAAATATTGATAGAAAGAAGAAGTGAATATGACGCACAACGTACTAAAGGGATATGAGCCTCAGTCAGTATTTCATTACTTTGAAGAGATCTCAGCTATTCCGCGCGGCTCGGGCAACGAAAAGGCGGTTTCAGACTACCTTGTAGCCTTTGCTAAGGAGCACGGGCTTTGGGTACATCAGGACAAGGTTAACAATGTCATAATTAAAAAGCCAGCCTCCTGCGGATGCGAGAACCAGCCTGCAGTCGCCCTTCAGGGCCACCTTGACATGGTTTGTGAGAAGAACGCCGATTCCTCCCACGACTTTTTGCGCGACCCAATCTCCCTGATTGTAGAGGACGGTTGGGTGCGTGCCGACGGAACCACGCTGGGCGCCGATAACGGCATAGCGGTTGCGATGATGCTCGCCCTGCTTGCGGATAACAGCCTGCGCCATCCGGCCTTGGAGTGTATCTTTACCGTATGCGAGGAAACCGGACTTGAGGGCGCCTTTGCCATTGACGGAAGCCTCATTGATGCAAAGTATATGATAAACCTCGACTCCGAGGAAGTGGGCGTTGCTACGGTCAGCTGCTGCGGCGGCGTACGGGCCCAAATCAGCAAGGCCGTGACCTTCGAGGAGAAGAGCGGCAACGCAGTAGAGATGTTTGTTCGCGGACTTGCGGGCGGCCACTCGGGCGTGGATATTGACAAAAACCGCGCAAACGCCATCAAAATCATGGCAGACCTCTTAGGCTTCCTGCGCAAACACACTGACTTTGCCCTTGCCGATATTTCGGGCGGCAACAAGGATAATGCCATTCCCCGCGAGTGCAAGGTTGTTATTATTGCAGATAAGGATGCAAACGCTATCGCAGAGCTTGTACAGCAGTATAAGACGTCGATGCCAGCTTTAAGCGAGGATGATGCGGGCTTTGATATCGCCGTTTCTCCCGCCAAAGCGGCAAAGGCGATGACCTGCTCGGATGAGGTACTCGCTATCCTTATCAAAACTCCGAACGGCGTGCAGACAAGGTTTGAGCATGACCCCACCATGATCGAGAGCTCCTGCAACCTTGCATCCGTCACGATGAATAATAACGAGCTGCGCTTTGTGGTGTCCATCCGCAGTGCGGCAAAGGAAAAGCGCGATGCCATTGTTGACCGCCTGCGTGCCATTGCAGATACAGCGAGTTTCTCCGTCCAAACCAACGGAGACTACCCCGGCTGGAATTATGAGCCTAAGTCTCACCTGCGCGATGTAACAAGCGAGTGCTACCGCTCCTTGTTCGGCAAAGAGCTGCGCCTTGAGGCAATCCACGCCGGCCTTGAATGCGGCATCTTCAAGTCCAAATGCCCGCAGCTTGACATCATCGCCATCGGCCCCGACATTGTGGAATGTCACACTCCGCAGGAGCGCCTCAATCTTGCCTCCTGCAAAACGATATGGGATCTTGTGATTACAGTGCTTAACAAGCTGTGCTCCTGATGCCTTCTTAACAAATTAGCCCTTTATCAGCCCAAAAACCCATGATATAATCAAAGTTAAGGGCAAAGAACTCGTTTATTTTAGAGCGATTTTAACGGTGCATAGGGTGTTATTGTAGCGGATTTGCCCTGCGACAACCCCATGCACCGTTTTGTGAATGTGTAATCCGCACCCAAAGCGAGATATACAAGCTTGCCGGCCTCATTACAGACATATGTGGGGATGAAAGATGAATCAGTACAAAAAACTTGTATTGAATACAGTGATATTCGGCATCGGCACGTTCAGCTCCAAGGTGCTTGTGTTTTTGCTTATGCCCATCTACACAAGCATCCTCACGCCTGCGGATTACAGCGTTGTGGAGCTTGTTACGGGCACGGCAAACTTTATGATCCCCATTGTCGCGGTGTGTATTGGCGAGGGCGTCATCCGCTTTGGTCTTGACAGTTCGGTGCGAAAGGACGATGTATTCACCTCAGGCATCCTCACGGTCTTTATCGGCTTTGCCATATTCGCGGCCCTTTATCCGCTCTTTTCTCTGATACCCTTTATTAAGGGCTACACCCCGCTTGTGTATCTGTACGTCTTTGCATCCTCGCTAAAGGGCATCTGCGCCCAGTTTGTGCGGGCAAAAGGCTATGTTCGCCTGTATGCCTTTGACGGAGTTTTCTCCACCGTCATGGTGCTTACCTTTAACATTTTAGGCTTAGTCGTGTTTAAGCTCGGCATAACCGGCTATGTGCTTGCCATCATCCTGTCCGACCTCATATCCGCTTTGTTTTTGACCTGGATAGCAAGTCTGTGGCGGTACTTTAAGGGCTTTCGTGTAAGCAAAGAGATATGGCGGGCAATGGTTGCATACTCGGTTCCCCTCATACCCAACACCCTGTTTTTCTGGGTTACCAACCTCTCCGACCGCTATATTGTCACATGGCTTTTGGGGGATGAGGTAAACGGTCTGTACTCCATCGCCTACAAGATACCCACCATCATCACTGCGGTGTCCGGCATCTTTATGCAGGCGTGGCAGCTTTCCGCCTTCTCAGACGAGGATACGCGCACCAAGGCCCGTTTTTATTCCACGGTGTTTGACGGCTACCAATCGGTGCTGTTTAGCATCGGTGCAGCTACCGTGCTCATGATAAAACCCCTTACCAGGTTGTTTTTAGATGAAAAGTACTTCACCTCATGGGTGTATGTGCCCTTTTTAATCCTGTCTGTGGTGTTCTCCTGCTTTGCGACCTTCTTTTCGAGCATCTATATGTCCGAAAAGCGCAACGTAATGACCATGATAACCACCATGACGGGGGCACTCACCAATGTAGTGCTCAACTTTATTTTAATACCCATCTATGGCGCAAACGGCGCGGGATTTGCAACATTTATCAGCTACTTTGTCGTCTTTTTGTTCCGCGCAATTCACTCCCGCCGGTATATTCCGGTGCACGTTGCATGGGGAAGACTAACGATAAACTTCGCCCTTTTGATGGGGCAGGCGTTTACTGCTATCTTTGAACCGAAGTACTCGTTATGGATGCAGATTGGATTTGCTGTATTGCTGCTTATAATTAACGCAAAGACCATGATTACAACACTCATGCGCATCTTTGAGCGGCGCAGAACAGCTTAATACGATGATAAATGAGGAATAGACAATGAAGCTTGAGACAATACCATATCGCTTTGCTGTGTGCAAGCTAAAGGACCTTTCGCAGATTAAGCTTACAGACCCGTTTTATGTGCTAACCAAAACCGACGATGAGCTGTCGCTTATCTGCCCGTCGGACTCTGTGCCGGAGGGCTGCATAGCGGTTGAGGATGGATTTATGGGCTTTCGCGTGTGCGGAACACTGGACTTTTCGCTCGTAGGAATCCTCGCGAGACTCACCGCCCCCCTTGCCGAGGCGGGGATCAGCATCGTCGCCATTTCGACCTTTGATACCGACTATATCTTGGTTCGGGAAAGCGAGTTTGGCAGCGCCAAAGAGGTGCTTGCCGCCCAAGGCTATGAATGGATTAACGAATAAAAAAGCGCATCATATATACTTCTTGTATATATGATGCGCTTTGCTTCTTTTAGTTATTTATGAGCTTTTGTACTCTTCGGCTTCTTTCTTACAGTGTAGCCAAACGAGCCAAGCCGTTTGCCCAGTGCAAAGTACTCTCCGTGTGAATAGGTAATCAGTCCGCTCTTGTGCAGCATGAGCTTGCCCTTTTCGTCGATGTACTTATCGTCTACATCCACACACAGAATTTCCGCCAAAAACATATCGTGGGTGCCAAGGGATTTAATCTCGGTCACGCGGCATTCCAGACTTACGGGGCTTTCATCAATCAGGGGTGCGCTTATCATCGAGGCGGGAACAGGGGTCAGGTGCATCTTTGCAAACTTGTCTACATCCTTGCCGCTTTTTACACCGCAGAAGTCCGCTGCCCGCACAAGGGCGGATGTCGTCAGGTTGATGGCAAACTCGCCCGACCCCTTAATAATGGGGTGGGAATAGCGCGAGGGGCGAACCGAGATATAGGTCATGGCAGGGTCGGAGTTGATAATGCCTGTCCACGCAATGGTGATGATATTCGGCTTTTCCATTGTCCCGCAGGATACCATTGCAAGCGGCACCGGATTAAGAAGCGTTCCGGGCTTCCACACGGTTTTACTCATTGTTGACACATCCTTTTTACATACTGCTGTCATTTTAAGATATACAAAATGTAATATCACACAGCGATATATCGATTGCTCTACCCATTATACCACATCACCGGCAGGTTATACTATCTTACGGTGCCGATAGCGGACGTTTGGACTTATCTTCTACCATCAAATTATGCCCATATATTACCTCTGATATCAAGGCATGATTCGATAATTATCGCGGATACTAAGGATATAAAGGAGGATATAAAATGGGTATTATCGGATGGCTGATTATCGGTGCACTCGCTGGCTGGATTGCGAGTAAGATTACCGGAAACGATAAACAGATGGGTGCAGGCAAGAACATTATCGTCGGCATCATTGGCGGCTTCATTGGTGGTCTTGCGATGAACCTGATTGGCGGAGCGGGCATCACCGGCTTTAACCTTTGGAGCCTGCTGGTAGCGGTGGTAGGCGCAGTGATTTTGCTGCTTATCGTCAACGCCTTCAAAAAGAGGGTATAGAGACTTAATTAACAGGAGCGGGGTAGACCGCAAGAAATCCTTTGTACAAGGCCAAAAGTGGATATAGAGGAATGCACAAGGCTCCCGACCGTAGTGTTTTGCGGTCGGGAGCCTGTCATATTGCACTTTATATCACGCATTCAATTAAGATTTTCTCAAATGTAATATTGTGGTATAATTCATAATGATAAGTCAGATGTATGGCATCGTCTGCCACCATCTCTCAATAATTGCTGGTTGACATAAAATTTATCCAGCAGTAGAATATTTTTAGTAATTGCATTGGAGATGAAGTAAAAACGATGAAAAAAAGGCTGCTACCTATTTTAGCAATCCTGATGTCTATCATAGTAAGCTCCTGCGGAACAAGCGCCGCGGCTTCCTCTGAGGATGCCGCAGTAAACGATGTTCCGATTGACGGCGTGGTTGAAAACTCTGATGCCATCCCATCAGAGGATGCAGGCATCATAGAGGAACCGACCGTCTCAGATGTGCCGGCTAGCTCAGAAGCACCGAGCAGCTCGGAAGCCCCAAGCAGCTCCGAGGCTGTCAGCTCTAAGGCAACCTCCTCAAGCGGCAAGCAAACAACAGTTATTGCCGACAACGACTACAGCGTGTCCGTAGAGGATAAGGGCGATAAGGTATCAGACACCGTATACATAACCGACGACGGCACCAAATATCACCGCAGCGGCTGCAGGTATCTCAAGGATAGTAAGCACGAGATCTCCCGCGCAGATGCAAAGGCCCAAGGCTACGAGCCCTGCAAGGTCTGCAATCCTTAATAAGTAAAAGAAAGACGCACCGATTAGTGGGTGCAAATTAGGGATAAATAATTCCCGGAAAATAGTGGCATAGTTTGGTGCGTATTTACCAGCTATGCCGATTTTGCATTATTCTTTGTGAAATTTCATCCGTTTCAATGGAGTATTTTACTGCTTATATCACTAAACGATGCTTTCCATTATAAAATTATCTCAATGACATCATCTTTGGATTTTCCATCAAGATTAAATTTCAAGGTCTTTCCCTCAATGCAAATGTCATATTCTCCTTTAAAGCCATAAAGAATAATACTTCCGGTTTCATCTGTTCGCAATTCACCTTCTGTATGCCATTCTTCATGGATTAAACGCTTTAATTCATGATAAGCAGGCTTAGCAGTATTATCTTTACGAAGAAGTCCACTGGGAGCTCCAAGCCATGCACCGTCTGCAAAATCCCAACCGGTAATAGCTTCCACCATAGGATGTTCAAATAAGATACGATACATTTCAGCCCATTCCTTCTTCTGCCTTTCTTCACCTTCTGGTGTTGTTGGCCATTCATCAACCTGATAGTCATTCAAGTCCACGATATCTTTAGGCATAAGTTCCCCTGATATTAGGGTATTCTCTGTAAAATGAAGAGGAAGCCTGAATACTGAGAATCTCTCGAGAATATCCTTTAGTTTTTCCTGTCCCATATATCCTTGGTGCTGATGAGTCTGGATGCCGATTGCAGATATAGGCACACCTGCATTTAAACATCCATCGATAAGAATCCTATAGCTTTCTGATAGGTTAAAATCATTAATAAGTAGAGTGGCGTCCGGATTAGCACTCTTAGCGGCATAAAATACTTCCTTCACCAGTCGAACTCTACCAAGATCCTTACATATGCGGGTAATAGCATTATCGTACCTATCATAAATAGGCATAATCACTACCTCATTGATTACATCCCAAACATCTATTACACCACGAAACGCAGTAACATCACGATATATACGATCTAATTGCTTTTGTAAAATTGTTGTATTATCATAATCCATCAACCAATCTGCACAAATTGAATGCCAACATAAGGGGTGTCCTTTTACCTTCACATTATTTTCTTGCAACATTTTAGCAGCTCGTATGAGACTGTCTGTGAGTACCTCTCCTTCTTTCGGTTCAAATTTACCCCAGTAAAACGGAAGTGTTCCGTAGTTAAATACTTCTAACCACTTGTTTACCCTATCTTCAAAAAAGCTTTTATCCGGCAGCTTCTTATCACTATAAAAATCGATTTTACTCATATCAATTTCCGATGTCGCCGGAAGAGAATCAAAGGCACCACAACCAAACAAAAACTGATGATTTACTAGTTTTACTTTTACAGGAGTGTTGGATGGTATATTTCCTTCCCCATCTATAAAACGTATTCTTTGTTTTGCTTTTCTATGCTCTAATGAACTCATGTAAACCCCTCCTATATATTATTGTAAAATTAACCCGATCTATGAAGAGTTAACCAATGTACTGCCTATTTAACCATATCTCTTTCGTATTTTTTGATAACCCATCTTTATACAACGGTTATCTTCACGATCCTTTCAATTTCCTTAAGGCATGAATTTGATGAATAAATTGGGTTTATATTTCCTACAAAGAAATTATAAGTCTAATAGGACTTATAACTCATAAATATGAGCTTAAATCCTCTTTAGGGGCGTCTTTTTGCTTATTTACGCTACATCTGAAACGCGCTTATCCAAAAGCAGATTGCCGCAGCAAGGGAAAGCGGGGTCATGACGTACCGTTCTTTCTTACTCTTTGAAAACAGATTCATCAGCGTGTTCAAGGAAAGATACGCAGCAAATGCAAAGCATATGTACTTCGTCACCTTTAAGGAAAACCATAAGGGAATAAACCCGCCGGCCTGCAGTACGATTACCACCGCAAACAGCTGAATAAAAAGCGAAACAACAGCCATAATCCGAAGCTGCTTCGGCAGTACCTTGTGCTGCCCGCCCATTGTAAACTCACCCAAAGGCAGACCGCAAGCGACAAGAACGGTCATAACTGCTATGACGAGAAATAACACCGCACCGATTATTGATACCATACAATTGTGTCCTCCATCTTTAGAGTTCTATAGCAACGCAAAATCTGCACTTTCCATGAGTGATTTCATCTGACACAGGCAAAACGGGTGTCCGGCAGGGTCAAACAGAACCGTCCAGTCACTCGAAAACTGCTGCTTGGCGATTGATGCTCCACAAGCTACTGCGTGTTTGACTGCCTTCTCCAAATCATTCACGGCAAAATCAATGTGCGCCATCTGCTGCTGGGCATCGGGTTCCTCCGGCCACACTGGCGGTTTGTAGGCAGGATTGCGTTGAAAGAGCAGGCTGGGATACCCGCCCTGCTTGGTTCCCGGGGCATATACACACGCCCAGTCTTCATCGATATGGATTACCTCCCACAGGAGTAAGGCCGCATAGAAGTCTGCTAACGCATGTGGGTCTATGCAATCCAGCGTAAATGCGTACATCTTGATTTTTATGTCGCTCATCATGCGCACCATCCAATTTCAGTAATAGTTGCTTTATTCTATCACATAAAAGGGAAAAAGTCATCTTCAAAAGTCAATTGGCGCGAGGGTTTTTGGGTTACATTTCGTGTTGCATACTTATTCAAAAGAGCGGCTGGAATACAAAATGAAGATTGCAGGAACATGCCGAAAACCCGCATAACAAAGCGAAAACCCCTGTAAACCTTGTCGTTTACAGGGGGTTTCTTGGCGGAGAAGGAGGGATTTGAACCCTCGCGCCAGTTTCCCGACCTACTCCCTTAGCAGGGGAGCCTCTTCACCACTTGAGTACTTCTCCATTTGGTGACGATTATTTAAATATATAAAATGCCCTTAGCGGGTACAATCATTCCCCGCCGCAAGCCTTTATGGCGTTGGCGGAGAGGAAGGGATTCGAACCCTTGGTTCTTGCGAATCACTGGTTTTCAAGACCAGCTCCTTAAACCACTCGGACACCTCTCCAACTGTGACGCATCATATGATAACATATTTACGGGTTTCAGTCAACAGTTTTCCTCTGTTTTTTGATGGGTTACGATGATTGTAGATTACAGCAAGGGCCTGCAGACTTCATTAGAGAAAAAGTTTTCTTATAAAGAAACAACAACTTCAAAACCTTTGGACACACTATACATAAGGCCCTTAAAGGATAGGAAATGACCAAAGAAATGCCGCGCAAGGATATCAGAGAATTCAAGAGGGATTTTGAGAATGACGGAGCATTTCAAGGATTCCTGTGCAATAAATGCGAATAAGCATTGATAATTTCATTATAAATATAAAAATTCAAGGAAAATCATTGACATTTGCATTGATACCTATTATATTTTTATATGTTGCTTTTTGCATCTACATCATTGATTTTAACGAGAAAGCAGATGGCAAATATTAAGGGCTATCTGTAACAACAAACAGCGTCGTATGTTCCGCTAATAAGCTAAAAGTATTTTTGGCAAAAACCTTTTGCGGGGTAGCGGTTTCAAAAGGCGCTGTGGGCAGCAAGGCAGGATATGCTTTGCGCCTAAATCCGCAAAGGGGGATGCAGACGTATGGATAGTAATGTAATTGTCAAGCTCAAGGATATTGTGGTAGAGTTTGACGGAGAGCGGGTGCTTAAGGGGATTAACCTTGACATCCACGACAAGGAGTTTGTAACGCTGCTCGGGCCATCCGGTTGTGGCAAGACCACAACGCTCCGTATCATCGGCGGCTTTGTAGAGCAAAACGAGGGAGACTTGTATTTTGGCTCGCAGCTGATTAACGGTCTGCCCCCGTATAAGCGTAACGTAAACACCGTATTTCAGCGCTATGCGCTTTTCCCGCATCTCAATGTATTTGAGAATGTGGCCTTTGGTCTTCGGGTGCAGAAACTGCCCCAAAAGGAGATCACAACCCGTGTGCGCGAGATGCTCGAGCTGGTCGGCTTAAAGGGCTTTGAGCAGCGCAACGTAAAAAACCTTTCCGGCGGGCAGCAGCAGCGCGTCGCGATTGCGCGCGCCCTTGTAAACCACCCGAAGGTTTTGCTTTTGGATGAGCCGCTCGGCGCGCTTGACCTTAAGCTGCGCAAGGAGATGCAAAACGAGCTTAAGCGCATCCAAAAAAGTCTTGAGATTACCTTTATATATGTAACCCACGACCAGGAAGAGGCGCTCACGATGTCCGATACCGTCGTTGTCATGAACAACGGCGAGATTCAACAAATCGGCACACCGCAGGATATCTACAATGAGCCGATTAATGCCTTTGTCGCGGACTTTATCGGCGAAAGCAACATCATTGACGGAATCATGGTCAAGGACTTCCTTGTGGAGTTTGCCGGTTCGACCTTTACCTGTGTAGACATGGGCTTTGAGCGCAACGAGCTCGTGGATGTCGTTATCCGCCCGGAGGATATCAAGGTTGTGCCGCAGATTGCGGGACAGCTTTCCGGCGTGGTGGAGTCGGTTACCTTCAAGGGTGTACACTACGAGATGATTGTCAACGGCTGCGGCTATAAGTGGATGATTCACTCCACAACCTTTGAAGAGCCAGGCAGCATCGTTGGCATGAACGTCACCCCGGAGGACATCCACATCATGAGAAAGATGACTCCTCAAGACTGACGGCGTAGGCCGGTATTTCATGGCGTGTGACTTGCAAGACGCCGGAAAGGAAGGGTCAGACGAATGAAAGCTCGTTCTCCTGCTGTACCATACCTTGTATGGGCTGTTCTGTTTATTATTGTACCGCTATTTTTAGTTGGGCTGTTTGCCTTTACTGATACAAGTGGCTCGTTTACCTTTGACAACATTATAAAGGTTGCGGATTATACCCCCGTCCTTATGCGCTCGCTATGGCTTGCTGCGATTGCCACGGCCATCTGCTTGGTTGTGGGCTATCCGCTATCCTATATCATCTCGCGGGCCGAAACCGGCGGGCAGAATCTGATGATAATGCTCATCATGCTGCCGATGTGGATGAATTTTTTGCTGCGCACCTACGCGTGGATGACCATTCTTGAAACAAACGGCTTGATTAACCGGTTTTTCGCCCTGTTCGGCCTTGGACCGTTTGAACTCATCAACACCCCGGGCGCGGTCGTGCTCGGCATGGTGTATAACTACCTGCCCTTTATGATCCTGCCGCTTTACTCGGTCATGACCAAGATTGACAAGAGCGTCATCGAGGCGGCGCAGGACCTTGGGGCTAACACTTTGGGCGTTTTTTACCGCGTTGTCTTACCGCTGAGTATCCCCGGTATAACCACCGGTATTACGATGGTGTTTGTGCCGTCGGTCAGCACCTTTGTCATCTCGCGTATGCTTGGTGGCGGCGGCAACCTGCTCATCGGCGACCTCATTGACCTTCAGTTCCTCGGTAACGCCTACAACCCGCATTTGGGCTCTGCGATATCGCTTGTACTGATGGTCATCATCCTCTTGTGCATCGCGGTGATGAACCAGTTTGACGCAAGCGAAGAGGACATGGAGAACATGATTCTCTAATTATACTGCTTTACGCAAAGCAAACTTAGCTTAAAGGCAAACGGAGGTGGGGCACTGATGTCCAAAACACTATCGCGACTGTACGTCGGCCTTGTTTACCTGTTCTTATATGCACCCATCGCGGTGCTTATCATCTTCTCTTTTAACTCATCCAAAAGCCGCAACGTGTGGACGGGCTTTACGCTGGATTGGTATGTTCGCCTGTTCCAAAACGAGACGATTATCTCATCCCTGCTCAACACCCTGCTTGTCGCTGCAGTATCATCGGTAATTGCGACTGTGCTCGGCACCATGGCAGCGGTGGGCATCCATTCCATGAACAAGAAAATGCGGTCTTTGGTTATCAATATGACCTATCTGCCGGTCATCAACCCCGAGATTGTAACGGGCGTATCGCTGATGCTGCTCTTCGTGTTTGCGAGAATCAGCCTTGGCTACGTCACCCTGATTATTGCGCATATCACGTTTAATATCCCCTATGTAATACTCAATGTAATGCCTAAAATCCGCCAGATGGACAGCCATATCTACGAGGCGGCGCAGGATTTGGGGTGTGATCGTTTCAGCGCCTTCTTTAAGGTTGTGCTGCCGCAGATTATGCCCGGAATTGTCACCGGCTTTTTGATGGCGTTTACCTACTCAATTGATGACTTTGTCATCAGCTATTTTACAAGCGGACCCAGCTCTCAGACGCTTCCCATCACCATCTTCTCCATGACGCGCAAGAAGGTAAGCCCTGAGATTAACGCCCTGTCCGCCATCATCTTTGTCATCGTGCTTACAATCCTTATCATTATGAACATTAAGGATGCGAATATTTACAGGAGAAGGATTAAGAAGGAGAGTGAAAGAATTTGAAACGTCTTGTATGTTTCATAGTAGCAATCTGTGCCGTGCTTGTACTTGCGGTTCCCGTTATGGCAGAGGTTGCCGTAGAGAACCCTGATATCTACGGCGGCTATGCAGGGAAGGACATTACGCTCAACGTCTATAACTGGGGCGAGTATATCTCCGACGGTGCAGACGACTCGCTGAACATCAACGAGGAGTTTGAGGCCCTGACCGGCGTCAACGTTCAGTATTCCACATTTGCCTCTAACGAGGAGCTTTATGCAAAGCTCAAGAGCGGTGGTTCGCAGTACGATGTCATCATCCCGTCTGACTACATGATTAGCAGAATGATTAAAGAGGATATGCTCGAGCCGCTTGATTTTTCGCGCATACCCAACTTCTCCATGATCATGGACGAGTTCAAAAACCCCAACTATGACCCCGAGAACAAGTACAGTGTGCCCTATATGTGGGGTACGGTGGGCATTATCTATAACACCGAGATGGTTACCAAACCTGTCACGAGCTGGGACATCCTGTGGGATGAGACCTACAAAGGCAAGATACTTATGTTCTCCAACTCCCGCGATGCGTTCGGCATCTCGCTTCTCAGACTCGGATACTCTCTGAATACCGAGGATGAGGCACAGATTCGTGCCGCCAGCGATGAACTCAAAAAGCAAAAGCCGCTGGTGCAGATGTATGTCATGGATGAAATCTTCGACAAGATGCAGGGCGGAGAGGCTGCCATTGCCCCCTACTACGCAGGCGATGCCATCACCATGATGGAAACCAATCCGAAGCTTGCATATGCGGTTCCCGAGGAGGGCACAAACCGCTTTGTGGACGCCATGTGCATCCCCAAGGGCGCGCCCAATAAGGAAGTAGCGGAGCTGTACATCAACTTCATGACCGAGACAGAGGTTGCCGCAGCCAACTGCGAGTACATTGGCTACTCCACCCCCCAGCGGGAGACCTATAAAATCCTTGATTCGGAGATAACAGGCAACGAGATTGCCTACCCCTCCGAGGAGGTTTTAGCAAAAACCGAGAGCTTTATCAACCTTTCGGACAGCACCAACGCCCTGATTGACAGCCTGTGGACCGAGCTGCTCGGCGCAAATGCCAAGAGCAGCAGCTGGATGATTCTTGTGCTGCTCGCGGTTGCCGTAGCAATCGCCGTTGGTCTGCCCATTTACAGAAAGGCTAAAAAGAACCGCCAAAACTATTAAGCCAGCTTTATAGAGATAAAACAGCCTAGCATTCTGCTTAGCAGAATGTTAGGCTGTTTTTGTAATATATAAGGAGAATGTATATAATTTGGGGAAATATTGGTTGAATATTGTGATAAAATTGTGTATAATGTAGATAAATCGCGCGCAAGAGGGGGTGGCATTGTGAAGTTAGGACAAAAGTTGTTGCTGATTATGACAGTCGGCATGATTATTGTCACCCTTGCAATCTTTGCGCTTACCAATGGGGTAGCCATGAACTACATCGAGCAGGAGGAAAGGCGCAGTATTGTAAAAAGCTATGAGAACACCACCTTCCTGCTTGAGAGCGAGGCGCGCTCCCTGCGCCGTTCTCTGAATGACCGGGCCAGATCCGATGCCGCCTACCAATTTGTCATCACCCCAACCCGGGAGTATGTGATAGAAAATTTAACGGAAGAGTCCATTTCCGCCCTTGAAATCAACTACATCTTCTTTCTGGACTCTAATGCAAGGCTGCTCTACTTTAATACAGAGCGGGTCGCCCCTTCGGTTCGCAGCAAGGAAAAGACGGAGCTGTTGGGCCGCATCATCGAGCGATGGGGGGATGGGTCTTTTTCACTTGAAGAGCCCTATCTCGGTCTTACCATCATCGGCGACCACCTGTTAATGGTAGGGGGAACGCCCATTACCACGACCGACGGCAGTCAGTCCTCCGGCTATCTCATTATGGCGCGTTATCTTGACAATGATTTTTTGCAGGATTTGAGCAGTATTCTGGGGGTAACGGTTAAAGTAAATAGCTCTTCCGCCCCATGGCCCTTTGCAGACGAAGTAAGCGGAATGGGTATCCAAAGTAGAAAAAGCAGAAATGCTTTGGATTTTGATGAAACCAATCTGGTGTTATCGCCTCAGCAAAACTATGTTATGGCGCAAAACATCCTGTACGACAGCCTGACCGGTACCGCAATTGAGTTTCATTTCGGCCTGAGCAGAGAGTCCTATCAGTACGGGCTCTCAACAATGAAGGTCATTTTGGCCGTCGCAATAACGGTTATCGCCATTATATCCTCTGTCATAATCCTGTTTTTTAACCGCACCATCCTTTCCCGCATCAAAAAGCTCAGCAGTTTTTTGGATATGGTGGCTAAGGGCAGAGATACCACACAAAAGGTATCGATACCGGGAAACGATGAGGTAGCGGCGCTTGCAGAGCATACCAACACCATGCTTGCCCATATCAACAAGACCGAAGAAACCCTAAAGTGGCAGGCTACGCATGATCCCTTAAGCGGGCTGTATAACCGCCATCACTTTATGCAGTTAGTGAATGATGCCATCAGCACGGCAAGGCGCGGCGACCAGTATGCCCTGATGCTCATTGAGATGACCAACTTCAAGGCGCTCAAAACCATGCGGGGACAGGCAGCAGGGGATTCCATCATCACGGCGCTGGGGGGCAGACTGCGCGAATTTAGCATGTGCAAGATGGTTGCGGCGCGCATGGGCCGAAACGAATACGCCGTACTCCTTAACCTTCGCGGTGATTACGACATCAACGACCTGTCAAACAAGCTGGTTGATGAGCTTTGCAGACCCATAGAAATGAGCGAGGATCAGGTCACTGCAGAGATCAATGCAGGTGTTGCGTTTTACCCGAGGCACGCATCCGGTATCGAAAGCCTTTTCCAGTGCGCGGACCTTGCGCTTACTGCGGCCAAGGAGGAGGGCAATAATATAATCCGGCGGTATGAGCCCTATATGGCCCAGCGGTTTCTTGACAGGCTCAGTATCCTTAACGATTTGGGCCGTGCCATTAAAAACAACGAGTTCTCCCTGCGCTACCAACCGCAGGTGGATGCCAAAACGGGCGAGATTGTCGGCGCGGAGGCGCTGATTCGGTGGGAGCATCCCGAAAAGGGGCTTATCTCGCCGATGGAGTTTATCCCGCTTGCCGAACAGAGCAGGAAGATAATAGACATCGGCAGGTGGGTACTATTTCAGGCCTGTAAGGATGCGATGGAATGGATATTGCCGTGGACGGTGTCGGTAAACATCTCCGCCCAGCAGGTCAGGCAGCGCAACTTTATTGATGAGGTCGCCCAGGCCCTCAAAGAGTCAGGCTTGCCGCCCGAGCGTCTGGTGCTTGAGATTACCGAATCGGCCTTTATCAACGACAAAAACAGCCTTAAGGATATGATGGTGCAGTTCCACAAGCTCGGCATATCAATCTCCATCGATGACTTCGGCACAGGGTATTCCTCGCTAAACTATCTGCACGACTTCCCAATGGACGAGCTGAAGATAGACCGATCCTTTGTCAGTGCAATCGGCACCGACATGGAGACTTCTTCCATTATTGAGACTATTATTGTGCTTGCTAAGAATCTGCATCTAAAGACTGTTGCCGAGGGGGTAGAAACCCAGTTTCAGGCGAACTTCCTGCACCGCAAGGGGTGTTCGCATTTTCAAGGGTACCTCTATAGCAAGCCGGTCTTACAAGAAGAGATTTTGCAAAAGCAAAAGGAAAGTCTTAAAGAAAAGATTTAAAAGCGGTCAATGGGCTTATAGCCCTTTGACCGCTTTTTCTATGCGCAATAGCGCTTCTTGTACAATCGAGCGAGGACATGCGATGTTAATGCGCTGAAATCCGCTGCCGCACTCGCCGAACATGGTGCCGGCATCAAGCCACAGCTTTGCCTTGTGAACGATGAGCTCATCAAGGGCCTTGTCGTCTAAGCCAAGACCGGAGCAATCGAGCCATACCAGATAGGTGCCCTCGGGCTCCACTAAGCGGATGCCCGGCAGGCGGTCACGCACAAACTCGCGGACCAAGGCAAGGTTTCCCGCAAGATACTGCAAAAGCCCTTCAAGCCATTCTTCTCCGTGCTCATACGCTGCCTTACAGGCGATATAGCCCATGATGTTCGGCTCGTCATAACCAGCGCAAAGCATCTCGTGGCGGAACCTGCGCCGAAGCGATTCGTTTTGGATGAAGATGTTTGAAATCTGCAATCCCGCAAGATTAAAGGTCTTGCTCGGAGAGGTGCAGGTAATGGTCTTTTGCGCAAACCTGGGGTCTATCGAGGAGAACACCGTGTGTTTGTGGCCTTCATACACAAAGTCAGCATGTATCTCATCAGAAACGATGAGGACATCGTGCTTGAGGCAGATTTCACCCAAGCGCATAAGCTCTTCTTTGGTCCAGACGCGGCCCACAGGGTTGTGGGGGCTGCACAGGATAAACAGACGAACCTTGTTTTTGATGATCTTGTCCTCAAAGTCGGCAAAGTCAATATGGTACCTGCCGTCTTCATAGACAAGCTGATTTACCACTAAGGTGCGGCCGTTTCTGGTCACCGCCGACGCAAAGGGGTAATAGACCGGCTGCTGAATGATAACGGCATCCCCGGGGCTTGTAAAGGCGCGCACAGCAGTGTTGATGGCAAACACCACGCCGGGGGTCTTTATGAGCCATTCGCGTTTGATATCCCACGAAAAGCGGCGTGCAAACCAGTCTTTGAGGACGCTAAAGTAGTCGTCTCTGGTATCGCTGTATCCGAAAACGGGGTGGTCGCAGCGCTTTTTCAAGGCCTCGATGATTGCGGGACACACGGCAAAATCCATGTCCGCTACCCACATCGACAGGATATCCTTGGGCATACCCCGTTCTGCATAGAAATCGTGTTTGAGCGAATCGGTGTTGGTTCGGTCAATGAGTTCATCAAAGTTATAGGCCATTTTTTACAATCCTTTCAGACCATTCTCAAGATCGGATATGAGGTCGGCAGCACTTTCCAATCCAACAGAAAGGCGCACCAACCGGTCGGTGATGCCCTTTTGCTCGCGGATTTCTGCCGGAACGTCTGCATGGGTCTGCAGCATGGGATAGGTAATCAGCGATTCCACCCCGCCGAGGCTCTCGGCGTACTGGATGATGCGGACGTTTTCAAGCAGGTGGCGGGCAGTCTCGGCGGTATCAGTCTCAAACGAGATCATCGCGCCAAAGCCCGATGCCTGCCGGCAGGACACCTCATAGCCCGGGTGGCTGGGCAGTCCCACATAATGCACTGCACGCACCTTTTTATGCGCAGTAAGCCACTCGGCGATTGTCTTGGCCGTCTCTTGCTGGCGCTCCATGCGAACAGGCAGGGTCTTAATCCCGCGCAAGATAAGCCAACTGTCAAAAGGGGAGAGGCAGGCGCCTGTGGTCTTGTAGATAAATCGCAGCTGCTCGGCAAGTGCGCTGTCCTTTACAGCCAGAAAGCCCGCGAGGGTGTCGTTATGACCGCCCAGGTATTTCGTGCCGCTGTGCAGGACAATATCCGCACCTAGGCTAAGCGGACGCATAAACAGCGGAGTCAAAAAGGTGTTGTCCACAATTAGCAAGATACCTTTGTCTGCTATAAGCCTTGCAACTGCCGCTATATCGGTCACCTGCATCATGGGGTTGGTGGGTGTTTCCACAAAGATTGCCTTGGTGGAGGCGGTCAGGCTCTGTTCTACCAGCTCAAGGCACGAGGTGTCGACATAATCGATGGCAATCCCGTTCTTTCTTGAGATATGCTCAAACAGCCTGAGCGAGCCGCCGTACAGGTCATCCGATGCGATGATATGGTCTCCCGGAGAGAACAGCTCCATCAGGGTGGTAACAGCGGCCATACCGGAAGAAAACGCAAGGGCATCCGCAGCGCCCTCAAGCTGGGCAAGCATCTGTTCGAGTTGCTCGCGCGTGGGGTTTTGCGTGCGGGAATAATCATAACCGGTGCTCATTCCAACACCGGGATGCGAAAAGGTCGCGGTTTGATAGATGGGAACACTAATCGCCCCCATCGGGTTTACCTTTTTATCCGTTAAATGAATACAGGCAGTAGAAAAGTCCATAACAAAAAATCCTCCTTTCAAAATACGGCCGACCATGCGGCGCACATTCGAAACACAGAGGCATGAGGAATAATATTATGTTGAAGCAGCATGTCAGCGTCTCTCCTTTCCCCAAAAAGGAAGAGTGAAAAGAGGGGTGTAATTAGGTCCATGATATGGCATAACAGGACTTTTTGTCAACCTTATTTTTGGCAAAAACAACATAAAATACGATGTTTTATTTTTCATAAAGTCGAATTCATTCATGGGGCTGGATAAAATATTAAAAAGAATGTATAATGAAATGACCTACTTTGTGCATAAAGCTTAATTTCGCTAAAATAACCGTTTCGATGCGCAGAAGGATAACCAAATCAGCCTTTGATTTCGTTCTGCCAAGCGTTTTATATATGGAGGCCTACCATGAAACTTAAAGCGAGACACAGGATTGCCATGGCAGTCCTTCGGCCGTTTGTATGGCTATATTGCAGACTGGTGCTAAACCTCAGACTGCCCACGGCAAGTGAGCGAAAACAGATTCCGTCACCCTGCTTTGTGGTGGCAAACCACAACAGCGACCTTGACCCTCTGTTTGTCTCGCTGTGCATGCCGTCGCCAGTATTTTTTGTGGCAAGCGACCACCTGTTTAGACTTGGCTTTATCAGCAAGATTATTAAATACTTCTTCTCACCCATTCCAAAGCTCAAATCAACCAGTGACATCAAAACCATCCGCGACATCCTCTCGGCCCTGCGCTCGGGGGCAAGTGCCGGCGTTTTCCCGGAGGGCAACCGCTCGTGGGATGGCGAGACTGAGGACTTTTCCCCTGCCATCGGTAAGCTTTTGCATCATCTGCAGGTTCCGATTGTGGTGTTTCGCATCCACGGCGCTTACATGGCCTTCCCGCGATGGGGGGATAAGATGCGGCGCGGCCAGATTGAGTGCCGTTTGGTTCGCATCCTCATGCCCGAGGAGGTTAAGCGGATGGATGTAGAGGAGCTGACCGCTCTCGTCCGCCGCGACCTTTGGGTGGACGCAAAGGAGGACCAACGTCAGCACCGCATCCGTTTTGCGGGCAGCAACCTCGCCCAGAGCATTGAAACAGTCCTGTATGCCTGCCCCAAGTGCGGCGGCTTTGCCACCATACGGTCAAGGGGCAGCGAGGCCTATTGTGACTGCGGCCTGCGCTTTTCCTATGACGAGCTCGGCGAGCTGCACGGGGCGCCCTATAGCAGCATCGCCGAATGGAACCGTTGGCAGACGCAGCAGCTGTATCAGCATCTTGTGGCCCTGCTGCAGAACAACCACGACGCCCCCATCTTCAGCGATGAGGGTCAGACGCTGCATTCCTTTCAGCGCGCCCGTCGTACCCGCTTAATCGATAAGGGCAGGTTTTGCATCTACCTTGACCGCTTTGTGTTTGAGGGGGAGAATCAAACGCTTGAGTTTCCTTTCTCGTCGGTCACGCGCGTAGAGATATGGGGCAGGCTGACCCTGCAGTTTTCCACGGCTGACGGCCAGCACTATGAGGTTAAAAGTAAGCGGATTCGCAGTGCATATAAATACCAGCAGGCTTACAACCTTCTCGCGCGCATACGCGGCGAAATGCTTGTGAACACAACCGCCGACTGATACAAAAGTCCAATGGTGCTAAGTCAATAGGGAGAGCAAGGAAAAATTCAAGAAAAATCAGTAAAAAGCTACCATGCGCGATAAAAACGGCAGCACCAATCTAAGCCCTGCCCGGAAAGCTTTCAAAAA
>JAEZKF010000037.1 GCA_023415575.1 Bacillota bacterium
CCACCAGCGCATCCAGACTAAAACAAAACTGACACCACTTGAATTGCGATGCCAGTTTATTGCTTGATTCTTCCACCCTACATTAGGGGAGCTTTTTGTTAATGTCCACTAATCTTGGGGCGGTTCATTTATGCAGGCGGTGCCTTCTTTTTAGAGCGCTTGGCCCCGCCCTGCAGCTCGGGTACCGGCTTAAAATCATTCTTGGGGATATGGGTTTTGCGGTTGCTCTCGGTTCCGTGTGGTTCTTTCGGGTCCGGTCGCCTCATGCCTGCCTTAGCCATAACGTAGATTGGTGGTCCTTTCGTGTAATTTGCCTTTGCTGGCTATACATCATTATTTTCATTAGATTGCTTTTTTGCGTTTCTGTTCTGGTTTTGATTTTCGCGAGTAATGGGGGTTTGTCCGTTTGCCTTACGCACCCGCACTCGTTTCTTATCAGGTTGGCTGTCCTTTGGCATAACGTTATCCTCCTAGTGTTCACTCAGCGGTCGGTACTGCGCGGGGCGGGCGCGATGCTGAAGGTAAAGCCCATATCGTCGAGCGTGTCCTTGATGGCATCGGCGCCGGTAGCGGTATCGTCAAAGTCGACCGCCAGCCTGCCGCTTTCGGCATTTACGCTGACCGACGTCACTCCCGCAAGGGTGTCAATCCCCTGCTTCAGCCGCCCCACATCCCGCTTGCCATTCAGGTTTTCAACCTTGAAATATACACTTTGCATTCCCATAGCATCTCTCCCTCGTTTTTAATCGCCAGTACCCTGCATGGCTAGTATATGCAAACGCAAAAGCACTATACGATGTAAACAAAACCGCACGGCAAAACACCGAGCGGTTTTATTTTGTGTTTATTTAATTTAAATAATCTGCTTATGCTTCCACCTTCCGCTTAGATAGCGGATGGTAAATACAATCGCGCGGAACAGCCAGTCTGTGCCCATGCCAATCCATACGCCCAGGGCACCAAAGCCGAGTTGATTACTAAACAGATACCCACCGCCTACGCGGAATACCCACATCGAGGTAATCGCAATCACCATGGTAAAATTCACATCATTTGCTGAGCGCAGTCCGCTCGGGAGCACAAAGGCCACCGACCAGAACAAAACGCCTGTGATGGCGACGCAGATAATCATCTGCCGCGCAATCTCGGTTCCGGCAGGGCTTAGGTCGTATAGGCTTATGATGGGGTTCATCACGAGTATGATGACTGCATATATGCCCGTTACAAGCACCTGTGAGATGGCGGTGAGCTTTTTCATGTAATGAGACGCCTGCTTGTAGTCATGGGCACCCACACACCGGCCTACGACGGTAATGGAAGCAAGACTGATGGAGTTGCCGCCGAGCATGGAGAGCGACGCAATGTTCGCCGCTACCGCATTGGCTGCAATGGCAGTGGTGCCGAAGGCGGTGACAATACCCTGCACCATAATCTTGCCGATGTGAAACATACCGCTTTCAAGTCCGTTCGGCACGCCGATTTTAAGGATCTTCTTGATGGTGTCAAACTCCAGCCGGAGTGGGAAGAAATGCTCAAAGGTAACGACATACCTCGGCTTATGTAACAGTCCAAAAAGCAGCACGGCACCTACCGCCCTTGATACCAGTGAGGCAAGGGCCGCACCCGCGGCACCCATCTGGAATCCGTAAATCAAAATTGCGTTTCCGATGATGTTAATGACATTCATAAGGCCGGATGCAAACATGGGTACCCTTGCATTGTTCATGCACCGAAACAGGGCTGCGCACGAATTAAAGATCGCGATGAACGGATAGGACAAGGCCGATAGGTAGAAATACACCCGGGCATTGCTCATGACATCCGGCTCTACCCTGCCGTACAGGAGGGTGAGAATCGGCGAGTTCGCGGCAAGACTTACTGCCATAATGAGAGCTGAAAACAACAATGTGACTAAAACAAGCTGCTTTGCAGACCGGTTTGCCCCCTCTTCGTCCTCCTTGCCTAAATACTGTGCGGTAATGATTGCACCGCCTGTGGCAAGGGCGGTGAAGATGTTGATAAGTAAAGAATTCACGGCGTCTACGAGCGCTACGCCCGAGACCGCCGCCTCCCCTACCTGCGAGACCATCAGGGTATCGGCAATCCCGATGGTCGCTACAAAGACCTGCTCAACAATCAGCGGAATGATGAGCCTGGTCAGGTCTTTTCGTGAAAACATCAAAATAATTATCCCCTAACATCATTGTGGATCGTTTGGCCTGATGACTTGTTTTGTCACTTGCGGCAAAAAGCAACTTACATCAACTCAAACTCGTTGCGGTGAAACTTTAATAGCCCCTCGTCGCGCATGGCTCCCAGCTCGCGCGAAAGCGCGCTTCTGTCCACGCATAGGTAATCGGCAAGCTCCGTGCGGGAAAAGGGGATAAAAAACCGGGCCGACCCCTGCCTGCGCGACTGCATGGCAAGATAGGTCTCAATCCGCTCGCGGATGGTTTTCTTAGAGAGAAGCTCCAGCCGCTCGTGCATCAAAAGGTTTTTGCGGGCAAGCAGGTGCATCATATTCTCTATTAGCTTTGTATGATGCGAACAACCCCGCGGACACACCGACAAAATCCCCGCCGCAGACAGCCAGACCACCTCGCTGTCGGCGGCAGATACCACCGATACGGGGCTGTGCTCGGTTCCTGCACAGGCAAACGCTTCAGCAAACAGCTCTCCTTTATCAATCTTTGTGATGATGGTTCGCACCCCGTTTACATCCTCGCGCTCGACATGCACCTCACCGCTCAGTACAATGCCAAGCTCGGGAACCCTATCCCCTGCAAGTAGTAAAATCTCGCCCTTTGCATAGGTCCTGCGCTGGGCGCGCAGGCAGCTGAGCACCTCGGCGATATCCTGCTTGTCCATCGCGCGAAAGAGCGGGCTTTGGGTCAGGATGTCCAAGTAGTTTGTCATTCCAATCGCATCGACCCTCTTTTTATACGAATTAAGTATATTTTTTAATTTTCGTTGCAAATGCAACAGACCGCATGGGTTCATTATAGTATAGTAAGGTTGCAAACACAAGTAGTGATAATCAGATACATCAGGAAGGATGGTATATAGATATGGTTAGACAGATGATTAAGATTGATGAAACCCTTTGCAACGGCTGCGGACTTTGCGCCCAGGCCTGCCACGAGGGGGCAATTGCCATCGTAGACGGCAAGGCAAAACTCATTCGCGAAGACTACTGCGACGGACTCGGCAACTGCCTGCCCGTTTGCCCGACCGGCGCCATCAGCTTTGAAGACCGCGAGGCACCCGCCTTTGTGCAGCCCCCCGAAAAGGCCGAGCACCACAACGCAAACCACCCCGAGGGCGGATGCCCCGGTTCGCGAGCCGCTGCCATCAGGCGCGCACCTGACGTGACCGCAGCAGTACCTGAAGAAGCACAGGTCCCTTCTCAGCTTGCCCAATGGCCGGTGCAGATTAAGCTTGTTCCCGTAAACGCCCCTTATCTCGACGGCGCCAACCTTTTGATTGCAGCCGACTGTGCGGCATACGCGCATGCTGCATTTCACAACCGGTTTATGCGCGGCAGGGTCACCATCATCGGATGCCCGAAGCTCGACGAGGGCGACTACAGTGAAAAGCTGACCGAGATGATTAAGCGCAACAACATCAAAAGCGTCACCATCGTGCGCATGGAGGTTCCCTGCTGCGGCGGGCTTGCATATGCCGCCCAACAGGCCCTGCAAAACAGCGGCAAGTTTATCCCGTGGCGGGTTGTCACCATCGGCATCGACGGAACGATTCTAGAAGATTAAATTGATAGAGAGGTAGATGCAAATGAATCAGATGTTTTGTTTTCAGTGTGAGCAGACCGCAGGCGGCAAGGCCTGCACCGTAAAAGGCGTATGCGGCAAGGAGAGCTCGACCGCAAACCTGCAGGATGAGCTGACCGGTATCCTGATTGCCATCGCAAAGGCGGCAAAGAACAACCGCACCCCCGAGACCGATAAGCTGCTGATGGATGGTCTCTTTACCGCTGTTACCAACGTAAACTTTGATGACGGCGCCCTTGCGCGCATGGTCGCAAAGACCCGCGAGGCCCTTAAGGAGCTTGATGCATCCGCAAGCGAGTATTCGCTGGACGACCTGTGGGGCGACAACGAGGACATCCGTTCTCTTAAGAGCCTGATTCTCTTCGGCATCCGCGGCATGGCGGCATACGCCTTCCACGCAGCAACACTGGGTTACACCGACGATAAGGTCAACGCCTTCTTCTACGAAGCACTTTCCGCTATCGGCAGCGACACTGCGCAGGCACAGCTGCTTGAGCTTGTCACCCAAACCGGCCTAGTCAACCTTACCTGCATGGCCCTGCTTGACAAAGCCAACACCGAGACCTACGGCACCCCCTTGCCCACCAAGGTTCCCATGACCATTGAAAAGGGCCCGTTCATCGTCATCTCGGGCCACGACCTGCACGACCTGCACCTCTTGCTCAAGCAGACCGAGGGCATGGGCATTAACATCTACACCCACGGCGAGATGCTTCCCGCACATGCATACCCCGAGCTTAAGAGGTACCCCCACCTCAAGGGCAACTTCGGCACCGCATGGCAGAACCAGCAGAAGGAGTTCGCGGACATTAAGGGCCCTGTGCTCTTTACCACCAACTGCATCATGCCTGTGCGCGACAGCTACCGCGACCGCATCTTTACCACAGCATTAGTGGCATACCCCGGTATGGTTCATATCGGCGAGGATAAGGACTTTACACCCGTTATCAACAAGGCCCTTGAGCTGGGCGGCTACGATGAAGACAAGGTGATGACCGGCCTAAACGGCGGCAGCGTTCTGACCACCGGCTTTGCAAGAGGCAGCGTGCTCGCAGCGGCGGACACTGTTATTGATGCGGTTAAGTCGGGTGCCATCCGTCACTTCTTCCTCGTCGGCGGCTGCGACGGCGCACGCCCGGGCCGCAACTACTACACCGAGTTTGTTAAGATGGCGCCCGCCGACACCATCATCCTGACCCTTGCCTGCGGCAAGTACCGCTTTAACGACCTCGACCTCGGCACCATCGGCGGCCTGCCCCGCATTATGGATATGGGCCAGTGCAACGACGCTTACAGCGCCATCGAGGTAGCGCTTGCGCTATCCAAGGCGTTTGACTGCAGCGTAAACGAGCTGCCGCTGACTCTGGTGCTCTCCTGGTATGAGCAAAAGGCGGTATGCGTACTGCTTACCCTGCTCGCTCTTGGTATCAAGAATATCCTCATCGGGCCGTCTCTGCCCGCATTTATCTCCCCGAACGTACTAAAGGTTTTGGTCGATACCTATGGGCTTACCCCCATCACAACCCCGGGCGAGGACCTTTCCCGCATCCTCGGCAAGTAGTATTCGTATTATGGAACTTGCATCTATCCCCTTTCCCTCTATGTGATGTTGTCACGGAGAAAAAACTGGAAATTGATATAATGGTATCAGATAGAGAAAAGCACACCACAAACGGAAAGGGAGATGGATATGTCAATCGATGTTACCAAAGAGAATTTTACAAAAGAAGTCCTACATTCCGACACTCCGGTTCTAATTGACTTCTGGGCACCGTGGTGCGGCCCCTGCCGCAGGGTAGCCCCGATTGTGGATGAGATTGCACAAGAGGCCTCGGGGAAGATAAAGATCGGGAAGATTAACGTTGACGAAGAACCCGAGCTTGCTGAGCAGTTTCAGGTTCTGAGCATCCCCACCCTCATTGTCATGAAGGACGGAAGGGTAGTCTCCACCGCAGTCGGGGCAAAGAGCAAATCGGCAATCCTTGAGATGCTTGATTAACCACACCAAAATTGATTACGTCTTGCCGCAATGGTATCCACTGAATACCTACATAGTGCGGCCCTTCGATAGTCGGTTTTGGCAGCCACACTCCAAAACCCACACCTTATATATTTACTTTCACTAACCCCCGGAACACGCATTTATTCCTTCTTAGATTACGCAGCAGCAATCAGACCGCATTGTACACTCCTACTTTCAATTATTAACCCACCACGCCAAAGCCGGCCATATATCATGTTGTTCATCCTCCAAATTAACTTTCATACGGTGGCGCTCCGTTATTGCAACGGGGTGCCGCTGTTTTATTTTTTTGCGAGTTGTAGTATAATACAGGGGAAGAGCAATGCCATGACGTCAACGGGAAAGGGGTGGTGAGGATGGCGCTTACTGATACCTCGATTGCCTTTTTGCAGGATGTGCTTCCCTTTTGGGATGACCTTACGACTGAGCAAAAGCGCGAGATAGAGCTGACCTCAACGGGCAGGACTTATCATAAGGGGGAAACCCTACATAACGGCGCGACAGATTGCTCGGGCATGCTGATTATTAAAAGCGGTCAGGTGCGTGCCTTTATCATCTCACCGCAGGGTAAAGAGATTACCCTTTACAGACTGCTCGACCGTGACACCTGCCTTTTGACCGCCTCCTGCATCCTTAAAAATATCAGCTTTCAGATTAACATCGAGGCCGAGCGCGACACCGAGGCTATGTTTATCCCGACCAGGGTCTACCAAAAGCTCAGCCACACCTCAATTGCGGTGGCGGACTACGCCAACCAGCTTATGTCCTCCCGCCTTTCGGATGTGATGTGGGTGATGGAGCAGGTGCTCTTTTCAAGCTTTGACAAGCGGCTTGCAAACTTTTTACTGGAGCAGTCGGTTATGGACGGCTGCGAAACGCTTGAGATTACCCACGAGACCATCGCACGTCATCTCGGGTCTGCCCGCGAGGTTGTAACCCGCATGCTTAAGTACTTTCAGTCCGAGGGGATGGTATCGCTCTCCCGCGGGGGTATCACCCTAACCGACACCGAAAAGCTTGAGCGGCTGGCTCAGGATGAATGAACAGCAAAAACAGCAGGGGATTTCCCTGCTGTTTTCTTTTTAGTAATAACGCTACTTTATCACGCGAATGCGGTCGGCAAGGGGCATAAACTCCTTTGGCTCGGGTTTAGCTGTCGGTAATCCAAACGGCATCTGGGCAATGAGCTGCCAAGAGCGGTCGATGCCAAAGGTCTCATAGACACCCTCGTCAATCAAGGGATTATAGTGCTGAAGGGATGCGCCAAGGCCTTCGCCCTCAAGCAGCATCCAAACCGCGTACTGCAGCATGCCGTTTGCATGCTGGGCCCAGATAGGGAAGTTATCCTTGTATAGCGGATAAGACCGCATCAACTCCTCGGTTGTGGGGGTGTGGTTAAAGAACATCACTGTGCCGTATGCGTTGGCAAACCCCTCTATCTTTTGCTGGGTGGGGGCAAACTGGTCGGGCGGCACTACCTGCTTTAGTGCATTCATGGTAACCTCCCGCCACAGCTTGCTGTGCTGGTCGCCGAACAGTACGGCAACGCGCTGGCCCTGATTGTGGAAGGCACTGGGCACATATTTTACAGCATGCTCAATAAGCGCTAAGATGCGGTCGTCGGGTATGTTTGATTTGGGACTCAGGGCATAGATGCTGCGCCGCTCCTCCATAGCTTGGGATAGGCTTATATTAGAAAGATGTGACATATCAATTCCTCCTGTTTTTATCGTACTATTATTATGTTTTCTTTCCCGCCAAATATGGCAGGGATTGAAAGAAAAGATTTGTTGCGTTTAATTATACCTATTAAGTATAGTTTTATGATATACCATTTCCCTTTATTTTGCAAGTCCAATATTCAGATTTTCCCCTGCTTGCATGCACTGGACACTCGTGCTATAGTGAAAATAGCGCATAATACCTGTGAAATGACGGCTTGCAACCGCAGGGCAGGCCGATAAAAAGGAAACCGATGATGAACACAAGAAACTATCAAAAGGAGCTTGATGAGATTATTGCGGGTCTAAAGCAGCCGCCTACCCTACTGCTGCATGCCTGCTGCGCGCCCTGCTCAAGCTATGTGCTTGAGTACCTATCTAAGCACTTTCTCATCACACTCTTTTTCTATAATCCCAACATCACAATCCCCGAGGAGTACCGCCGCAGGCTGGAAGAGGTCAAACGGCTTGTTTCGCTTTTGCCGGTGCAAAACCCGGTCAGGCTCATCGAGGGCGAGTATAACCCGCAGGAGTTCTTAGCCCTAGCCGAGGGGCTTGAACAGGAGCGGGAGGGCGGCAATCGCTGCGCAAGCTGCTACGAGCTGCGCCTTAGCAAAACCGCACAGCTAGCTTCCGAAATGGGCTTTGACTACTTTACAACCACCCTTTCCATCAGCCCCTATAAAAATGCGGCAAAGCTCAACGAGATTGGCGAGCGGCTTGCCGCGACTTACGGGGTTAAGCACCTGCCATCCGATTTTAAAAAGCGCGGTGGGTATAAGCGATCGGTGGAGCTCAGCGCCCAGTACGGCCTGTACCGTCAGAACTTCTGCGGATGTGTTTATTCAAAGGCTGCTAGTGAGCGCGCCGCAGCCCAGAATGAGTAACGGCCCACTTCTTAATTATCCCTGCCTGTTTGCCATAAAGGCGAGCGGGCAGTTTTTTTATTTAGCCTGTCGCAATATAGCTAAGGGCATAATTTAGAAAACTTCCTCATATGCTGAATATGTTCGTTCTCTTGGAAACCTCAGCAAGAAACGCCGCAAAAATATGTGAAAAATCCATAAACAATCACGGCATAAAAATGTAAAGTTAATTTAAAATTACCAAAAAACACTTGAAATATGGAATCGTTGTGGTAAAATAGGTATAAACAACGGGAGAAAATTCCACTACGGTGTTTCACCGCTAATCCAACGCTTGTATAAAGCGTTTTCTTTTAAATGATTGTTTGATGCCCGCCGCCTGCCGGCGCGCTTTGATAACCACCCCAAAAATGGAGGAACAAGCCCATGTATCCTGCAAACAGCGACCCGCTAAGCCTACCCATATACCTGTTTCATCAGGGTACAAACTATCGCGCCTATGAGCTGCTGGGCTGCCACCTGCACGAAAGCGAGGCGGTGTTTCGGGTGTGGGCACCAAACGCCGCAGAGGTTTCGGTGGTAGGCGACTTCAACGGCTGGAACCGGGAGGCAAACCCCATGCACCGCATCAGTGCAAACGGTATATGGGAGTGCACCATTGCAGGCTTAAACAGATATGACAACTATAAATACAGCATCAAAACCTTAGACGGTCGCCTGCTGCTAAAGGCTGACCCCTATGCCTTTCACAGCGAGACCCGCCCGAAAACCGCATCTAAAATATACCCGCTCGACGGTTACTCTTGGAACGATGACGACTGGCTTGAAAAGCGCAAGGACGCTAACCCCTTTCGCAGTCCCATGAACATCTATGAGGTTCATCTCGGCTCGTTTATGCAGGGCCCGGACGGAAGCCTGCTTAGCTATGAGATGCTAGCAGATAAGCTCATCCCCTACGTTTTGGAGCTTGGATATACCCACATTGAGATTATGCCAATCACCGAGTACCCCTTTGACGGCTCGTGGGGCTATCAGGTGACGGGGTATTTTGCCCCCACCTCGCGCTATGGCACGCCGCACGCCTTCATGCAGTTTGTAGACCGCTTTCATCAGGCGGGCATCGGCGTGATAATGGACTGGGTGCCTGCGCATTTTCCAAAGGACGAGCACGGGCTGTACGAGTTTGATGGGACAAAGTGTTATGAGTACTCGGACCCCACCAAGATGGAGCACGAGGGCTGGGGGACGCGCGTGTTTGATTTCGGCAAGAACGAGGTTCGCTCTTTCTTGATTTCAAGCGCGTTGTACTGGTTTGATAAGTACCACATCGACGGACTGCGGGTAGATGCCGTGGCGTCGATGCTCTACCTTGATTACGGCAGGGAGCCTTGGCAGTGGCGGCCTAACAAGAACGGCGGGCGCGAAAACCTTGAGGCGGTGGAGTTTATACAGCTGCTCAATAAGGCGGTGCTCGAAAACTACCCCGGCGCCCTGATGATAGCCGAGGAATCCACCGCGTGGCCCATGGTGACAAAGCCTTCCTACGATGGGGGCTTAGGCTTTACCTTCAAATGGAACATGGGCTGGATGAACGACATGCTGCGCTACATCTCCACCGACCCCCTGTTTCGCAGCCACAACCATGACAAGCTGACCTTCTCGTTTGTCTACGCCTTTTCGGAGAACTACATCCTGCCCATCTCGCACGATGAGGTGGTGCACGGTAAGTGCTCGCTGCTTTCCAAGATGCCGGGCGAGTATGACGACAAGTTTGCGGGCATACGGTCCTTCCTTGCCTATATGATGGCCCATCCGGGTAAAAAGCTGCTGTTTATGGGTCAGGAATTCGGGCAGTTTATTGAATGGAACTACAAGCAGCCGCTTGACTGGGTGCTGCTTGACTACGACCGCCACCGCCAACTGCGCGAGTTTGTAAAGACACTCAACCGCCTCTATCTGAATACCCCCGCCCTGTGGCAGAATGATTGCACGCCGGACGGCTTTGCGTGGATAGCAGGCGATGACTACAAGCACAGCATCATCTCGTTTCGGCGCATTGCTTCAAACGGCGAGGAGCTCATTGCAGTATGCAACTTTAACCCTGTTCGCCGCGAGGATTACCGCATCGGCGTGCCCTACAGCGGGCGGTACCGTGTTGTATTGTGCACGGATGATGTTGCCTTCGGCGGCTCGGGTGTGACGGCGCGCTCTTATTACACCGCTAAAAGGCAGGAGATGCACGGCTATCCCTATTATCTGTCGCTTGACCTTGCGCCGAGCTCTGTGCTGTTTCTATCTCCATGCCATGCGGGTCAAACTTAACCGCCAAAATACTTTGAAAACTCATATAGCCTGTATGGCTTTGTATATCGGCCTTTACTTCGGGCCGAAACGTCAAGAGTAGAACCATTATGGGGAGAGGATCAATGTATGAATCGTAAAAAAGAATGGATTGCCATGCTACTTGCTGGCGGACAGGGCAGCCGCCTTCATGTGCTGACCAAACGCCTTGCCAAGCCCGCTGTTCCCTACGGCGGAAAATATCGTATCATCGACTTTACGCTGTCTAACTGCGTCAATTCCGGCATCGACACGGTCGGGGTGCTTACCCAGTACCAGCCGCTTGAACTCAATGAGTACATCGGCAACGGTCAGCCGTGGGACCTTGACCGCAACCACGGCGGCGTGCATGTCCTGTCTCCCTACCAGAAGGCAACCGGCTCGGACTGGTACAAGGGTACCGCCAACGCCATCTACCAGAACATCCACTTTATCGAGGGCTACGACCCCGATTATATCGTCATCCTCTCGGGTGACCACATCTACAAGATGAACTACGAGCACATGCTTGACTTCCACAAGAAAAAGGGTGCTGATTGCACCATCGCGGTCATCTCGGTGCCGTGGGAGGAGGCCTCGCGGTTTGGCATCCTTGACACCGACGACGACTATAAAATCCTCGAGTTTGCCGAAAAACCCGAGCATCCGAAGAGCAACCTCGCTTCCATGGGCGTTTACATCTTTACCTGGAAGAAGCTGCGGCAGTACCTAGAAATCAACGAGCAGGACACCTCAGCCTCTAAGGATTTCGGCAAGGATATCATCCCCGCCATGCTTGCAGACGGCCAGAAGCTGTACGCCTATCCCTTCGAGGGCTACTGGAAGGATGTCGGAACCATCGACAGCCTGTGGGAGGCAAACATGGACCTGCTCGACCCCAAGGTTCCGCTTGAGCTGCATGACCCCTCGTGGAAGATCTATGCCCGCAACCCCGTTATGCCGCCCCATTATGTCGGCGAGAACGCCGATGTGCAAAACGCCATGATAGCCGACGGCTGCAATATCTTCGGCACCGTGGACTTTTCGGTGATTTTTGCGGGTGTAACGATTGAAGAAGGCGCCGAGGTGCGCGACAGCATCGTCATGCCCGGTTCGGTGATTAAAAAGGGTGCTTTGGTTCAGTACGCGATTGTCGGCGAGAACTGCGTCGTGGGCGAAAACAGTGTCATCGGCATGCGGCCCGAGCAGGTGGAAAACAAGGACGACTGGGGCGTTGCGGTTATCGGCCCGGGGGCAGACCTGCCCGCAAACAGCACGGTAAAACCCAAAGAGATGATTGACGCCGACCGTATGAAGGCGTTTGTATAGGCCCTAAAAACACCATAAAGCAAACCCCCTTTACAACTTCCACAAACTGTAAAGTTAAGACACTGAACAGGGCGAATAGACCCTTTGGATAGCGGCATCCACTCATAAGTAAGGGTTTGCTGCCCGCAAGGCATCAAACCGGGAAGGCATGGTTAATGGTATGCAAGACGGAAAGAAGATTCTAGGCATCATATTCTCAAATATGCACGATGAGGTACTGCGCGAGCTGACCGAGCGGCGGACGATGGCATCGGTGCCGTTTGGCGGGCGCTACCGTTTGATTGATTTTACCCTGTCCTCGTTTGTCAACTCCAATATTCAGTCGGTGGGCGTTATCACCAAGAGCAACTACCAGTCGCTCATGGACCATCTGGGCTCAGGCCGCGAATGGGACTTAGCCAGAAAGCGCGACGGTCTGTTTATCCTGCCGCCCTTCGGCAACGCAGGGGCGGGAATCTACCGCGGCCGCATTGAGGCATTATCCGGCATCATGGCCTTTATTAAGCGGTCTACGGCGCGCTATGTTGTGCTCGCAGACTGCGACATCATCTTTAACATCGACATCAAGGAAATGCTAAACGCCCATATCGACAAGCAGGCGGACATCACGGTTGCCTACCAAAAAAAGATGCTCACACCGGAAAATTCGCGCGAATCCACGGTGCTTGTATGCGATAATAAAACAAGAGTACAGGACGTGATGCTCTCCCCTGTTTTGGAGGGCGAACACAACGTATCGATTAACCTCATGATTCTTGAAAAGTCGCTGCTTGAGCGGCTGGTGGCCGAAAACATGAGCCGCAACCTCTATAGCCTTGAAAAGGACGTTTTACAGGCGCGGGCTTCGCAGCTGCGCATCTTCGGCTATGAGTACAAGGGCTTTTGCTTTAAGATTGACAGCATGCGCGACTATTACGACGCCAACATGCTGATGCTTAAAAAAGAGGTGCGCGACGAGCTGTTTTTGCCGAGCCGCCCTGTTTACACCAAGGTGCGCGACGATATGCCGGTCAAATACGGCCTTGCCTCCAGGGTGAAAAACTCTCTGATTGCAGACGGCTGCGTCATCGAGGGCGAGGTGGAAAACTCGGTCCTCTTCCGCGGCGTAACAGTGGGTAAGGGCGCTAAGGTGCATAACTCCATCGTGATGCAGGATACCATCATCGGAGACAAGAGTGTACTCGGCTACTGTATTACCGATAAGGATGTCACCATCAAGGAAAACCGCACCCTGATGGGGTATCTCTCCTACCCTGTGTTCATCGCAAAGGGCAGTGTGGTATAATAATCTTCAAGGATTTATCGCGCAGCACCGTGCAAGCGGTGCTGCCATGTGTTTATATTATCGCATGCGAAGCCGCATTAAGACAAAACAGCTTCCCCTGACAGGAGGAGATTTCTATGAGCGAGACCGAGAAAAAGTCTACCCAAAAGGCAGGAGCCAAAAAGGACAGCACAAAGGCAGCATCCACAAAAAAAGCTGCTTCTACCACCAAGTCGGGTACCGCCCGCAAAACAACATCAAAGCCGAAAACAGCTGCGGCAACTCCCCCCAAGCCGGAAGAGCCGAAGCTGAAGGTTCTTTTTTGCTCTAGCGAAGCCCAACCCTATATTGCCTCGGGGGGGCTTGCGGACGTCGCGGGTGCTTTACCTGCAGCCCTTGTTGCAAACGGCATCGACTGCCGCGTGGTACTGCCGTTGTACGGCACCATGAAGCAGGAGCTGCGCGACACTCTCACCTTTGTGACAAGCTTTGAAGTCACCCTTGCGTGGCGCAAGCAGTACTGCGGCATCCTGACTGCAAGGCACAATGGGGTAACCTACTACTTCATCGACAACGAATACTACTTCAAGCGCGATGCCCTGTACGGCTACATGGATGACGGCGAGCGGTTTGCATATTTCAGCAAGGCGATTGTGGATATGGTGCGCCATATCGGGTTTATCCCCGACATCCTGCACTTAAATGACTGGCAGACTGCGCTTGTCTCGGCTTACCTAAACCTGCAGTATCGGGGCTATGAGGAGTACCGCTATATCAAGACCCTGTTTACCATCCACAACATCCAGTATCAGGGCCAGTACGATAAGGCAATCTTAGGCGATGTGTTCGGCATCGACGCAAGGGAGGAGCGGTTTTTAGAGTTCGGCGGGTGCCTAAACCTCATGAAGGCCGCCATAGAGCTATGCGACCGTGTGAACACCGTAAGCCCCACCTATGCTCAGGAGATTATGAACCCTTGGTTTGCGCACGGACTGGACGGCTTTTTGCAGGCGCGCTCCTTTAAGCTGTCCGGCATCTTAAACGGGCTGGATACCGAGCGCTTTAATCCCGCTACCGACCCGCTGATTTATGAAAATTTTGATGTGAACTCCCTTGAGAAGAAGGAGAATAACAAGCGGCAGCTTTTGCAGTCGCTTTCCCTGCCCGAGCAAATGGATACCCCGCTAGTTGCCATCATCTCCCGCCTTGTCTCCCACAAGGGGCTTGACCTTGTGCGGTATGTCTTTGAGGATATGATTCACATGGGCAATCAGGTTGTCATCTTAGGCACCGGCGAGTGCCAGTACGAGGAGTTCTTCCGCTCCATGCAGGAAAAGTACCCGCATGCTGTCCGATTTATCGCAGGCTTTCTACCCGACCTTGCCCAGAAGATATATGCCGGTGCGGATATCTTCTTAATGCCCTCCAAGAGCGAGCCATGCGGGCTTGCTCAGATGATAGCTGCCCGCTACGGCACCATCCCCGTGGTACGCGAGACAGGTGGTCTGCGCGACACCATCAAGGATTTTGGGGATAACGGCAACGGCTTTACCTTTAAGACCTACAACGCCCATGATATGCTCGGCGCTGTTGCGCGGGCGCGCGGCTGTTACCTCAACAAGGAGGCGTGGCACACCGTTCAGAGAAACGCCATGACCAGTGATTTTACATGGGATAAGTCAGCCAAGGAGTATGAAGCCCTGTATCGCAGCATCTAGGACGTTTTGTCTATCCGTAAACTTCACCTATCAGGAGTAATATAAAACCAAAAGCGGACGTTTGAAGCGTCCGCTTTTTTCTTTGCATAGGTGTTTATCTCATTTTGGGGGCGCACCATGCAGGGTGCGTGAATAGAATGTATTGATTTGCCATTTGCAAAAATGCAAAAAACGGGTGATACGAGTTGTTTGAAGATAAAGTACTGCTCATTACGGGAGGCACCGGGTCGTTTGGCAACGCGGTGCTTAACCGTTTTCTGCCCACCGAAATAAAGGAGATACGCATCTTTTCGCGCGATGAAAAGAAGCAGGATGATATGCGCAGGCATTACAGCGACCCGCGCCTTAGGTTTTTTATCGGCGATGTGCGCGACAAGGAGAGCGTTAAGACCGCGGTGCAGGGGGTAAATTACATCTTTCACGCGGCTGCCCTTAAGCAGGTGCCAAGCTGCGAGTTCTTCCCCCTTGAGGCGGTAAAGACGAACGTCCTCGGCACGGATAACGTGCTGGATTGTGCCATACAGGCGGGTGTCGAGCGGGTGGTCTGCCTTTCTACCGATAAGGCCGTCTACCCCATCAACGCCATGGGGATGTCCAAGGCGATGATGGAGAAGATTATGGCATCGCGCGCCCGCACCGCAGCATACAATAAAACGTTAATCTGTGCAACCCGCTACGGCAACGTCATGGCGTCGCGCGGGTCGGTGATTCCCCTCTTTGTCGACCAGATTAAGGCAGGCAGCCCGCTCACCGTGACCGACGAGGGGATGACCCGGTTTTTGATGGACTTAGAGGAGGCGGTGGAGCTTGTGATATTCGCCTTTGAGCACGCCCAGCCGGGCGATATCATTGTCAAGAAATCTCCCGCCGCTACGATTGGCACCCTTGCGCAGGGTCTGTGCGAGCTGTTTGGGGTGCCCTGCCGCATTAAACACATCGGGGTGCGGTTGGGCGAGAAGCTGCATGAAACCCTGCTCACACGAGAGGAGAGCGCCCGCGCCGTGGATATGGGTGACTTTTACCGTGTGCCCGCTGAGAACGGCGACCTCAACTACGCAAAATACTTTACCGGCGGGAATGAGCACTTAGGGGCACCCGCCGAATATACCTCCGAGAACACCGAGAGGCTGGATGTAGAAGGTGTCAAGCAAAAGCTTATGCGCTGCCGATATGTTGCCGAAGCACTGAAGGGGTGGAAAGCATGAGGGTACTCGTAACCGGCTCCGATGGGTTTATCGGAAAAAACCTGTGCGTAGCACTCAGCACGCTGTCTGACGTAACTGTGCTCAAATACGACAGGGACAATGAGGAATCCGACCTTATGCAATACACAAAGGACTGCGACTTTGTGTTCCATCTTGCGGGGGTCAACCGCCCGGACGACCTCTCGCAGTTTGCGCAAAACTACAGCTTTACATCTCTTTTAATTGAATGCCTCAAGCAAAATAACAACCCCACCCCCATCCTGTTTGCGTCCTCTATTCAGGCCCAGAACCAAAACCCTTACGGGCAGAGCAAGCGCGAGGCGGAGCGCCTGTTGTTTGAGTACGGCGAGCTGAGCGGCAGCAAGGTGTTTGTGTACCGGCTGGGCAACGTGTTCGGCAAGTGGTGCCGTCCCCGCTATAACAGCGTGGTGGCAACCTTCTGCGATGCGGCGGCAAACGGCCGCATCCTGCCCGTCAACGACCCTGATGCAGTAGTGAGGCTCGTGTATATCGACGATGTGGTGGCGGAGTTTGTGCGCGTGATGAATGCCCGTGACACCATCTCCTCCGGCATCTATGCCGTTCACCCCACCGAGGCAGTTACGGTGGGGTATCTGGCCTGCTGCATTGCGGGTTTTTCGGATGCGCGTGCAAATCACGCAGTGCCCGATATGGGCAACCCCCTTATCAAAAAGCTGTACAGCACCTATCTATCCTACCTGCCTGCGGATAGGCTCGCCCTTCCTCTTATCGTGCACGAGGATGGCCGCGGGGCCTTTGCCGAGCTTTTGCGCATCAAAGACGGCGGGCAGGTTTCTGTAAACCGCATTGCCCCGGGTGCCGAAAAGGGCGGTCATTACCACCACACCAAGATAGAACGGTTTGTCGCCATAAGCGGCAGGGGCGAGGTGGTGTTAACTCCTCTTACGGGCGGCAGCGATGTGTTGATTCCCGCAGACGCAAGTCACCTTGCGGCGGTGGACATCCCGCCCGGCTACCTCCACAGGGTTATCAACACGGGGGATGTCGACCTTGTGATGGTGATGTGGGCCAACGAGTGGTTTGATTCCGACCACCCCGACACCTATCGCCCGGAAGCGTGAAGTCTATCCCCACACCAAGGATAACAGCAAAAAGGGGGCATCAAGGATGCGCAAGCTCAAGGTTATGACCATTGTGGGCACACGGCCTGAGATTATCCGCCTATCCGCCTGCATCAAGGCCTGCGATAAGTGCTTTGACCATATTCTTGTCCATACGGGGCAGAACTGGGACTACACCCTAAACCGCATCTTCTTTGAGGAGCTAAACATCCGCAAGCCCGATTATTACCTCGACTGCGCATCCGATACCCTGGGCAAAACGATGGGCAACATTCTCGCGGCTTCATACGATGTACTCAAAAAGGAGCAGCCTGATGCTTTGCTTGTCTTGGGCGATACCAACTCGGCCCTTTCCGCCATCTCGGCAAAGCGGCTCAAGGTTCCCATCTTTCATATGGAGGCGGGCAACCGGTGCTTTGATTTCAACGTGCCCGAGGAGATTAACCGCCGCATTGTAGACCACATCGCGGACTTAAACCTCCCCTACACCGAGCATTCGCGGCGGTATCTGTTGCGCGAAGGCTTTCCGCCCGACCGGGTGTTTGTCACAGGTTCCCCCATGCCCGAGGTGCTTATGCAAAATCTTGACCGCATCCGGCGCAGCGATGTTCTCAGCCGCCTTTCGCTTACCCCGTGCGGATACTTTCTGCTCAGCGCCCATCGGGAGGAGAACATCGACAACGAACAGACCTTTACCTCCCTTATGAATGCCGTAAATGCCGTTGCCGAGCGGTTTAATATGCCCGTTATCTACTCGGCCCACCCGCGCAGTGTGAAGTTTATTAAAGAGCGTGGCTTTGTGTTTCACCCGCTCGTGCGCTCGCTCGAGCCGTTCGGCCTGCTTGATTACTGCCACCTGCAGATGCAGGCACGGTGTGTGTTATCCGACAGCGGCACCCTTTCGGAGGAAAGTGCTATCTTGGACTTCCCCGCAGTGCTGATACGCACCAGCACCGAACGGCCTGAGGTGCTTGACAAGGGCACAATGATTATCGGGGGCACGACAGAGCGGGACATTATGCAGGCCATTGATTCAGCTGTGACCCTGCACGCAGAAGTGTCGCGCAAGGGCTGTACCCCGCCGGTACCCGACTATCAGGATGTAAACGTATCGCATAAGGTGGTAAGGCTTATACAAAGCTACACCCATATCATCAACCAAAACACCTGGCGCAAGGCGCCGCCAACCGGGGAGGAACACCAATGAGCAAGATTGCCCACACATTACTGTTTTTTATCCGCGAGCAGAACATCGCAGAGGATTTTTCGCTTTTGGGCTCCTGCCTATGCTCCCTTGAAAAGGGCGGTCGCAGGCCGGTTATCGTGTATAATCAGGGCTTTCTCGCTAATGAGCAGGTGGCAGAGTTTCTTGGCCGCTACCAGCTCGACTTCCACCTCATCGGCACAGGCAAAAACGACGGCACGGCAGCAGGCAGGCAAGCGTGTTTTGAATACATCTGGAATAATCTGCCCGACACCGACTACATCACCGAGATACACCCCGACATGATTTTCACCCCCCGCTGGGCAGATATCCTCGCTGATTACCTCGACCGGACTGACGAGCCGATGGTTAGCTCGGGCATCATCAACCGCACCGGTGTCATCCCCTTTGCCGACAGGACGGCTTCCTTTCCAAACGGGATGGTAAGCGTTGAGTTTTTAGAAGGGCTTTGCGAAGACCGGATTGTACCGGGGTTTAATAACCCCTGCATGCACCGCTCACAGGCGCTGCGCCTCGCAGGCGGGTATGACACGAGGTTTTTAACGGGTAAATCCTGCTATGAGGATGACAGCATGCTGCTTAGCTACTTCTACTACTGCGGCATTCGCTCGGGCTGGCGGCCAAAGGTGAACCTGAACGCTATGGTCTACCATGCAACCGCTACCCAGTGGGTGGGGCTTGGGCATGATCAGCGCGAAAACTATAACGGCCTTGTGCGCCAATACGGTGCCATGGGGCTTAAGCACCTAAGTGAACTGCACGAGAGCGTGTGGCATAAGCAGTTCTTCTTTAGCCGGTATCAGGAGATGCTCATATCAAATTCGCCCGCATCACAATAAAAGAGCGTGGTATCACATTGGTACCACACTTTATACATGAAAAGAGGGCCGGAACTGCTCATTCCCGCCCTGTTATGATATTCTTTTTTAGGGTGAAGCTTAGATTTCAGCTTCGATATACTTAACGATATCCCCTACGGTCTTGATGTTCTCGACCTGCTCATCGGGGATTTCGATGTCAAATTCCTCTTCAAGGCTCATGACAAGATCAACGACATCCAGAGAGTCGGCGCCAAGATCATCAAGGATATTGGCCTCCATTGTAACTACATCTTCCTCGAGATCAAGCTGGTCGCAGATGATCTGCCTTACCTTTTCGTATACCATATAAGTATCCTCCTAGTTTAATATAATTGACAAGCACATGCAAAGAGGCAAGACCCTGCCTTATTGAATATGGTGCACTGCTTATACGACGGAAAACTAAGGCTTGCATGAAAAAACGGTCTATTCTGAGTAAAGCCCGATTTTTCTATACTTATAATACCTATTTGCAAGCAAACTATCAAGTGGTATTTGAGAAATATTTTTAACGGCGTTTATGAGGTATTGCTCAAGCTCCTTTGCCATTGCGGCAGGGTCGTTGTGGGCGCCTCCTTCCGGTTCTTTGATGATATGCTCACATACACCAAGCTTAAGCATATCTTCCGCAGTAATCCTTAGAATATTCGCCGCCTCCCGCTCCCGCGTGGGGTCCTTCCATAATATGCTGGCAAATCCACGTGGTGATATGACCGAGTACACTGCATTCTCTAAAACCGCAAGTTCATCGCACACGCCCAGAGCAAGTGCGCCGCCGCTGCCGCCTTCCCCCAATACAACGGAGATAATCGGGGTTCTCAGCTGCGAAAGCTCAAAGAGGTTTCTTGCAATCGCCTCTCCCTGACCGCGCTCCTCCGCCTCCACGCCGCAGAAGGCCCCCGGGGTATCGATAAAAAAGATGACGGGCCGCTTAAACTTTTCTGCCTGCTTTGCAAGCCGCAGCGCCTTGCGGTAGCCCTCGGGGTGGGCCATGGCAAAATTCGAGCGTTTATTCTCCTCCAGATTCCTGCCCTTGACCTGACCGATAACCGTAACCGGAATGCCGTCAAGGAAGGCGATGCCCCCGAGTATTGCGCTGTCTTCGCCATACAGGCGGTCGCCGTGTAAGGGGACAAAGCCCTCAAAGATTCTATCGATATACTCGGGCACCGTCGGCCGCCCCTGCTTGCGGACAATCTCAATACGCTCCCATGCCGAAAGACCTGCCATATCACTCACCGCCCCTTTTTCCCGTCTTTTTGTGAAGGCGCAAGAGGTGGGCGAGTGTCTTCTTCATCTCGCTGCGCGGCACAATCATGTCCACAAATCCGTGCGAGAGCAAGAACTCGGCAGACTGGAACTCATCAGGCAGGTTCTGCTTGATGGTCGCCTCAATCACCCGGCGGCCCGCAAACCCAACCAGCACCTTCGGCTCTGCGATGATGATATCGCCGAGCATTGCAAAGCTCGCTGTCACGCCGCCCGTAGTGGGGTCGGTGAGCACAGTGATGTACAGATTGCCCTGCGCGCTGTGTCTTGCTGCCGCCGCCGAGGTTTTGGCCATCTGCATGAGGGATACTATCCCCTCCTGCATGCGGGCTCCACCCGAAGCCGCAAACAGGATAACGGGCAGGGACTCATCCGTTGCCCGCTCAAATGCGCGGGTTATCTTCTCGCCCACCACCGAACCCATGGACGCCATCATAAAGTGGGAATCCATTACACCCAATACGCACGGCTCCCCGCCGATGGTGCAGCGCCCCGTTACGATTGCGTCGTTAAGCCCCGTTTTTGCCCTTAGCTCTTTTAGACGAGCCTCATACCCCTTAAACTCTATGGGGTTTTGGCTTTGCATATTCCTATCATACTCGATAAAGCTGTTTTCATCCGCCGTAATGGCAAGCCGCTGGGCAGCTGTCAGGCGCGCGTGGTAGGAGCACTTGGTGCACACGCGCCCTGCGTTATCAAAGTTTTCGGCAAAGTCCACGACGCGGCAGCGCGGGCACTGAAACAAGAGCCCCGATGGGATGTTTGCCCTGCTCCTGCCCCGCAAAAAGCCCTGCGGCTTGGTTTCGTCGGCAAGGCGGGCCTTCACCTGTTGCAGCAGATCTTCAAGCATTGCGTTCTCCTCACTTACCCTTGTGCAAGGAGGGATTGAACCTCCTTACGATATGTGCGCTGTGTCAGGCAGGCAAGACCAGCCTAGCCCTGCTTCTCAAGCAGCCTTGTCAAAAAGCCGATATCGTACCTGCCCGCCTCGATGTCGGGGTTTTTGAGCAGGGAAAGCTGAAAGTCTATGTTGGTGTCCACCCCGTCAACGATAAACTCGGCGAGCGCCCACCGCATCTTGCGGACTGCCTGCTCTCTTGTGGGAGCGTAGGCGATGAGCTTTGCTATCATCGAGTCGTAGTGGGGTGTGATTTCATAACCCTGATACACCGCGCTGTCGATGCGGATTCCCGGCCCGCCCGGCATGTGCAGGGATACAATCCGACCCGGTGAGGGACGAAAGCCCTTCGCGGGGTTTTCCGCACTAATGCGGCACTCGATTGCGTGGCCCGTGAAATGCACATCCTGCTGGGAGATACTAAGCGGCTGTCCTGATGCAATCTCCAGCTGTTTTTTTACAAGGTCGATGCCCGTAACAAGCTCGGTGATGGGGTGCTCGACCTGTATGCGGGTGTTCATCTCCATAAAGTAAAAGTTCCCTGCATCATCCACCAAAAACTCGATGGTGCCTGCATTGCGGTACCCCACCGCTTGCGCAGCCTTAACCGCCGCCTCGCCCATGGCAGCCCGAAGCTGCGGGGTCATAAGGGGCGAGGGGGATGGGGATTCCTCGAGTATCTTTTGGTTGCGGCGCTGGAGCGAGCAGTCGCGCTCACCTAAATGGATGCAGTTGCCGTAGTGGTCGGCGAGAATCTGTATCTCAATGTGACGGGGGTTAATGAGTAACTTTTCGATGTAGACCGCATCATCGCCGAAAAAGAGCTTTGCCTCGTTTGCCGCAGCAATCATCTGGGCTTCAAGCTCTGATTCATCGTTGACACGCCGAATACCCCGTCCGCCGCCGCCCGCCGCCGCCTTGATAAGCAGGGGGTAGCCCGTCAATGCTGCTGCAGCGCGGGCTTCTTCCATGGTTTTTACCGCACCTTGCGAGCCGGGTATTACAGGAACACCCGCCCGCATCATCGTTTCCTTTGCGCGGGACTTAACCCCCATGAGTTCCATGGCCTCGGGGGTGGGACCGACAAACGTCACCCCGCATTTTTGACACAAGCGGGCAAAGGCTGCGTTCTCGGATAAAAATCCAAAGCCCGGGTGGATGGCATCGGCACCCGTGAGCTCGCAGGCAGCTAGTATCGACTTGGTGTTTAAGTAGCTGTCCTTGGTTGCGGCGGGGCCGATGCACACCGCTTCGTCCGCAATCTTTGCGTGCAGGGCACTGCGGTCGGGCTCGGAGAACACCGCCACGGTTTGGATTCCAAGCTCGCGGCAGGCGCGTATGATGCGAACGGCAATCTCGCCGCGGTTTGCTATAAGCACCTTCTCTAACATCTTGTGACCATGCCTTTCCGGCTGATATGAAATACTGCTAGCCTTTTAGAATAGCATTCGTTTAGCTATAAAAGCCCTACTTTGCGAACATAAAGGTAAGCTCGCCGCTGACGGCGCGCTCGCCGTTTACGGTTGCAACCGCCCTGCCGACACCCGCCTGCGAGCGCAGCTTTATAAGTTCCACTTCAAGCCGAATGGTCTCTCCGGGCCGCACCTGACGGCGGATTTTTACATCGTCAATACCGGTGAAAAAGGCGATGCGGCCGCGGTTTTCGGGTAATGAGAGCGCGCAAACGGCGCCCGCCTGCGCAAGCATCTCGACAATCAGTACCCCCGGTACCACGGGGTGCTGCGGGAAGTGGCCGCGAAACCAGTCCTCATCCGGCTTTATATGTTTGATCGCCACGGCGCGCACGCCGGGCTCAAGCTCCTCCACCTCATCGATGAGCAAAAAGGGGTCGCGGTGGGGGATAATCTCCATAATCTGATTCTTATCAAGTAGCGGCATAAAAAGTCCTCCATCCTGTGCCTAGCGGGCGTTTTAAACGAGTATCAGCAGCGGCTGACCGTACTCCACGCCTTGGCCGTCCTGCACCAAAACCTTGCCTACCGTGCCGTCACATTCGCTCTGTATCTCGTTCATGAGCTTCATCGACTCGATGATAAACAGCACATCGCCCTTTTTCACCTTCTGCCCTTCGGTTACAAATGGGGGCTTATCGGGCGCGGGCGCACGGTAAAAGGTGCCCACTATGGGGGCTGTTACAACGGTACCCTCCGCGTTGCAGGGTGTGGGCTGCCCCTCTTCCTGCGGTGCCGTAGTCGTTTGGGCGCAATCCTTTTGTCCCGGTGCAGCAGCGGGTGCAGTAGTCGCCTGAACTGCACCGTGGGCAGCGGCTGCGGCGTCACTCTCCAGACGGAGCATAAAATCGCCGTCCTGCATGGTAAAGGAACCGAGCCCGCTGTTTGCAAAATGGCTGACCAGTTCCTTGATGTTCTCAATGGTTAGCTTTGTCGATTGCATATCATCACCCTTACATAAAGGTTATAGGCTGCTAAAAGCGCGTCTATTCCGCGTACCGTTTCAGGCAAAGCGTTGCGTTGTGTCCGCCAAAGCCGAGGGAATTGGAAAGCGCCGCCTTAATATCCGCCTTGCGCGCGCCCTCGGTTACATAGTCAAGGTCGCATTCCTCGTCCTTTACGCGGTAGCCTGCAGTGGGGGGTATGACACCGTCGTGCAGGGCAAGGGCGCACACAATCGCCTCAACAGCACCCGCTCCGCCCAATAGGTGGCCCGTCATACTCTTGGTGGAGCTTATCGGCGTTTTGTAGGCGTGTTCACCCAGCGCCTTTTTGATGGCAGCTGTTTCGAACTTATCGTTAAGCGGCGTGGAGGTTCCGTGGGCATTGATGTAGCCGATGTCCTCGGGGGTAAGGCCGCTCTCCTGCATGGCTAGGCGCATCGCCTGTGCCGCGCCCTCGCCGTCGGGGTCGGGGCTGGTGATATGGTAGGCGTCGTTGGTCGAGCCGTACCCTGTTATCTCCGCATAGATCTTTGCCCCGCGTGCCCTTGCGTGCTCGAGTTCCTCTAATACCAGCACGCCCGCGCCGTCGCCCATCACAAAGCCGTCGCGCTCCTTGTCAAAGGGGATGGATGCGCGGTCCGGGTCGGTTGATGTGGAAAGGGCCATCATGTTGTGAAAGCCTGCAATCGAGATTGGTATGATGGCGGCTTCTGCGCCGCCCGCAATCATCACATCGTGGTAGCCGTGCTTAATCGAGCGAAAGGCTGCCCCGAGCGAATCCGCACTCGTTGCACACGCAGTGACAATGCAGGTGGAGCTTCCCTTAAACCCGTACCGCATGGATATCATACCCGATGCCATGTTGGCGATAATCATCGGCACATAAAAGGGGGAAATCCGCTTGGGCCCTTTTTCAAACAGCTTTTGGTGCTCGTCGGTGTTGGTCTGCATGCCGCCAATACCTGAGCTTACAATCACCCCGATGCGAAATGGGTCATTCTTACTAAACTCGGTGCCGCAGTCCTGAATCGCCATACCGGCTGCCGCCATCGCGTACTGGCAAAACTTATCCATCCTGCGGGCTTCTTTCTTTTCAATTCCGTATGCGGTTGGGTCAAAGTTCTTAATCTCGGCGGCGAGCGTTGCCTCGTAGCCGGTGGTATCAAACCCCTCTATTCTGGATATGCCATGCCTTCCCGCTTTGATGCTCTGCCAAAACGCTGCGGTATCCGGCCCGAGAGAGGTCAGTGCCCCCATTCCGGTGATGACTACCCGCTTCATCCGTCATTCCCCCTTATTTTCACTCTCTTTACATCATCAGTGCGCCGTCGATGGCGACCACCTGTCCCGTGACATAGGATGCATCGTCAGACGCCAAAAACGCAATCACCGAAGCGACCTCCTCAGCCCTGCCGTACCGCCCCATCAGGATAGCCGAAAGAATCTTTTCCTTGACGCTTTCGGGCAGAGAGGCGGTCATATCCGTCTCGATAAAGCCGGGCGCTACGGCGTTGACGGTAATGCCCCTTGGCGCAAGCTCCTTTGCAGCGGACAGGGTCATGCCGATAAGCCCTGCCTTGCTTGCTGAATAGTTGACCTGTCCCGCGTTGCCGTACAGGCCCGCCACCGAGGAGACGTTTATGATGCGTCCGCTCTTTTGCTTCATCATCACGCCACTTACATGGCGCAGCATGTTAAACGCGCCTTTGAGGTTTGCGGCAATCACCTCGTCAAACTGGTCTTCCTTCATGCGCGCAAGCAGGCCGTCGCGCGTAATTCCTGCGTTGTTTACGAGTACATCGATGGTACCAAAGCGGTCTTTTATGGCGTCCACCGTGTCGGCACATGCCGCGAAGTCAGAGACATTACACACAAAGCACTCAGCATTTACGCCATGTGCCCTGCATTGCTTAGCTACCGCTTCCCCGCCGGTCTTTACGCTCTCCTCTGACCGACAGATAAGGGCGATGTTGTAGCCCCTGCTTGCTAGGTAGATGGAAGTTGCGGCGCCGATGCCGCGGTTTGCTCCGGTTACAATCGCCGTTTTACTCAAAGCTGACACCCCGCAGTCCGTCGCAGTTTTTTAGGATTTTCTGTGCGCCCTCGCACATGTTTTCTATAACATCCCGAACCGGGCGAATTTCACTCACCATGCCCGAAATCTGTCCAGCCATAAAGGCGCCGTTTTCCAGGTCGCCCTCGATTGCTGCCTTGCGCAGCGAGCCGACCATGGCTTCTTCTAGCTCATCTGCCGAAACACCCGTCTTTTCCAAATCTCCAATGCGGCGGGTAAAGCGGTTTTTAATTGAGCGGGCGGGTCTGCCGAGTGCCCTGCCTGTCACGGCGGTGTCGGTATCCTTGGCTTCCAAAATCATATTTTTATAGTTTTGATGAATATTACACTCATTCGTTGCAAGCAGCACGGTGCCAATCTGCACGCCCTGAGCGCCTAAGATAAAGGCAGCAGCAAGGCCGCGTTCATCCGCAATGCCGCCTGCGCCGATGACGGGGATGGTTACCGCATCACACACCTGCGGCAGCAAGGCCATGGTGGTAAGCTCGCCGATATGCCCGCCTGCCTCGCAGCCCTCCGCAACCACGGCATCCGCGCCAGCGCGTTCCATGCGCTTGGCAAGCCCAACCGACGGTATGACGGGAATAATCTTGATGCCCGCTGCCTTCCACGCCTCCATGTATTTGCTGGGGTTTCCGGCGCCGGTGGTCACTACCTTTACACCTTCTTCGATGACTAGGTTTGCAATCTCGGCGGCGTACGGCGACATGAGCATGATGTTTACGCCAAAGGGCTTATCGGTCATCTGCTTTGCCTTGCGGATCTGCTCCCTGACTACATCAACAGGCGCGTTTGCTGCGGCAATCAGGCCAAGTCCGCCCGCGTTGCTGACTGCGGATGCAAGGCGTGCATCCGCCACCCATGCCATGCCGCCCTGAATAACCGGATATTTGATACCCAAAAGCTCGGTAAGCCTCGTTTTCATCTGCTTATCATACCTTTCATGCAAAGCTTTGTCTAAAGGCCAAAGGCCTATTGCCTTAGGCTTTAGGCCCATTCAAACAGCGCAGCCCCGTAGGTAAGTCCGCCGCCAAAGCCGACTACGCACACGCGGTCACCTTTTTTCAGCCTGCCCGACCGGCTCAGCTCGTCAAGGGCGATGGGAATACTGGCGCTGGAGGTATTGCCGTACTTTTCAACGTTGCAGTAGATTTTATCGCTTGCTAAATCCAGCTTCTGCGCGGCCGTTTCCACGATGCGTATGTTGGCCTGATGGGGCACAACCAAGTCCAGCTCGCTTACTGGAATATTCGCGCGTTCGCACACTATCTGCACAGCCTTAGGTATAATGCTGGTGGCAAACTTATAGACCTCCTTGCCGTCCATAAACAGCTTTTCGGGTTTATCTCCAAACCCGTCCTGTATGGATATCGCGTTTGAGTCATCGCAAAAGGGGTGGCTATCCCGACGCGCGCGAGCAAACAATAGGTTTGCCCCCGCGCTGTCGGAAGAAAGAAAGGAGGAGAAAAATGAATTGCTTTTTGTTATAACACACGCACCCGCACCGTCACCAAACAGTACGCAGGTAGACCGGTCAGCGTAGTCGGTGATGGCGGAAAGGGTCTCCGCCGAGATGATCAGCACGTTTTTGGCACCACCTGTCGCTAGGTAGCGCCACGCCATATCCAGTGCGTACACAAAGCCTGTGCAGGCGCTGTTGAGGTCGGTACAGGTGGCGTGCTGTATGCCGAGCTCCCTTGCCGCGATGCAGGACATTGAGGGAGTGTAAAAATCAGGTGTAATGGTGGTAAACAGCACAAGGTCGATTTCATCCGGCGGTATCTGCGCGTTTTCAATTGCTGCCTTTGCCGCCTGAACACCCATGTACCATGTAGGCTCGCCTGCCGAAAGGTAACGTGTTTTCATGCCGGTTCGTTTGGTAATCCATTCATCCGAGGTATCCACAATGCGTGTGAAATCCTCGTTGTGCACCGTGATGGATGGGCTGTAGCTTCCGGTGCCAAGGATGTGTATTCCGCAGTTGTTCATAATAGCTTCCTTCCTGTCGGATAACCTGCTTTGGTTTAAAAGGCGAATAAACCGCGCCGGACTTTGTAAACGATCCGCCAATATTTTGCTTGCCAGCCAAAAGGTTGTGTGGTATAACGTTTACGAAAGCCGGCGTTTGTGGTGGACAACGGTTTATTGCCTCTATGTTACCCCAATTTTAGAGAGGATACCCATGCAAGTCAATGAATGAACTGTTAAACTTAGGCATCTAATTCATAACTTTTCGCAACTTTATTCATGATTTTGTCAATAAGTTAATAGTTTATTCATATAAACTGGGCGTTCTCTCCAAATTACAGGAGGTTTAACTATGAAGATTGCCTTTTTGTTCTCCGGACAAGGCTCACAGTATCCCGGCATGGGGCGGGCGCTGTACGATGCCTACCCGAGTGTCCGTGACCTCTACCGTACTGCAAACGAGGTGCTGGGCTACGACCTTGCAGCTCTGTCCTTTGAGGGCAGCGAGCAGGAGATTGCCCCCACCGCCGCCGCGCAACCACTTATCTATGCCATGTCGCTTGCCTGCCTGACAGTAGCGCGGGAAAACGGGCTTACGCCTTCTGCCTGCGCGGGCCATTCCCTCGGCGAATACGCTGCCTTGACAGCCTGCGGCGTGTTTGATGTAAAGACCGGTTTTCGCATTATTGATGCGCGCGCAAAGGCGATGCAGCACGCCGCCGATACGGCAGGTGGTGCCATGTATGCGGTTATCGGCACCTCGGCTGACGACATTGCCTCGGTGTGCGAAAAGACTGACGGCTACGTTCTGCCCGTGAACTACAACAGTACTGCCCAGACCGTAATTGCGGGCGAAGAAGCAGCTGCGCGTTCTGCTGCGGAGGCACTTGCGAGTATGGGTGCAAGGGTCGTTCGCTTAAACGTGAGTGCTGCTTTTCACTCAAGACTCATGGAGGGGGCTGCAAAGGAGTTTGCATCTTTTGTCACTGGCTTATCCTATTGTCAGCCCAAGATTCCTTTTTATTCAAATCTGACCGGCGGGGTTATTACCGCATTTGAGGACTTAGGCAGCTACCTTACACAGCATCTTGTTTCTCCGGTGCGGTTTACGGATGAGCTTAATGCGATGAGTGAGAACGGCATTGACGCCTTTTTGGAGCTCGGCCCGGGTAAGACATTGTGCGGGTTTGTCAAGAAAACGCTGCGCGGCGCAAGCGTAAACAATATCGAAGATCCCGCATCCCTAGAAAAGGCCGTGCAGGCGCTTAAGGCATAGCGTTTCTCAACGCTGATATCAAAATATAACCCCTTGTTCCACTGTGAAATGGGAACAAGGGGTTAACCAGTTATTGAGTATGTTTTGCAGCGCTGTTACCAGCGGTTGTAGTGAACGCGGCTTGGGTCGTAGCGGTTACTAGGCTCCTTGTGCTCTGCGGGGTAACCGAAAGAGAGGATGCACAGTGGTGTGATGTCCTGCGGCAGGGCAAACATCTTTTTAATAGGCTCTACGCGCTCAGTGCGCGGATAAACCCCCAGCCATACCCCGCCAAGCCCGAGGGCGTGGGCGGCAAGCAGCATATTCTCAGAAGCAGCAGAGCAGTCCTGAACCCAGTAGCCCTTTACGGTTTCTTCTTTGGTTTCACCGCAAACCACGATGGCAAAGGCCGCTTCCGTGAGCATCTGAGCATAGGGATGTATCTTGGGCACGGCGTTTAGCAGGTCGCGGTCGGTGACCACTACAAACTGCCACGGCTGGCCGTTGCGGGCGGATGGGGCTGCCATTCCCGCGCGCAGAATCTGCTCTATCTTTTCGGGCTCTACGGACCTATCGGTATAACGGCGGATACTCCGGCGTGATAGGATGGTGTCAAGCATCACAAAAGCCTCCTCTGTTGTTATGAGATTATCGCATTAGCTGCGTTGTTCATACTCACTCAGGATGCGGTACAGGCGGGTTTCGGTGTCGATGATGGCATCTAAGTACAAGCCGTCTTCGGTGTATCGTTCCTCCAACAACTTGCCCTCGCTGCGGACCTGGGCCGCAAGCGCCGCCTCGGTGTAGGGCAGCACAATGGTCATACGGCGGGTGGTCTCTCGCAGGATTTTGACCATCTCGGCGAGCATGGTATCCAGGCCCTGCCCCGTTTTAGCGGAGATATAAACCCTGCCGTCATGCGGCGGAGGAAACTCGTCGTACACCGCGTCGCACTTGTTGCACACGGTTAAAATGGGGATGTCCGAAGCACCCAGCTCGCTGAGCAGCTGCTTTGTCACCTCAAGCTGTTCAAAGGACTCTTCGCTTGTAATGTCGCACAGGTTTAAGATGACATCAGAACCTGCAGCCTCCTCCAGGGTCGAGTGGAAGGCCTCTACCAGCATATGCGGCAGGCGGCGAATTAAGCCTACCGTGTCGATGAGGACTACCGTTCTGCCGTCGGGCAGCTTGATGGCACGCGCCGTGGGGTCAAGGGTTGCAAACAGCTTATCCTCGGCTAGAACTCCTGCGCTTGTCAGGGTGTTAAGCAGGGTGGATTTGCCCACGTTGGTGTAGCCCACAATAGCTGCAGTGAGCACGCCGTTTTTCTTCCTGCGCCTGCGTAAATCCTGACGCTTGCGCTCAAGCTCTGCAAGCTCCTCCTCGAGCGCCGTAATGCGCCTGCGGATGTGCCGGCGGTCGGTTTCCAGCTTAGTTTCGCCGGGGCCGCGCGTGCCGATGCCGCCGCCAAGGCGCGAAAGCTCGGTGCCGAGGCCCGCAAGCCGCGGCAGGCGGTAGCGTAATTGTGCAAGCTCAACCTGCAGCTTGCCCTCGCTGGATACGGCGCGCTGGGCGAAGATGTCAAGGATAAGGGTCGTGCGGTCAATCACCCTGACATCGACAATATCCTCTATATTGCGAAGCTGCGAGCCGGAAAGCTCGCGGTCAAAAATAACGAGGTCTACCTCGTTTTCTGCACAGAAATTGGCAAGCTCCTTGAGTCTGCCTGCCCCGATGCAGGTCGCCTTGTCGGGGGCATCCCGCCTTTGCACGACACTTACAATTACCTCGGCGCCCGCCGTGTTGGCAAGCTCCTCAAGCTCTGCAAGCGAGACCTCTACATCGTATTCTCCGGTATCAAGCGCCACAAGGGCAGCGCGCTGGGGTCTTTCTATATTCTCGTACATCGGTTATGTCTTTGCCTTTCCGGCTGTCTGATTCATCAGAAAGCCACTTTGGGATAATCCCATTCCGGGATAAACAAAAGGCTGCCATATCCCCTTTTTAAAGGAATATCACAGCCGTTTACGTCTAAAGGAAAACGCACGTAGAAAGATTACTCCTCATCCGAGCTTGAATCCTCGTCGGTATCCGAGATGGAGTCACTGACATCGGCAAAATCGCCGAGATCGTCGGTGCTGTCAACGATGATCACATCGTCGTCATCGTCCGAGCAGCAGCACAAGCCACCCTTCTTGTTAAAGAAATAATACACGGCAGCGGCGATACCCGCAAGTACAACTACAAAACCA
>JAEZKF010000041.1 GCA_023415575.1 Bacillota bacterium
CCACCAGCGCATCCAGACTAAAACAAAACTGACACCACTTGAATTGCGATGCCAGTTTATTGCTTGATTCTTCCACCCTACATTAGGGGAGCTTTTTGTTAATGTCCACTAATCTTGGGGCGGTTCAATTGAGCCCGAGGGGGTTTTGTTTATTCCCGGAGGTAAGGGCACGCGGCCTCTCGTGCAGGATACGGGATTCCTAGCTCGTCTGGGAGCCCTTGCTGAGGATGCTTGCTGCTGCCTTGCGGTGTGCACCGGCAGCGTTCTGCTTGCAAAAACAGGGGTTCTTGACAAAAGAAAGGCGACCACCAACAAGAGCCAGCTTGTCTGGGCAAAGGAGAACGCCCCCAATGTCGACTGGCAGCAGTGTGCACGCTGGGTGACGGACGGTAAGTTCTACACTTCATCAGGTATATCGGCGGGTATAGACATGGCGCTCGGGTTTGTTGCAGATTATCTTGATATGGAGCAGGCCTACAACATAGCTAGCGCCATGGAGTACATCTGGAACCCTGACCCTGCCGACGACCCCTTCGCGGTATAACATAATGAATACCCCACGTTGAATAAGGTATCAACGTGGGGTTATTGATGTACGAATAAAAGCACGCGGGCGCTCCTCTTCGGAACGCCCGCGTGTCTATATACCGCAAATTTCTTGTAATAGAATTAACCCAGTCTCTTCTCAAGAGCCTCAAGCTGATCCATAAGCTCCTTGGGCAGTCTGTCGCCAAACTTTCCATAGAACTCGCGGATGCCCTTGGCCTCTTCCTTCCACAGGTCCTTATCAACGCTCAGCAGGTCAGAAACGGTAGCAAGGTCGATGTCAAGACCCTCAAGGTTGATGGACTCAGGCTTGGGCTCGTAGCCGATGGGAGTCTCTACTGCTTCGGCAGTGCCGTTGCAGCGGTTGATAATCCAATCCAGTACGCGCATATTGTCGCCGAATCCCGGCCAGATGAAGTGGCCTTCATCGTCGGTTCTGAACCAGTTGACGTTGAAGATCTTCGGAGCCTTGTCGCCGAGCTTCTTGCCCATCTCAATCCAGTGTGCAAAGTAATCGCCCATATGGTAGCCGCAGAAGGGCAGCATTGCCATCGGGTCGCGGCGTACAACGCCAACGGCACCGGTAGCGGCAGCGGTGGTCTCGCTCGCCATAATGGAGCCTACGAATACGCCGTGGTTCCAGTCATGTGCCTGATATACCAGCGGAGCGGTCTTCGCGCGGCGTCCGCCGAATACGATAGCGCTAATCGGAACGCCAGCGGGATTCTCAAACTCCTTGCTGATGCAGGGGCAGTTTTTGGCGGGTGCGGTAAAGCGGCTGTTGGGGTGAGCGCCCTTCTCGCCGGATTCGGGATCCCACTTGTTGCCCTTCCAGTCAAGTGCGTTCTTGGGCGGGTTCTTATCAAGACCCTCCCACCAAACGGTGTTATCTTCAAGGTTGTGAACAACGTTTGTAAAGATGGTGCCCTTTCTGGTGGAAAGCAGGGCGTTGGGGTTGGACTTCATGTTGGTGCCGGGTGCAACGCCAAAGAAGCCGGCCTCGGGGTTAATGGCCCAGAGTCTTCCGTCCTCGCCGGGGCGCAGCCAAGCGATGTCGTCGCCGACCGTCCAAACCTTGTAGCCCTTCTTGGCAAATACCTCAGGCGGAATCAGCATAGCAAGGTTGGTCTTTCCGCATGCGGAGGGGAAGGCCGCCGCAATGTAAGTAACCTCGCCCTTGGGGTTCTCTACGCCGAGGATGAGCATATGCTCTGCCATCCAGCCCTCGTTTTTGCCCTGATAGGAGGCAATGCGCAGAGCAAAGCACTTTTTGCCCAGCAGCACGTTGCCGCCGTAGCCCGAGTTAATCGACCAGATTGCGTTGTCCTCGGGGAAGTGCATGATATATCTGTTCTCTTCGTCAATATCCTTTTTGCTGTGCAGACCGCGTACAAAGTCGTTGGAGTCTCCCAGCATATCCAGCGCCTTCTGTCCCATACGGGTCATGATGTCCATGTTCAGCACAACATAGATAGAGTCGGTAAGCTCAATGCCGATTTTTGCTAAGGGTGAGCCGATGGGGCCCATGCAGTAGGGGATAACATACATGGTGCGGCCCTTCATTGAACCGTCAAACAGCTTACGCAGCATGGCATAAGCCTCTTGCGGATCCATCCAGTTGTTGGTGGGGCCTGCATCCTCTTTGTTGCGTGAGCAGATAAAGGTACGATGCTCTACACGTGCAACGTCATTAACGGCGGTGCGGTGCAGGTAGCAATCAGGCAGTTTTTCCTCATTGAGCTTAATCAGCTCGCCGTTTTTTAAGCTTTCCTCGCGCAGTGCGCAAAGCTGCTCCTCGCTGCCGTCAATCCATACGACATTGTCGGGCTTGGTTAAGGCTTTCATCTCTTCAATCCAGCTTAACACATGTTTGTTGTTCGTCATCCTGTTATCTCCTTTCAGAAATCTGGATAGTGATAGGATTTGCATCCTGATGCCGCAAAAGTCGCGTCGGCAACGCGCCTTAAACCAGCAAAAAATGAAAAATGTCTGCGCAGCAATTTCATGTAATACAATTTATTCCCTTTCTTGCCATGCATTTGTCATCAAGGAATCCTTCAAAAGAACCTTACGCGAAAAAAGAAAATAAAAAGCCGAAATCGCTTCATCCTGAGATATTTTCACCAAAATCTACGCCAATAACCCGATTTTGTGAAAACACTCAATTCTTCCACAATTATCATTATATCGATACCCTGAAAAGAAGTCAATGAAATTGGTGTTAAATTAATGACAATTTTCCTGCAATCAGGGATATAATAAACCATCCAAAATGCAATTTCAAGAAAGAAATCCTGCATTTCGCCTTATCGGGCAGAGATTGCGCAAAAAAGTGAACAGAGCGCATAGCCCTGTCCACGTTTTTATCCCATATGCTTGTCCGGGATGCCTCTAGCAATCTACCGGCACCTGTGCTCTAGCGTTGAGCGAAAGCCCTGCCGTGTTGCCCGCAAGAAACTCATAATATCCCTGCGCGCCAATCATCGCGGCGTTGTCGCCGCACAGGCTTAAGGGAGGCAGATAAAGCGATATCCCCCTGCCGGCGCAAGCCTGCTCAAGGCCTGTCCGCAAACCGGAGTTTGCTAAGACACCGCCCGCCGCGGCAACAGTCTTGTAGCCGAGGTCTTGGGCCGCAGCCATCAGGCGGGAAACAAGCGACTCAACCACCGTCGCCTGAAAGGATGCGGCAAGGTCGTCGATGTTTACGGTCTCGCCCTTCTGCTGTGCATTATGCAAAAGGTTAATTACGGCGGTTTTAAGACCTGAGAAGCTCAAATCATACTCGCTGCCCGTCACCTTGGGGTGGGGCAGATGATAGGCGGTTTTGTCGCCTCTTGCGGCCGCCTTGTCAATAAACATGCCGCCGGGGTAGGGAAAGCCCATCGCTCTTGCAGCCTTGTCAAAGGCCTCTCCGGCTGCGTCGTCGCGCGTGCGGCCGATTACGCGAAAACGGGTGTAGTCGAGCACCTCAATGATGTGGCTGTGTCCGCCCGATGCCACCAGACACAAAAAAGGCGGGGCAAGGTCGGGGTGGGCAATGTAGTTTGCCGCAATATGTCCCTTGATGTGGTGAACGGGAATGAGCGGCTTGTTCTTGGCAAGAGCAAGGCCTTTTGCAAAGTTTACGCCTACAAGAAGGGCGCCGATAAGGCCCGGGTAACTGGTAACGGCAATGCCGTCTAGGTCGTCTAATGTTGTGTGCGCTTCGTCAAGCGCCTCTTGGGTAATGCCGACAATCGCCTCGGCATGACGGCGCGATGCGATTTCGGGAACAACACCGCCGTACAGGCGGTGCTCCTCCACCTGCGAGGCAATCACCGAGGATAGGACTGTTCTGCCGTCCTTAACCACGGCGGCGGCTGTTTCATCGCAGGAGGATTCAATTGCAAGCAGTATCATAGTTTATCTCAGTCTTTCATTGGATTTCATCGTCAAGCGTCTTTAAAAGTTCATATCTATTATTACCGTTATATATTAGACGGTTATGTACTAGATTATCATCAGTATAACAACGCAAAACACATTTGCAATAAAGTGCGAGATGGCACTTAACCATGCGTTTTTGGTTTTCATAAACACAATACCATATAGAATGCTGTTTACAAACACAAAGAAGATGTCATAGACCACAACAACCGGCTCGCCGCTCGCATAGTGCGCAAGGGCAAACAGCAGGGAGGTGATAAGCAGGCTCGGAATACCTGAAACAAACCCCTGCAGCTCGTTTTGAAAGAAGGCACGCCATGCAATTTCCTCGCCAAGGGCCATAATCGCAAGCTGCAAAATAGTCAGCAGGATGTTTACAAAGGATATGGCCACACCCGACCGCGACATCACATGGTCAAGAAACTCGGGTACAAAAGCCTTGGCCAAAAAGACGCAGACGGCGTTCATAACAAGGGGCATAAACAGCCAAATCCAAACCGAAGGCCGACCCTTTAAGCATCTGCCAACCGATTTTATATCAAGACCGCTTTGCGCATAGGAGCGCTTTAGGAGCATTTTATTGAGAAAGAAAACGACGATACCTACCAGCACGGTGGTGCCGGAAGCGCTGATGCCAACTAGATTAGTCAAGGACAGGGCTGCCATTAAAATAAGGGCAGTTAAAACAATGGGTTTGGTCTTTGTCATAAAACTCTCCTTGTTGTCGGTTTGATTTGCCAAGCAAAAACAGCAGGGCAATCAAAAGGTATAGGTCATAATCAGCGCATCTTCGGTGGGGCCGGTATAAAAGCCCGGGCGGATGCCGACGCTCTCAAAGTTCGCCGAACGGTACAGGGCGATTGCCGGGGCGTTGGAAACGCGTACCTCCAGCGTAATGAACGTCAGGTCGTTTTTCTTGCCGTATGCAAGCAGGGTGTCTAGCAGCAAGGTGCCGATGCCGCACCGACGATACTTATCTTTTACGGCAATGTTGGTTATGTAGCCTTCGTCGAGGATGTGGTGCATGCCGACATAGCCTGCCACCTCGCCATCCACAAGGGCTACCCGAAACACCGCCATCGGGTTAGAAAGCTCCTCCAAGAGTCCGTCATAGCTCCACGGGGTGGAAAAGCACTCCTGCTCAAGCTCATGTACCTTCTCCAGATGCTCGGGAGCAAACGGCACAATGGTCACCCGTTCTCGTTCAATAGAATCCGCCATAGTTTCTGAACAGCTCTTGTTTGTGCTGTTCTTCCTCCTCTCGCTCTTTCTGCAAACGCATTTGCTCTACCAGCTCATCCATCGCCTTATATACCTTATCCTTCAGGCTGTCGCGTGAAAAGCGGTAGAATTCAAGGTTTTGTCCGTATGGGTCAAAGATGGGGTGTCCTAATACCTGAATCTTATATGCCTGTTTTGGGAAAAGGGCCTCCAGCATGCTGCGGTGGGTGCTGGACATGGTAAACACATAGTCAGCCTCCTGCATCATCTCCTCCGTTACCGCCTTAGCCCGATGAGAGGACATATTAATGCCCAGCTCGTTCATAACAATCGCCGCATTTTCGCTGATGTGTGCATCTTCTCTGACATCCACACCCGCGCTTGCGCACGCAAACTGACCAATCAGCATATTTTCGGTGATGTATTTCTGGCACAACCCCTGCGCCATCGGACTGCGGCAGGTGTTGCCCGTGCACACAAACAAAATCTTTATCATACCCATACCCCTTTATGCCTTGGTTATTCGAATGCGGCATTACCCCTTTGCGGTGTACCAGTTGTGTCCGGTGTTGGTGTCAACCACCAAGGGAACTAATAGTTCTGCCGCGTGCTCCATCTCCTCTTTTAGAATTGCCGCCGCGGCGTCGACCTCATCCGCGGGGGCTTCCACAATCAGTTCGTCGTGAATCTGCAAAATCAGCCGCGCCTTTAGGCCTTCCCTGCGCAGACGGTCATACACCCGAACCATCGCAATCTTGATGATATCCGCCGCCGTTCCCTGAATCGGCGTGTTCATCGCAACCCGCTCGCCAAAGGCTTTGATGTTGCGGTTGGATGCTGAAATCTCGGGCAGGTTGCGCCTGCGGCCGAACATGGTCTTTGCGTAGCCGTACTCCTTTGCAAATTCAATGGCGTTTTCCATATACTCGCGCACGCCGTGATAGGTGGCGAGGTAATTCTTGATATACCGGTCGGCCTCGGAAACCGTAACGCCGATATCCTGCGATAGGGAATAGGCCCCGATTCCGTACACGATGCCGAAGTTAACCGCCTTTGCCCGGCTGCGCATGAGGGGGGTAACCATATCCTCGGGCAGGCCGAATACCTGCGACGCGGTCTTGGTGTGGATATCAACCCCCTCGGCAAAGGCCGAAATCATGTTCTCGTCGTTTGAGATGTGGGCAAGAACGCGCAGCTCAATCTGCGAGTAGTCCGCGTCAATCAACACGCAACCCTCGCGCGCCACAAAGAACTTGCGCAGCTCGCTGCCAAGCTCGGTGCGGACGGGGATATTTTGCAGGTTCGGTTCAGTGGAGCTGATGCGTCCGGTGCGGGTTTCGGTTTGGTTAAAGCTGGTGTGAACCGTTCCGTCGGCATGCGCCACCCGCAAAAGCCCCTCCACATAGGTGCTTTTTAGTTTGACCAGCTTGCGGTACTCAAGGATATCGTCCACAATCTCATGCTTGCCGCGCAGGGATTCGAGCACCTCTGCGTTGGTGGAATAGCCGGTCTTGGTCTTTTTGCCGGATGGCAGGCCGAGCCGTTCAAACAGCACCTCACCAAGCTGCTTGGGGGAGTTGATGTTAAACGCACTGCCCGCAAGGGCGTGAATCTTGCCCTCTAAGCGCGCAATATCAATATCAAGCATCTGCCCAAACGAGCGGATGGCGTCGGTGTCCACCAAAAATCCGATGTTCTCCATCGAGGCAAGTACCCTCGCAAGCGGAATTTCGATGTTACACAAAAGGCTTACCTGACTGTATTCGGTAATCTTTGCCCACAGCTTTTCATACAGCCCATACAGGGATGCAATATCCGCAAGATCGGGCGCAAACTGGGTGTCAAAGGGTGTGACGGCATACTCGCCGCACAAACGGGTAAGCTCATATCCCGATGCAAGCGGGTTAATAAGGTAGGCCGCCAGCATGGTGTCGCACACGAGGTTCTTCACATCAAGGTCGTGCCGCAGTGCCCACGCAAACACGGGCTTTGCATCATGCGTCGCCTTTTTAACAGGGCTTGTAAGCACTGTACGGGCAATCTCAAACAGGTTGTCACCCTCAAGGGCTGCAAGCATGCCGTCGGTATAGAGATGAATCGCCGAAAGTGCTCCATCCTCAAACCTGCACAAAAAGCAGAGTAATGACGCCTTCTCAAGCAGGGCTTCAACATCCTCCATAGAGGGGGAGAACAGGATGGAAACACTGCGCGCTTCCTCTTTTTGCTGCGCAGGCTCCTGCGCTTGTACATTGGAAAGGTCAAGCCGCTTTGCAAGTGAAAACAGCTCGAGCCTATTGATTAGGGCCAGGGCGCTTGCGGGATCTCCCGCTGTTTTGCGGTAGTCCTCAAGGCTTAGAGAGATCGGCACCTCTTTGCAGATGGTAGCCAGCGTATAGCTCATGCGGGCGGATTGCTCGCCAGCCTTGAGCTTTGCCTTAACACCCGGCTTTGCATCCAGCGCGTCGACATCCTTATAGATTTCATCTATAGAGTGGTACTGAGCTATGAGTGCAAGGGCGGTCTTTTCGCCCACGCCCGCAACGCCGGGGATGTTATCCGAAGCATCACCCATAAGGGCCTTGACGTCAATAAGCTCACGCGGGGTAACGCCATAGACCTCTTTTATCTTTTCGGTATCATATACAACCGTCTCGGGCCGGCCCATCTTGGTCGAGGCAAGCCGTACCGTGACGCGGTCGCTGACCAGCTGCAGGCTGTCGCGGTCACCGGTAACAATTGCGCACTCGTGCCCGCCCTTTTCACAGGCATCGGCAAGTGTGCCGAGGATATCATCCGCCTCAAAGCCTTCCTTCTCCACAATCGCGTAGCCCAGAGAGGTAAGCAGTTCTTTGATAAGAGGCACCTGCATGCGCAGCTCGTCCGGCATGCCCTTGCGCCCCGCCTTGTAGCCCTCGTACATCGTATGACGGAAGGTGGGCGCGTGCAGGTCAAACGCCACCGCTACACAGTCGGGCGACACGTCGTTTTCCGCCTTGAGCAGTATATTCATAAACCCGTACACCGCGTTGGTGTAGGTGCCGTCCTTGGCGGTGAGCAGCTTAATGCCGTAAAACGCACGGTTTAAGATACTGTTGCCGTCCACTGCAAGCAGCCTCATCTAACATCCTCCCGTAGAGCATAATTTACTAAATATATATTATAACATAAAAAAAGTAAGAATAAAGCTTTATATTTCATGGGATATCCGTATTCTTGAGCGGGAAAGCTTCCTATGTTATAATAGCCGCAAGACGGCGCAAACGTTGGTTCTTGCGCCCGGCATTTTTGCTATGGGCAGATGCGCCGTGATTTATAGACAGGCATCGGGGTTTTCGGTGCCTGCAACTTATTAAGTAAGGTTAACTGTTATGAAGATAGGCAATGTAACAATAAACGGATATGTAGCATTAGCCCCGATGGCGGGGGTAGCCGACCGCGCCTTCCGCGAGATCTGCAAGGAGTACGGCGCAGCCTACCTCGTAAGCGAGATGGCAAGCGCCAAAGGGCTTACGCGGTCAGACGACAAGACCTGCGAACTCATTACCGTCACCGACTTTGAGCGCCCTATGGCAGTCCAGCTGTTTGGCGACGACCCCCAGACGATGACGGAGGCTGCCCGCAAGGCACTTCGCTATAAGCCCGACATCATCGACATCAACATGGGGTGTCCTGCGCCCAAGATTGCGGGCAACGGCGGCGGAAGCGCTTTGCATAAAAGCCCGCAGCTGGCAGGCGAGATTGTGCGCGCGGTGGCAGATGCAGTAGACATCCCCGTCACGGTCAAAATCCGCAAGGGCTGGGATGATAAGCTCATCAACGCTGTTGAGATGGCTCGTATCGCCGAGCAAAACGGCGCAAAGGCAATCTGTGTTCACGGCCGCACGCGGGCCCAGATGTACGCCCCGCCGGTGGATATCGATATCATCCGGGCGGTCAAGGAGGCGGTTTCGGTTCCCGTCATCGCAAACGGGGATGTAACAAGCCCGCAGACCGCTAAGGAGATGTACGAAAAAACCGGTGCCGACTTTATCATGGTCGGCCGCGCAGCACTCGGGGCTCCATGGCTGTTTGCGCAGATTAATGCATACCTCATGGACGGCTCCATCCTGCCCGACCCGCCCATGGAAACACGCATGAACGTCATGCTGCGCCAGTTTGAAAAGATGGTCGCCTACAAGGGCGAATACACCGGCATGCGGGAGACCCGCAAGCACGCCGCATGGTATCTCAAGGGCTTTCGGGGCGCTGCCGCACTTCGCAAGCTGTCGGGCACGCTGTGTACTTTAGATGATGCCCGACGTTTAGCGGAAGAAGCCCTGCGGCTCAACAGTCACGACGAGGGGGACAAAGAGGATGAAATCATATCGTAAGGAGCTTCACTTTAACCTGCCCGCAAGGCGCGGGCTTGTGAACATCACCGATAAGGTGCAGGAGGCAGTGCGTGAATCCGGCGTGCAGGAGGGACTGGTGCTCGTCAACGCCATGAACATCACCGCGAGCGTCTTTATCAACGATGACGAGGGCGGCCTTCACCACGACTACGAGGCCTGGCTTGAGCGCCTTGCACCCGAAAAGCCGTACAGCCAATACCGCCACAACGGCTATGAGGACAATGCCGACGCCCACCTAAAGCGCACCATTATGGGGCGGGAGGTTGTGGTCGCCATCACCGAGGGCCGGCTTGATTTCGGCACCTGGGAGCAGATCTTCTACTACGAGTTTGACGGCAAGCGCAACAAGCGCGTACTTATCAAGATTATCGGCGAGTAGGGCGCACTTTCAAGGCTTGAATGATGTGAGAAAAATCTGTTCATGCTTATAACAGCAAAGCACCGGACGCTTTGTGCCCGGTGCTTTTGTGGTTTTTATCAGAAAGTGGTATAATAATAGGATAATCAAAACCCTTTCGCAGTGCGGTTGCAGTTGAGTTTCATACATAAAGATGGTAGAATAAGCGAAAAGGGCCAGACGATAAGCCTTGTCTATTTCTTTGACTTTCCCGTTTTGCCGATGATGCGCTGCTCGCTGTTTTGAATGAGGTTTAACAGCGATGTCGCAAACAGCGGGTAGGTTTCTGTAAGCGACTGCGAGGTCATCGCAAAGCAGGACGGATCTTTAAGCGGGGTAAGGTCGTCCACCTTTTCGCCGTTTGCAAGCGCCGCAGCCTTGGCTTCGCATACTTCCATCGCGGCTGCCGCATAACCCTGTGCAAGCGACCCGCTTACCGTAAACATGCTCTCCTGATTCTTCGGGTAGGACGCGTGCAAAACGCGGAACATGCGGTATACAGCGAGCATTAAAAATGACGATACCTCGGTGACTAAGGCCGTGTTTGCGCTCTTTTGCAAAAGGTCAAACAGGATGTTCATCGAGTTTGCAATGAGCTTTTTGCTCAGTGTTGGCAAAACGCTTCCGCGGAAGGTGTTCTCCTTGCCGATCATCTCGGGCTCAGGAATCTCATCCACCGTGATGGTAGCACCGGTGCGGTCAGGTGAACGCCCGAGCAGATAATCGCACGAAACGCCATAGTATTCCGCGCACCTCACCAGAAAATCCAGTCCGCATTCGCGAATGCCCTTCTCATAATGCGACAGCAGGGCCTGCGAGATATCCAGTGCCTGTGCCGCCTCCTTTTGAGTAATGCCCTTCTCCTTGCGCAACAGCGTAAGTACGCGCGGAAAATCCGAATTCATGTTGCTTCCTCCTCCTGATGTTGGGTGCGCGCAATGCAGACATGCAAAGGCTTAAAACGCGCCTGCATGGTGCATGATGCATATAACTACTCGTAAATTATAGTATACGACATACGGCTTGTAAAGTGCTATTTTATTGTTTTCTCGGTATTTTGGTCGCAAACACGCGGTAAGTGCGGATGTACTCCGCCTGGGCAGGACGACACAAGGCAAAGCGCATTTTACCGTCACCTCCACTCCTCCTCGCGCGCTGGTCTTACATAACCCGCACGGCTACATAAAGGGAGGGTTTTTCAATGTCACAAGCAAACATTATTGTTCTCCCCGGCGACGGCACCGGCAAGCAGCTCATGGAGCAGGCAGTGCGCGTTGTCAGGGAGGTCTGCACCATAGAGGGCGTAGACCTTACGCTCGAATACGACGATATCGGCTATGCCGCATATCTTGAGCAGGGCACGCCTTTTTCCACACGCACCCTGCAAAAATGCCGTGCGGCAGACGGCGTTCTGCTCGGCCCCGTCGGGGATGAATCCGCTAAGACGCTGCCGCCCCACCTTCAGCCGGTGGCCGGCGTGCTCGCGTTGCGCGCAAAGCTCGGGCTGTACAGCGAGTATTGCCCCGTCCTTGTGCCTGAACGCGGTATTGACTTTGTCATCGTGCGGGAACTGAGCGGCGGCATCTACTACGGCGCGCGCGGCCAGACCAAGGTCGAGGAGGTCGCAGCGGCCTACGACACCGAAATCTACACCGAGCCCGAGGTCGAGCGCGTTGCTAAGAACGCGTTTGAGCTTGCCCGTACCCGCAGAGGGCAGGTTGTATCGGTAGACCGGGCCGATGTTCTCGAAAGCTCGCGCCTATGGCGTGCCACCGTTGAGAAAATACACGCCGCTTATCCGGATGTTACACTGAATCACATTTCGGTAAACCGCGCGGCGGCGCTTATTCTAACCGACCCGTCGCAGTTTGACGTTCTGCTGTGCCCGAACCTTTTTGGCAGCATCCTCGCAAGCGAGGCAAGCGCCTTGGAAGGTGACTGGCAGGCACAGCCGCGGGCATGGCTCGGCTATTCAAAACTCGGCGTCTACACGCCCGCGTGTGATATTACTACCCAAAACCCCGCCGCGGCAATCCTTGCTGCCGGTATGATGCTTGATTACTCGCTCGGCATGCAGACGGCTTCGCAGGCGGTTATACAGGCGGTGCGGGAGATTACCGCCCGTCAGACGGGCCTTACTCCTGAGATAATGGGCGAGCTTGTTGCAAAGCGCATCGGCCAGATTCTCGCGTAACTGAAATCAGACCTAAAAAGGGGACAACCATTGCTATGATAGGCAAGATAAAGAAAAACGCACGGCTGCTGTTAAGGGGAAACCTTGCTAAGGGGGCGGCCGTTACCCTGATATTCTTAGGGGTATTGGTTCTGTTCAAGGGCGTGGAAACGCTCTGCCTGCTCATTCTCGATGCTCTTGGGGTATCCGCCGCAGCGCAGGGCATAGGGGGCATCGGCACTCTTTTATCCCAGCTGCCATTGGTCTCGCCCATCAACATTGCAGCCACTGTTGTTGTGATATTGCTTGCAAGCTTTGTGATTGCCCCTTTATATGTCGGCATCAAGGGATGGTTCTATCGGTTGTCCGAAGGGCAAACGGTTCCGGTCAGCGCCATCTTTGAGCCCTTTTCTCACGCAAAGACCTTCTTTAAATCCTGGTTTTTGATGCTTGATATCTTTTTGCGGTCGTTCTTTTGGATATACCTGTGCGTCCTGCCCGGCGCTCTGCTCGGCACCACCGGCTTTGCCCTTTTGACTGCCCGGCTCACCCTCAAAAACGGGGAGCTCATCGGCTCGCTCGCAGCCATTCTCGGTATTATTTTAGGAATACTCGGCCTCATCCTTGGGGTTGTGATTGCGCTTCGCTACAGCATAGCTCCCTATTTGCTTTGCGAGGATATGACGCGCAGTGCGCGGTATACCATCCGCACATCGGTGCGGTATATGCGGGGCAATCAGGGGAGGATGTTCGGGCTATTGCTCTCCTTTGTGCTGTGGGCCCTGTTTTCGGGGCTGATTCTCCCCACTCTATATGCCTTTCCATACCTTCAGGCAAGTGCCGCCATCTTTGCCCGCTACCTAATCCAGAAGGGCACACAGGAGAATACCGAAGCCTCGATTGAACAGGAAGAGTTCCCCAAAGCAACCCCCGATCCTGATTTTGACGATATTGAGCAGACAAATGATTTGACGTAAAGGAAGGGATCAAAATGGATAAAAACACAAAGGCGATCGAGAATCTCCACATTGAAAAGACCATCAAGGCCTTGCAGGCAAACAACATGACGGGTATCTATGTACCTACTGTGGCCGATATCGTTCCCGCTGTGCAAAAGCTGCTCAACGAGGGCGATACCGTTGCCTTCGGCGGCTCGCAGAGTCTGTATGAGTCAGGTGTCATCGATCACCTGCGCAGCGGCCGCTACAACCTGCTTGACCGTGATGACCCTACGCTTACGGCAGACCAGGTCGGTGAGGTTCAGAGAAAGGCCTTCTTTGCCGATGCCTTTTTGTGCAGCGCCAACGCTGTTACACTAAACGGCGAGATCTATAACGTGGACGGCGGCGGCAACCGTGTGGCGGCAGTCCTGTATGGACCTAAGAAGGTCATTATGGTGGTAGGCTACAACAAGCTGGTGCGCAATCTAGACGACGCCATCCGCAGGGTCAAGACTGTCGCAGCACCCGCAAACACCGTCCGACTTTCCTGCGATACATACTGCGCGCATAAGGGCGAGTGCATGTCCTTTTCTGCGAATGAAAACGGCATGACCTGCGGCTGCAACTCTCCGAGCCGCATCTGTGCTTTTTACACCGTGCTCGGACGGCAGGGCAACCCTGACCGCATCACGGTTCTTCTCTGCGGCGAGGAGCTCGGGTATTAATCCTATTGCAATGAGGGGAAAATCCCCCTGCATATACCTGGCGTCCTGCCCGGTGCCTTGCTCGGCGTTATACTGGGGATACTCGGACTCATCCTCGGGGTGGTAATTGCGCTGCGCTACAGCATAGACCCCTACCTGCTTTGAGAGGGTATGACGCGCAGCGCGCGGTATGCCATCCGCACGTCGGTGCGGTATATGCGGGGCAATCAGGGCTGAATGCTAGGGCTAATATCTCTTTTGCACTGTGGACACTGTTTTCTGGGCTGATTCTCCCCACCTTATATGCCTTTGCATACCTTCAGGCAAGCACAGCAATCTTTGGCCGCTACCTGATTGAAAAGGGAAAGCATGAAAAGGCGCAATCCCTGACATACTGGGGGGAGATGCCCGCAGCAACCGACGAGCCTGATTTATTCGAGACTTAGCAAGCAAATTAAGCAAAAGGAAGGTAAAAGAGATGGACAAAAACACAAATTCAATCGAAAGGCTCCATATTGAAAAGACCATCAAGGCCTTGCAGGCAAACAACATGATCGGTATCTATGTGCCTACTGTGGCCGATGTTGTTCCCGCTGTGCAAAAGCTGCTCAATGAGGGCGATACCGTTGCCTTCGGCGGCTCGCGGAGTTTGTATGAGTCAGGTGTCATCGACCACCTGCGCTGCGGCCGCTATAACCTGCTTGACCGTGACGACCCTACGCTTACAAAGGAGCAGGTCGGTGAGGTTCAGAGAAAGGCGTTCTTTGCCGATGCCTTTTTGTGCAGCGCAAACGCTGTTACCCTAAACGGTGAGATCTATAACGTGGACGGCAGCGGCAACCGTGTGGCGGCAGTCCTGTATGGGCCCAAGAAGGTCATTATGGTGGTTGGCTACAACAAGCTCGTACGCAGCTTAGATGATGCCATCCGCAGGGTCAAGACTACCTCTGCGCCCGCAAACTCCGTCAGATTGTCCCGCGATACCTACTGCGCGCATAAGGGCGAGTGCATGTCGTTTTCCGCTCATGGGAACGATATGACCTGCGGCTGCAACTCTCCGGGCCGCATCTGTTCTTTGTACACCGTGCTCGGATGGCAGGAAAAGGCCAACCGCATCACGGTACTTCTCTGCGGTGAGGAGCTCGGGTATTAAGCTCGTGCTATGAGGGGAAGGCTTCACCTTTTTGGCAAAGAAGAATTCAAAAATAATCCATATAAATATCATAGCAGATATGTTATAATTGTTTGTACTTAACTGACAGGAAGGGGGAACCATGCAATGAAGCTGCGTATTGCGGCACTGCTTACCGCTATCTGTATGCTGCTTTCCGGTTGCATGGGCCTTGCGCAGGGAACCGAAAGCCTCATGCGCCCCCCTAAACTGTCTGTGGAGCAGCAAAGAATCTACGCTGCCCTTTCTGCGGCTGTCGGTGACGACGTTGTGCTCAAGTACCCCGGAGACGGCGAGTACCGGTCTGCCTTTGTCATGTATGACATCGACGAGGACAACGAAGACGAGGTCATTGTGTTCTACACAACCTCCTCCCAAGGCGGAGACGAAGGCGCCGACCTGCGCATTAATATCCTGAAAAAACAGGGCGAGGACTGGTTTTCCATCTATGACTCGCTGGGCCTCGGGCCCGAAATAGACAGCATCTCCTTTAGCCACAACATCACAGACAGCAATCAGTTTAACATTGTTATCTCGTTTGAGCTGCTTTCGATGCAGCAGAAGATTCTGGCGGTATACTCCTTTAAGAACAATCATCTCATAGAGGAGTTTGTGTGCGACTACACCAGCAGCCTGATTCAGGACTTTGACAATGACGGGCGCGAGGAGCTGTTCTTGCTCTATAACGTGGAGACGACCATCGCAAAGGCGATGTATGTAGATACCCTTACTGCCTACGGCCAGCCTACCGTCACAAGCGAGGTGGAGCTGAGCACCGATGTTAAGCAGTATGTTCAGCTCCTGGCTGAGCCCGAGTACGCAAACGGCAGTACTGCGCCCCAGAACGACGAGGAGAAGCCAACATCCTACAAGATATACATAGACGGCGTATCCGCGGCTAAAGGCAACTACACCACCGAGCTTGTTTCCCTCAAGGATTCGAGCCTAACGAATCTATTAGTAAACGAAGAAGGGGTGCACAACACCAACTGGCGCAATGCGGCCTTGCTCACGCAGGACCGCAACAACGACGGCGTGATGGATGTGCCCAGAGCCATCCGCATCAACGATTGGCCGACCGATTCTAAGGAAAGCGCCCTTACCCTGATTGAGTGGTACAACTATGTGGACGAGACCTTTATTCCCACCAGCTACACCCTTGTCAACCGCCTATTCGGGTTTGAGCTCGACTTCCCCTTGACCTGGGGTAAGAATATTGCGGTAAAGCAGAGCGATGATGGCTACGAGTGGCGGATTTATGAGTATATTGAGTCAAAAGGCCGCAATGACGACAGCAGTAAGAGCAGTGCGCTTGGCGAGGAGCTTTTGCGCATACGGGCGTATTCCAACAGCAACTTCTTTGACAAGTATTCTGCAGAGGGGTACAAGGAGCTGGGCAAAAACGAGGACTACACCTTTTACGCTTATATCCCGGAACCGGAAGGAAAGATGAGCGAGCTTGCCATAAGCTTTGACGAGCTTGTCTCTCTATTTCATGTTGGTAACGCAAAATAATCCCAATTATGATATGACGGCGGATTGGAGGGTCAACCATGAAACGGATCTTGGTGGTCGAAGACGAGGACGTTATACGCGATTTTGTGGTCATTAACCTGCAAAGAGCAGGCTATGACGTGGTAGACGTAGGCAGCGGCGAAGCGGCGCTTGAGGTGTTCGAAGCCGAAAACGGCGATTTCGACGTTGTGCTGCTTGACGTCATGATGCCCGGCATCGACGGGTTTACTGTGTGCAAACGGCTGCGCCAAAAAAGCAGCACCATCGGCATCATTATGCTTACCGCCAAAACCCAGGAGATGGACAAGGTAGGCGGACTTATGATTGGCGCCGACGACTATGTTACCAAGCCCTTTAGCCCATCCGAGCTTGTTGCCAGGGTGGATGCCATCTATCGCCGCGTTTCGATGGCGGCGGGTGCCACAGCCATGCCGGTTGACGAAATCCGCTCCGGCCCCTTTGTGCTCAACCTAAAAAGCCGCACACTTACCAAGAACGGCCTGCCGGTTGAGGTTACCCAGATGGAGTTCCAGATCATGGAGCTGTTTATGAAAAACCCCAACACGGCGATGGAACGTCAGGAGATTCTCGCCAAGGTATGGGGCGAGGAGTACTTCGGTGACGTTAAGATTGTGGACGTAAACATCCGCAGGCTGCGCATGAAGATTGAAGACGAGCCGTCTAACCCCAAGCACATCCTCACCGTATGGGGCTTTGGGTACAAGTGGAGCGCATAGGCTTTAACAACGTATTGCAAAAACAGCAGGGAAAGGGGAGATGAAACCGATTTATGAAAAGCATCACAAAACGTTGGCTTTTTAATAACCTCGGGGTCATTCTCGCCATCCTTGTGATTATTGAGATTGCCTTCGGCATCGGGATTCGAAGCTATTACTATACCAGCGTCAAGCAGGTGCTCGATACGCAGGCAAACACGGTGCTCAATATTCTGACCAAGGCATCCGAATCCATCGGCGTGGACATCGACGCCGAGATTCGCAGCACGGTTGAGAACTTTGAGTTTAGGGACAGAATGGAGCTCATGGCCATCAGCGGCAACGGGCAGGTTGCCATCACCTCCAGCGGCTTTCAGCCGGAGGAGGATGTTATCATGCCCGACTATGAGTCGGCGGTTCAGTCATCCTCCCGCTATGGAAGCTTTACCGGAGTCCTCCCCGGCGGCGAGCCCTTTATGGCGGTAACCGTTCTGGTACCCGATTCCGCTAAGTACTACCACGCCCTGCGCTATGTTGTATCGTTAGAACTTGTTAACGCGCAAATCTTGATGATTGTTACGCTTTTGACCCTCATCGGCATTGCGATTATCTTTTTTGTGGTGTTTACAAGCTCCTACTTTATCAAGTCCATCGTTATACCCGTCGGTGAGGTGGGCGCGACTGCCCGCAGGATTGCGGCGGGTGACTTTAACGTGCGCCTAAAAAAGAAGTACGATGACGAAATCGGCGAGCTGTGCGACATCATCAACTATATGGCGGGTGAGCTTTCGGCAAGCGAGCGGATTAAAAACGACTTTATCTCCTCCGTTTCGCACGAGCTGCGCACGCCCCTTACTGCGATTAAGGGCTGGGCGGAGACGCTCGCAGGCAGCGGGCCGGACGACACCCAGATGCGGGAAAAGGGCATGCGGGTTATCATCAACGAAACCGAACGCCTTTCCGGCATGGTGGAGGAGCTGCTCGACTTCTCGCGCATGCAAAGCGGCAGGTTTACGCTGGTAAAAAACAAGCTTGATATCTTAGCGGAGCTCGGTGAGGCTGTACTGATGTTCACCCAGCGCGCCCAACGCGAAGGGGTCACCATCCGCTACATAGAACCGGACACCCTAAGCCCCGTATTCGGCGACCGCAACCGGCTGCGGCAGGTGTTTGTCAACATCATCGACAACGCTCTCAAATACTCCAACAGCGGCGGAACCATCACCATCACCGCACGCGAAAGCTCGCAGAAGGAGATTTATATCACCATCAGCGACACCGGCGTTGGCATTAGCGCCGAGGATTTACCTAAGATTAAAACCAAGTTCTATAAAGGCGCGTCCTCACGCCGCGGCTCGGGTATCGGGCTTGCGGTGGCGGATGAGATTGTCACGATGCACGGCGGTACCCTTTCCATCACCAGCGAAAAGGGAAAGGGAACAACCGTTACCATCATGCTGCCCACCGCGAAAAATGGGGAAAACGGCTGACATCATAGCGCGGACTGATTGACCCGCCCCGAAACACGGGGCGCCTGAAAGGATACAACAATACATGAAGAATAAATCCAACGCAAAAAAGAAGACCACCATCGGCGGTCAGGCACTCATTGAAGGGGTTATGATGCGCGGCGTTTCGATGACCGCCATGGCCACCCGCCTGCCCTCCGGAGAGATTGACATCGAATCATGGCCTACACAAAGCGAGAAAAAAGGCAACTGGTACCGCAAGACGCCGTTTATCCGTGGCATCTTTAGCTTGATAGATTCCCTGCGTATGGGCTATAAATGCCTTATGAAGTCCGCTGAGAAAGCGGGCTTTGAGGAGGAAGAGCCCAGTAAGTTTGAAAAGAAGCTGCAGGAGAAGCTTGGCGACAAGTTCATGGCGGTTATCACCGGCTTTGCCGGCGTGCTTGCCGTTATCATCGCAGTAGGCCTGTTTATGCTGTTGCCGGTCTATCTCGTTAAGCTCATTGAGTATTTGGCCGGCGACCTCGGCGGCTGGAAGACCGCGATTGAGGGCGTTATCAAGATTGCAATCTTTGTCGCCTACCTTGCCTCTATCAGCCTTTCTAAGGATATTCACCGCGTGTTTCAGTACCACGGCGGCGAGCATAAGAGCATCGCCTGCTACGAGGCGGGCGAGGAGCTTACGGTGGAAAACGCGCGTAAATACAGCCGTTTTCACCCGCGCTGCGGCACAAGCTTTTTGATTATTGTGCTCATCATCAGCATCCTCGTCTTTTCCATCCTGCCGTGGGGCAACGGGCTTTTGCGCGTTGTGTATAAGCTTTTGCTTCTGCCCTTTGTAATCGGCATTGCGTATGAAATCATCAAGCTTGCGGGCCGGTATAGCGAGAATATCATCATGCGCATTATATCGGCGCCCGGTATCTGGCTGCAGCGTCTGACCACGCGCGAGCCGGATGACGGCCAGCTCGAGGTTGCGCTTGCATCCTTAAAGGCGGTGCTCCCGCGCGAGGATGAGGATGATAACTGGTAACCTTAAATGGGAAATTTCGTTGTAACTAGGGGCTACTCATGACCATTAAAAAGATAGCAGAGAGTGTAAAAAAAGAGCTTGCCGCGGCGGGAATTGATACCGCCCAGCGCGAGTCACGTTTTTTGGTGGAGGGCATCTGCCGGCTTTCGCGCGGCAGGATGTTCCTACACAGTGATATGATTTTGACCGATTCCGAGCGCGAACAGGTTGCGCTGGCAGTAAAAAAACGTCTGGAGGGCTGGCCGCTCCAGTACCTGATTGGGGAATGGGACTTTTACGGCTACCCCATCTATGTCGGAGAAGGCGTGCTCATTCCGCGCCCTGAAACCGAGCTTTTGGTGCGCGACGCTTTGCGGGCACTGAGTGCTTTGAATAAGAAAAGTCCCGCTGTAGCTGATTTGTGCAGCGGCAGCGGTTGCATAGCAATTGCCATCGCGCGCGAATACGCGGATGCCCGCGTTACGGCGGTGGAGAAGTACGATGATGCCTACGGGTATCTTGAGCGCAATATCGAGCGCAACGAGGCAAGTAATGTCCTGCCTGTAAAGGATGACGTGCTTGGGCCACTTGCGGGCAGCCTTGAGGGGATGTTTGACGTCATCGTGTGCAACCCGCCCTACATAAGGACAGAAGACCTTGCTACCCTGCAAAAAGAGGTTCAGTTTGAGCCGGTCGAAGCACTCGATGGCAAGGAGGACGGGCTTTACTTCTACCGCGAGATTACAAAGCTCTGGAAGCCCTGTCTTGCCCCCGGCGGGACTATGCTGTTTGAAATCGGCTTTGACCAGGGGGAGAGTGTCTCGCAGATTTTGCGCGAAAACGGCTTTTCCTGGGTTGAGGTCAGACGCGACTACAATGAGCTTGACCGTATTGTATGTGCGACAATTAACTGACCGTGATATGGTACAGCTAGTATGGTATCATATGGATAACGAAGGCTCTGCGCATTTGCGCCCGGGCTGGGTGTTTTTGAATCATAAAATCAGAATGCGCAAGGCGCGGTGAATGCTGCTTTGCGCGGGGCATAACGGGAGGGTTTGCAGACAATGGATAAGAAAAAGGCTTTGGACACGGCACTGGCGCAAATCGAAAAGCAGTTTGGCAAGGGCGCGGTGATGAAGCTTGGAGAAAACACATCGCTCAACGTTGAAGCGATCTCCACCGGCTCAATCTCTCTTGACCTTGCGCTTGGCATAGGCGGCGTACCGCGCGGGCGCATTGTTGAGATCTTCGGGCCGGAAAGCTCCGGTAAAACAACAGTTGCCCTGCACATCATCGCAGAGGCGCAGAAGGCGGGCGGCGAGGTTGCCTTTATCGACGTCGAGCACGCGCTCGACCCCGTCTATGCAAGGGCGCTTGGCGTGGACATCGACTCGCTGCTGGTGTCCCAGCCCGATACCGGCGAGCAGGCGCTGGAGATTACCGAGGCACTGGTGCGGTCCGGTGCGATTGATGTTATTGTTATCGACTCGGTGGCGGCAATGGTACCGCGCGCCGAGATTGAGGGTGAGATGGGCGATGCCCATGTCGGCCTGCAGGCACGCCTGATGTCGCAGGCACTCAGAAAGCTCACCGGCGTTATCTCCAAATCAAACTGCGTAGCTGTATTTATCAACCAGTTGCGTGAAAAGGTCGGCATTGCCTACGGTAACCCTGAGGTTACCCCGGGCGGCCGTGCGCTCAAGTTCTATTCGTCGGTTCGCATCGACATCCGCAAGGGTGAGGCAATCAAAAACGGCACCGAGGTTATCGGTAACCGCACCCGCGCAAAGGTTGTCAAGAACAAGGTCGCACCCCCCTTCAAGGAGGCGGAGTTCGACATCATGTACGGAACCGGCATCTCCCGCGAGGGCGAGATTCTCGACTTAGCTGTTAAGCTTGATATTATTAACAAGAGCGGCGCATGGTTTAACATGGGCGATGTGCGCTTAGGCCAGGGCCGCGACAACGTCAAGGCCTACCTCAAGGATAACCCCGAGCTGTTAGATGAGCTCAACCGCAAGATTCGCGAGAACGCCGACAAGCTGATGTCATCGCGTACCCCCAAGCTTGATAGAAAGCTCAAGCCCACCACTCTGATGACCGATGCTGACGACGGAGACGATGAGGACGGCAAGGAATAATTTCTTGCCATACTGTAGGCGGTGAATACGCATGCGGATAACCGCTGTAAGCAAATCAAAAAAAGGCTTCTTTTCGGTGTATGTAGACGGTGCCTTTGCGTTTTCTGTGGATGAACAGACGATGCTGGAGTACCGTCTTGCGCCGCAGATGGAGACCGACCCGCAGGCGCTTGAGCATATCCGCCTTGTTGCGGAGGAACGTTATCAAAAGGAGCGTGCGCTCAAGCTGCTCGGATACAAAAGCTATACCAAGCAGTCCCTTATCCAAAGGCTTGCGCGCGACTGCGATGAGGAGATTGCGTATCGCGTCGCCGACCGTATGGAGGAGCTCGGGCTTATCAACGATGAGGACTACGCAAGGCGGTATGCTGCTGACCTCTTTGGAATCAAGGGCTACGGCGGGCGCAGGGTGCTTTATGAACTGACGCGCAAGGGTATCCCCCGCGAGCTTGCGCAAGATGTTGTCGCCGAGCTTGCCCCAGAGGATGACGACACCGTAGAGACCCTTATATCCTTGATTGAGCGCAAGTACGCGCGCTACCTGACAGACCGAAAGGGAATCGACAAAACGGTACGCGCGCTTGCAAGACTGGGATATGACTATGACGATATCCGTGCTGCAATTTCAAGCTGTGCCGATTTAGACGAGACATACGAAGACTAAACCGACCGGGAAAGGAACACACTAGCCACATGAGTATAAGAGTAGGAATGGTTTCGCTCGGCTGCCCCAAGAACCAGGTGGACGCCGAGATTTTGCTTGCAAACTTTAAAAAGGCAGGTTTCGAGATTACGGCAGATGCAGGCCTTGCGGATGTTGTGGTTATCAACACCTGCGGCTTTATCGAGGATGCAAAGCGCGAATCGATTGAGAACATCTTAGAGTTTTGCACACTGAAAAACGAAGGACGCATTAAATGCGTGGCCGTAACCGGCTGCCTTGCCGAGCGCTACCGCGACGAGGTCGCAGCCGAAATCCCCGAGGCGGATGTCATCGTGGGCCTTGGCGCAAACGCAGAATTAGTCAAAGAGGTACAGGCAGTGCTAGACGGCCAGAAGCAGAAGGTCACAAGCTTTCCCAATCGTTGCGATTTGCCGCTTGAGGGTGCCCGCATCCTGACGACACTGCCCTTTTTTGCATACCTAAAGATTGCGGAAGGGTGCGACAACTGCTGTTCTTACTGTGCAATCCCATCCATCCGCGGGCCGTTTCGCAGCCGCCCCATCGAACACGTAGTTGGCGAGGCAAAGCGACTGGTGGAGTCCGGCGTCACCGAGCTTGTGCTTGTCGCTCAGGACACCACGCGGTACGGGGAGGACTTATACGGCTCATCCGCCCTGCCGAAGCTGCTTGACGAGCTTAACGACATCGAGGGTCTGCACTGGATTCGCGTGCTCTACTGTTACCCCGAGCGTATTACGGATGAGCTCATCGAAGCGATCGCAAGCAACGACAAGGTCGTAAAATACATCGATATCCCCATCCAGCACTGCAACGAGGAGATCCTGCGCAAGATGCGCCGCCCCGGCAACCGCAAGACGCTGGAAACGCTGATTAAGAAGCTGCGTGCGCGTATGCCGGGCATTACCCTGCGCACTACGCTTATTGCGGGCTTCCCCGGCGAGACCAAGCAGCAGTTTGCCGAGCTGTGCCAGTTTGTCAAGGACATGAAGTTTGACCACTTAGGCTGCTTTGCCTACTCGCAGGAGGAGGGGACACTTGCAGCAACCATGGAAGGCCAGATTGACGAAAGCGAAAAGCGCCGCCGTGCTGATATCATCATGACGGAGCAAGCGACCATTAACGAGCGCCGCAACCAGCGCATGATCGGCAAGACCGTGGAAGCGGTGGTGGAGGGCTTTGACCGCTATGCCGAATGCTTCTTCGGCCGTACGGCTGCTGACGCCCCCGACATCGACGGCAAGATATTCTTTACTGCCCCGAAGAACACCAAAACCGGCACCTATGTCAAGGTTCGGGTAGAGGATGTACTGGATTATGATCTGATCGGCACGGTTGTTTAATGCACGCGGTTGTGCTGCATCAACAAGACACAACATTGGAGGAACGGGCTATGAAGCTTAACACACCCAATAAACTCACCCTGCTGCGCATTGTGCTTGTGCCGACATATATGGTCTTTTTACTGGTGGACACAATCCCCAATCACTATCTGTGGGCAGCCGTTTTGTTCAGCCTTGCATCGGTCACCGATTATCTGGACGGCCACCTCGCCCGCAAGCACGGGCTTATCACAAACTTCGGAAAGTTTTTAGACCCGCTTGCGGATAAGATGCTCATCACGGCAGCCCTTATCTGCTTTGTGGAGCTCGGCTTTATCAGCAGCGCCGTTACGGTGGTAATCATCACACGCGAGTTTATGGTGACCTCCCTGCGCCTGATTGCGGCCGGTGAGGGCAACGTCATCGCGGCTGGCATACTCGGTAAGATTAAAACGGTCATGCAGATCTTTGCCGTGGTGTTTACCATGCTTTTGCACGCCCTTATAGACATCGGCGCACTGGGTGAAACCTTTGCGCATAGAATGATAACAGAACCCTTAATGTGGGTGGTCGCTGCCATTACCGTCATTTCGGGCGTTCAGTACATCTGGGCAAACCGCTCCTGTATTCACCCCGAAAAATAGCTTGCATCAAACGCTTGCTTATGGTATATCTATACTATACCAATTTTATATAAGATAATATGGGTTCAAGAGGCAAAAGGCTTTACTAGCGTAAACCCTTTAAAAGCAAAACAAGTACCTGCGAGAGTGTGGCTACAGAGAACGGCTGCCATAGGCTGTAAGCGGTCGTGCCGGCGGCGTGGGGAAATGCCTTTGCTGATGCCCGGGTGGGGAACCGCGTACAATGCGCGCAGTATCTGCCTGCGTAGCCCCGCGTTAAGGGGATATGGTTTTCACAAAACACGAGTGATAAATCGGAGTGGAACCGCGGCATGCCCGCCTCCGTTGTCTTATATGACAGCAGAGGCGTTTTTTGTTGGTATATTAAGTAACAATATTTGTAAAATTATTTGGCATCTACTTGATAGGCGGCATTAAATTATGTAATAATGGAAATGGAGGATTGCCATGTTCCGACGGCTAAGACTCGACATAAAGGCGATAAAGGAGCGCGACCCGGCGGCAAGGAACTCACTGGAGGTTTTCCTGCTTTACTCGGGTCTGCACGCCATTATGTTCCACCGCGTCTCGCACTGGCTGTACAACCACAAGCTCTTCTTTTTGGCGCGGCTTAATTCTCAGATAGCGCGGTTTCTCACCAATATCGAGATTCACCCGGGTGCTAAAATCGGCACAGGGGTGTTCATCGACCACGGCACAGGCGTTGTCATCGGCGAAACAGCAGAGGTCGGCGACGGCTGCACCATCTATCAGGGCGTAACCCTGGGCGGTACGGGAAAGCACAAAGGCAAACGCCACCCGACCATCGGCAAAAACGTGATGATTGGCAGCGGCGCCAAGGTGCTCGGCCCCTTCACGGTTGGGGATAACTCCAAGATTGCGGCAAACGCCGTGGTGCTTGATACCATTCCGCCAAACTCCACCGCTGTGGGCGTACCTGCGCGGGTCGTTAAGCAAAACGGCAAAAAGGTCTGCTCAGAGGACCTTGACCAAATCCACATCCCCGACCCTGTTGCACAGGAGCTGTGCAGGCTGACCATTAAGATTGAAAATCTGGAAAAACAGATAAAAGAGCTCACCCAAGGCAAGGATGATAGCCCTCAGGCATAGAATATACCGCCGAGGCTAACAATATGAGACAACATAAAAAACGGCAGGGGTTAGCAAACTACGCATAATCCCGCGCTTTTTACAAAGGGAAGGAACGGTTACAACCATGAAAATATTCAATACTCTGACACGACAAAAAGAGGAGTTTGTTCCCCTAAAAGAAGGCGAGGTGCGCATGTATGTATGCGGCCCTACCGTGTATAACTTTATTCACATCGGCAACGCGCGCCCCTTGTGCGTGTTTGATACCCTGCGCCGCTATCTTGAATACCGCGGCTACAAGGTCACCTATGTGCAGAACTTCACCGATATCGACGATAAAATTATAAGACGTGCAAACGAAGAGGGTACTGACTACCTGACCGTTGCCGAGACCTATATTGCGGAATACAAAAAGGACGCAAAGCACCTCAATGTCAAGGAGGCGACCGTCCACCCGCGCGCTACCGAGAACATAGACACCATCTTTGAGATTATCTCCGAGCTTGTCAAAAAGGGCTATGCCTACGAGGCAAACGGCGATGTCTACTTCAGGGCAAAGAAGTTTGACGAGTACGGCAAGCTCTCCCACCAGCCGCTGGAGGATTTGGAGGCAGGCGCCCGCATCGAGGTAGGTGTGCATAAGGAGTCGCCCATGGACTTTGCCCTTTGGAAGGCTGCAAAGCCCGGCGAGCCCTACTGGGAGTCCCCGTGGGGCAAGGGCCGTCCCGGCTGGCACATCGAGTGCTCGGCGATGGCAAAGCGCTACTTGGGTGCTACCATCGACCTGCACTGCGGCGGGCTTGACCTTGTGTTCCCTCACCACGAAAACGAGATTGCCCAGAGCGAATGCGCATGGGGCGAGCCCTTTGCCCGCTACTGGATGCACAATGAATACCTAAACATCAATAACAAGAAGATGTCAAAATCCCTCGGTAACTTCCGCACCACCCGCGAGGTAGGCGAACTCTTCGGGTACGAGCCAATCCGCTTTATCATGCTTTCAGCCCACTACCGTACCCCCATGAACTACAGCGAGGAGATTATGGAGGCCGCTAAGGCATCGCTTGACCGCCTATACACCTGCCGCGAAAACATCGACTTTGCGCTCGGCAGCGCAACTGACGAGAAGGCCCCCGATGAGGATGAACTGTTAAAGAGCATCCTTTCTCGCCGTGAGCAGTTTATCGAGGCGATGGATAACGACCTCAACACCGCCGACGCCCTCGCCGCTGTGTTTGAGCTGGTGCGCGAGATTAACACCCTGACCTCCGGCGCGCAGCTCGGGTCGCGCAAGGCTATTGAGACCGCACGCGACTTGTTTGACGAGCTCACCGGCGTTTTGGGGCTTATGTACGAGCGCAAGACTAAGCAAAGTCTGGATGCCGAGGTCGAGGCCCTGATTGCCGAGCGTCAGGAGGCAAGAAAGCAGCGCAACTTCGCAAAAGCCGACGAAATCCGCGACCGCCTTGCCAATATGGGCGTGGTGCTAGAGGATACCCCGCAGGGCGTAAAGTGGCGCTTAAAGCAATAACCCAATCAACACGGACAGGCAGGTCATGACGATGAAGGGCATAACCAACAGGGTAAAAGGCCTAGCGGCAGCGGCACTTATCGGCATCTTCCTTTCAGGCTGCACCTATCAGGATGTCGATGCGCTTATGCACGCGATTGCCCGCGCAAATTACACCGGTACAAGCCAAGCCTCAACAAGCGCAGCGGACGAGACCGAATCGGAGTTTCACATCGACCCGAACGGCGAGGGTGAAACCGATTTTTCCGCGACCTTGGAGGACGGTGTGCTGCGCCTGGTCAACGCCGAGCGTCAGAGCCTGTCTTTATCGCCGCTTGTCGAGGAAGAAACGCTTAAGGAAACGGCGCGCGCCCGCTGCAAAGAGATGATGGAAAACGACCACTTTGAACACACCCGCCCAGACGGACGGGATTGGTCGACCATCATTGAGGAAAAGGGCTACCGCTACACCGTGGTAAGCGAAAACCTGCAAAAGGGCAGGTCACAGACCCTGAGCGCACAGGATATCTTTGATTCGTGGAAGGAAAGCCCCTCGCATTACGAGGCGATGATTGCCTCGGATGTCACTCGCACCGGCATTGGGGTGTATGTTCGCAAGTCGGAGAAGGGCTACGAATGGTACGCAACCGAGCACTTTGCGTCCCCGCGCTGACACGTCCCTTTTATGATTGACAAACAAACGGCGTAGCGATACTATGTTTTATGGCACTTTAAGCTTTAAAAGAATCCCAAGAAAGGATTGGATAACATAATGATTAACGGCAAGGTGCGCACCCGGTTTGCGCCAAGCCCCACCGGCTACATGCACGTGGGTAACCTCAGAACGGCACTGTATGCCTACCTGCTTGCAAAGAGCAAGGGCGGCAGCTTTATTCTGCGCATTGAGGATACCGACCAGGAGCGGTATGTAGAAGGCGCGGTGGATATCATCTACAACACCCTGCGCGAGACAGGGCTTAATTGGGACGAAGGCCCCGACATCGGCGGGCCGGTAGGACCGTATATCCAGAGCGAGCGCATGGGGATGTATGCCCAGTACGCCGAGCAGCTCATTAAATCCGGACATGCCTACCGGTGCTTCTGCGATAAGGAGCGGCTGGAGGAACTGCGTAAGCAGCAGACCGAGGCCGGTATTCCCCCCAAGTACGACGGGCACTGCTCGCGCCTAACCGAAGCGGAGATTAACGAGAAGCTTGCCCAGAAGGTTCCCTATGTCATCCGCCAGAAGATTCCCGCAACGGGAACTACGACCTTCCACGACCTTGTATTCGGTGACGTTACGGTCGAAAACTCCACTCTGGATGATCAGGTGCTTATTAAGAGCGACGGCATGCCGACATATAACTTTGCAAACGTCATCGACGACCACCTCATGGGTATTACCCATGTCATCCGCGGCAACGAGTACCTGTCATCCACCCCCAAGTACAACCTTTTGTACGAGGCATTCGGGTGGGAGATTCCTGTATATATCCACTGCTCCCCCGTTATGAAGAACGCGACCGAGAAGCTCTCCAAGCGCAACGGCGACGCGTCTTACGGCGATTTGATTAACGCAGGGTACCTCAAGGATGCAGTGCTCAACTACATCGCCCTGCTGGGCTGGTCGCCGGGCGGCGAGCAGGAGATCTTTACCCTCGATGAGATGGTAAAGCTCTTTGACCCGCGCGGGATTTCCAAGTCTCCCGCTATCTTTGATATCCAGAAGCTGCGCTACATCAACGGCGAGTATATCCGCAAGCTTTCGCCCGAGGCCTTTGCCGAGATTGCAAAGCCGTGGATTAAAAAGGCCGTCACCCGCGCAGATGTAGACCTTGCTTTGATTGCACAGGTTCTGCAGGCCCGCACCGAGGTGCTAGCGGACATCCCCGAGCAGATTGACTTTATCGACCAACTGCCCGAGTATGACCTTGAGCTTTATGTGAGCAAGAAGATGAAGACTACTAAGGAGTCCTCGCTTGCCATGCTGCGCGAGATTCTGCCGGTGCTGGAAGGGCTAGATGACTTTTCTATGGAGTCGGTGCACGACGCCTTGTTTGAGCTCATTGCCCGACTTGAGGTGAAAAACGGCGCCGTTTTGTGGCCTTTGCGCATTGCAGTAAGCGGCAAGCAGTTTACCCCCGGCGGCGGCATTGAAATCTGCGCTATCCTCAAAAAAGAGGAAACCCTTGCACGCGTGAGAAAGGGCATCGAGTTGCTCGAGGCCGTGTGCGGATAACCGATAAAACTTCATAGTATCAATAAAACAGCTGCGGACAATCCTGTCCGCAGCTGTTCTTTTATCGTGAAAATTGAGAATAGGTCACAGTAAAAACCATGCAAAGCCCCAAAACTAAAAATACTCCTTCATCAGTTCATCCACCCACTCCGGCACCGTGGCGTCGGGGCGGCAGTCGTACACCGGATAATAGGGCTTGATGTCAAGAACGGGCGTGCCGTTTATTGCATCCAGTCCTTGCACGGCGATTACGTTATCCTTTACATCCACAAGCCTTACCGCCGTAATGCCGATGGGGTTTGGTCTGTCCTTTGCCCGCTGAGAGAAAATGCCGACCATGGGCATATCCGCCCGCCCTTGGGGCCTTCTGACCAGGTGGCGGTTTGCTTCAAACTGTGCCTTATCAAGATAATAGACTACGATAATATGGGAAAAATCACTCAGCCCTTGTAATCCGTCCTGATACTCCTTGTTCACGACAATCTTAGAGCAATCCTGCCCCCAGCCGTGGTCCTTCTTTTCGCTTACCTCATTGCTCACCGCCCCGATGGGCTCAAATATGACCTGCATACCAACGCCTCTTTTTGCCAAGCCTTTCTTTAGTAAACAATACCATTCCACACGGACAGATGCAAGCGCGTTTATTCGGTAAATCCCGGTTTTCCGCGCCGTTTCATCAGCTTTGTCCCGAAAGTCCCGTGTGGTTGCGACAGCTTTTGCATCCTACTGGAAGTAGGATAGAAAAGGTAATATATGTAAGTTTGCAAATTTTTAGAACAGCTACTGTGAAGATGACGATACAATCTAATCGGAAAGGCATGGTTTTACCATGAAGCAGCGCACAGCGGTAAAAAATCGGATATGGATAGCAATGCAGCGCTTTGTGCAGTCGCGCGCGCCGGTAACCGGGGCGATTGCGTTTTTTGCAGGGTTTTTGATGGCAAACGCCGGAATGTATGGCAAAATTGCCCCCTTTGGTATCGCACTTGCTGCGGGTGTTCCCGCGAGTCTTTTTTGGCCCGGGGCGCTTGGTGCCTTGTGCGGCTACCTAGTTCCGGTGGGGTCAGGTGTAGGCTCGATGAAGTATATTGCAGCCCTCTGCCTTGTCATGGTCGTACGCCAGATTCTAAAGCGGTGGACAAGCCTTGCTAAGAACGGACTAATTATCTCCCTAATCGCGTTCGGCTCGCTTGTTATCCCGTCTCTGCTCAGCACGGCGGCGACCATGTCGCAAAACACCATGCAGATTGTGTTCAGCCTCTCGGAGGCGGCGCTTGCAGGGGGAGGGGCTTACCTTGTATCGGTAGCGGGAGCCCCGCTTGAGAAGGGCTTTGTCGCAAGTGTACTGGAACGCAAGGAGCATGCGAGCATCATCGCCGTTCTCAGCGTTATGCTGCTCGCCCTGTGCGGGTTTGAGTTTTTGGGCTTTTCTCTCGGGCGGTTTGCGGCGGTACTCATGATTCTATGCGTGGCATCCGCCTACGGCCCTGCAGTTGCAGCAGGAGCGGGTGTTGTGGCCGGCGTGGTGTCTGGACTCAACGATGTCTCCCTGCTGGTGCTCGCAGGCGTGTACGGGTTTGCAGGCCTGTTTGCGGGTCTGTTCTATACCTTCGGGCGGTTTGGTGCGAGTGCCGCGTTTGTGCTTGCTAATGGAATTCTTGTCATTGCAATGGGAGTGGGGAACATCCCCATTCAGGTTTTGTACGAGGTCATGGCGGCAACCGTCCTGTTCATGGTGCTGCCTCAAAGAATTGTGAACACCGTCGGGTCGTTTCGCGTAGCCCAAAGCGGGACAGGGCAGGGCACGGAGGGCATCAGCCGCGAGCTGCATACGCGCTTGGCACTTGCCAGCAGTGCGATGCGGGAGGTGCGCACTGCGGTAGACAGCGTATCGGAGCGCTTGCGCAAGATTAACGCTGACGACATCACCACCGTGTACGATGGAGCAGCAGAGGCGGTTTGCGCCCGGTGCTCAAAGCGCATGGCGTGCTGGGGGCCCTGCTACAACAGCACGATGGGGGCCTTCCACGGCCTAGGCAGGGTGCTCAAGGAGAAGGGAACTGTCAGTGATGAGGACTTCCCCCACTCTTTTTTGGATAATTGCAGCAAGGTAAGGCTGTTGTGTACGGCAGTAAACGAAGAGTATGAACGGTTTCGATCCCGCGAACGGAGCGCCCGCCGTTTCGGCGAGCTGCGCGCCGTGGTATCGGGCCAGTTTGAGGCGATGGGGGAGCTTTTGGATGAGCTGAGTGAGGAGGCTTTGCAAAAGCGCAGCCGCCACGTGCGCCTGTCTGAGGCCGTGCGCGAGTATCTCGAGAGCACCGGCATCTACCCGCGCGAGGCTGTGTGCGAGCTCGACCTCAACGGCCGCATCACGCTGACCATCACCATAGACACCGATGAGATCGAGAGCATCAGCCGTGTCCGCCTAGCGCGGGTTCTATCCAGGGTGTGCAAGCGTGAGCTAGCCCTGCCCAGCGTTATGGAGAAGGACGGCATTACCACCATCCGCCTAAAGGAGCGCGCGCGGTTTGAGCCGATCTACGGGGAATACCAGTCCGCCTACCGAGATGGAAGGCTGTGCGGAGATAGTATCCGCTACCTGTCCGACGGGGGCAGGGTTCAGATGGTGCTCAGCGACGGCATGGGCAGCGGCCCTGCGGCGGCAGTGGATTCGGCTATGGCATCCTCTCTGCTCACCCGCATGATGAGTGCTGGTCTGGGCGCAACCGGTGCCCTTAAGTTTGCAAACGCCGCCCTATTGACCAAATCGGCGGAGGAATCTCTAGCCACGGCGGACATCGCCCTTGTTGACCTGCACACGGGCAGGGCAGACCTTTATAAGGCGGGTGCTGCACCCACCTTTGTGCGCAGCGGCGGCAAGGTTGTTATGCTCGAGGGCGACTCCCTTCCCATCGGCATCCTCAACGGCATCTCGGCCGACCATACGAGCCTAGAGCTTGAAGAGGGGGACATCCTGCTTATGGTGTCGGATGGTGCTGTGTTTGACGGCGGAGAGTGGATTGTACGCGAGCTTGAGGCCTACAAGGGGGATGATATGCAGGCGCTTGCAAAGTTTATCGTCGAGACCGCAAAGCAGCGCCGCAACGACGGCCACGAGGACGACATCTCGGCGGCGGCCCTCATGCTGACCGCCTGCCGCGAACAGCAGGCGCGGGAAAAGAATGCAGGCTGATTGCTACCGTGAGTAATATCCATATAGAAGCATACGCAAAATAAAACGGCTGCGATTGCAGCCGTTTTTGCTGTTCTTTCTTACTCTCTTACCCTCTTACCCTCTTACCCTCTTACCCTCTTACCCTGCCGCGACAGACGAACATGCCGTGTCCCCACACCGTATGTAGTGAAAGAGGTATTGCTGGGCGATACCGGGATAGTCTTTTGCACAATCGGGCAGGCCATCCGGGTAATACCGCTCCATCGCCCGCTTCATCCACACATCCAAAGGGAAGGCCTCGGTGCGGGAAAAGCCGTACAGCAGCACACAGTCCGCCACCTTGGGCCCGACCCCCTTAATCAGGCGAAGGGTCTTTCGCGCCTCGTCAATCGGGCAGGTATAAAGCCGGTCAAGGTCCACCTCTCCCGAGCAGACCTTGCTTGCGGCATCTAGGATGTAGGCTGCCCGCCATCCGGCCCGTAAGGGGGCAAGGTCTTCCTCGCTAAGACCGGCAAGGGCAGAAGCTTCAGGGAAGGAGTAGGCAACAACGCTTCCGTCCTCGTAAATCGGCTGGCCGAAGCCCTCACACAGCCTTGCAACAATGCCCTTGATGCGGCCGATGTTGTTGTTCTGGGATATGATAAAGGAGCACAGGGTCTCCCATGGCGGCTGGCGCAACACGCGCAGGCCCGGAGCAAAGCCGATGGCGGCCTTCAGGGCAGGGTCGGTGCAAAGCGCTTTTTTGATAGCACCATAGTCGCGGGGTAGGTCAAAGTAGTCTCGCCAAAGGGAATCAAACTCCTGTATGGTGCAGTCTTTGAAAACAAGGGTATCACCATCCTGCATCACGGTAAGACGCCTTTGGCCCACTACACCGCAGAATACCCCGAGGGCAGTTTCCTCCCACCGAAAGCACTGACCGCACATAAGCGTGTCGCCCAGTGAAAAATCCGCAATGCCGGTGCAAACGACATCCCTGTCGCGTTGAGATACAACCATGATAAAAGTCCTTCTTTGCTGTGAATATCTATTTTAGCTTGAACGTTGCCCTTATCATGACAAAAAAGTCATAATAGCTTTATTATATCAGATTTATGCTATAATGAGAAACAGGAAGCAACAGGCAGTATTTTGGCGAATATTAGAAACTAATAGAATACGAGCATTGTTTTGCCGAAACGCCGGAAAGGATTAGAGTACATGAAGGAGACAATCTTTACCATCCCCATCAGCGAGGTGTTTGAGCCGCGTGACGGCTGCCCCCTGTGCCGGATGCACGATACCTTGGAGGAACGCGCGCTGGATGCGATTATGGGGGCCGCCATGATGGAGCCTGCCATCCGCATACAGACCAACAAGCTCGGCTTTTGCGCTACGCATTTTGACGGCATGCTCCTGCGCAAAAACCGCCTGTCGCTCGGGCTGATGCTCGAAAGCCACCTTAAGTCAGTCGAGCAGCTTTTGCCCAGCGAGCGGGAGGAGAAGGCAGGCAGGGCGGATGTAAAAAAGCTTGAGGAGATGCTCTCTAGCTGTTACGTCTGCGAGAAGATTGACGGTTCAATGAGTCAAATGATGCGCAATCTCTTTACCCTCTACCGCAAGGAGGAGAGCTTTCGCGCCCTTTATGCCGAGCAGCCCTTCGTGTGCATCCCGCACTACGTCGCGCTTGTAAAGGGGGCACAGAAGGCCCTATCCAAAAAGGAGCTGCCTGAATTTTATACGGTAACCGGTCGCTTGGTTCGTGCGGGCCTAACCGACCTGCACGGGGATGTGGACACCTTCTGCCGGATGTTTGACTACCGCAACGCGGGAAAAACCGAGAAATCTCCCCAGATAAAGGTGGCGGTGGAGCGGGCGATTAAATTCCTAACGGCGCATACCCCAAAGTAAAGGTAAAAAAACTTTGCGTAATAAAAATGGTGTAAATATATGGTAAACCGCACAGTCAAACGTTTTAAACAGCCTGTCCCTATTAGCATGGTGGAGATAACATAAATCAGTTTTTCAACCGTTATGTATATGCTTTCCTCACGTAGTTATGGGGTTTGTGCGGGATATCAACGTGTTTTTCAACATTTTCAACTGAGTTTTCAACATCTGTTATGTAAACTTGGGCTTTACATTGGGTATAAGGCGTGTGTTATCAACACTTTAAACCGACTTTTCCACAATAGGGCAGTGTATATTTTCTGTATACCCAATTTTTTCAAGTTTCTTTGCGCCTCTTTGCAGGCTTGTCCCAACAAAACTGACGAATAACAGGGGCAAATCCCGACCAAAATAATGCAGAGACATATCTAGCAAAAAAGGGAGGGGTAATGCCATGCTGCGGGGTACGAACAAGCGGGCAATCGAGGTTATTAACACAGAAAATGACTACTTTGAGCGAATTATCTTCATTGTCAAAAACGATAAACGCAATACGCCCGAGCCCGAGCTGCGCCGGCAGGCGCATTCCTATATGACGCTCAACGGCCCGCGTATTCGACGGGCGGTGCTTGTGCGGTCGACAATACTCGCCACCATCCTCAAGCTGATGGTGGTAGCCGCTGCGGGGGCTGCAGTCACAGGGGTCTGTCTGCTGCTTTTGCGCTGGTAAGCTTACAGTCAGGGAAAAAACACCCTGTTTTTACGTTTAAATTCTTCCTGCGCTATGATATAATATCCTCAAAGCGCGGATATGGTATTAGCAAACTACACGTGTCCTGCATAATCTGAGGGACATATTAGCGGCGGTCGCGTTCTTTGCAATATTGCATTGCTTAACACGGCGGCGCAGCCGTTACATAGTTTTGACCGTTTAACGTGTTTGCCGCCGCGCCACACAGAACCCATTAAAACAAAGCCTGCACAGCAGGCTAAAGCCAGCATAGATGGAGTAATCCGGCTATGCCGGCTTAGGGAGTAGACAGATGATTCAAAACCAAAAGGATAACAACACCGACATCATTGTCGGCAGGAATGCCGTGCTTGAGGCACTGCGCGCGCAAAGCGAGATAGACAGCGTCATGGTCGCAAAGGGCGACAGGCAGGGCAGTATAGCTAAGATAGTTGCAATCTGCCGCGAAAGGGGCATACCGGTTAAGGAGGTATCGCCTGAAAAGCTTGTCCACCTTGCACAGGGCGAGGCCCATCAAGGAGTTGCAGCCGTAATCGCGGCAGTTAAGTATGTTCAGCTTGCGGATATCCTTGCAAAAGCGAAGGAAGAGGGCACCTATCCCTTTGTCATCATCGCAGACGGCATCGAAGACCCCCACAACCTTGGAGCCTTAATCCGCACGGCGGAGGCGGCAGGAGCCCACGGCATCGTCATACCCAAGCGCCGCAGCGCATCGGTGACCGCAGCGGTCTACAAGGCATCAGCAGGCGCATGTGCCCATCTGCCGGTGGCAAGGGTTGCAAACATCGCAACAGCACTCGATGAGCTCAAGCAAAACGGTGTGTGGATATACGGCGCCGACATGGGCGGCAGCATGTGGTGCGAGCTGGATTACAGCGGCGGGGTTGGTCTTGTCATCGGTTCGGAAGGTGAGGGCCTTAGCCGTCTTGTAAAGGATAAATGCGATTTTATCATTTCGCTGCCGATGTTAGGCAAGGTATCGTCGCTCAACGCTTCGGTGGCGGGCGGCATCTTGATGTATGAGGTCGCAAGGCAACGAAACGGCTTAAAAAGCAGGTAAAAAGCGCGTTGCCTGACCTTTTTGGACACAAAGGGGGAAAGACGTTATATGTACGATAACGAGTACGATCTGGATCAGATTCTCACCGAGGCACGACGGCTAAAGAGCCAGAAGGTTTCGGATACCAGCAGGCGGGAGGAATTAACCGCCCGCACGCAGGGCGCAGATACCGGTTATGCAAGACCGTATGGGCGTCCTAATGATGAGCAAACCTATCCGTACGGCAACACCAAGGACCCAACTACCCCCCAGGACACAGCACAGGACCTGCGCACACCCTATATGCGCAGCCCCTATTCGCAGAGCGCTGAGCGGGGCTACCAAAGACAGCCCGATATCCCCCCGACTCCCGATATACCGACCACTGCCCCGCAGGGCTTTCGCATCTCGCGCGAAAGCGCGGTGTTTGGCGAGTACAATGCCTCATCTACGAGGCATGCCCCGTCCGCGCCGCATGCCCCATACACAGAGCCTGCCCCGTCTACGAGGCAGGACTATACCTACGACGGCGGCTATCAGCAGGATGATGTCCGCCCGCGCAGCTATTACGATGAGCCGCGCAGAGCCCCCTCTGCCCGCCCGAACGTCGACCGCAGCAGGGAGGCCATCATCAACGAGGAGTATGCGGCACTGCGTGAGCGGTATCGGGATTTAGACCCGCCGCAGGATACCTTCACCCGACCCAAAACGCAAAGTAGGCGATATGATACAGCCGAAGACGACGCTCTGTGGACAAGCTCCCGGCCCGACTTTGTGGCTGCAGAAACACCGTCTTACCAAGACGAGTACGAATCACAGCCGGACTATGTGGAGCCTACCCCCGAGCCGGAGGAGACACTACCCGCTCCGGAGGAGCCCGTCCGTTCGGGCTTTGTGCTGCGCCGACCTCAAAGGCCGGTAGCCCCTGACCCGGTGATGCCCGAACCAGAGCCCGCTCCGACAGCGGTTGTAGCCCCAATCGAGGTCACCCGCCAGTTTGACACCGGCAAGTTAAATGAGGAAATCCTGCCCGAAGAAACGGCGGAAGAAACGGATATGCAGGAGCCGAGTGCGGCCCGCGTCCGCTGGCAGGCCTACCGCATGATGGAGCAGGAGGGAGTTCGGGCAGAAGAACCGGACGACGAGGAGGAAAGGCGAGAGGTTGAAAACGACCTCAACAGCCCCGAGGACCTCGGCCGTGTGCGTTCTCTTTTGCGCAGGAATGTAATACTTTCCTGGGCACGCTTGGGTGTTCTCACCCTGACCGGAGGCTTTTCCATCTACCTTGTGCTTTCCACCATCGCAACCATCCTGCCCGTACCGGAGGCCTTCCATTTCCGGCAGGCGCCCGGGATGTTTGCGCTTGTCTTGTTCTTGCTATCGCTTGTAAGCTTTGCCGTTAGCCTTCCGTCGCTTGCAACCGGCCTGATTTCACTCTTTCGGCTCAAGGCGGACGGAGACAGCATGGCGGCGGTAGCGTCCATTTCCACGATGATTTATACCCTTGCGTTTGCGATAAAGCCCACCCTGTTTGCCAACCAAAACGCGCAGATGTACTGCGTGGTTGCGGTGGCGGGATTGTGGTTTAACGCGGCAGGCAAGCTGATGGTGGCCATGCGCGTCGCTCATAACCTGTCGGTTATCGGCAGCGGAGAACAGCTTTATGCCGTAAAGATGCTCGAAGGCGAAGGCCTTGCAGAGGAGATGGCCCCCCTGCTTGCGGAAGGCCATCCGAGAATAGCTGCCCTAAAGTCGGCAGACTTCCTCAAAGGTCTTTTGTACCATACGGGTGCAAGTGTGCAGGAGAAGGGGATAAGCCGTATCCTGTCTCCCATCTGCGTGGGAGCGGCGGCCGTACTCGCGGCGTCCTCCTACATCCTGTACCGCGACATTCTTTCCTGCTTTACGGTCTTTACCGCAGTTGTGTGCGTTTGCTCCCCCTTTACCGCCCTGTTTGGAGAAAACTTGCCCCTTCTGCGTGCCGCAAGCAGCCTGACTGCGAAAGGTGCCATGATTGCGGGCGGTGAGGCGGCCGAAACGGCAGCCGATGCCTCCGCAGTTGTAGTGGAGGCCGCCCAGCTGTTTGGCTCAGGCGGTATTACCCTGCACGGTATTAGAACCTTCAAAGGCGGGCGGATTGACGTATCGATTTTAGCCGCCGCCAGCATTATGGAGAAGATAGGCGGCACCATGGCCGAGGTATTCTTCCAGATTATCGAGGGCCGCACCGAGATTCTCGAGGACGTAGAGGATATCGTTTATGAGGAGGGCATGGGCATCTCGGCCTGGGTCAGCGGACAGCATGTCCTTATTGGCAACCGCGAGCTCATGCGCCACCACGGCATCGAGCTTCCCCCGCGCGAGTACGAGCAGAAGTATCGGCAGGATAACCGGCACATCCTCTATCTCTCGGCGGGCGGCGAGCTTTCCTCCATGTTTGTCATCTCCTACAACGCGACCGACGAGGTATATGAAAAGCTCAAGAGACTGGAGCGGTCCCGCATCACATTGATTGTGCGCTCTACAGACCCCAACATCACGCGCGAGATGCTCACCGACCTGTTTGAGCTTGACTATGACATGGTTCAGATTATGCCGCCCCACCTGCACGGGGTGTACGCCCAGCAGACCGAGCACACCGAGACAGCCGAGGCCCAGCTTGCCACAATGGGCGGGTCGCTTTCGCTGGTTGACACCATCGCATCGGCGGTCAAGGTTCGGTCAGCAGGGGCCGTGGCATCGGTTCTACAGACCCTGTTTGTTATCCTCGGCTATGCGTTGACAACCATACTCACCTTCTTCTTTGGCATATCCCTTGAAAACCCCCTGCTGCTGCTCTCCTATCAGGTAACTGCAGCCCTCATTACCATGGTTCCGCTATCGCTGAGGAAGTACTAAAACATCATTAGAAAAGTTGAATACTGCAAAATTTCGGCGACTAAGTTGTGTATAATACATAATTTGGTCGCCGAATTTTTGACGAATTGCCTGCACACATCGCACAAAACTTTAAAAATATGCGTTGAAAATTATGTGTAAATAGGCTATAATTATTCTTAATGTTGCTGATTTAAGGTGCCCTCTGCCGCAATGTGGGAAAAGGATACACCGGCATCTGCTATAGTGGGGAATCAAATCGGCGAATAGACTTTTAATCAAAAGGTTCGTGCGCACCAAACCAAAGCGGCGGATCGAAGAAAGGGGCGAAGGAAATTGAGGCAATACACTGCTGACAAAATCAGAAACGTTGCCTTGGCGGGACATGGCGGTTCCGGAAAAACATCATTGGCGGAGGCTCTTTTGTTTTTGACAAAAGGTACTGACCGTTTGGGAAAGGTGACCGATGGAAATACGGTATGTGACTTTGATCCCGAAGAGATAAAGCGCAAGGTTTCGGTTTCCGCATCCCTTGCACCGCTGGAGTACGGAGGCGGAAAGATCAATATAATCGACACCCCCGGACTGTTCGACTTTGAGGCAGGTCTGCATGAGGGAATACGCCCCGCCGAAAGCGTACTTATCGCCGTATCAGGCAAATCAGGCGTAAGCGTGGGCGCCGAGAAGGCGTACAAGCTTGCCAAGCAAAAGGGCAAGGCCACCATGGTGTTTGTGTCTAAGATGGACAACGAGCACGCCGACTTTGCAAAGGCGTTTGACAGCTTAAAGCAGAGCTTCGGTTCCACGGTATGCCCCATCGTCATACCGCACGTAGAGAACCGGCAAATTACCTGCTATATCAACCTGCTCACGAATAAGGCTTATAAATACGATGCCTCCGGCAAGGCAACCGAGGTTCCCGTTCCCGCGGGCGCTGCGGATGACGCCATTGCAGCACTTAGCGAGGCTGTTGCGGAGACTGACGAGGAACTCATGGAGAAGTTCTTCATGGGCGAGCCCTTCACCACCGAAGAGCTCACAAAGGGCGTTATAGAGGCGACCAAGAACGGTCAGCTCACCCCCGTACTGTGCGGTTCCGCGCTCACACTTGCTGCTATCGACCTTCTGCTTGAGGCAATCAGCACCCTGCTGCCCACCGCAAAGAGTAATGCCGGCGAGGTTGCAAAGGACGCTTCGGGCAACGATGTCAAGGTTGAGTGCGATGAGAACGCACCCCTTGCACTGCTTGTATTTAAAACCATTGCTGACCCCTTTGTGGGCAAGCTTTCTTACTTCAAGGTAATCTCGGGCAAGCTGACGGCCGATATTGCTCCCGTCAACGCCAGAACCGGTAACCCCGAGCGCCTTGGCAAGATCATGTACGTAAAGGGCAAGAAGCAGGAGGATACGCAGGCTGTTGTTGCCGGTGATATTGCGGCTGTATCAAAGCTTTCCGAAACCATTACGGGCGATACCCTCTGCGACCCCAAACGTGTCATAAGCTTTGCGCCTGTATCCTTCCCGGCCCCCTGCATGAGCATGGCGGTTGTGGTTAAGGCAAAGGGCGACGAGGGCAAGGTTGCTCAGGGCATCCAGCGCCTCATTGAGGAAGACCCCTCCCTCGGCTTTGAGCTCAACACCGAGACCAAGCAGCAGGTTGTTTCCGGCCTTGGCGAGCAGCATCTGGACGTCATGGTATCCAAGCTTAAATCCAAGTTCGGTGTTGATGTTGTGCTTGAAAAGGCGCGTGTACCCTACCGCGAGACCATCCGCAAGAAGGTCAAGGTACAGGGCCGCCACAAGAAGCAGTCCGGCGGACACGGCCAGTACGGTGACGTGTGGATTGAGTTTGAGCCCTGCGACAGCGAGGATTTGGTGTTCGAGGAGAAGGTGTTCGGCGGTTCAGTCCCCAAGAACTTCTTCCCTGCAGTTGAAAAGGGCCTGCGCGATTGCATCAAGAAGGGCGTTCTTGCCGGCTACCCCGTAGTAGGTCTTAAGGCGACACTCGTGGACGGTTCTTACCATCCGGTAGACTCCTCCGAAATGTCCTTTAAGATGGCGGCATCGCTTGCCTATAAGGCTGGTCTGCCTCAGGCATCGCCTGTTATCCTCGAGCCCATCGGAAGTGCGAAGATCATCGTGCCCGACTCCAATACGGGCGACGTCATCGGCGAGATAAACAAGCGCCGCGGCCGTGTTCTGGGTATGAACCCCACCGAAGACGGCCTGCAGATGGTAGAGGCAGAGGTGCCGCTCAGCGAGATGAGCGACTTTACCACCGTACTGCGCTCGATGACACAGGGACGCGGTAGCTTCTCGCTTGAGTTTGCACGCTATGAGCAGCTGCCCGCTCACCTCGAGGCTGGCGTTATCGAAGAAGCAAAGCAGCTTCGCGAGGAAGAATAAGCAAAACTGCTTATCCTGCGCACTGCAATACTATGCGCCGTTCCCAACTTGGGAACGGCGCTTTTGTATTAGGGTGGAATGTTTTGGTTGAAGTTAGGGTTTTCCTATGTTACAATAATAAAGTATTCGGCATCTTGCAAGATACGAGTTCCTTTATAAAGACCCGATTAAGCGCTGAGCATCTCACATGGATTATAAGAGCGTCTATCACCGGAGCTCGTACATCACGAAGTATTGACGGAAAGGTTTGGTATGGTATGTCAGTTATGTCGGATTTCATTATTGGTGTTTTTGCTATTGCTTTTGGCCTCGGCGCAATAATAGGTATCGTGTTTTATATTCTCAATGGTATTGCTTTTTATGCCATTGCAAAAAACCGCGGTTATAACAGACCGTGGCTTGCGTGGATTCCCTTTGCAAAGGAATACCTCAAGGGTGCCATTGCAGATGACATCAGCTATCGGACCGGAAAAAGCACGCAATTCCGCGTGTGGATTTTAGTGGGTATTATTGTTGCAAAGCTTGGAAGTATCATTACCACCGCAATACAGCTGCCGGAGCTGTTTGCAATGCTTGGCGCCATGGATTTGGGGCTTTACAATAATGGTGTTAACCTTCTCACCCCCCGCCTTTCAAGTGCCGCATTTTTTTCACTGCTTTCGCTTCTTATCAGCGCAATCTCCATTGCATACTCGGTTCTTCACTACATTGTGATGTACCGCATCTATAAGGACTATGTCCCCCAAAACGCGGTTATGTATCTGGTGCTCTCGATTATCTTTAATGTCACCGAGCCCTTCTTCGCACTTAGCATCCGTAATAAGCCCGCTATCTCGATTTACGGCGCGCAGAACCCCTACTGGAGCCCCGCACCTCAACCCCAGCCCGGCTATAACCAGGCTGCCTACGGTCAGGGCTATACCCCGCCGCCTGTCTATAATCAGGGCAATGTAACACCCCCCGTTGCACAAAATCCTCCGGCATCCGCACCAACCGAGGAGCAGCCGACCGAGCAGGATAACAACCAGCAGTAATATTTTCCGTATAAAAGGCGGGCACAATGGTGCCCGCTTTTGCTTTGCTTGTTGACATAATACGAGGGTAAAGGTATAATGACTGTATTAGCACATACAGTACAGTTAATACAGTTTAAGCGTTCGACAGAAAACCTAACAATCGGGCCTTGTTTTGTTGCAGGGTCGGAAGGGGTGTGGTCACGGCGATGAAGATAAGCATTGACTTTACAAGCCGCAAGCCAATCTACGAGCAGCTAAAAGAAAACATCATGCGCCTTGCAGTCCTGGGGATAATGGAGCCGAACGAGCAATTGCCTTCGGTACGCACCTTGGCAAAGGAGCTTGCCATTAACCCGAACACCGTGCAAAAGGCCTATCAGGAGCTAGAACGCGACGGGGTGGTGTACTCCTCACCCGGGCGAGGCAGCTTTGTTTCAGAGGGCGTTGCAAAAAACGCTGCGCTGCGTAATGAGGCCAAGGGGCGCCTGCACGACGCGTGTAACGCCTGTAAACTGGTTAATATTAATAAGGATGAGGTTCTGCAGATTGTAGACCGCGTCTATCGGGAGGCAAACATATGAGCCTTGCGCATCCTGCAGTGTCACTGCACAGCAACATGAAATGGCCTTGTGCATTACTACACAAAGCCGGAAAGGCATGGTGACGGATATGATAGCGGTAAACAACGTAACCAAGCTGTTTGGGGAGACAAAGGCCCTGGGCAGCGTATCTCTTGCAATAGAGGGCGGCGGCGTATACGGTCTCATCGGTTCCAACGGCTCGGGTAAGAGCACCCTGCTGCGCATTATTGCCGGTGTATACCGGGCAGACGGGGGAACGGTAACCATTGATGGACAACAGACCTTTGAGAACACGGCGCTCAAGGACCGTATCCTCTTTGTAAGCGACGAGCCCTACTTTTTCTCGCAGTACACAATAGAGGGAATGGCAGACTTCTACCGTCATTTCTACTCGCGCTGGGACGAAAACACCTATAAGCGCCTGTGCGGGGTTTTCCCCTTAGACACCAAAAAGCGCATCAACACCTTTTCAAAAGGCATGAAGCGGCAGGCATCCCTGCTGCTTGCCCTGAGTGCAAGCCCCGAGTTCTTGCTGCTTGACGAGGCCTTTGACGGGCTGGACCCTGTCATGCGGGCCTTGCTTAAGCGCATCATCGCGGAAAAGGCGGCGGACATGAACCTGACCACCGTCATCACCTCCCACAACCTGCGCGAGCTCGAGGATTTGTGCACAAAGATCGGCCTTCTGCACTACGGCCGCATGGTGCTCGAACGCGATTACGACTCGCTTAAGGATACCATGCACAAGGCGCAGATCGCCTTTGCGCAGGACATTCCGAAGGAAGCGCTTTCTTCTCTGGGTGCGCTGAAGATTGAGACGAGCGGGCGGGTGGCAACCATGGTCCTGCGCGGCGCACACGATGAAATCAAGGCGCGGCTTGAGGCGCTGAACCCCTTGTTTATCGAGCTTCTTCCGCTGACGCTGGAGGAAATATTCCTGTATGAAATGGAGGAGACGGGTTATGACTTCAGTCAGCTTATCAGCTAACAGCCGCGGGCGCAGCCTCTACCTGCACACCGTAAAGTCGAGCATCGGCCTGATGGTGGCCATCTTCCTATTGCTGTTCCTGTCCGGCCCGCTGCCGTTTATCATCCAGAGTTTAAACATGCTTACAATCCGCAGAATGAACGGGACGGCGGAAATCTACTCCTCCTCTATGTACGGCAACGTCTATTCCTCCGGCAGCTTTGCACTTTTTTTGCTTGTTGCCATCGTCGGAGGGCTTGTAGTCGGGCTTATCGTGAGCTCCTACATGCACAACCGTCAGGCGATGGATGTGTTCGGCGCCCTGCCGGTCAAACGCGAAAGCCTGCTTTTTAGCAAGGTCATGGGCGGCCTGACCATCCTGTTTATCCCGTACATCTTAAACGTGATTATCCTGTTTTCAGCTCAAGGTATTTTGCAGGCATATGAAAACACCTATGGGATATGGGCAGTGGACCTCGCATCCTTCTTTGTGTACGCCGCGGCTGTTTTCAGCATCACCATCTTCTGCGCGGTCAACACCGGAACGGTCTTTGACACCGCCGTCTTTTCCATGACCCTATGCGGGGCGCCGAGTATCGCAATTCTGTTAAACCGCACCTTGCTTTCCCATGCCCTCATCGGGTACTCTTCAACGGAATCAATAGACAAGCTGATTGTTTTCCTGTCGCCCGTTGTAGCACCCTTTTTCCGCCTGCTTCAGGTGTGGGATAACATAGACATCGGCTATGTCGTAAAAAGCCTTGTTGTGTGGCCGATTGCGGTTGCGCTGATTGTCGTGTTCTCGTTGCTTGTGTACCGCAATAGGGATAATGAAATATCCGGCACACCTCGTTCCAGCGGCGCAGTCCAGCTTATTACCAAGCTGCTCGCTGCGGACATTGTAGGCATTCTGGTTGCCCTGCTCTTCTCCGAAACCCTTGTAAACAACTGGATTAGCACAGCAGCCGGCTTCCTGCTCGGCGCCTTTGTCGCCTACTTTATCACGGAGGCCATCCTTGCAAGAGGCTTTAAGACCTTCACTAGGATGCTGCTGCAGTTTGCCTGTATCTCAGTTGTTATCCTTGTATACACCGGCATCCTTTATACCGGCGGTTTTGGGTATTCCAAGCGCGTTCCGGACGCTAACAATGTCGAGAAGGTATCCATAAGCTACGGCGGAATGGGGGATGGAGCCTATGCGAAATACCTCCCCTATTACTACTATGAAGACCACTATGACAGCGCCTACTCCGAGCCTGAGGTGATTACACAGGTGGTAAAGGCCCACAAGGCGATTACAAAGGCTAAAGGCTTTGCGCAGATTAACGACGGGGATTATAACGCCGCGTCACTTGCGCAAAAGGGTCTGATCGGGTCTTCCATGACCGTTGAGTATACCCTCAAAAACGGCAAGACGATAAAGCGCGTCTTTTCAAAAACCCCGGTTGAGGCAAGAGAGCACCTCTATGCACTCGATGACATCAAGGCGTTTCGGGTTAAGAATGACCTGTCTGCCTATCTCAAGGCAGAGGATATCGTCTCCGTATCCCGAACCGATATGACCCTGCCGCTTTCCGAGACCTCGGCTGCAACATCGCTTACAAAAGCACAGGCCCAGCGCCTGCTCGACGCCATGCAGGAGGATGCTGCAAACGCAACGCAGAACCAGCTCCTGTCTCCGGGCGAGCGCGAGTTGTTTACCTTAAACATAAACCTCTTGTATAACAATCCGCCCAGTAATGTGATTAACTCCAGATATGACTACCCGAGCGAGATGGAGGATATCGTCAGCCAGCCCGTCTATAGCTGGGACCAAAGCACCATCTCATTCCTAAACGAACTCGGTTGGCATATTAGCGCAATACCGGATGTCAGCGGCATACGCGGAGCCTACCTGCTTCGCTACGCAAGCTCCAGCCCGTGGATAATCACTACGGCCTACGCAAACGAAGAGCTGGGCGGGGTTGTGGACACAACCGACTACACAATTTCCCTGCAGGAGATCTACTTTGAAACACGGTACGCCATGGATGAAGACTCCGGAATGTACTACAAGGAGTACGCCTACGAGACCGGCGAATCGGTGCTAAACGATGACATGCTGACCTATCTGGCCGGCCACCGCATCATTGACCCGGCTAAGATTGTGCAGCTTGTAGAGGCAAGCACCTCCCGATATAACGCTAGCGCGGGTGAGAAGTTTTATGTGGTGGCGTTTGAAAACGCCTATGCAGAAGAGATTGCAGGCGGCCTTGCCCAGACGGTATCGGTTTATATCATCCCCGAAAGCCGTGCACCAGAGTTTTTGCAGTCCATGCAGCCGATGATGTAAGTCATCCGATATAAAAAGAATCGAGGTGCGATTTGCCTAAAATCACACCTCGATTTTTGTGAGTTAAATGTGTAACATTTACGCCGTGTAAACTGTTTATATAGTGATGGACTTTACCAAACACTTACATTAAGTAAATGAAACGCCGCTCAAAAAGCGTCATAGACGGTATTTGTTAGGCGAAAGGAGACGACAGTCTCATTTCGCCTTTACCATTCATCCTTAATCGGCTTAAAGCCCTCTCCGCGTATTTCGCTTGCGCTTGTTACAATCACAAAGGATTTCGGGTCAAGCTCATAGGCAAGGGATTTCAGCTTCGTGTACTGGGAGTTGCGCACCGCGCACATGAGCATATCGCGCCGAGCACCCGAATAACCGCCCCTGCCGTCTAAGATGGTCACGCCGCGGTTTAGGTCGCTGATGATGCGCTTTGCAATCTCCTCGCTCTTTGTGGTGACAATCATCACAAGCTTGCCTGTATCAAGACCGTACAAAAGGGCATCAATAATCTGCCCGGATGTAAACATTGCGATAATGGCATACAAGGCGGAATCGATGCTGCCGAACACAATCATCGAGACTGCGATAACAACCAAATCCACGAAGAACACGAGCCGCCCCATCTGCATATGGGGGTAGCGCACAAGCAGCAGGCGGGTGACAATATCGGTGCCGCCGGTTGTTGACCCTCCCATAAACACGAGAGCAAGTCCTGCGCCCATTACAACACCGCCAAACAGGGAAGCCAGCAGGGTATCGCCTTCGTATACGGGCAGGTAAACCACAATGTAGTCCATAAAGACAGTTACCATCGCCACCGAGATAAGTGTGCGGATGGTGAACCTGTGCCCCAAAAACCGCCAGCCGAGCAGCAAGAGCGGGATGTTAATCATGAACATCAAAATACCGATAGGAAGCCCTATCAGGTGATTTAATATGATTGCCACGCCCGTTGCACCGCCGGGCGCGATGTTATGTGCGGAGGTAAAGCAGTGCACCCCAAGGGCGTACAAAAAAGACCCGATTATGTCGCCGCCGATGTGCTGTAAGACTTTTGTTTTGTTTAGTATGGTTTTAATTTCCATGTTGTCCCCCTCAACCTGCTTTACGGGCATGTCCGGAATTTAGGCACGGTCATACCCGCTAAGACCGAAGCCTGCGGAAATGACTTATTATATTATGAGCCTTGAGCCTTTAAATATCAAGGGGGTATTGGTTTGCAACCCTAAATAACATCATGTACATGGGGAATGTAACCGGGTCAGATAAATGACTATGATTTCATTTGGTAGTCATTTTAGATGTTATATCGTTTTAACTTTGTTAACAGCTTGTACGACGGTTTATAGTACAATATATAGCGTAAAAATGTGCCCTTTTTGCTATTCTCGCCGCGGGAATCAAAAAATGCGGCTACGCTATAAAAATTGTAGGAATCGTCGGCAACAAAACTTATTGCACTGCGCACTATATATATGCAGCAGTGCAGAACAGGTGGTGCTGCAATTGGACATAACCTTATCACTGGTACATAAGGCAAAAAATGGTGATAAAGAAGCGTACGGCGCCCTTTATTCCGAGATATACAAGGATTTGTACCGCTTTGCCTACTATACGCTGGGTAACCGCGAAGATGCAGAGGATGCGGTTTCCGAGGCGTTTTTAGAGGGTTTTCGGGGCCTTAAGAACCTGCGGGATGACAAGCTGTTTAAGGCGTGGATGATGCGCATCATCAGCATCCGCTGCAAGCGCAAGATCAAGCACTATGTTTCAACCCGCCAGAACATCGACCCGGAGGACATCTCCGATCATGTGATTTCTTTTGATTTAAATACAGACAACGATGAGCGCCTCTCGCTTTTATCGGCGCTTTCTACCATTGACCACTCAGAGCGCACCATACTGATTTTAGCAGTAGTGGAAGGCTATAAAACACGTGAGATAGCAGAGATATTAGGCTGCCCCCAGGGAACGGTATCATCCAAATTATACCGTACCCTTAAGAAGCTGCGCACCGAGCTTGAAAGGAGGTGACGGGGGAATGGCGAAGTATCAGCCGGAAGATGATATAGAGTATCTGCGAAAATACTTTGAACAACTAAATGAGGAAATCGTTCCCTCGCACCGTATCTCGCCCGAGATACTCCTGCAAAAGCTCAACGATACCCCGGAGCTTACCGTAAAACGGGTATGGTTTACGCCAAGGCGCATTGCGGCGGTGGTGTGTGCAGGACTTGTTGTATGTGTTGCCCTGTTCTATGCGGACCTGCCAAAACGTGCCACCACAACAGCGATGAACACTTCAGGTTCCATGGAGATGAACATGATGATGGATGAGGCCCCGGCAAGCGCTGAGGCAGCTCCATTTTCCGATGATTACATCGCCGTGCGCGAGGCACTGGCCCTTGCCGCTGAAAATACAGTTAGCGAATACGACGCATTAGCCGGACAAGAGGAGCGCGAGGGTAAAGGCGGCGCAGGAAGCGAAACCGGCGGATTTTCCGAAGGCTTAACCGCCTCGATTGCCGCCGAAACAGCCGACTTATCCGCTAAGCGCACCGACGCCATACAGGCAGACGACGATTATCTGTTCTATGCGGCGGGCACCTCGGCGATGATTGCCCAAACCAAGACGGACGGCTCTTTGTCGCTTGTATCCGAAATCAAAGTTTCAGGCGACGACCGCTTTGTTACAGCACTTTATCAGGAGGATAACGTCCTTACGCTGCTGTGCAACGACTACGATTTTACCGTGCCGCAGACAGACCCGAGTACGGGTACTGTTAATAAGATACAGAGTGTTGGCACCACAGCGCTTGTGTATGATATTACCGACCCATCCGCTCCCGTGCTGATACGGGAGTTTACCCAAGAGGGTGCCTACCGCAGTTCGCTTGTGGCAGACGAGACCCTCTACCTTGTGTCCGAACGCGAGACCTTCTCCTATACCGACAGCATGCCGATTGAATCACTGGTACCTGTCGTTTCGGATACCGCATGGGGCGGCACACCCAAGCTCATTGAATCGGGCAACATCATTCTGCCCGAAAAGCCGAACGATGCAAGCTATGTTGTGGTGAGCGCGCTGAGCCTGAATGACAACGGCGCACAGGCAGCCACCCGAGCAGTCCTCGGCGGAGCAAAGCAGATCTACTGCACCCCGGGCGGCGTGTATATGGTAACCCCCGCTGGGGAGAAGAATAAGCCTGCCTCCGATCTTCTGAAGCTCACACTGGCAGAGGATAACACAATCCAGACTGCGAGCGCCCGCCTTTGGGGTCAGGTCATCGGCCTTGAGACCGGCTCGGACGACGGCATCTATGTTGTTGCAGAAGGGACAAATGAGCAATCGGGTATTGAGCTGTTCGCTACAGTGTATGATAAGTCTCTTGCTATAAAAGAAAGCACAACCTCTGTGGTAGACCGGCAGACGGATAGGGTTTACTTTGCATCCGGAACGGCCTATATCGGGGAAGAGCAAACCGGCAGCGTGATTGCCGTTTGCGACTTTACCGCGACCGAAAAGCCTGTGTTTTCTAAGCCGCCTGAGCAGATGACACTACCAAAGCAGGTGATTCCCCTTTCCGATACACTCTCGTTGGGGATTGACCCGGCAGACCTATCCGCCGGCGGAAAGGGACTGACCGTCACCCTGTACGGTATCTCCGGCAGCACGATTACAACTTTTTCGACCACACAAATCGGCGAAAGTGGCAGCTTTACCGAGGCCCTGTGCTCCGCCTATGCAGTTATGTATGACAAGGATACAAACCTGCTCGGCATCCCCGTTATTGTCACCGAGCGTACCGACGGCCAGCAGGTGCAGCAGAAGTTTTCGGGCTACTACCTCTATCAGATTGCAAACGGCAAGCTGAAGCTGGCCGGCAAGGTGGAAAACCAGTCCACCCAGCCCGAGGATGTATTTAGGCGCGGGGTGCTTGTCAATGGCCTGCTCTACATGGCATCTGACACGAGCCTTGCGAGTGTGGACTCTCAAACCCTATCGGTAATCGATACCCTAACCTGGCACGAATAATTTAACTATACACAAAAAGACAAGGGGCGGTAATCCGCCCCTTGCTGTCTGCCCATGCAGACCTTCTATCGCTATCGAAGGACAAAACCAAAGGTATCGCACATTAAGGTGAGGACCTAGCTGGTATAGTCCTCTACCAACAGCCGTAACTCGTCAATATCCTGCGAAAAGATACCAAAGGGTATCTTAATCTGCACTTGAGGCCTTAACTCGTGTAGTCCTCTACTAGTAACCGTAACTCGTCGATATCCTGTGCAAAGATACCCTTTTGTAACTCCGCCTGATCGTATTCGCTCATGGTAGAGATGCTTACGTTGAATACGTGCAGGGGGGTATCTTCGTTTAATTGAAAGATAGCAAGCCTTCCGTCATACTCCTTGAGGTAGTACCCCTCTTTTTCGGCAGGCGGAGCGGGCTCTATCACTGTCACTTCGGCTGCCATACTCGGTACATCCCGTGCGGCATCGATACTCGGTGTATCGGCAACCATCTGATTGCTTACCGCGGGATATCGGGCAAACAGGGTGATGAGCGATACGGTTGCCGCCGCGCACAAAACCCATCGCAGCACTGTTTTCATGGTTTTTCCTGCCTTTCCGGCTTTGTATAGCCTAGTTTCAGAGGATAAAGTTTGTGATTACATAGCTTGAGTGCTGTTTTCACACGGATGTCGGGAACAATAGACATTGAGGTACTTATGCAAAATACAAAGTAATTATTGATAAATGCAGGGCTTAAAATACTGGGCATTCATTTGATGTATTATTGGTAATTTGCCGGATAATTATGCGTAAACTTTCAAATATTTCTGCATTTTTGCGAATTATTTTTACGCATTCAGTCCTATAATATGATATAATTATAGACTGGAATGTGCTACTATAATCGGCAGTTTGATTAGCGGACAGGCATATTTTGCTTTACGAATATTAAAAAGGGAGGCTGACTGCGGCTATGGCATATACATCTAATAAAAACAGTTTGCCGAATAGACCCAAGACGACAGGCAGCACAGCCAAGAAGGGCGGCGGTTCACGCGGCTGGCGTGTAACCAAAGCTATTTTCGCAGCAATCGGCAGGGTAATTTCCACCCTCTTTCTTGTTGGCGTTATAACCGGCTGTATTGTAGCAACCGTGCTTTCGGTGTACGTTCTTAGACTTGTCAACACCGAGGACGTAATTGACTTAAGAAACTTTAAGCAGAACTACACAAGCATTATCTACGCGGAGGACCCCGAAACGGGGGAAACTTATGAGCTTCAGCGCCTTGTGGGTAACGAAAACCGCATTTGGGTCGGTATTGAAAAGATACCCGAGCACACCAAGCAGGCCTTTATCGCCATTGAGGACAAGCGCTTTGACGATAAGGTGGGCAAGGCCCATTCGGGCGTAGACTGGTACCGTACTGCGGGCGTTACACTCCGTTATCTCACCGGCCAGAGCCAGCAGGGTGGTTCTACGATTACCCAGCAGCTGATTAAGAACATCACGGGCGAGGATCAGGTAACCGTCACTCGAAAGGTGCAGGAGATCTTCCGCGCCATTAAGCTTGAAAAGGTATATTCCAAGGATGATATTTTAGAGGCCTACCTGAACACCATCAGCCTTGCCAACAACACAAACGGCGTGCAGGCCGCTGCAAACCTGTACTTCGGCAAGGATGTCAGTGACCTCACACTCGCCGAAAGCGCCTGTCTTGCTTCTATTACAAAGTATCCGTCCAAGTATAACCCCTTTACCGAAAAGGGCAGCATCAACAACAAGGAACGCCGCGAGTATGTGCTGTATGAGATGCACGAACAAGGGCGTATCACAGACAAAGAGTACGAACAGGCGCTCAAGGATTCTGAAACGCTTACCTTTAAAAAAGAGGAAGCGATGCAGCAGTTTAACTCCACCCAGAGCTACTTTGTCGACCATGTAATCGAAGAGGTCATTGCCGACCTTGTAGAGCAAAAGGGCATGACCCGCGCACAGGCGACCGATAAGATTTACAGCGGCGGCTACCGCATCTACACCACCATTGACCCCCGTATTCAGGCCATTTTGGATGAGAAGTTCGCCGATGACGAGACATTCTCCTATGTCACCAATAAAGAACCGCCGCAGTCTGCCATGGTGGTTATGGACATCCATGGACGCATCCTCGGCATTGCAGGCGGCAGGGGTCAAAAGGTCAGCGACCGCGTGTTTAACTACGCCACCATGGCAAAACGTCAGCCCGGTTCGTCCATTAAGCCTATCTCGGTCTATGCTCAGGCCATTGAATACAATGTAATCAACTATTCAACCGTCATTGAGGACTCCCCGATGGAGGAGGTCAAGGACGGCGATAAGGTAATCAGCAGCTGGCCGTCCAACCATTACCGTTCGTATCTCGGAGATATGACGATAGTCACGGCTCTTCAGCGGTCTACCAATACCGTCGCAGCCAAGGTGTGCGAGATGATTACACCACGCCGTTGCTTTGACTTCTTAAAGAATAAGCTCGGCATTTCGACACTGATTGAGGCAAAAGAGGTAAACGGTCAGATTAAAACCGACGTCGGCCTTGCACAGCTTGCACTGGGCAGCTTGACCGAGGGCGCTACCGTACTTGAGATGACAGGCGCATACCAAATCTTTGCAAACGGCGGTACCTATACTAGGCCCTATGCATACACCCGTGTGCTGGATGCGGCTACCGGTGAGGTTGTACTGGAGAACAAGCAGGTTTACAACCGTGTCATCAGCGAGGATACGGCATACATTATGAACCGCCTGCTTTATCAGGTAACCAACGCCGCCCCGGGAACCGGTACTGGTGCTCGCGTACAGGGGGCCGAGGTTATCGGCAAAACCGGTACGTCGGATAAGGACTACAACCAGTGGTTTATCGGCGCGACACCCAAGTATGTTGCGGGTGTATGGATTGGTTTTGACCGCAATAAAAGCGTTACCTACAAGACCTATCCGCCGCCAAACGTGTGGAAGCGCGTCATGCAGGAGGTCGTTAAGCTTGATGATGCTCCCGGCAGCTTCCCTGTGGCAAGCGGTGTGGTACAGCGCAGCTACTGCACCGAAACGGGCGAGCTCGCAACCACAATGTGCCCAAGTACGGCTATCGGCTACTATAAGGAAAGCAACATCCCCAATACCTGCACCAAGCATCTGACCGGATACGATGCGTTTGACGAATACGGATTTGGCGATGATGATGACCACGATGATGAGTGGTGGAACTGGTAAACCTAAAAGCAATGTAATAAGCCGCGGTAAATAACCGCGGCTTTCCTTTTTGCCAAAGCTTGCCGATCGTGTGATTGCTGCAGCAAAACGCACCGCTTTATACACTGCTATTATGACGGGTTTTCTCGTGCAAAGTACAACACACAAAGGAGCAACACATGAAGAAATCCATTATCGCAACACTTGCCGCGCTTGTTCTGCTGTTTACAGGCTGCTCGGCTGGCAAGGCCCAGAAACCATCAAGTAAGACACCCGAGGAACTGACAGCGCTCTATACAGCCGCCATCACCGAGGCGCGCAGCAAAGAGGATAACGATAGCATCGCCATTGCAACCTCACCCGACGATGAAATGGCCAATATGGTGTTTCCCCTCATCGACTTTGCTGATGAAGATGCACAGGCATACGCCATCAGCATCTCGCCGATGAACATCAGAGCTTACGGCATCGCGCTAATAAAGCCAGAGGAGGGCAAGCATGACAAGGTGCTTGCAGGGTTGAATACATTTGTAGAAAACCAGCAGAAGGCGTTTGAATTCTACCTGCCCGACCAGTACGAAATCGCAAAGAAAGCAAAGGTCACCGAGCTTGAGGATGGAACCCTTGTGCTCGTGATGTGCGAAAACTCGGATGCAGTATTGGAATCCATAACAAAAAAGGTAATCGGTGGCTGATAAAGCACCAGTCCTATGGGCTTTGAGGGTATTTTTATGACTCTCAAAGCCTTTTTCGTTTGTGAATTTCGATTAATGAATAGTTTCAAGTGATGAAAAAGGTTTACATAACATAAGCAAATACTCTGGCGTTTTTTGTGCACCGAGGAACGAACAGGAATTGATGGGCTAGACAATAAACGGTGACTTCCAATACCTGCACATAACGCTACTAAATTGTAACATATTTATTGCAAGTTTCTTTCCATGGTTAAAATATACTGCAAAATTCACTAAACTTTGAAGTGCAGTTGTGCAAGATGCATATAAATATATTACAAAATAGTTACACAATAATGTCGTTTTGGGTATTGCAATCGGCTTGAAGTGTGAGTTATAATAGCCCCAGAGCAAAAACGCTCACAACACTTCAAGGAGGAAAAAAAGCATGAAAAAACTGATTGCATTGGTTCTGACAGCAGTAATGATGCTGAGCCTGGGTGCAGTTCTGGCTGCAGCAGACATCAGCGGTGACATAATTGGCACAGTTCCCGGCAGCTCCACATTCCCTGAGTCTCTTAAGTTCACTGACGAAGCCGTAACCGTTAACCTTGCCCCCGGTGGCAACTTTGACGAGTGGAACGGCAACGAGAGCCTGAGCGTTGCATCCTCTGACCCCAGCAAGCTCGCTATCAGCTACAAGAAGAGCACCGAGCCCGACGGCAAGGTAATCTACTCTGTAAAGCTCACCCCGAAGACCACCATCACAGCAGAAGAGCATGACATCACCATCAGCATCGTTGTTGCTCAGGTAACCTCTACCGGCGACAAGGTAAAGGGCAGCATGAGCAAGGTTATCACCATGTACAACGGCCGTCACTACGAGGATGACCTCATTCCCCAGGCTGACGACACCTACAAGGTAAACGCTACTGAACCCGTTATCGACGCTGAGATCTTCGCTCGCGTTGCTGACGTTCAGCAGAAGCTCACCATCAACTATGCTTCCTACAGCGTAGTATTCCCCAAGGTTGTTAAGCAGGACACCTCTCTGTTCCTCGCTGCCAGCACCACTGTTCCTGATGCAATCTCCAAGATTGCCGGCGACAAGGACGTTAAGTACATCAACTTCCCCGGCAACCCCTACTTAAAGGACGCTGCTAAGATCTCTGTTAACTTCAACAATGACTGGCAGAACGAGAACGGCACCACCGCTTACGTTTACTCTGTAAAGAACGACGTGCTGGTTGGCGAGCCCATCGTTGCTACCATTGAGAACGGCGCTATCGTATTCGAGACCTCCGGTCGTCTGGGCGAGTATGCAATCTTCGCAACCAAGATGGCTTCCGTAACCGAAGCTGAGAAGGAGACCTCTGCTCCTGCTAACCCCGAGACCGGCGACACCAACACCCTTGTTATCGCTATCGTATTCGCTACCCTCGCACTTGCAGGCGCTGGCTTCGTAGCTGTTAAGAAGGCAAGCAGATAGTTTTTGACTTGCAACTAATTTACTAACCACAATAAAGAACGGGTGCATCGCACCCGTTTTTTATTGTTGTATACCGAAAACCACGCGTTAGACGCGTGGTTCAAAAGAGCTTAAGCGATAAGGAAGAAATAAAAACTCCTTTTGCTAAAATAGAGAAGCGGTTTGCCAACTGACATCTCTAAAGCAAAAGGAGGACATTCAGAATGAGCCTGAATGACATTAACAGTTTATCTCATACAAAGTGGAATTGCAAATACCATAT